>CAYONP010000023.1:0-64436 GCA_964405335.1 uncultured Fimbriimonadaceae bacterium
GTAGGGCCCGTTCGCCGAACGGGCCGGCGGCTTGGCCTAACCCCCCGACCCCCTTTCCCGCGGCGGGAAGGGGGAGTCATGGCCGCACGCGCCCGCGGGTTGCCGGCAGGCTTTGCCCGCGCAATGGCGAAGCCACGCTCCGGTGACCGCCATGCTGATGGTATCCGACAACCACCGCTACCTGCTCGACGACGGCGCGCCGTTCTTCTGGCTCGGCGACACCGCCTGGGAGCTGTTCCACCGCCTCGACCGCGACGAGGCCGACCTCTACCTGCGCGACCGCGCGGTCAAGGGCTACAACGTCATCCAGGCCGTCGCCCTGGCCGAGTTCGACGGGCTGACCGAGCCGAATCGCTACGGCCACCTGCCGCTCATTGACCAGGACCCGGCACGGCCGAACGAGGCCTACTTCGAACACGTCGACTGGATCGTCGCCCGCTGCGGCGAGCTGGGCATGTACTGCGGCCTGCTGCCCACCTGGGGCGACAAGGTCAATAAGAAGTGGGGCAAGGGGCCCGAGGTCTTCACCCCCGAGAACGCGCGGGTCTATGGCGAGTGGCTCGGACGGCGTTACCGCGACGCGCGCATCGTCTGGATCTCCGGCGGCGACCGGCCGAGCGAGGAGGAACGCCACTTCGCCATCTACCGCGCCCTGGCCGAAGGGCTGCGCGCCGGCGACGGCGGAGCGCACCTGATCACCTACCACCCGTCCGGCTTCTCCTCCTCGAGCCGGTTCTACCACGCCGACACCTGGCTCAACCTGAACATGATCCAGTCCGGCCACGGCGCGCGCGACATCGACACCGGGCAGTTCGTCGCCCACGACCTCGGGCTCGAGCCGGCCAAGCCGACGCTCGACGGCGAGCCGTGCTATGAAGACCACCCGATCAACTGGAACCCCGAACTCGGCTGGTTCGACGAGTACGACGTGCGCAAAGCGGTCTACCGCTCGGTCTTCGCCGGCGCCTGCGGCGTGACCTATGGCTGCCACGACATCTGGCAGTTCTTCAGCGAGCGTCACCCGCCGGTCAGTCACGCCCGCACGCCCTGGCGCCAGGCGCTGGCGCTGCCAGCCAGCGGGCAGATGCTGCACCTCAAGCGACTGATGCTCAGCCGGCCCTACCTCAGCCGCATCCCCGACGCCGGCCTGCTGGTCGACCCGCCCGACGACCCGCCCGCCCGCTGTGCCGCAACGCGCGACGCCGACGGCTCATATGCGCTGATTTACACACCGCTCGGCCGGCCGGTGAAGGTCGACCTGACTCACCTCGCCCCGCGCCTGACGGCCTGGTGGTACAGCCCCCGCGACGCGGCCTGCCCCTGGACCGGCGAGGTGACCGGCGGCCAACACGAGTTCACCCCGCCGTCGAGCGGCCCAGGGCACGACTGGGTGCTGGTCCTCGATGACGCCACGCGTGGCTGGCCGGCGCCGGGGATGGAGGGGTGATCAGACGCCCATACACCCCGCCCCGCTCGGCTTCCGCTTCTCGCGGCTGAGCCGGTCGCCGGGCGATGTTAGCCGGCCGCGGCGGACGGCGACCAGCTCGGCGACGATGCAGAGGGCGATCTCGTCGACGCTGACCGCGCCGATGTCGAGGCCGATCGGCGCGTAGACGCGGGCGAGCTGCTCGGGCGTGGCGGCGCCGTCCTCGAGCAGGCCGTCGCTGATCAGCTTGATCTTGCGCCGGCTGCCGATCAGGCCGAGGTACTTGGCGTCGGAACCGATCACCGCCCGTAGCGCATCGGCGTCGTGGCGGTGGCCGCGGGTGACGATGACCACGTAGTCCTCGGGGCCGTAGTCGCGGGCGCTCAGGTCGGTGGCGATCTCGGTCGCGTGGTGATGCTCGGCCCAGGGGATGTTGGCGGGCGAGCAGAGGTCGGGCCGCTCGTCGATCACGGTGACCTCGAAATCGCAATCTCGGGCGAAGCGTGCCACCGCCCGGCCGACGTGCCCGGCGCCGGCGATCCAGAGCCGCGGGCGGGGGACGACCAGGTCGACATAGAGGGTCTGGTCGCCCGCCTCGAGCAGCCCGCCTGAACGCTGCCGCAGCGCCTCGCGGACCGGTGCGGCGAGGCTCTCGTCGCCGGCGACCGGGCCGTCCTCGCGGACGACCAGGTGGCCGGCACCGCCCTCGACGACAGTGGCGAAGGCGGCGGCGACACCGGCGGCGCGCGCGGTGGCGAGGGCGTCGAGCAGCGGCCGCAGCTCGGGCGCGGTCGGCTCGACCCAGATGCGCGCGGTGCCGCCGCAGATCAGGCCGGAGTCCTGGTCGTACTCGTGGTTGAGCTGAATGGTGAGCAGCTCGGCGCCGCCGCCGGCGAGGACCTCGAGCGCGCGGCGCTGGGCGTCGGCCTCGAGGCAGCCGCCGCCGATGGTGCCGATCACGCCGCCCTCGGGGGTGAAGATGGCTTTCGCCCCGGCGCGCTGCGGAGTCGAGCCGCGGGTGTGCACCACGGTGGCCAGGACGCCGGGCAGTCCAGCTTCCAGGCGGTCGGCCAGCAAGCGGTAGATGGCTTCATCCATGAGGGTGTTGACTCGCGCTCAGGCGTCGACGGTTTCCGAACGGTCGATCTCGCGGGCCAGTCGGGTCGCGCGCGGGTCGTCCTGGTCGATCAGCGCGTCGACCACCAGCTCACGCAGCTCGGCCAGCTCGTGCTCGACCGCGCAGAGCCGTTGACGCAGCTCGGCGCCCTCGCCCGAGAGGGCCTGCTTCTGGCTCTCGTGGCGGAGGCCCATCCAGACCACCAGCAGGACGAAGCCGAAGATCATGCCGAAGAAGAGGATGATGAACCAGAACATCGACTCGGACCTCCCGCCTCAGGCGTCGACGCGCTGCTGCCGCGGCGAGTCGAGTTCGCGGAAGCGCAGCTCGTCGTGCTCGAGAATGGCGTCGTCGAGCAGCCGCCGCTGCTCGGCCAGCTCGGCTTCGAGTTCGGCCACACGCCGTCCGAGCGCCTCGACCTCTTTCGATGAGCCGCCGCCGTAACGCAGGGCGATGTAGACCCACGAGGTAATCGAACCGAAGATGACCAGGAGAATGAGGATTGCCGTCAGGCCGGCCATGGGCGCCTCCAATCAACCCGCATCGAGGGTGACCTGTTCGCCGGCGGTGCCGAGCCGCGCCGGCGCCGTTTCGTCCTGCTGCAGAATGGTGTCGTAGAGCAGTTCGCGCATCTCGCCGACGGTCGACTCGAGTGACGCGATCCGCGCCTGAAGCTCGTCGGCTTGCGCGCTGGGCGCCGCGCGCTTCTGTCGCTCGACCTGGCCCACCATCCACATGCAGGCGACGAACGTGGCGCACACGATGGCGGTGATCACGATGCCGGTGATGGCGGGATCCATGCCGGTCTCCTCAGGCGTCGACCGAGCGCGTGAGCTGCTCGGCCTGTTCACCGAGCCGCCGGAAAGCCGCCTCGTCGTGCTCGGCGACGATGGTGTCACAGACCAGCTCGCGCATCTCGGCGACGGCCTGTTCGAGCCGCGCCACGCGCTGCGCCAGCTCGCTGGAGCCGGCCTGCGCGGCGACCAGCCGCTCGCGATGCTCGAACCACTTCCAGAGCGTGACGGCGCCGAAGATGACCGCGAAGAACCAGACTGGCTCCATACTATTGCCTTAGGCGTCGACGGTTCGCGGCAGGCGCCGCGGCTCCTCGCCGAAGCGCTTGCGCTCGTCGACCTCGACCACCGCGTCGTAGACCATCTCGCGCAGCTCCTCGACGGCGGCCTCCAGGCGGCTCAGCCGCTGCTCGACGGCGGGGCTCGTGCCGGACCGCTTGTTCCGGCTCACCTCGACCACCATCCAGGCGACGATGGCGACGATGCAGATGGGGATCATCGCGGCGAAGAAGGGCATCATTCGCTCCCGCTTCTCGTCTCGTTGGTCAGGCGCTCAAACAGCGATCGGTAACCGTCGCCGATGCTCAGTTTGCCGTCGTCATAGTCGCGCCGCAAGCGGGCGAGCGTCTTCTCGAACACCTCGCGCCGGGTGCTCTGCTCCCGCAGCCTTGCCTGGAGCGACTGCTCGCGCCAGCGCCAGCGCCAGGCCGCCGCGGCGTGGTGCAGCGCCAGCCCGGCAAGACCGGCGAGACTGGCCAACAGGGCCCAGATCATCGGCACCTCCGCGACGATTATACGGCAGTCGCGCGGGACACGGTCTCCTGAACACCAGCGCCGGAGGTGATTCTCCGGGAGGGGATGGCGCACGCGGCGGCAACCTGACCGGCGGAGAACCCGATGGTGCGGGGGATGGTGATGTTGACTCTGCTCCCGCTCGCGGCCGCTGCCCGCGAGCCGTTGCGCGTGCCCGGCGGCGAGCCGCTCGTCGCGGTCTACTTCTTTGGCCACTGGTGGGACCCATGGAAGTCCGACGACGCGGCCATGCGCGCCGATTTCGCCCGCCTGCGTGAAATGGGCGTCACCTGCCTGGCGGTCGACCACGAGTGGAGCCAGGCGATCGACGGCGACTGGCGTTGGATCGAGCGCGAGCAGCGCCTGGCGGCCGAGTACGGCCTCGGCGTCCTGCCCTGGCTGAGCCTCAAGACGTGGAGCGACGTCAGCGGCGAGCAACGCCTGGCGCTGGCCAAGGAGTGGTACGGCGTCGACATCGTCTGCGGCGAGAACCAGGACGGCACGCCGGCGCCGCCGCTGATTTGGCACGACTCGATCATCGAGTTCGGGGCGCGCTACGCGATCGACTACCTCGACCGCTACAAGGACGTCGCGACCCTCCGCGTCGACTGGCACGGCGAGCTGCGGCCGGTCATCTGCCTCGGCGTCGAGTCGGCCTGGAACGGCAGCTTCGACGACGCCACCAACGCCCGCTTCCGCGACTGGCTGGCCGCCCGGTACGACGACATCGCGGCGGTCAACCGCGCCTGGGGCACCGGCTTGGCGTCGTTCGGCGCGGTCGATCCGCGCGACACCTTGGTGTTCGATTACGACGGCGAGCCGGCGCATCCGCGGGCGCTTGAGGATCACGTCGAGTTCCGCTCGCAGACCATCTCGTCGAGCCTCGGCCGCATGGCCGACCGCGTGCGCGCGGCGCACCCCGAAGTGCTGTTCATGGCCGAGGTGCCGTATCAGTACGGCAGCCTGCACCCGCACGCCGAGGGCTACCGCGTGAGCTACGGCGCCAACCCGAGCAGTTGCGACTATGCCGACCTGGTGCTGTTCCGCAACACCGGCCCGCTGAACCAGGCCGAGGCCGACGCCCTGGCCGCCGCGCGCGAGCGGACCGGGCAGCGCTTCGTGCTGACCTATCGCACCTACAGCGACTGGGCCGTACCGGCCGACGACCCGCGCTTCGCCGCCGCGGTCGCGCTCTATGGCGGCCAGGCGGCCGAGCTGGGCGACGGGTTCGGCTTCTATAGCTGGAACGAGATGGTCGATGTCCACGTCGCCTACTCGCCCACGCCGCCGAACGTCGGGCTGGTGACCGAATGGACCGAGGAGCAGGCGGAACGGGCGATCGGCCTGCTCGCGGCGATGGTCGGGCGGTACCGGGAGTTGGTCGGGGTGCGCTAGCGAACTCGATGAACCGTCGCGGCGCGGCGGCGATCTGGCGGTTGGGAGTGCCGATGTCCGAGCCGCCCGGCGACGGTGAGCTGCTGCGGCGCGCGAGAGCGGGCGAGCGCGAGGCGTTCGATCAGCTCTGTGCGCGGTGGCGGCCGCGGGTGCTCGGTTTCGTGCGGCGACTGGTCGACGGCTTCCAGCGTGAAGAGGAGCTGGTCCAGGAGACCTTCCTGGCGCTCTGGCTCTCGCGCGGCAAGCTGCTTGACGAGGATCATCTCGCGCCGTTCCTGTTCCGCGTGGCGCGCAACCTGTGCTACAGCGAGCTACGGCGGCGCGGTGCCTATGAGCTGGAGTCGTGCGGCGACCTCGACTTTGAGGCCGTGACCGCCGCGCTGTGCAACGGCGAGCCGACGCCCGACGAGCAGTTGCAGCAGATGCTGCTGCTGGCCGAGCTGCGGCAGGCGATCGATTCGCTGCCGGCGCCGCAGCGCGAGGCCCTGATCCTGTTTGCCGACGCGAACCTGAGCTACCCGCAGATCGCCGCCGCCACGGGCTGCGACCTGGGCACGGTCAAATCCCGCGTGCATCACGCCCGGCGCAACCTGCGCCGCCGGCTGCGGCCGGAGGTGCTGGCCGCGCTGGGCGTCGAGCCGGAGGAGCGCGATGAGCGACGAGAGCCTGTATCCGGAACCCGGGAGTGCGTCGAGGAGAGAGCCGGTGGGTGAGTATTCGGAGAGCCAGTTGCGCGCCCTGATTCGCCTGATTCCGCCCGCGCGGGCGCTGCGCCACGACCTGGAAAAGGGGCTGCACCTGCAGTTCGACGGCCTTGGCGACCAGGCGCTGAAGAGCCTCAGCGGCCTGCAGGCCAGCCTGCGTGCGGTCTGCGACGACCCGTTCGTCGAGACCCTCGAGCCGGTGCTGCCCGACGGCGCCGACGACCGGCAGAAGGTCGCCGCGGCCAGCCTGGTCGCCGGTCAACTGCTCGCCTTCCTCGAGGGTCAGGTCGGCCTGCCGGCCAGCGGCGAGGGCGCGGCGCACTACCAGACCGCGCCGAACATCAGCATCAACGGTCCCATCGGTGGCATGGGCCTTGGCGCGGTCAAGCGGGCGATCAAGATGGCGCGCAAGGCCGAGCGGATGTGCGGCGAGGGCAAGGCCGGCGCGCAGGCGTTCGCCTTTGACCTGGGCAAGATGTTCGAGGACGACGACGAGGAGGCGGACGAGGACTGAGCCGGATCCGTCGCCCGGACCGGCCGAGAGGTCCAGCCGCTCGAGTGCCGAAGACCACCGCGCCACCGCGCGGTCGCGCGGCGCACGGAGGGCGGCATGACGCGCCAGCACGCGATCCGGCTGGTCGGCGGCAGCGCCGGCGGGCGACCGCTCAGCACGCTGGCCGGCTCGTCGGCCCGGCCCACGGCGGCCAGCGTGCGCGAGGCGCTGGCCAACATCCTCCGCCCGCGCCTGCGCGGCGCGCGAGTGCTCGACCTCTACGCCGGCTACGGCACCGTCGGGCTCGAGCTGCTCAGCCAGGGCGCCGCCTCGGCGACCTTTGTCGAGCTGGACGGCCGGCGGTTCAGGCTGCTGCGCCGCAACGTGCTCGAACTCGGCTACGGCGAGCAGGCCGCGCTCCGGCTCGAGAACGCCACCACGGCGGTCGAGCTACTGGCCGGCGAGACCTTCGACATCGTCTTTGCCGACCCGCCCTATGACCGCGGCGAGGCGGGCAAGATCCTCGCCCGGCTGGGCGAGCTCGACGACCTGCTGGCGCCCGGCGGGGTGGTGGTGATCGAGCACTCAACCCGCGAGGTGCTGCCCGCGGCGTGCGGCCGGCTGGAGCGCACGCGCGAGCGCAAGACCGGTGAGACGCAGCTCAGCTTCTACACCGGGGGTGTTGCATGATCGCCGTCGTGCCGGGCACGTTCGATCCGATTACGCTGGGCCATCTCGACATCATCCGGCGCACGGCCGAGCTGTGCAGCCGCGTGGTGGTGGCCGTCGGCACGGCCCCGGGCAAGTCGTGTTGGTTCAGCGTCGAGGAGCGCTGCGAGTTGGTCGTGGCCGCCTGTGCCGGCCTGGCCGGGGTGCAGGTTGACAAGCTGGATGGGCTACTGGTACATTACGCGCAAGATCACGGTGCCGCGGTCGTCGTCAAGGGGCTGCGGTCCGTGTCGGATTTCGATTACGAGCTGCAGATGGCGCAGGTGAACCGGCAGCTGGGGCCGGAGATCGAGACGCTGTTCTTGGCCACCAGTGCCGAGCACGCCTACCTGAGTTCGAGTGTCGCCCGTGAGCTGGCGCAGTATGGCGGGTCGCTGGACCAGATTGTGCCGCCCTGCGTGATTGAGCCGCTGCGCCACCGTGCCGCCGCGCGGCAGCGGGAGGGTCATCATCCCACCGCGTAGCCACCACGAGATCCTCGAGGCGCTCGACGCGCTGATCGACTCCAGCACGCGCATTCCGATGTCGCACAAGATCGTGGTCAACTTCCACGAGCTGCAGGCCACGCTCCACGAGCTGCGCGAGAGCCTGCCGCACGAGTATCAGGACGCCCACGACCTGCTGCAGAACGCCGAGAACTACGCCCTCGAACTGCGCCGCCGCGCCGAGACCGAGCGCGAGTCGGCGCGCGGCGAGGCCGCCCGCACGCTCGAGGACGCGCGGCAGAAGGCCGGGGCCCTGGCCAGCGACCACGAGATTGCCCGCCTGGCCGAGGAGCGCAGCAACGAGCTGGTCCGCCACGCCGAGCAGTATGCGCGGCAGACCCGCGAGGAGGCCGAGGCCTACGCCGCCGAGGTCCGGCGCTCGGCCGACGAATACGCCGACAACGGTCGCCGCGCCGCCGACGACTACGCGCTGCGGCTGCTCAGCCATCTCCAGGCCGTGGTCAACCGCGCCGTGGCCAGCGTCGAGGACGGGCTGCAGCAGATCCGACGGTGAGCAGCGTTCTCGTCCTCGATGTCGGCGCCACGCGACTGCGCACCAGCCTCGTCGAATGCGGCGACATGCCGACCCTGATCGATACCGGCGACTGCGCCGTGCCGACCGCGCCCGACGACCTCGATCCGCTGCTCGCCGTCCGCGTCGAGCGCGTCGTCCACCGGTTCATCCACACGCCGCCGGGCGTGCCCGAGGCGAGCGATCAGATCGAGCCCGAGGCCGTCGCCGCCGCGGGCGAGGTCGAGCCCGACGACACCATCGCGCGCCTGGCCGTCTGGCGCCACGCCCGCACCCTCTGGCCCGATCGGCGGCACACCGCCGTGTTCGACACCGCCTGGTTCGCCGACCTGCCCGCCGTCGCGCGCTGCTATGCGTTGCCGCTCGACCTGGCCGTCGCCTACCCGCGCCGCGGGCGGCACGGGCCGGTCCACCGCCGGGCCGCGGCCACCGCCGCCGCCGAACGCGTCGTCTCGGTCTATCTCGACCGCGAGTCGAGTGTCGCCGCGGTGCGCGACGGCCGGCCGGTCGAGGTCTCGGCCGGCGCCACCGCCCTCGAGGGTGTGCCCGGCGGCGGGACGGTCGGTGATGTCGACCCGGCGGCGTTGCTCTACCTGGTCGAACACGCCGGCGTGACGGTGCCCGAGCTGGAGCGCTTGCTCCGCACCGAGTCGGGCCTGGCCGGCTGGTCGGGCAGCGACTCGGCGGTCGCCTGCCGGCACGCCGACGACCCGGCGGGCCTCGCCGCGCTGTCGTTCATCGCCCACCGCGTGCGGCGTTACGTCGGTGCCTATGCGGCGGTGCTCGGCGGCATCGACGCGCTGGTCATCTCCCACGCGCCCTGCTTCGCCGATCCGCCGCTCTTCCGCGACATCGCCGGCGGGCTCGAATACCTCGGCGTAGGCTCGCGCGCGCCGGTGATCATCGCCGCCGACGACCTGGCCACCGCCTGCGCCGCCGCGGCGCTCGAGGGCGCGCCGTGAGCGACCGACTGCCCACTGCGCTGCTCGGCCTCTCGCTGCTCGGCATGCTCGGCGCGGTGCTCAGTCTGCCGGCCGAGGTGCCGATCTACTTCAACCTGCGCGGCGAAGCCGACGGCTACGGCCCGCGTGGTATGTTGCTCCTCGTCCCGGTCGTCGCGCTGGTGGTCGATCAGGTGCTGCGCGTCGCCGCGCCGTCGCGCCGGGCCGCTCTGGTGGCGCGCTGGCTGGTCGGTCTGATGCTCGCCGGCTTCGGCTGGCTCGGCGTGTTGGTTGCGGCAGGGTCGGTGACACGCCTGCCGCCATGGGCTATGATGATCGGCGTCGTGGGCATGTTGGGCGCGACGATCCTGCCGCTGGTGCTGCGCGCTCGCAGCAGCGCCTGAGTTGGGGGAGCCATCGCCCGTGGCGATGAGGAGAGCACGATGGTCATGAGATGGTACCACGCGCTGCTGGCCAGCGTGGGCCTGGGCTGCCTGGTGCTCGGCGGGGTGATCGTCTACACCGGCCGCGGGATCTCGGTCACCGATCTACCGTCGCACATGCGCGCGCCGAGCCAGGAGGGTACCGCCCCACCGGCCACCGGCGAGACCGCCACCGGCGAGACCGCGGCCACCGGCGCGACCGAACCGACCAGCGGCACCACCACCGAGGGTGCGCTGCCGGCGGTGGAGGGCCCGGAGGCCGTCGGTGAGGCAGGCACGCCGGCGACGAGCGGCGTGACCGGCGACACCTCGGGCGTCAGCGGCACTCCCGGCGCGGCCGCGCCATCGGCCGGCGGCGCCGCCCCCGCCCCGAGCACACCGGCCTGGCCGTGAGGCGGGTGGCGTCTCGTAGGCGTTGAGCCCGTGCTCACTCACTCCCTCTCGGTGCCACCGGCGGCTCGGCCGCCAGTGCCGCCGACGGGCTGGTTGACAGCACTGGCGGGCAAGCCGCCTGTACCAGTGGCACCGTCGTGAGGGAACCGGCAGGCGGACCTGGTCTACCGCACCTGCCGGAAGACCGGCTGGCGGCCGATCATCGGCGGTTCGGCCGGGTGCTCGTAGAGGTGGACCAGCGCCGCGGTCAGCGCCGGTAGGCCGACGCGCGGGTTGGGGTTCATGCCCCCGATGCGCCAGAGGTAACCCCAGCCGCCCAGCCGATAGGCGCCGAGCAGCCCGGCGTCGCGGCCGGCGATCAGTTCCAAGTGGCCCGGATCGAGCGCCCCACCGGGCAAGCCCCGATTGACCGGCGTGAGCAGTCGAGCGAGTTCGTCGCTCAGCGCCTCGCCCAGCCAGCGCCGGCCGTCGGCGGTGACCGTCAGCGGCTCGGGCGCCGCCTCGACCTCGCCCGGCCCGACCGGCACGCCGAGCACGTCGATGCCGCGCGGGCCGACCACCTCCGTCGCGCCGCCGACCTCTCGCGCGGTGTAGAACGAGTGTCCGCCCACCTCGCACCAGCTCCCGCCGTTGCGCACGTACTCGCGGATCAGGCCGAGCGCCGCGCGGTACTCGGCCAATGAGCCGACACAGAACGCCTCGCCGTAGGGATTGACGATCGCCAGCCAGCCGCGCGGCCCGCCGCGTAGCGCCGCCTCGAGCGTGGCCCAGTCGGCAATCGGCTCGACGCTGAGGCGGTGCTCGGTCACCAATGCCGAAGCGCGCAGGGCCGACAACCAGTCTTCAGCCGGGACCTGGCTCCAGGTCGGGTTCCAGCCGGCAAACTGCAGCACACCGATGCGCGGTCGCTCGCCCGGCCAGTCGCGCGGTGCGCGGCCGGCCAGCTCGGCCGGCGGGTCGACCCGTTCCTCGGCCGTCGCCGGCACGCGCACCGCCGTCGGGCCGTCGCGCAGCGGCAGGCTCAGCTCCGAACTGGGCGGCGCGTAGGCCCAGGCCTCGTCGCCGTCGACCACATAGCCGACCGGCCGTCCGTCGTCGAGCAGGTAGCCGGCGTCGAGGCCGTCGGCGGTCGCGCGGAAGCCGAACGGCGGCAGCGGCGTGCCGTCGATGGTGCGCTCGACCGGTCCCAGGTTGGCGACGATGCGCACCGGGCCATACTGCGCGGCGAACCAGCCGTCGTCGGCGACTGTCGCCGGAGTCGGTCGGACGTGCTCGAAGGCGAGCACCGGCTGGCCGAGGTAGCGCGCGACGACCGACTTCTGCAGCCGCGCCAGCCACTCGATCCAGTGCCGCGTCTGCGGCCGGTCGAGGGCGTTGGCCGAGGTCCTCATGCTCAGGCTGAAGCCGAGCCCGAGCGCCCAGGTCAGCTTGTGCGGATCGGTGACGAACTGGCCCAGGTCGTGAAACAGCATCATGCACGGTTCGTGGGCCAGGTACTGCGCCACCGGATAGACCGTCCACAGCTCGGGCGAGAGCCGCTCCTTGAGCAGCGAGGCGCCGCCGGTCCAGGTCGGTGGGATGACGATGTCCCAGGCCATGCCGCACAACTGCGTCTCATAGCGCGCCACCTGGTCCCAGCCGCCTTCGGTCGACAGCGGCACCCGCGCGCTGTCCTCGGCCACCTGGCTGAGCAGCCCCTCGGTGTAGGCGTCGGCCGTCGGCGAGGCCGGGTTGGCATCGAAATGGAAGCCCCGCGCGCCGCTCTGGTCCTGGAACTGCACGCTGACCGGCACGTCGCGGAGAAACTGGTCGACGGTGCGCCGATTGGCCGCCTGCACCGCCGGGTGCCAGAAGGTGATGGTGTAGCCGGAGTTCTGGGCATACCGCTCGACCGACAAACTGCCGTCGAGCCGGCGCAGCAGCGGCGCCTCACCGTGCTCGATGAACGTCGGGCCGCGCGGATCCTCGCACCACCAGGTCGGGTTGGTGTAGGGCATGACGATGTGCCCCATCGCCTCGGCGCGGCGGCTGAACTCGGCGAACGCCGGCTGCGTGCCGAAGTTCGGGTGTGGCGGCAAGTGATCGGGATACTCCTTGTCGAACCCGCCCTTGAGGTAGTCGGCGAAGTGAATCAGCGTCGGCACCGGCAGGCGGTCGAGGAACTCCTCCTTTTCGGCCAGGTTGCCGGCGTAATAGAGCAGCACGCTGTCGCGCAGGCGCGGCCAGAGCTCGGCGCCGACCTTCGCCTCGAGGCTGCCGCTGATCTGGTTCGCCGCGGCATAGGCGCGCAGCAGGGCCGGTGTCTCGCCCGCGGTGATGCGCACCGGCGGCGCCGTCCATGGGCCGCGGCGGTGCACGGTGTAGGCGCGTTCGAACCAGCCGCCCTGCTCGTCGCCGCCCCAGGCCAGCCGGGCCGGTAGGAAGATCGACTGCGGGTCGACGGCCCCAGCCCACGGCTCCCAGGTGCGCGGCTGCACACGGCTGACCGCCACCGCGCCGGCCGGCGTCTCGAGCGAGAGAAAGTCGCAGAAGGCCGGCGGGTAGCCGAGACCGCCGGACAGGTAGGGCGCCGGCGTGAGGCCGAGGAAAAACGGATAGCCGCCGACCTCGAACCAGCTCCCGCCGGCGCGGACGAACCTGCCCACGGCGGCAACCGCTGCCGCCACGCCGCCGTCGGGCGAGGGGATGCCCTCGCCGTAGGGGTTGATGATCGCGGCGAACTCGTCGCCAGCCAGGGCGGCCATCATGGCCGGCGCGGTGTCGAGCTCGACCAGCTCGAGCCGACCGTCACGCACCGCCTGGCAACCGCGCAGCACGGCTCGCCAGGTCTCGATTTCGACGGCGCTCCAGAGCCCCTGCACCGGACCATTCCGCAGCGCCAGCAGGCCGAGCTTGCCGCCACGCGCGGGCAGCCGGTCGACTACCGCGGCGACGAGCTGTGTCGCCCGGCCGGCGTCGTCGCTTTCGACTCGGCCGCCGAATCGCCACAGATAGCCCTCACCGCCGAGCCGGCCGGCGGCGAACCAGGGGCCGTCAGCCGAGTCGACCAGGACCAGCTCGACCTGCTCGCGCTTCGACGGCCGATTGACCAGCAGCGCGGCGCCGTCGACTTGGCGGCGGAGCGGCTCGGGCAGCCACTCGGCGGCCGCCGCGGTGACGCGTGCCGGCGTGCGCGGCTCGACATCCTCGCGCTGGTCGAGCCCGTCGCCGAACAGCGCGCGATAGCCCACGTCGCCGGTGCGAACGGTCTCCCAGGCCGTCGGCCGGTCGAGCGGCTGGCGCTCGAAGTAGGCGCGGTTCAGAGCCATGCCGACGCCCATGTTGCCGTTCGCCGGGACAATCAGCCGCTGCATCGCGCCGGGTGCGAAGCGCAGCCGGCCGGGCAGGGCGAGTTCGGCGATGGGAGTGGCGTGGCCGCTGACCGTCGCGCGCAGCTCGAAGCCGAGCTCACAGGCGGCGACGGTGACCTCGACGACCGCGCGCGGATGATCGAACCGCAGGCGACAGGTGCCCTCTTCAACGGTGAGGCCGACCCGCTCGGCCTCGGCCGCGGTGAGCGGCTCGTCGCCGTGGAAGGTCAGTCGCCACAGGCCGTGCTCGCCGCTGCGCAGGATGGGCTCATCGCCCTGGGAGACCGTCATCGCGCCGAGCGGGTCGAACTCGACCCGCAGGCCCGCCTGGTTCAACGCGACCGGCGCCGGCGCGGCCAGCAGCAGGGCAGGGGAGAGGGACATGATGGGCAACCAGCGGAGCATGATCATCTCGCTACCGGCGAGGATGCCATGCAAGCCTGTTGCCGGCAAGCCGACAACGGATCAGGTTCGATCGGCGTTAGGATAACGTTGACAACGGCGGTTGGTGCCACTGGCGGCTTGTCCGCCAGTGCTGACCAGCAGCTCGTCGGCGGCACTGGCGGGCAAGCCGCCTGTGGCACCGTGCGTGCGTCTTGGGGCCCAAATAGAACGCCTACGGGGTCAGGAGCCTCTTCTGGACTGGGTGGCACCAAACCGCCGCCGGCGGCGTTGGAGTCATCGTCTGGAGCCGAGGTTGAGCGTGCTGTCGAAATACGTCTGGCTGCTGCTGGCCGCCGGCCTGCCGGTCTGGGCCGACGATGCGCCGGCCGAGCCGCCGGCCGAACCGCCGGCGGAAGAGGCGCCGGCCGAGCCGCCGGCCGAACCGCCGAGCACGGTCGAGCAGGCTTACCAGTTGCTGCTCAAGCACCGCTGGGACGATGCTCAGTTGAAGGCGCTCGAGGCGGTGGCCGAGGGCGACGAACCGGCGCGGGCGAGGGCGGTGGTGGCCATTGCGCTGTGCGCGCTGGGCGAGGGCGCCGAGGCCGGGGTGTGGGTCGGCGACGCGCTCAAGGCCGACGAGCGCGAGCCCCTGGCGCATGTCGCCGCCGCCTATGTGGCGATGATTGTCACCGGTGAGATGGCCAAGGCCGAGGCGGAACTCAAGATCGCACTCGAGCTGAAGCCCGACTCCCCGTTCGCCGCCAGTTGCCGGGCCAACTGGTACCTGCGCCAGGGCAAGCCCGAGGACGCTGAGCGCTGGTATCTGCGGGCGATCGAGTTCGAGCCGACCTTCGCCTGGGCCTATGTCGAGCTGGCCGACATGCAGCTTGCGCAGGGCCGCCGCGACGAGGCCGAGGCGGGCTACCGCAAGGCCGTCGAGCTCGATCCCGAGCTGCTCGCCGCGCAGTTGAGCCTCGGCCGGCTATGCCGCGAGGGGGGCAAGCTCGACGAGGCCGAGGCGGCGCTGCGCAAGGCGCTCGAGCTGAACCCACTGCTGCCCGCGGTGCACGAGGAGCTGGGCGATCTGTTGGTTGCCCAGGACAAGCCCGAAGAGGCCGAGCGGGCCTATCGCAAGGCGGTCGAGGTGGGCGGCGAGAGCCCCACCGCGCACTTCAAGCTGGCCCGATACCTGGCCCAAACCGACCGCGGCCGCGAGGCCGAGTGGGAGTACCAGGCGGCCATCCGGCTCAACCCGCGCTATGTCGACGCCTATCTGGGCCTGGCCCGGTTGTTCGTCACGCAGGGGCGCCTGACTCACGCCGAGCACTCGCTGAAACAGGCCTACGACCTGTCGCCCGAGAACGCCGACGTGTTCGCTGGCTATGGTCTGCTGCACCAGAAGCGCGGCGAGCTCGACACCGCCATCAGCTACCTCCGCCGCGCCCTCCGCGTCGAGCCGACCCACGCCGAGGCGCGCCGCATCCTCGAAGAGATCCGCGCCGCACAGTCGTAGCAGGGCGACCCGAACCGCCGGCCAACGCTCCCATCGTCACCGGCGGCGGCGGAGCAAGTGGCGATGGCGGCGAGGTGGATGGTGCTGGGACTCTGTTGCCTCGGCGGCGCCCGTGCGTTCGACGTCGGTGCCGACACTCGCGTCAGCATCGGCCTCGCGCGCGAGGCGACCTTGGCCGAACGCACGGCGGCGCGCGAGCTGGCCGACTACCTGTCGCGGGTGCTCGGACGGCCGTGCGGGCAGTTCGCCGAGGGCGAGGGCCGGCCGGACGGTGCGGTCATCTGGGTCGGGCCGACCTCGGTCGCGGCGCAGGCCGGTCTGCTGGCCGGCGAGATGGGCCCGGAGGAGTGGAACATCCGCGCGGCCGGCGGCGACCTGATGGTCGTCGGCGGTCGGCCACGGGGCACGCTCTACGCGGCCTACCACCTGCTCGAAGACCTGGTCGGTGTCCGCTGGTGGTCGCCGTGGGAGGAGGACGTGCCACGCCGCGCCGAGCTGCGGCTCGGCCCAGTCGAGCTCGCCGGCCGGCCGGCGTTCCGCTACCGCGACATCTATATGCTCTACGGCCACGATGGCGGCCGGTTCGCGGCCCGCCGCCGGCTCAACCGCGACGGCGACCGCCCCATCGCCGCCGAGTATGGCGGGAGTCTGACCTACGGCCCGCCATACCACGTGCATACGTTCTTCATGTATTTCCCGCCCGAGCAGCACTTTGACGAGCACCCCGAGTGGTACTCGCTGATCGACGGCCGGCGGGTGGGCGATCGGACGCAGCTCTGCTTGACCAACCCCGAGCTGCGCGAGGCCTTCCTGACCAAGCTCCGCGCCTACATCGCCGAATCCCACGCCGCGGCGGTCGCGGACCAGTTGCCGCCGCCGCTGGTCTTCAGCGTCTCGCAGAACGACTGGGCGAACCCTTGCGGGTGCGGCCCGTGCCAGGCGATTGTCGAGGCCGAAGGGACCGAAGCCGGACCGCTGCTCGAGTTCGTCAACTACCTGGCCGACGGTATCCGCGACGACTATCCTGAGGTCTACCTCGACACGCTCGCCTATCAGTACACCCAGCGCGCGCCACGGCGGCTGCGCTGCCGCGACAACGTGATCGTCCGCCTGTGCGACACCGAAGCGGACATGCTCAAGCCGATCACTGCCGAGGCGAACCGCGCGTTCCGCGAGCACATCGAGTCGTGGGCCGAGGTCTGCGCCAACCTGCGCATCTGGGACTACGCGGTCACTTACGCCAACCCGCTCGGCATGCCACTGCCGACCACGCACACCTACGGGCCGGACTATCGGTACTACGCCGCCCACCGGGTCGAGGGCGTGTTCACCGAGCTGGAGTACCCGCTCCTGGCCGACCTGCGCGACTTCAAGGTCTGGCTGATGACCAAGCTGCTGGAGGATCCGCGGTCCGACGACGAGCGGTTGACCGACCAGTTCATGAACGGCTACTTCGGCGCCGCCGGGCAGCCGGTCAAGGCCTACCTGCGCGACCTCGAGGCCGAGGCCGAGCAGCGACAGAGCAGCAGCACCTGCTGGGTCGGCTCGCCGAACCGGCTCAGTTACGTCAACCTGGCCTTCATGGTCCGTGCGCACGGCTACTTCGATCGTGCCGAGACCGCCGTAGCCGAGGCGCCGGAGCTTCTCCGCCGGGTGCGCTTCGCTCGCCTGTCGCTCGATCGCGCCACGTTGGCGGCCTACGCGAAACTGATGAGCGAGTGGCTCAACACCCACGACGGGCCGGACGGCTTCCCGTTCGATCGTGACGCCATCGGCGCGCGGGCGCTGGCGACCTGGCAGGCCGAGGCCGACCGCCGACTGCCCGACGCCGAGCGCCAGCGCGAGCGACTGGCCGCCGAGGGTGAGATTCGGCGCTACGCCATGGTTCCCGGCGCGCTGCCGCCGCCGGCCGCTTTCGCCGACCGGCCACGCGGTACCGTCTTTGACTACACCGCCATCATGACCCGCAACTGGCAGGACATCGTCCAGGTAGTGCCGGACGAGGCGGCCGAGAGCGGCATCACCAACCGCCTTGACCTCACCGCCGCCGGGGTGGAGCACCCGGAGCGGTACGTGCTGCCAATGCCCTCGGGCGTCTACGGCACCATCGAGAAGTCGGGCCTGCCGGGCAAGCCGATCGCCGCCGAGGACATCCCCGGGCCGGGCTACCACTGGTACCGGCTGGGCAGCTTCGTGGTCCGGCCGGGCTACTACCTCTACTTCTTCTGGAGCTGGATCATCCAGCTCGACATCGACAACGTCTGGGACCCGGCCGAACCGGAGCGCGAGTTCGAGATCTGGGCGCGAATCAAGTTCGAGGAACCGCGGTTCCCGCACGCGCAGCCGGGCGAGAGCGACGCGATCTGCATTGAGCGCGTGGTCTTGGCGCGCACCGAGGCGGCCGACTGAACCAGCCGGACGGGAAGGGATTGCGGCCGCCACCGCGCAACCATCGGCCGGAGAACCGCCGTGCGCCGTGCCGCACTCTACTGCCTGCTCGTCGCCGCCGGTTGCCGCGCCGGCGAGTATCCGCGCGTCGTGCGCTGCTGGCGCGGCAGCACGCCGGCGGTGGACGGCGTCGTCGCGCCCGGCGAGTGGGACGACGCGGCGGTCATCCCGGGGCGTGACTGGATCCCGCAGTTCACCCCCACCACCGACCCGGCCGACTTGAGCCTGCACGGGTGGGTCAAGCACGACGGCCGCGACCTCTACTTCGCCTTCGAGGTCACCGACGACCTGCTCTACGGCCTAGAGACCGAACGCTGGCTACCCGACGAGAACGCCGCCGCGCACGAGTTGACCCGCGAGGGCTATCCCTGGTTCGGCGACGAGATGGAGCTGCTGGTCAACGCCGCCAACGCCTGGGAGCAGCGTGACGGCCAGAACTGCCCCGGCGACGGCAGCGCCTGGCAGATGGTCTGCAACCTGACCAAGTCGCGGCTCGGCGGCATCGGCGTCGGTGGGCTGCTCGAGGGCGAGCCGCGGGCGCTCGAATCGGCCTGGAACAACTACCAGCGCTGGATCCTCGAGCGCTCGATGGAGGCCGCGGCGCGGGTCAAGCCCGACCAGAGCGGCTACGTGATCGAGTGGCGGATCCAACCCAACCCGTGCCTCGAAGTCGCCCCGGGCCGGTTCTGGAGCCCCGCGCTGGGCACCGTTCGAATGGGCCTCAACCTGGCCGTCGGCGACTTGGACGAGAAGCCGACCGGCGCGGGCAACTTCGGCAACTTCCACCACGAGGACTGGTGGGCCGGCGAGAAGGACAAGCGCACCTGGCTGAAGCAGTGGGGCACGCTGGTCATCGAGCCGGGCCCGCCGCCGGGGCGCGCGGGGGAGGCGTTGGGGTTGGTGCTCACGCCGACGACACGCGTTGGAATGCGGGTCTGTGAAGCCCAAACCCGCCCGCGGGGCGGGTTTCGTTTCAGCAGCCACGGGCCTCAACCCGTGGCTCCACCTGGTCTGAGCCACACGCCGCGCGTGGCGCGGCCGGACGCCGGCACGCCGCGACGGGCCGTCCGCGCCCTCCTCGGCCTCTTGGCCCTGGCCTGCCTGTGCATCTATCCCACTCGCACGCTGTGCGGCTCGTTCGAGCAGGCCTCGCGCGAGTTTCTCAACGTCGACCTGACCGACATCCAACCGGTGCGCGAGCTCGAGGATGCCTGGGGCCACCGCTACCAGATCGGCGCCGACACCTTCGTGATCGACCATCCCTCGGGCGAGCGGGTGATCTACGACCGCCGGAGCGGTCTGCCGTTCGGCCATCTGACCTGCCTCGCCGCGGCGCCCGGCGGCGATATCTGGATCGGCAGTGCGCTCGGCCTGCTGCGCTTCGACGCCGGGCGGTTCGAGGTCTATGCCGGCCCGCGCTGGCTGCCCGACGACCGCGTGCGGCGGGTGATTGTCGAGCACGACGGCAGCATCCTGGCCGACACCGACGGCGGCGTGAGCCGGATCTTGCTCCGGCCGATGACCCTGGCCGCGAAGGCGGCGCACTACGAGGCGCTGACCGACGCGCGGCACCGGCGCTTTGGCTACGTCACCGGCTGCACGCTCGAGCGACCGGGCGACCTGAGCACCTGGCGGCACGACATCGACGACAACGATGGGCTGTGGACGGCGATGTACCTCGCCGGCGAGGCCTTCCGTTACGCGGTGACGGGCGACGAGGAGGCGCGCGCCAAGGCGCTCGAATCGCTCGATGCGCTGCTCGAGCTCGAACGCAAGACCCCGCTGCCCGGATTCCCGGCCCGCGCCGTCTGCCACCGTACCGAGGCCGAGTTCGGCCGTCACCACGGCGGCGAGTGGCACCGCACCGACGATGGTGAGTGGGAGTGGAAGGCCGACACCAGCTCGGACGAGCTCGATGGCCACTACTTCGCCTGGGGCATCGCCTATGACCTGGTCGCCGGGCCCGAGGAGCAGGCGGCGATTGCCGAGGTCTGCACCCGGGTGACCGACCACCTGGTCGATCACGGGTTCTACCTGCTCGACCGCGACGGCGAGCCGACCACCTGGGGTGTCTTCGCGCCCGAGCGGCTGAACGACGACCCGCGCTGGTTCGCCGAGCGCGGGCTCAACTCACTCGAGCTGCTCAGCTACCTGAAGACCGCCGCGCACGTGACCGGCGACGTACGGTATGAGCAGGCGGCGGCCGACCTGGTGGTGCTGCACCACTACGCGCTGAACACCGTTGAGCAGAAGGTCATGCCGGGCGACTTCGCCGGCGCGCAGTGCAACCATTCCGACGACGAGCTGGCCTTCCTCAGCTACTACAACCTGCTGCGCTACGAGACCGACGCGGCGCTGCGCGCGCTCTATGTCGCCAGCCTCGAGCGCAGTTGGCGGTATGAGGAGCCCGAGCGCTGCCCGCTGTGGAACTTCATCTACGGCGGGCTGACCGGCCGCGCCTGCGATGTCGACGGCGCGTTGAGCACCTTGCGCGAGATCCCGCTCGATCTGATCGACCACCCGGTGCGCAACAGCCACCGCTGGGACATCATGCTGAGCGAGACGCCCGACCGGTTCGATCGGCCCGAGGCGACGGTTCCGCTGTCGTTCCGCGAGCGGCCGCTGCACAAGTGGAACGGCAACCCCTACCGCGTCGACGGCGGCGGCGGGCGGAGCGAGGAGTGCGGCACCTTCTGGCTGCTGGCCTACTGGCTCGGGCGGTACCACCGAATCATCGACGAGGCGTGACCGCGAGCAGAAATGAGGGGCGAACGACGGACCGGTAGGGGCGGCCCTTGTGGCCGCCCGATGATGGACCAACCGGTCCCGACCACGGGCAACCAGACCGGCCGCCCGAACCGGTCCCGGTCACGCCGCGTAGCCGCCGTACTGGTGCCAGATGTAACAGGTGCCCTCCTGGCTGACCATGCACGGGCCGTACGGCCGCGCCGGGTGGCAGGCGCGGCGGAACAGCGTGCACTCATTCGGCTTGATCTGGCCTAGCATCACCGCGTTGCAGCGGCAGCCGGTGGGCAGCTCCGTCTCGTTCGGCTCGAGCCGCACGCCGAACACCTCGCGCGCGTCGTGGAGCACATGCTCGCGGCGCAGGGTCAGCCCGGTGCCGGGCAGTTCTCCCAGCCCGCGCCACCACGAGGGAGTCACTTCGAAGGCGCGGTCGAGCGCCGCGATCGCCGCCGCGTTGCCCTCGGCGCGGACGACTCGGCCATAGACGTTCTCCAGCTCGGCGGTGCCGCGCTGCCGTTGGATCAGGATCTGCCGCACGGCCATCAGCAGGTCGGCCGGCTCGAACCCGGCGACGACGGTGGGCAGGCCGAAGTCGATCGCGAACCGCCGCCACGGCTCGGCGCCGATGATCGCCGACACGTGGCCCGGCGCAATCAGGGCATCGACCCGGATGTCGCCCGAGCGGAGCAGCAGGTCCATCGCCGGCGGGGTGAGCCGATGGGCGGTCAGGATGCTCAGGTTCGGCGGCAGCCGGCCGCCGAGCAGCGCGGCGGTCGGCGCGGCGGTGGTCTCGAACCCGACGGCGAAGAAGCAGACCATCCGCTCGGGGTTCTCGCGGGCGATGCGCGCCGCGTCGAAGGCGGAGTAGACCAACCGGATGTCGCACCCGTCGGCGGCGGCCTGGAGCAGGCTGCCGGCGCCGGTGGGGACGCGCATCATGTCGCCGTAGGTCAGCAGGATCGCGCCGCGACGGGCGATCTCGATGGACTCGCGCACCTCATGCTCGGGGCAGACGCAGACGGGGCAGCCGGGTCCGGCAATCAGCTCGACCGTTTCGGGCAGCAGGCTGCGCAGGCCCCACTGGCCCAGGCTGTGCTCGTGCGAGCCGCAGACATGCATGATCTTCACGAGCCCGTCGCGCGGGGCCAGCCGGGCGATCGAGCCGGCGATTGCCTGGGCCGTGTCGCGCGAGCAGAAGGCCTCAAGTTGCATACCCGGCTCCCTCGGCGGCGAGCTCGGCGAACAGCTCCAGCGAGGCGGTGGCGGCGTCGGGGTCGAGAATGCTGATGGCATAACCGGCGTGGACGATCACATGGTCGCCGAGCCGCACGCCGTCGACCAGCTCGCGCCGCGCCCGCTGCCGCACGCCGTCGAGCTCGACGGTGACGGTCTCGTCATCGATGGCGATCACCCGCATCGGCACTGCCAGACACATCTCAACCGCTCCTCTCGCGCGCAATCGCCGACTGGCCCAGGCTCAGGCCGCCGTCATTCGCCGGCACGCGGTGGTGGCTCAGAATCTCAAACCCGCGCCGGGCCAGCATGGTACTCAGCAGCTCGCTCAGCAGCACGTTCTGGAAGCAGCCGCCGCTGAGCGCCACGGTGGCCAGGCCGGTCTGCCGCCGGACCCGCGCGCAGAGCGCGGCGAAACCCTCGGCCAGGCCCTCGTGAAAGCGCCGCGCGATGACCTCGGGATAGGTCCCGCGCGCCCGCTGGTCAATCGCCGCGCCGACGGCGGCACGCCAGTCGAGCTCGTGCAGCTCGCCGGCCGGGCCAATCTCGAACAGCAGCGCGCCACTCGGCTCGCCGGCCGCCGCGCCCTCGAGCCGAACCGCCGCCTCGCCCTCGTAGCGACTGGTCGTGCGCAGGCCGAGAAGGGCGCTGAAGCCGTCGAACAGACGGCCCAGGCTGCTCGTTCGCGGGCAGCGCACCTCGCCCTCGAGCATCTCACCGACAAAAGCGATCCGTTGCGGCTCCTCCTCGAGCCACGATGGATCGAGAAACACATCGGCGTCGTAAGCCAGCGCCATGGCCAGCCGCCAGCCCTGCCGCACGGCCACCTCGCCGCCCGGCATGGCGAACGGGCGGAGCCGGCCGACGCGGCGGTAGTCGGACAGGTCGGCGACCAGCACCTCGCCGCCCCAGACCGTGCCGTCGGGCCCCCAGCCGGTGCCGTCGAAACTCAGACCGATCACCGGGCCGTCGCGGCCGCAGTCGACCAGGCAACTGGCGATGTGCGCGTGGTGGTGCTGAATGCCGACGGTCTCGAGGCCGTCGGCCACCGCCCGGTCGAGCGCGTACTGCGTGGCCAGATAGTCGGGGTGCAGGTCATGGGCGATGACCTCCGGCCGCAGCGCGAAGAGCCGCTCGTAATCGGCGATGCCGGTCTCGAAGGCGCTCAGCGCCAGGTCGTTCTCGAGGTCGCCGACATGGTGCGACATGAAGGCTTCGTGCCCGCGGGCCAAGCAGAAGGTGTTCTTCTGATGCCCGCCGACGGCGAGCACCACCGGCCCGCCGGCGCGGCGGAGCAGAATCGGCTTCGGCGCCTCGCCGCGGCTGCGGCGGAGGACCGTCGCCCGCCCGCCGACCAGGCGCATAACGCTGTCGTCGCAGCGCCGCTCAATCGGCCGGTTGTGGAGCAGGAAGCCGTCGGCGATGGGGCCCAGCCGGCGCAGCGCGTCGTCGTCCGAGGTGGCGATCGGCTCGTCGCTGACGTTGCCCGAGGTCATCACCAGCGGCCGGCCCACCGCGCCCAGCAGCAGCAGGTGCAGCGGCGTGTAGGCCAGCATCAGCCCGACCGTGGCCAGCCCGGGCGCCAGCGACGGGGCCAGCGGCGCGCCGGGCAGTCGGCGACAGAGCACGATCGGCGCCGCCGGCGAGGCCAGCAGCTCGGCCTCGTGGTCGCTCACCTCGGCCAGGTCGCGGGCGGCGGCCAGGTCGAGCACCATGACTGCCAGCGGCCGGGCGTCGCGCCGCTTGCGCTCGCGCAGGCGCAGGACCGCGGCGTCGTCGGCCGCGTCGCAGGCCAGGTGATAGCCGCCGAGCCCCTTGACCGCGACAATCTGCCCGGCCAGCAGCATCCGCGCGGCGGCGGCGATCGGGTCGGGCTCGTTGACCGCTTCGCCGTCGGCGCCGCACCAGCGCAGTGCCGGCCCGCACTTCGGGCAGGCGTTCGGCTGCGCGTGGAACCGCCGGTCGCGCGGATCGTCGTACTCGCGCCGGCAATCGGGGCAGAGGGCGAAGCCCGCCATGGTCGTCGCGGCGCGGTCATAGGGCACGTCGCGGATGATGGTGAACCGCGGCCCGCAGTGCGTGCAGTTGGTAAAGGCGTAGCCGAACCGCCGGTCGGCCGGGTCGAGCAGCTCGGCGCGGCAGGCGTCGCAGGTGGCCAGGTCGGCCAGCACCAGGGCGACCTCGCCGGCCTGCGTCTCGCTCGCCTCGATGCCGAACTCACGTTGCCCCGTGGCGGCCAGTTCGGCGCTGTCGAGGGAATCGATCCGCCCCGGCACGGGCAGTTCGGCGGTCAGCCGGGCGGCGAAGCGGTCAAGCAGTTCCGGCGGGCCCTCGACCTCGACGCAGGCGCCGGAGGAGTGGTTGAGCACCCGGCCGCCGAGGCCGAGTTCGGTGGCCAGGCAGTAGACGAACGGCCGGAAGCCGACGCCCTGAACCAGACCGCGCGCCTCGTACCGCCGCCGGACCCGGATTGGATGGCGACCCTCCATGGTCCACCTCAGGTTGCAATAGACCTGCCAGCGCGGCGGCAGGCCGTTGAGCGTATGGAGAGTCGCCGCGACCGACTAGTCGCAGGGCAAGGTAACGCGAAAGGTGCTGCCCTCGCCGGGCCTGCTGTCGAGCGCCACCCGGCCGCCGTGGAGCTGCGCGATGTGCTTGACCAGTGCCAGCCCCAGCCCGGTGCCGCCATGCTCGCGGCTCCGCGCCCGGTCGACCCGGTAGAAGCGCTCGAACACCCGGGTCTGGTGTTCCGGCGCGATGCCGCAGCCCCAGTCCTGCACCTCGATGATCGACTCGCCGGCGGCGGCGGCGAGCCGGACCTCGACCCGCCCGCCCGACTCGCTGTAGGCGACGGCGTTGTTGAGCAGGTTGACCAGCGCCGTCTCGAGCAACCGGCCGTTGGCCGAGACGGTCAACGCTTCGCCGCTGACCTCAATCTCGATCCGCCGCTCGGCCGCGCGCGCCTCGACCGCCTGGCGCGCCGCCTCGGCGACGGCGCGCAGGTTGGTCGGCACGCGGCTCAGCTCCTGCCGCTCGGCGCTCTGCTCCAGGTCGGCCAGTTGCAGCAGCTCCTCGATCAGTTGGTTCAGCCGCGCGGCGTGGCGGGCGATCACGTCGATGAACCGCCGGGCCGTCTCGGGCTCGTCCAGCGCGCCGTCCTGCAGCGTCTCGACAAAACCGCAGATGGCGGTGATCGGCGTGCGCAGTTCGTGGGTCACGTTGGCCACAAACTCGCTTCGCACGCCCTCGAGGCGGTGCAGCCGGGTGACATCCTCGAGCACCAGCAGCGCGCCGAGCCGCTGCCCGGCGGCGTCGACCAGCGGCGTGGCGCGGGCCTGCACGTGCAGCTCGGCGCCCTGGCGGCGGAGCACCAGGTCGCGCTCGATCGGCCCGCTGTCGGACAGGCAGGCCAGCACCAGGTGCTGCAGCTCGGTCTGGCGCACCGTTTCGTACAGCGTGGCGCCCGCGCGCGGGCCGCCGTCGAGGCCGAGCATCGCCGCCAACGCGCCGTTGAGGTGCAGCACGCGGTCGTCGACATCGACCGCGAGCACGCCCTCGCCCATCGAGGCCAGCACGCCCTCGAGCTGGTTGCGCTGCCGGCGCAGGTCGTCGAGCCGCTGGTCGAGCTGGGCGGCCATCTGGTTCATCGCCTCGACCAGCCCGCCCAGCTCGTCACTCGCCGGCGAGGGCAGTCGGCGCGCCAGGTGGCCGGCGGCGTACTGCTCGGCGGCGCGGCGAGCCATGACCAGCACGCGGCTCCAGGAGCGGGTGAGGTGGAACACGACCAGGCCGGCAAGCGCCGCGACGAACAGGCCCCAGAGCGCCAGATCGACGCCGTGCAGCCGACCGGCGGCGAGGCCGAGCAGCAGCATCGCGGCGCAGCAGACCGCGGTGTAGCTGGCCACCAGTTGCCACAGGAGCCGCCGGCGCGGCATCGCCTACTCCCGGAAGCGGTACCCCACGCCTCGCACCGTCTCGATCTCGTGCGCCTGATCGCCCAGCTTGCGGCGCAGGCTGACGATGTGCACGTCGACCGAACGATCGGTCACAGGATGGTCCTCGCCGCGCACGCGATCGACAATCTGGCCACGGGTGAAGACCCAGCCCGGCCGCCGCGCCAGCAGGTGCAGAATGCGAAACTGGGTGATGGTCAGCTCAATCGCTTCGCCGCCGACGGTCACCTCGTGCCGGCCCGGGTGGATCTCGATCTCACGGATCACGATCGGCTGGACCGGGTCCTCCTCCTGCCGCACCCGGCGCAGCACGGCCTTGACTCGCGCCGCCAGCACCCGCGGGCGAAACGGCTTGGTGATGTAGTCGTCGGCACCCAGCTCGAGCCCGGTAACCACATCGGCGTCGCTGCCGCGGGCGGTGAGCATGATGATCGGCACCTGCTGCGTCGCCGCGTCGCGCTTGAGGATCCGGCAGACATCGAGCCCGCCGATGCCGGGCAGCATCAGGTCGAGCACCATCAGGTCGGGTACCTCCCGCCGGGCCGCCTGCAAGGCCTCCTCGCCCGTCGCCGCCAGCGTCACGCGATAGCCCTCGCGGTCCAGATTGTAGCGCACCAACTCTAGGATATCGGCCTCGTCGTCGACCACCAGCACCAGTTCCTTGGCCATGGCCGCGCAGCTCCCCTCGCGCCGACACACTATTCGCTTCGGGTTAGCATACGATGATCGGGCCGGATGGTTGTAGACTGGCGCGCGACAGGAGCGCCCCGATGCCCACCCTCCGCGACCTGCTCGCCGGCGGCCGGACGCTGCTCGCGGACGGCGCCACCGGCACCGCGCTGCAGCTACTCGGCCTGCCGCTCGGCACTGCCGGCGAGGCCTGGAACCTGAGCCACCCCGAGCAGGTCGCCGCGGTCGCCGACGCCTATGCCGCCGCCGGCAGCGACCTGGTCTGGACCAACACCTTCGGCGGCACGCCGCTGCGGCTGGCCCACACCGGCCTGACCGGCCGCAGCGCCGAGGTCAACCGCGCCGCGGTCGAGTTGGCCCGCCGCGGCGCCGCCGGCCGGGCGCTGGTGGTCGGCTCTATCGGACCCACCGGCGAGCTGCTCGAGCCCTATGGCGACCTGGCCCCCGAGGCGGCGCGTGACGCCTTCGCCGAGCAGGTCGAGGCGCTGGTCGGCGCCGGCGTCGATGGCCTGGTGCTCGAGACCTTCAGCGCGCTCGAAGAGCTGGGCGCCGCGCTCGAGGCGGCGCTCGCCGCCGCAGGCGAGCTGGCGGTGATCGCCTCGTGCAGCTTCGACTCGGGCGGCCGGACGATGATGGGCGTCAAGCCGGCCGAGGCGGTGCGCTTCGCGCTCGAGCGCGGCGCGGCGGTGGTCGGGGCCAACTGCAGCCTCGGCCCGCACATCGTCGAGCCGGCCATCGCCGAAATGCTGTCCGCCGCGCCCGCCGCGCGCCTGCTGGCCAAGCCGAACGCCGGCCTGCCCGAGCTGCGCGACGGCCGGCCGCACTATCCACTCACGCCGTCCGACCTGGCCGCCTTCGCCGGTCGGATGCAGGCGGCCGGGGTGGCCATCGTCGGCGGCTGCTGCGGCTCGACGGCCGAGCACATCGCGGCGATGCGGGCGGCGATGGACGGATAGGCCGGCAGCGCGGCCCGGCCTTCGATCACGCCACCGCCGAGAACATCGGTAGGGGCCCCGCCAACGGCGCGCCCGGCGCCCTGAGCCGGCCCCGGCATCAGCTCGTCCGCCTCGACGATGCGGCCTGACCATCGGCGCGCGCAGCGACCGGGGTGGTCGACGTCACCCGGCGTCCTGCGCCAGCGAGCCCATCGGATCCCACGCCGGCAGCACCACCGGCGGCAGTTCGAGCGCGGCCTGCAGTTCGGGCGTCAGGTAGCTGCGCCGGGCGGCGATCTCGAACATGTGCTCGTCGAACCACGAGTCGTTCATCAGGTAGAAGCCCTTCTTCCCGCGCTCGTCGCCCCACGAGTTCTCGACCCGCCAGCGGCGCGGCGCGCCGTTGGCCACATCGACGCCGGTGAACAGCATGGCGTGCGTCATCGCCGTCTCGTGATAGACCAACCGCTCGGCCTTGGTCAGCGAGAAGTGGGTCTGGTAGACGCTCTCGTAGTCGAACATCCGCGCGTCCCACAGCCCCAGGTCGCCGCGCATCTGCTTGCCCACGTCGCAGCCGAACCAGACCGGCTCGCCGTCGTGCAGGATCTGCAGCGCGATCTGCTTCATCGTCTCAATCTCGACGTTGAGGTAGACCACCGGCGCGCCGCCGACCATATTACCCAGGTACTCGACCGTGTAGGTCCGGCCGTACGGATTCTCCGGGCGCGGGTCGTGGACCAGGCAGACGTAGTCGTCGGTCGGCAAGGTGATGTACCGCTCGGCGAACTCGATGGGCGTCAGCCGGCCGTCGCGCTTGAACTGCTTGTCCTTGTCGCGCCACTGCCACTCGAACTCGAGCGGCGGCGTGCCGAGGTGGATGCAGAGAATGCGGTGGATCACCTCGAGCAGGCCGTCTTTGAGCTCGCGCAGCAGGTCGGGTCCGACGCCCTCGGCGTGCTCGGCGCGGAGCAGCCGCGCCCCCTCGCGCAGCTTGCTGCGCAGCATCTGGTTCATCTTGCCGGTGGCCGAGCTCGATTGCGTCTCGGGCATCACCGCCTTCGGCACCACGCCGTGCTTTTCGATCAGGTTGACGAACATGTTCCACTGCCCGCCGTCGTCGACCAGGTGGTCGAGCAGGAAGGCGACGGTGCGGTCGTCGGCGGGCCGATCGGCGGTGTCGAGAATCGCCTCGAGGAAGTAGTTGGCCTTCTCGAGCTTGTCCCAGAACATGGTGTAGTTCTGGCTGAACTCGAACTCCTCCAGGTCGAGCGCCTTGGCCGCCCCGACCCGGAGCAGGTTGAGACCGGCGAACATCCAGCAGCGGCCGCTGCCTTTCTGGTTGGTCACGCTCCAGTCGTCGAGCCGGGTCGAGAAGCTGTCGTCGGTGTTGAAGATCACGTCGCGCCGAACGGCGATGTCGTCGACGGTCGTCTGGCAGACGGCGTTCTGCATCAGCCGCGCGTGCGGATCGGTGGCGAACCGCCGGCGCAGGAACTCGATCCGGTCGGGCAGAATCGCCCCATCCGTGGCCGTCTCACGCGCCGCCGTCATCGTCGAAGCCATCGTCGGTACCTCCGCGCCGCAACCCCGCTAGAATGACGGCTGACCGGCCGGTTGTCAAACCCGGCCCGTGCGCGGCCTTGACCCGGCGGCCTGGCGGCGGCATACTGACTCATCCACGGGGCGGGCGCCGGCTGGGTGGCCGGTTGCCCTGGGTGGAGGCAGGACCGACCTGCGGGGAGCGATGATGGACGGGGAGCGGCCGCGCTCGGCTAGGCGATCGCCGGGCGTCCGGAGCAACGAATCCACCGCCACACTGGCACACGATTTGCAGAATTCCACGGGTGGCGTTGCCGTGGACCGGCCCGCAGCGGGCTGGTTGGGGTGGCAACGTGACGGAGTAGCGATCATGAGGCGCCCTATCCTGGCCGTGCTCGCCGGCCTGGTCTGCTGGTCCGCCGTTAACGCGGCGCCGATCGTCTTCTACGGCGAGGATCACCACGAGCCGGGCACCGACGCGGCGTTCCGCGAGGCCAACCGCGTCTCGCCCAGGCCGAACAGCGACGCAGCCTTCGACGCCTTCCGTGCGGCGCTGCCGCTGCACGGCATCGAAGACTACGACCACTTTACCGCGCCCGATGATGTCGGCGCCGGGGCGCCGATCCCGGTCGACTTCGAAGGCGTGGTGACCGGCTTCCAGCTCGGGCTGGGCTTCCTCGACCACATTCCGGCCGGCACCGACGGCATCGGCCGTTACCCGACCTCGGGCAACTGGTTCTGGAACGACGTCGTGCTCGATCCGCTCCAGACGACCTTCAGCGGGGTCGAGATCTGGTTCGACGCGCCGGTCTACGCCTTCGGTTTCTACGCCACCGACGTGGGCGACTTCGACGGCCTGCTCAGCGTCGACCTCGATCACGGGCTTGGCGGTCTCGAGCACTTCGGCGTGCCGCACTCCAGCGGCGCCGATATGCTGGGCGGCGTGCTCTTCTTCGGCGTGATCAGCGACACGCCGTTCACCAAGGCGCTGCTGAACACCAACTCCGAAGAAGACACCTTCGCCTTCGACACGCTGGTCGCCGGCGTGCGGCAGACGCCGATCCCCGAGCCGGGCACCCTGGCGCTGCTCGGCTTCGGCCTGGTCGCCCTGCGGCGTCGAAGGACCAGATAACCAGGACCCGCTCGCGACACGAAACGGGCCGACCGGCCCGCTCCGAGGGTCGGCGTTAGCCGTAGACTCCGCGTGGAGGGCAGCCTCCCGCGGAGTTTGCGATGTTGCGTGAACAGGCCGCCGATGTACGCTGGCGGGTCGGTCTCGGGCTCGGGATTGTCTGGGCCGCGTTCTGGATCTGGTTCGGGCTGGCCTGCGGCTGGTCCGAAGGCGGCTGGCGCGAAGCGCTGGTCCACGCCCTGCTGCCCGGCGGTGTCTTCGCGCTGCTGGTCTACCTCGCCTGGCTCTACCCGCGCGGCGGGTCGTGGGGCCTGATCGCCGTCGGGCTGGCGATCACCGTGGCCTATCCGCTCTGGTACGGCCGCCACTTCCCGTTCAGCACGGTGGTGTTCATCTGGCTGACCATGGCCTGGCCGCCGATCCTAGCCGGCATCCTGCTGCTCGGCGGCCGGCGGGTCGAGCTCTGAGCCGAGCCGGCTGAGAGACCGATCGATCGCTCTCTCGGCCGGCTCGCCCGCCGCGCGCGACAGGCTCGCCTCGCCGGCGCGCGACAGGTGAGGCAGTTGCCAGCCCGCGCGCCGTGCCTCAATCGCGCGCTCGATGGCGAAGGTCAGCTCCGCGGCGTTCAGGTCGTGATCCTGATACCAGAACGAGCCGTCGCGCGTGGTGCAGGTGACCGGTGTCGTCAGTGAGATGGAGCGCAGGTCGGCCCACGAGTAGTCGCGAAACGTGCGGCCGACGCGGACACACAGGCCGTCGACATCAGCGATGATCCGGCGCGGGATGAGGTCGTGTCGTAACGCCCACAGGGCCGGCAGAAGCACAACGATGGTGACTGCGACGGCGAGCAGACCGGCCAGCGGACCATCCACGACGGCCATGGCGACCCACACCACCAACAGAAGGACGAGCCCGCAACCGAGCCAAGGGCGAGGCGTGGACGCCACCACCAGCCGCCCGCTGATCGGCAGATCGAGCCAGACTGCCAGGTCATCCGGATCGACCGGCACGGCTGTGGCAGCCGGCTGGCGGCGGCGCGGGACCGGCACGGCTGTGGCAGCCGGCTGGCGGCGGCGCGGGACCATCTCGGCCAGGCTGTCGGCCAGGTCGAGCCAGCGCTCGACCGTTGGCTGGATGCGGAAGCTGCCCAGCCGCGTGTGGACGTCGGCGCAGGCGTCGTGGACGTCAACGCCCAGGAGATCGAGCCGCCGGTGGATCCGTCGGCGGAACGGGAAGCACACGCTGACGCCGTCGGCGTCGAGGCGATAGCCGACCGGCCGCCGCAGCGCGCCGGCGATGCCCAGCAGGCCGAGCGGCACGAGCGCGAACCAGCCGAGCGTGGAAGCTGAGGCCAGACCCGTCGCGAGCAAGCCGAACGACAGGGCCATCTGCAGCCAAACCGAGGCGCGGCGGCGGTGGCGAAACAACCGGCCTTCGGTGTTCACTCCGGCGGCTCCACGGCGCGGCTGATGGTGCTGTCACCCGTTGCCGCTCGGGCGTGGCTGAGCGCTGCGTCGCTCGACTGACCGACGGCGCGGCCGCTGCGGCGCGCTTGGCGGGCCTGGCGCGCGGCGTGAGCGATGCGCCGTGGCTTGCCCCGCCGGTCGAGCACGCTGCGTCGGCGCCGCACCTGGATGCGGTGCCAGCCATTGCGTTCCTCGACCGCACGCACGTCGGCCCACGAGTACCACTCCCAGCCGTCGCCGACCAGCAGGCCGAGCCCGTCGGGCGAGGCGCGGCAGCGCCGCGGCTGCACTCGTCGCGGCGGACGGCGGAGCCAGGCGTACCAGACCGCGGCGACCGGCAGCAGTAGCCACGGCCTGCTCGGGCTGAGGAGCAGGCAGACCACGCAGGTGGCTGCGCAGCCGCCGCAAGCGATTAGCTGCGGAGCGGGCCCGCGCCGCGAGAACGGATTGCCGCGCTCGGTCTCGAGCCGCGTCGCGGTGTCGACGACGCCGTCCGGCGCGTCGAGGCCGAGCCAGCGCGCCATCTCCTCACGAGTGATCGGCTCGCTGCCGGCCACCGCCTCGCCCTCATCCGCCATCAGGCTCGGCCCGCAGGCCCTCGACCGGCGCGCCGTCGGGCGTGCGCACGCGGAGGGTCAGACCGCAGCCGGCGGTGTGCTGGGTGATCTTGGCCAGCAGGTCGTTCCAGCCGGCACGGAGCACCGCCTGGGCCTGGTCCTGGTCGGGCGTCAGGCCGCGCACCGCGTTGTTGGCGTGGACCAGCTCACCGTTGACCCACAGCTTGACCCCATCGTCGACACCGAGGTCGAGCCGCACGCGCTGGGCGGTCGGGACGTGAATCCGTGTCCTCAGATAGACCACGCAGTGGTTGCCGCCGACCGCGTCGGCCAGGTCGACCTGCCAGTAGAGCAGTGGATCGGCCGGGCGGCTGGCCGGACGCCAGGCGACCGCCTCGCCCGCCTCGGGGCCGAAGGGCAGGTCGAACAGCCCCTGGCACTCGACGCCCGCGCGCCGGTAGGCCGGGCTGACCACCCAGTCGGCAACGTAGGTCTCCCGCTCGCGCATGACCCGCAGCGCCTCGGCGGCCACGGCGCGGACGCGCTCATCGACGCCGGCGGCGGCGAGGCGCTCGAGCGCCGCACGGGCTGCCGCCGGTTCGCTGCCGAGCAGCGCGGTGGCGATCTGAATGGCGGCCAGCTCGGCCTCCTCGCGGATGGCCTCCTCGGCGCCCAGCCGGTCGGCCAGCGCGAGCGCCGCGGGAAGGTGACAGCGGGCCAGGTGCGACAGACCCATGCGCCGCTCGTCGGGCCGGGTGGCGGCGGCCAGACCGGCTTCGATCAGCGCCAGTCGCTCGGTCGCCGGCCGCTCACCGGCCAGGCCGACCAGCCGCCAGTAACCGCGCAGAGCCAGCACGCGGCCGAACGGCTCCGGATAGTCGCGCGCCAGGCGCAGCAGCTCGTCGAGCCCGTCGACGCCGACGGACTCGGCCAGCGTGGTCAAGGCCACCTCGCGCGTCGCCTCGTCGGCATGGCCGAGATGCTCGCGCAGCGCGGCGAACCCAGGCTCGGTGCCCAACGCGCCGGCCAGCCGCAGCAGCGCCGCGCGGGCCCCGGGCGCCGCGCCGGGCAGCGCGGCAAGGACAGGTTGGCCCACGGCGGCGCGATCGGCCGAGCGGCCGGTCACCGCCGCCAAGGCCGCCTCGGCCGCGTCGCGCGTCTCATCGCCGGCGGCGGTCAGGATGTCGGTCAGCGCCGCGGCCTCGGCATCACCGCCGAGTTGCGCCAGTGCCGCAAGCGATGCCGCGGCGGCCGGGCCGCGGCCGCGAGCCAGGTCGAGCAGCGCCGGCACCGCCGGCGTGCTGCGCCGATCGGCCAGCGCACCGGCCAGTTGCACCTGCACCGACGGTTCGGCAGTCCTGAGCAGCGCCAGCAGGGTCTCATCGATCGGCCCGCGCCGCAGCCGGGCCAGCGCCTCGCGCGCGGCACGCTGTTCGTCGCCGCGGCTTGCGCCCGCGCGCGCCGCCAGGGTGCCGACCACAGATTCGTCGCCCAGCTCGGCCAATGCGCCGAGCGCGGCCAGCCGGACGGCCTCATGTGCGGCGTCGAGCTGGTCGAGCACCGCCGGCAGCGCCGCCGGGTCGCCACGGTCGCCGAGGGCCTCGAGCAGCGCCGCGCAGCGGTCGGCTGCCAACCGGGGCAACGCTGTGCAGAGCGCGGCGGTGACCGCCGGTCCGGCCAGGCTGACCGCCAAGCTCAGGCAGGCCTGCTGCGCGGCCGGGTCGTCACCCGCCAGGCCGCTGGTGAGCAGCTCCGGCGCCTGCTCGCCCATGGCCACGATGCGCCCGCGCCAGGCGGCGACGCGGAGGTGTTCAGGCAGAGCCGGATCGAGCAACGAGACGTAGATCGCCGCGGCGCCGAGGGGCTCGGTGCGGGCCAGCTCGGCGGCGCAGTCGAGCAGTCCGGCGGCGATGGCCGGTCGCACCACCTCGGGCGCGTCGATGCGCGCGGCGCGCAGCGCGGCGGTCGCCGCCGGGCCGGCGAGGTGGCCGAGGGCCAGCGCGGCGGCGACGGCGGCCTCGCCGTCCGGACCGCGCAACAGGTCCGCCAGCGCCGGCACCGCTTCGGATTCACCACGCCGGCCGAGGGAGTCGATGATCCCGAGTCGCGTCGGGCCGGTCGCGCCGTCGAGCGCCGCGCGGAGGGCCGCACCTGCCTCGGGCGCGGGAATCGCTTGCAGCGCGAACCGAGCGGGATAGCCGATCGCCTCGTCATTGAGCAACGCCGCGAGCGCGGGCACGCAGGCGCTTGTGCCGACCCGACCCAGCTCGGCGCAGGCGGCGGCGCGCGCGGCGAGCGGCTGGTCCGACCGAACCACGGCGATCAGCGCAGCCTCGTCGGCGACGGCCGGCAGCGCCAGCAGGCAGAGCAGCCAGGCTGCCGATCGCAACTGGACCATCTCACACCCCCCACGGCGCGCGCCAGGCGACGTCGAGCAGGCGGTTCGCCTCGGCGTCGTCGAACCGCTCGGCGACGGGATCCCATTTGAGCGGCCGGCCGACCTGCGCGACCAGCCCGCCGAGCAGCAGCGCGCTGGCGGCCCGGTGGGCGGTTTCGCCGTCGCAGATCGGCTTACCGCGGGTGCGCACGCAGTGGAGGAAGTCCATCGCGTGCCCGCGCCCGCGGCCGAGATGCACGTCGTTCGGCCCCAGCGGCGAGGTGACGATGCTCGGCGGGTCGCTGATCAGTTCCTCGCGGTCGACCGCGATCCGGCCCTCGCTGCCGATGAACATGGCTCCGCCCGTGTCACCCACGGGGCAGCCCGGGTAGGGCACGCCGTAGACGGTGACGCCGTTGGCATAGCGGTAACAGGTCCGCCCGTCCTCGAGCCAGAGCTCGACCGGCCCGGTGCGGTCGGCCTCAAGCGCCCACTGCACGATGTCGTAATGGTGCTGTCCCCAGTTGATGCCCCCCGAGCCGAAGCGGTGCGAATCGAGGTTGCCGTCGAACGGCACGAAGGGCGCGGGTCCGAGCCACTTGTCCCAGTCGAGGTCGGGCGGCGCCGGCTGTTCGGGCCGCTGCTCGGTCGGCCAGACGAAGCAGCCGCCGGGGATGTACGAGTAGATCTCGCGCAGCTCGCCGATGCGCCCGCTGCGGACCAGCTCGCAGGCGATGCGGAACTTGCCTTCATACTCGCTGCGCTGTTGCGTGCCGGCCTGGTAGACCCGCCCATAGCGCTCGATCGCGTCGGCGGCGCGGCGGCTTTGCGCGACCGAGAGCGCGGTCGGCTTCTCGCAGTAGACGTCCTTGCCCGCTTCGGCGGCGAAGATGGTCATCGCCGCGTGCCAATGAACCGGCGAGCCGATCAGGACGGCGTCGATGTCGTCGCGGGCGAGCAGCTCGCGGAAGTCGAGATAGGACTGGCACGAACGGTACGTACCGGCGCCGAACTTGCCGGCGTAGAACTCGTCGACCCGCTGGCGGCAGGGTTCGCGCCGCCCGCCCCAGACGTCGCAGACGGCCAGCACCTGCACTTCGGGCATGGCCACATAGCCGCCGGTGACATAGGTCCAGGCGCCGCCGAAGAGGTGGCCCTGGCCCTGGCCGCCGAGGCCGATGAAGCCGAACCCGATGCGCTCGCTCGGGGCGACGTGGCCATCCCGTCCGCGGGCCGAGGAGGGGATGATCGTCGGCAGCGCCACCGCCGCGGCGGCGCGGGTGACGAACTCGCGGCGGGTCAAGTTCGCGGTGGTCATGCGCCACCTCCGGTGAGAAACAGGTTCACGCCCTTCTTGCTCGAGCAGATGATGTCGGTGCGACCGTCGCCATCGAGGTCGCAGAGCACGAAGTGCAGGCCGACGCCGCTGTCGTCATCGAGTTCGTGCTTCGTCCAGCGCGGGCCGTCGGCGGTGCGTTGCAGCTCGTACCAGAGCATCATCGCCGGCTCGTCGACGCCGGGGTCGCCCTCTTTGTGGGCCCAGAACCGCTTGCCGGTCACGATGTCGAGCAGGCCGTCGCCGTTGAGGTCGGCCAGGTGCATGGCGTGGGTCTGCGAGACGCTGGCGTCGATTTCGTGCATCACCCAGCCGTCGGCGGTCTGCTCGGTCCACCAGACGCCGTACTGGTGCGCGCTGGTGCTCAGGAGGTCGGCATCGCCGTCGCCGTCGACGTCCATCACCGCCATCTGCGCGCAGGCCTCGCTCAGCTTGACCCGCTCAAACGGCCACGGCGTCGACCCATCGGCCGGCTGCCGCCACCAGCCGTCGGGGCAGACGAGATCGAGTCGGCCGTCGAGATCGAGGTCGCCGATACCCAACCCGTGACCCGGCCGCGGATCGCCGGCGGCGGCGATGACCCGCTGAGGCCACGGCGCGGTCGGGTCGTCACCCGGCGCGGCCAGCGACAGGCCGTCGGGGCCGAAGTAGACCAGCTCGTTGCCGCCGTCGCCGTCGACGTCGGTCCACGGCGGGCTCTCGCCGCCGGTCACGTCCACCGCGCGGTAAACCGCCCACGGTCCGCCGGCGGCGCCGGGGTTGCGCAGCCAGTCGGTCGGCGCGCCGGGAAAACCGACGCGGATCAGGTCGAGCCAGCCATCGCCGTCGAGGTCCTCGGCGAAGCAGAGAAAGGCATCGCTGTAGCCCGCGGGATCGAACTCGCGCGGCGCCTCGCCCAGCGGCACCATGGCCCAGTCGGGGCCGCGGTAGAGGACGTTGCCGGCGGCCACCTCGAGCTGACCATCGCGGTCGAAGTCGGCCACCGCGACGCCCTCGCTTCTGAACGCCGGGTCGATCTGCACGTGGCGGAAGGCGGCCGGCTGCCCGGCGCCGAGCAGCCAGGGCAGCACGAGAAGAGGCAGCACGGCGAGTCGCATCGCACCAGCTCCGACGCCGGCAGCGCCGGCGGTGGCGGCTTCGCGACAGAACGCCGGTGACCTGCCGGCCGCCGGCGATTGCCGGGCGGGAGCAGCCGGTACCCACCCCGTCGCAACGCCAGCTCCGCCGTCGCGCCGGCCGTCGGGCGGAAAGTCAACGCGAGCGGCAATGGTGGGCCCGCGGCATCGGAGGCTCACCGGCCACGGCGGCGGCAGGCCGTGCCGCAGTCCGGCGCCGCCGACGGCGGCCATCGCGGCGAAGTCGCGCCGCTCCGGTCGCAGGACATCAGGATTACATGTAATCATGGACTCACCTCCGGCGCACCCATTGTCCCGGGCAAGCCGTACGCCCGCCGCGACCTAGCACACACCGCGCAAGTCGAGGTGTGCTAACCGGTAAGGTCGCTGACCAGGTGCTGAGACGCGCCAGCCGCAGGGCAAAGTGATTACATGTAATCATGGAATCAGTTCAGGCACACGCACGGGCCCGGTCGAGTCGTACGCCCGCCGCGACCTAGCACACGCCGCGCAAGGCGAGGCTTGCTTACCGGTTTGGTCGCTGACCGGGTGCTGAGGCGCGCCAGACACAGGACGAAATCATTACATGTAATCATGGAATAACCTCCGGCGCGCGCAGGGGCCCGGTCGAGCCGATCGCCTGCCCCGACCTCGCGCACACTCCGCCATGCGCGCCATGAACTCCCGTCGGGTCGGGGGCCAGGGCGCCGAGATCGGCAGGGCGCAGGATGTCAGTATTACATGTAATCATGGAACCAGCTCGAGCCATCGCGCTCATCGGGTCCATCTGGTTGACCGCCGCGACCTCGCCCTCGCGGCGCCTGGCGAGAGCTGCACGCCCGTTTGGTGGCGGGCGCGGTGGCAGGGAACGGCGGGCGTGTGGCTCGCGGCCGGCGAGGCGGTGGGTTTGACCGGCACCGCCGACTCTGCTACAACCCGCACGGTTGACTGGAGCCGGTCGTGGCGATGTGGTTGCTGCTGGGGTTCGTCGGCGCGGCGGGCGGGCAGGTGGTCGATGCCTTCGACGACGCCGAAGCGTGGCGGGTCAACGCCGACGGCGGCGGCGGGGTCAGCTTCGCCGCCGCGGGCGGCGTGCTGCGCATTGCCTTCGATGCCTCGTTGGCCAACCGCTGGGGCAATCTGCGCCGGGCGGTGACCGTGCCGCCCGACGCGGTGGCGGTGCGGCTGCGCTTGCGCGTGCTCCGCGCCGACGCCGGTGCGGCGATGTACCTGTGGCTGTTCGAGGCCGACGGCGATGGCTACATCGCCGAGCTGGTGGCCAACGATCGCGGCGTCTCCGAGCTCGAGCGCGACGTCTGGCACGACGTGCGGATCGGCCTTGGCGGCCTGCGGTTCGACCCGCGCGGCAACGGCGCGCGCGGCTTCCTTTCGATCGATCGGATGCTGCTCGGCTGCAACTATGAGCCGCTCGAGGTCGAGGTCGACGACCTGCGCTTCGAGCTGACTGCCGGCCGGGCCGAACAGCCGCTCCCTCGAAGCGAGGCGTGGCGGCCGGCCACCGGCCCGCGCGGCAACGTCGCCGTGCTCGACGAGCCGAGCCTGCCGCGGACACTTGGCGCGCTGAGCGCGGAGCAGCTTGCCGCCGACCTGACGCCGCTCGGCTACGGCGTGACGCGCTGCCTGGCCGGCGACATCGCCGATCCGGGACGGCTCGCGCGCGAGACGTTCGATCTGCTCATCGTGCCACAGGCGCCGAGCTTTCCGCTGGCCGCGCGCGATGCGCTGCTGGCCTATCTGAAGGCGGGCGGCGCGGTGCTCAGCTTCGGCGGCTATGCGTTCGACGCGCCGCTGGTCTACTTCGGCGACGGCTGGGGCACGGTCGGCTCAGAGCGCACGGCGGCGCAGATGGATGATCCCACGACGCCGGCGCGGATAAACACCCGCTTCGGCCAGCCGGGCGACACGATGGGCCTGGCGCCCGACCAGATCGGGCTGTTCGATCCGAGCTGCCCACTCGAACAGGTCGCCTATGCCGAGCTCGACGGCCGCCGTTACGAGGGCGCCCTGACCGGCTGGGCGGCGATGTCGCTGGCCGGGCTGAACAGCCCCGTCTTTCCCGACGCGCACGGCGAGACCGAGTTGCTCGGTCAGACCTACGACGCCCTCGGCCGGCCGCGCGGGGCGCTGGGCGTGCTGGCCCACTTCTTCGCCGGGCCGTTCGCCGGCGCCGCCTGGGGCGGCTTCGGAGTCGACAATGTCGACCTGATCGAATCCGGTCTGGTGCGCCTCGGCGAGGTGGTCGAGCGGCTGGTCGACGATGTCTTGCTGCACAGCTTCAGCGCGCGGCCCTACTGCCTGCATGAGGGCGAGTCGGCGACGCTGAGCGTGACCGTGACGAACCGCGGTCGATTCGCGAACGACGTTCGGCTCGAGCTACTGGCCGACGGCGAGGCGATTGGCGCGGCGCAGGCGATTCACCTCGCGCCGGGCGAATCGAACGTCGTTCAGCTCCCGTACGCCGTGCACGATGGGCGCGACTTCGTTCATCTCGAGGCACGGCTGAGTCGCGGCGGGCGGCCGGTCATGTCGCGCGAGACGGGGCTGGTGGTTTGGAACGAGGCGGTCATCCGCGGCGGGCCGCGGGCCGAGTGGGCGGGGAACTACCTGCGCATCGACGGCCGGCCGCGGTTCCTGACCGGGACCAACCAGACCGGCGTGATGTGGCATTCGCCGCGCGAGAACCCGCTCACCTGGGAGCGTGACTTTCAGCAGATGGCCGATCGCGGGATGACCATCTGGCGCGTGCTCCACTTCTCGCCGTTCGGCGCCGAGCGCGACGGCCGCACCTCGCGCGAGGAGCCGGCTCTGCTGGCGCTGCGCCCGCCCGAGGAGACGATCCGCGAGACCGATGCGATGGTCCAGTTGGCGCAGAAGCATCGCCTGGTCTTGATGCTCTGCGCGCACGACTGGATCGGCGTCGAACTGAACGACGAGGAGCTCGAGGCGCAGCGAACCTGGAACCGCTTCTGGGCCGAGCGGTACAAGCACGTGCCGGGGCTGATCTGGGACATCCAGAACGAGCCGAGCGTCTACATGGACCCGCAGCCGGTGCCCGAGCACATCGGCCCACTATGGCGCACATTCTGCGCCGCCGAGTACCCCGGTGTCGAGCTTCCGGCGCAGCCCGAACGGCGCGACGGCGATTGGCACGACCTGGCCGGCGTAGCCTACGAGCGGTTCCGCCTGTGGCTCCTCGACCGCTGGATCCAGGTCAACGTCGAGGGCCTGCGCGCCGGCGACCCCGACGCGGTGATCACGGTCGGCTACCTCCACGTGCGGTACCACGCCGACAAGCTGCTCGGCACGACGCGGCTCGACTTCAGCAACATGCACACCTACGAGTCGCAGCGGCAGGTGCCGGCCAGCCTGATGATGATCGACCGCCGCGCTGCTGGCCGCGGACTGTCGCTCGGCGAGTTCGGCCAGCGCAACAGCCACGACGCGCGGGTCAACGGCCAGACCGGCATCCGCACCGAGGCCGACTGCGCGCGGTTCATCAGCACCGCGGCGACGGTCTTCGGCGCCGGCGGCGCGTTCCTCAGCAACTGGTGCTTCCGCGACCTGCCCGACGTGATCTTCCCCTGGGGCTTGCACCGGGCTGACCGGATCGCTCGGCCGTGGGCCGATGAGGTCCTTGCGACTGCGCTCTTCACCCGCTCGCTCGAGCTGGCCTACACCGCGCCGCCGGTCTATCTGCTGATGCCCGACGCCGCCCGCGTCGGGCCGCTCTGGGACCGGTTCGACCGCGGGCTCAACGCCGCCGTCGACACGCTGCTCGGGCTCGATGTGCCGTTTGCCGTGCTGTGCGAGGACGACCCCATCCCGCCCGAGGCGCGGCTGATCCTCTGGCCGCTGGCCTACGCCGTCAGTGACGCGACGTTCGACCGGCTCCGCGACTGGGTCGCCGCCGGCGGGCAGCTCTACCTCTCCGGCGGTGCCGGTCACGATAAGCTACGACAGCCCACCGGCGGCGAACGGCTGGCCGCCCTCGGCCTGGCCGCCGAGCTGCCGGAGCTGTTCGCCGGCGACGCGCAGCCCCGTTCCGGCGAGGTCGGCGCCGGCCGGGTGACCTTCGTCGCCAATCCGCCCGAGGTGGGCGACCGGAGCGAGCTGCGCGCGCTCTATGCCACCCTGCTCGAGCAGGCCGGCGTCGCGCGGCTGCCAGTCGAGCCCGACCTGCCCGACGTGATGGTCAGCCGCGTCGCCGACACCGAGGGCAGCACCACGGTGATGCTCAACTTCGGCGCGCCGCGCACCGTGACCGTGGGCGGGCTGAGCGCCGAGGTCGGCACGGACCGGGCGGCGCTGTTGCGGCTCGGGCCGGGCGACCGCCTGACCGGCGCGCTGGCCGATGGGCGGGTGACCTGGGGCAACGACGAGGTCGCGGGGCTGCCGGCCTGCATCGTCTCGCGCGACGGTCAGGCACTCGGCGACAGCATGGCGCTGCTGGCCGTGCCGCTCGGCGAGGGCACGCTGTCGCTCGCCACGCGCTGGCGCTGGCAGGCGCCGATGTGCATCGTCGGCGAGGTGATCGACGGGCGGTTCGTCGAGCGCGAACGGCTGCCCGTGCGGGTGGCCAACGGTCGGCTCAGCGTCACCTTCGCGGCGGTGCATCGCGGTCTGCTGGCGGCGATTGCCGAGCCCGACGTGGCGCCGGGGCTGGGTCCGGGGATCATCCCCTCGCTGCACCTGTTGCGGTAACCGAGCCTTCAGCCGCGCGTCACGGCCCTGTACGGATGTTGCGATTAAGCTGAGTCAGGCACGGCAGATGCACATCGACCAGCTCCGCGCGCGGTTCCTCGAGCCGTTGGCCGACGACCGCATGATGCCGTTCTGGTTCTGGAACGATCACCTCGAGCCCGATGAGCTGGTCCGCCAGATTGACTCCTTCGCCGCCGCCGGCTGCGGCGGCTTCCTGATCCACCCGCGGCTCGGGCTGTCGCGCGAGGTGGGTTATCTCACCGAACGCTGGTTTGAGCTGGTCGGGCTCGCCTGCCGCGAGGCGCGCCGGCGGGGCCTCAAGATCCTGCTCTACGACGAGGGGATGTATCCCTCGGGCGCCTCGCACGGCCGGGTCACGCGCGGCCACCCCGAGTACTGCGCCCGCGGCCTGGTCCACCTGCGCGAGCGATTCGACGGGCCGGGTGTCCGGTACCAGCGCGTCGCCGCCGGCGAGATCCTCGGCGACCAAATCGTCGCCGCGCTGCTCACCCCGCTCGACGGCGAGACGCCGCGCTACGCCGAGACCCGGCGGCTAACACCCGACCTGCGCGGGCTGGTCCGCCTCGAGCTGGGCGTCGGGCGCTGGCAGGTCGACGGGTTTCTCGATGTGCTCACTGGAGGGCGCATTCGCGGCGTGCATCTGGGCGAGGACGACAACGAGGCCGACGCTCCGCCGGCGGCCGATCTGCTCGACCGCGCGGCCACCGCGCGGTTCATCGCCACCACTCATGAAGCCTACCGCACCGCTGTTGGCGAGCATTTCGGCGAGACGATCCTGGGCATCTTCGTCGACGAGCCGAGTCTCTCCGGCCGCGGGCCGCAGCGGCGTGGACTGCGGCCGTGGACCGGTGGGTTCGAGGCGGTGCTCGCCGCCCACGGCCTCGATCTGACCGCGCTGCCGGCCCTGTTCGACGACGCCCATCCCGCCGCCGCGGCGGTGCGCTCGACGTTCGAGCGTCTGGTTGCCGAGCGGCTCAACGAGACCTTCTACGGCCCCATCGCGGCTTGGTGCGAGGCCAACGGCCTGGCCCTCGTCGGCCATCCCGCCGACAGCGACGACATGCACAGCCTGCGCACCTTCACCTGGCCGGGGCAGGACATCGTCTGGCGCTACATCGTCCCCGGCGAGCCCTCGACGATGGAGGGCGTACACAGCACCGCCGCCCGCGCGGCAACCAGCGCCAAGCGCGTGTGGGGCAAGGCCCGCGCGGCGACCGAGTGCGGCGGGGCCTTCGGCTGGCAGATGACCTTCGACGAACTGAAGGGGGTGATCGACTGGCACCTGGCGCGGGGCAACGATCTGATCATCCCGCACGCTTTCTACTACAGCCTGCGCGGCAACCGCGCCTATGAGCGGCCGCCCGACCTCGGTCCGGGCGCCACCTGGTGGCCCTACTTTCGCGCCCTGGGCGACTATGTCGGCTCGCTCTGCGCGCTGCTCCGGCTCGGCCTGCCGCGGGCTGAGACGGCGATTGCATGCGACCCGCGCCACGTGCCCGCGGGGGTGGCGAAGATCCTGCACGAACGGCAAATCGACTTCGACTACGTCCCGCGCGACGCCGCCGCGGCGCTGTCACGCTATGCCGAGGTGATCGCCGATCCGCCGGGCCCGCTGCCCGACGGCATCGTGGCGACGGCGCCCGAGGCCGCCTCGCGCCGCTCTCTGTGGCTCGAGCCGGAACAGCCGACGGTGCGCGCCATGCGGCTCGACATCGGTGCGCTGGCGGTTTGGCTGGTGTTCTGCGAAGGGAACGACTCGGTCCAGGCGACGGCCACGCTGCCCGCCGCCGGCGGACTGCAGATCTGGGACCCGTGGCGGCGCACGACCGAGCCGGTCGGCGCCGAGCCGGTCGACGGCGGCCTGCGGCTGCGGCTGGAGCTCGAGCGCCGGCAGGCGCTGGTGCTGGTGGTCGATCCGTCGGCGCCGGCATTGCCGCCGGAACCACCGCCGGAATGGTCGCCGGTCGACACCGAGTTGACCTGGCAGTGGCGCCCGCCCGGCGAGGCCTGGTCGGACGGCCACCTAGCCGACTGGACCGGGCGGCGCGAGCTGGAGCGGTTTGCCGGCGTGATTCGCTACCGCACACGCGTCGTGGCGCCGGCCGAAGGTGTCTATCGTCTCGACCTCGGTGAGGTGGGCGAGTGGGCCGCCGCCTGGCGAGGCGAGCCGGGCCGGCCGGGCGACGCCAATCTGCTCGGCGTGCGGTCCGGCGCGCCGTACCGGTTCGAGCTGGGCCGGTTGGCGGCGGGCGAGGGTGTGACGCTGACCGTGGAGATCGGCAACTCGCGGGCCAACGAGCTGCTCGGCGCGATGCGGCCGAGCGGGCTGTTCGGCCCAGTACGGCTGGAACGCCGCTGAGGCCGCCCTGCGCCGCCGGCGAGTCGTGCCGATAGAGGTGAACATGGGTCTGCCGCCGGCGACAATCAGCGCGCGCAAGCGCAGGATGCCGGTCAAGGTGCGCGACTACTACGACTGGCTAGCGGCGCAGTACGACGAAGCGACGGCGGCGTTCGGCTGGCGCGCGCCCGAGCACGTCTGGTGCGCCGCCGCGCCGCGGGTGACCGCCGGCTGCCGCGTGCTCGACCTCGGCGTCGGCACCGGCCAGACCTGCGCCCCGTTCCTCAACCGCCACTGCCGCTGCACCGGGCTCGATTTCTCGCTGCCGATGCTGCGCCAGGCGCGGCGCAAATACCCCGAACTCGAGCTGGTGCAGGCCGACCTCGACGCCGACGATGGCTGGCCCCTGGCGCCGGCGACCTTCGACCTGGCCATCTCGGCCGGCGTCTACGAGTGCCTCGTGCGGCCGAAGTCGTTCCTCGCCCGGGCCCGGCGGGTGCTCCGCCCGGGCGGGCGGCTGGTCTTCACCTTCGATGAGTTCATCCCCGACCACCCGGCTCAGGGTGTGCGCGTCGGCCGGGCCGACTCGGGCATTCCCAACCCCATCGAAGAGCTGGCGAGCTGGTTGATGCACCGCTACACCATCAACGAGGTGGCCGAGTGGTGCGCCGAGGCCGGCCTGAGCATGGTCGATCACCGCCGCATCCAGGCCGACGTCCACTTCCATTTCGGCGTGCCGGTCTTCTACCGCTTGGTCATCGCCGAACGGTCGGCTGGTTAGCGCCAGGCGCTACGGCAGCTTGAGGCTGGCGGCGATCGCGTCGAACTCCGGTGCGACCTGCTCGGCGAACGAGTCGCGCGGGCCGAGAATGGCCAGCGTCCAGCAGGCGTTGCCGCTGATCATGAGCAGCATCTTGCTGCGGTAGCGGACTCCCTGATCGACCAGATCGCCGACCACCGCCAGGCCGGGCCGGCCGGCGACGGCGACCATCTCGTTCGACTGGGTCGACCATTCCTGCTCGGCCATCTGGACCGGCAGGTCGGCGAGGAAGGCGTCTTTGAGCCGATCGATGCTGGTGCCGGCGGCCAGGCTCTCGTCGACGTTGTAGTCGAGCGTGAGATTGACCCGCACGCCGTCGATCGGTTCGTCGCGGACCATCCGGACCAGCGAGCCATCGTCGGCCTGCTCTTCTTCCCAGCCGTCGGGCAGCAAGATCTCGACGCCGTCCTTCGGGGTCAGGATGGTGCCGCTCAGCTCCGCACCGGTGATCGGTTCGGGTTCGGGCTCCGGCTCGGGTTCGGGTTCGGGCTCGGGCTCCGCTTCGGGCTCGGGTTCGGGCTCGGCCGGCGCGGGTACCGGCGCGGTGATGATCGGCTCGCTCGCGTCGTCGGCGGGTTTGCCGCAGCCGGTCAAGGTGGCCACGCCGAGCGCCAGCCAGAGCCCAATCCACCGTACCATGTGCGCCTCCGGGAACCTGGGGTCATTATCCGGAGGCCGGCGGCGGCTGTCAATCGGCCGGGCGGCGGGCGGGTGTGGTATCATACCTCCCCGGTTCGTCACCCCGCGGCGGTCTCCGGCGGGGATGCGGAGATACCAAGGGCGATGATCACCTCGCAGCCCTTCGATATCCTGGCTTTCGGCGCTCCAGCCATCCGTGACTCCGCGGTGGTCATCGCCGCCAGCCGCGCCGGGGCGCTGGGCGTGGTCGACCTGACGGCCAAGTCGCCCGCGCCGGCCGCCGACGAGCTGGCCACCGTCCGCCGCTATGCGCCCCGTTACGGAGTCCGGCTGCAGGCCGGCGCGTCGCCGCGGCCGAGCGAGCTCGACCTGGACGGCTGCTGTGCCGTCATCCTGGCCGGCTTCGCGGCCGACTCGCTGGCCGAAGCGGCCGAACTGGTGCGGGCCGAAGGCCGCCTGGTGCTGGCCGAGGTGCTCGGCCCAGCCGACCTCGCCGCGGCCGAGGCGGCGGGGCTCGACGGGCTGATCGGCCGGGGCAACGAGGCCGGCGGCCTGGTCGGCGACGAGATGGCCTTCATCCTGCTCCAGCGCCTGGCCGCCGAAGCGAGCTTGCCGTTCTGGATCGCCGGTGGCATCGGGCCCGACTCGGCGGCCGCCTGCGTCGCCGCCGGGGCGCGCGGCGTGGTGCTCGAGCGGCAACTGGCGTTGACTGTCGAGTCGGCGCTGCCCGAGGCGGTTCGCGCGGTCTTCGCCCGCTGCGACGGCAGCGAGACGACCATCCTCGGCGCCGAGCTGGGCGTGCCGGTGCGGGTCTTCGACCGGCCGCACGGACTGCCGGCGGTCGAGGCGCTGCGCCGGCTCGAACGCGAGCTGGCCGACCAGCCCGACGCCTGGCGGCGCGAGGTGCTGGCCCGCCTCGGCTGGGGCGACGACGACCTCTGGCCGGTCGGTCAGGATGTCGCCTTCGCCGCGCCGCTGGCCGGCCTGTGGCGGACGGTCGGAGGCGTGGTGCAGCACGTCGCCGAGCGCCTCGAGGCCGACCTGCGCATCGCGCGCGCGCGCTGCCCGCTGGCCGCCGGCGCGCCGCTGGCGGCGGCGCACCGGACCGAGTTTGCCGTGGTGCAGGGGCCGATGACGCGGGTCAGCGACACGGCCGCCTTCGCCCTCGCCGTGGCCGAGGGCGGCGGGCTGCCGTTCCTCGCCCTGGCGCTGCTTGACGGCGAGCGGTCGCTGGCGCTGCTGCAGGAGACGCAGGAGCTGCTTGGCCAGCGGTCGTGGGGCGTCGGCATCCTCGGCTTTGTGCCGCCCGAGCTGCGGGCCGAGCAGTTGGCCGCCATCGAGCGGGTCTCGCCGCCGTTCGCCCTGATCGCCGGTGGGCGGCCGTCGCAGGCCAAGCAGCTCGAAGAGCGCGGCATCCCGACCTACCTCCACGTGCCGAGCCCGGCGCTGCTCGAGAGCTTCGTCAACGCCGGCGCGCGGCGGTTCATCTTCGAGGGGCGTGAGTGCGGCGGGCATATCGGACCGCGTAGCTCGCTGGTGCTCTGGCAGCAGGCGGTCGACGTGCTGGCGCCACACGTCGAGCAGCACGCCGACGAGGAGTTCTGGCTGCTCTTCGCCGGCGGGGTTCACGACGCCGTCTCGACCGCGGCCGTCTCAGCCCTCGCCGCGCCGCTGGTCGAGCGTGGCGCCAAGGTCGGCGTGCTGGTCGGCACGGCCTATCTGTTCTGCGATGAAGCGATCGGCGCCGGCGCGATTGTCGAGCCGTTCCGCGAGGCGGCGGCAGGCTGCGCCGCGACCACCGTGATCGAGACATCGCCCGGCCACGCCATCCGGATCGTGCCCTCGCCGGCGGTCGAGCGGTTCCGCGAGGCGAAGCGCGAGTTGGAGGCCCGCGGGCTCTCCTCGCGCGAGGTGGGCGCCGAGCTGGAGAAGCTGAACCTCGGCCGGCTGCGCATCGCCTCGAAGGGCATCGGCCGCAACCCGGCGGCCGACCCGGCCGAGCGGTACATCGCCCTCGACGCCGGCGAGCAGCGCCGCGAGGGGCTCTACATGATCGGCCAGGTGGCGGCGTTGCGCAGCCGGCCGACGACCATCCGCGCGCTGCACGAGGAACTGGCCCGTGGCGCCGAGCGGATTGCCGAGCCGCCGGCGCGGCCGCCGGTGCGGGTGATCGACCCGGCCGACTGCCAGGTCGCGGTGATCGGCATGGCCGGGCTACTGCCCGGCGCGGGCTCGGCGCGTGAGTTCTGGGAGAACATCCTGGCGCGGGTCGACTCGGTCACTGAGGTGCCGCGCGAGCGGTGGGACCCGGAGGTCTACTTCGACCCGGACAGCCGCGGCGGCGACAAGACCTACTCGAAGTGGGGCGGATTCCTGGGCACCATCGAGTTCGATCCCCTGCGCTACGGCATCCCACCCAACTCGCTGCACACGATTGAGCCGGTGCATCTGCTGGCCCTCGAGGTCACCCGCGCGGCGCTGTGCGACGCCGGTTACGAGCAGCGGCCGTTCTGCCGCGAGCGGACGGCGGTGGTCTTCGGCGCCGGCGGCGGGTCGAGCGACCTGGCCAACGCCTTCGGCTTCCGCGGCATGTTGGCTCACTTCCTTGGCCGCAAGCCGGGCCTGCCCGATCCCGGCTCGCTCGCCTCGGCGCTGCAGGATGTGCTGCCGCGCTGGTGCGAAGACACCTTCCCCGGCGTGCTGATCAACGTCATCGCCGGGCGGATCGCCAACCGGTTCGACTTCGGCGGCGCGAACTTCACCGTCGACGCGGCCTGCGCCAGTTCGCTGGCGGCGGTCGACGCGGCGATCAAGGAGCTGCGGCTGGGCCACGCCGATGTCGCCGTCGCCGGCGGCGCCGACACGACGCAGGATATCTTCAGCTACCTGCTGTTCGCCAACAGCCTGGTGCTCAGCCCGCGCGGGCGCTGCCGACCGTTCGACGAGGGCGCCGACGGGATTGCCATCAGCGAGGGTGTGGCCGCGGTGGTGCTCAAGCGACTCGACGACGCCGAGCGCGACGGCGACCGGATTTACGCGGTGGTCCGCGGCCTGGCCGCCAGTTCGGACGGCCGCGCGCTCGGCCTGACCGCGCCGAACCTGTCGGGCCAGCAGCGCGCGGTGGCCGCCGCCTATCAGCGCAGCGGCATCGACCCCGCCACGGTCGGGCTGGTCGAGGCGCATGGCACCGGCACGGCGGTCGGCGACCGCGCCGAGGTGCGGGCGCTGACCGAGGTCTACGCGCCGCGCGGCGCCGAGCCGGGGAGCGTGGCCATCGGGTCGGTCAAGTCGAACATCGGCCACACCAAGTGCACCGCCGGGCTGGCCAGCCTGATCAAGGTCTCGCGGGCGCTCTATCACCGGGTTCTGCCGCCGACCATCGGGATCGAGAAGCTGAACGAGAAGGCCGGCTTCGGCAGCAACCCGTTCTATCCCAACGCCGAGCCGCGGCCGTGGCTCAATGGGCTCAACGGCCACCTGCGCCGCGCCGCGGTGAGCGCGTTCGGATTCGGCGGGACCAACTTCCACTGCGTGCTGGAAGAGCACGACCACGGTTACCTTCCCCGCGAGGCCACCACGCAGCGGCGTAGCGGCGAGCTGATCTGCCTCACCGCGCCCGATCGCGCGGCCCTGGCCGAGCGCTGCCGCGACCTGTCGGCGCGGCTCGACGGCGTCTCGCCGGCGCTGGTCGACCTGGCCTACAGTCTCGACCGGCAGCGCGGCGAGGGGGTGCGGCTGGCGCTCGTCGCGCGCGATGTCGGGTCGCTGCGGGAGCAGTTGGTCGCCGCCGCCGCGGGTCTGGCGGGCGAGGCGGACGAGGCCATCCTCGCGCGCAACGGGATCTTCGTCGCCGCCGAGCCGCTGTTGGAGCAGGGCGAGGTCGCTTTCCTGTTTCCCGGTCAGGGCTCGCAGGCGCCGTTCATGCTCGGCGAGCTGGCGGTCCACTTCGCGCCGGTGCTGGAGACCCTCGAAGCGGCCGATCGGCTGCTGCTCGACGCGTTCGCCGGCGGGCTGAGCCGGTTCGTCTTCCCGCCCTCGGCCTATGACGAGGAGGCGCGGCGAGCGCAGCGCGCGGCGCTAACCGACACCGCCGTGGCGCAGCCGGCGCTGGGCGCGGTCGAGGCGGCTGCGCTGGCGCTGCTGCGCTGGTTCGGGCTGCGGCCGGCGCTCTGCGCGGGGCACAGCTACGGCGAGTATGTCGCGCTCCACGCCGCCGGGGCGCTGGGCCTCGAGGATCTGCTGCGCGTCTCGGCGGTGCGCGGGCGGATCGTCGCCGAGGCCGGCGGCGACGGCGGCATGGCCGCGGTGGCGGGCGATGCGGCGGCGGTCGAGGCGGCACTCAACGGCGCCGGCGAGATCACGCTGGCCAATCTGAACAGCCCGCGACAGACGGTCATCGCCGGGCCGCGCGCGGCGCTCGAGGCGGCCCTTGGCAAGCTCAAGGCGGCGGGGCTGAGTGCCCGGCCGCTCGAGGTCTCGTGCGCCTTCCACTCGCCACTGGTCGCCCCGGCAGCCGAGCGGCTGGCGGCCGAGCTGGCCGAGCTGCCGCTGGCTGAGCCGGCGGTGCCGGTCTACTCGAACACCACCGCCGCGCCACACCGGGCCGAGCAGTTGCCCGAGCTGCTCGCCTCGCATCTGGTCCGGCCGGTGCGCTTCGTCGAGCAGATCGAGGCGATGCACAACGCCGGGGCGCGGATCTACGTCGAGGTCGGTCCGGGTCGGGTGCTGACCGGTCTGGTCGAGCGCATTCTCGACGGTCGACCGCACCTGGCCGCGCCGCTCGATGACCCGCAAGACGCCGTCGGCGGCCTGCTGCGGCTCCTTGCCCGGCTCTGGGTCCACGGCGCCGAACCGACCTTGGAGCGGCTCTACGAGGGGCGGGCGCCGCGCCTGCTCGAGCTGAACGACCTGGCCGCGCTGCGGCCGGCCGAGCCCGCGCCGACCACCTGGTGCATCGCCGGCGGCCGCTCGTGGCCGGCCCACGGCGAGCCCGCGCCGCCGCGTGAGGCGCCGCCCGCGCAGGTCGTCGCCCAGCCGGCGTCCGACGCCGCGCCGGCCGACAGTCCGGCGCTGGCTGAGTTCCAGGCGGCGATGACGCGGGCGCTGGAGCAGCAGCAGGCCATGGTGCGCGAGACGCTGGAGAGCCAGCAGCGGATCATGGAGCGCTACCTCGAGGCGCAGCGGACGGTCATGACCGCCTACTTCGGCGGCCGTGCCACCGAGCTGAGCCTGCCCGCCGCGCCGGCGCCCGTGCAGCCCGCACCGGCGGCCGAACCGCCCGCGCCGGCGCCGGCGCCGGCGCCGGCCGGGCCGTTCGACTTGATGGGCCTGCTCGTCCGGCTGGTCGCCGAGCGGACCGGCTACCCGCCGGAGAGCCTGAACGTCGACCTCGATATGGAAGCCGAGCTGGGCATCGACTCGATCAAACGGATCGAAATCCTCAGCGGGTTGGCCGAGAAGCTGCCCATCTCCGTCGGCAGTCTTGACGACCAGATCGAAGAGCTGGCGCAGCAGAAGACACTGCGCCAGGTGGTCCGCTTCCTCGAATCGCGCCTGCTCGGCGGTGCGCCCGCGCCGGCCCGAGTGGTGCCCGTAGCGCCGGCCGCGGCGCCGGCGTCGGGTGTGCCAACGCGGCGATTCGTGCTCGAGGCGGTGGCCGCCCCGGCCGACGGCGAGCGACGGCACCTGTCGCCCGGCCAGGTGCTGCTGATCCCCGGTCCCGACGCGCTCACCGCCGCCGTGGCCAAGGCCCTGAACGCCCTCGGTCTCGAGCCGGTGCTTGCCGATCTGCCGCGCACCGCCGACCAGGCGGCGGCGCTGGTCGACGCGTTGGCCGAGCCGCGCGGGGTGGTGTTGCTCGAATCGATCGACCCGGCCGACAGCGATGCCACCGTGGCCGGCTGGTTCCTGCTCTGCCAGGCGGTCTGCCCGCGGCTGCGCGAGGTCGACGGCGCGCTCGGTCTGCTGGCGCTCACCGGCTGCGGTGGCGCGTTCGGCGTCGGCTCGGGCAGCCCGCTGCCGTCGGCCGCGGCGGTGGCCGGCGTGGCCAAGTCAGCCGCCCGCGAACTGCCCGGCGTGGCGGTCAAGGCGATCGACCTCGATCCGAGCGCGCCACCGTCCGCCGAGTTGCTGTTGGACGAGCTGCTCGGCGGTGACCCGGCGGTCGAGGTCGGCCTGGGCGCCGCGCGGGTGACCCTGCGCTGCGTCGAGCGCGCCGCCGAGGGCGCAGGCGTGGCGCTCGACTCGACGAGTGTGGTGCTGCTGCTCGGCGGCGCACGGGGCATCACCGCCGAGGTGGCCGCGGCGCTGGCGGCACAGGTCTCGCCGACGCTCATCCTGGCCGGCCGCACGCCGCCACCGCCGCCGGCGGAGTCGCCGGCGACCAAGGGCATGACCGACCTGGCCGAGCTGAAGGCGGCCATCGGCTTCGAGCTGGAGGCCGGCTGCCGCGATTCGTCGCCGGCGGCAATCGAGGCCGCGCATCGCGCGCTGCTGCGTGAACGTGAGGTGCGCGCCACGCTGGCCCGGCTGCGCGAGGCGGGTGCGACGGTCGAGTACCACTCGCTCGATGCCACCGACGCCGGCGCGCTGGCGGCGCTGATCGACGATCTGCACGCGCGGCACGGGCGGCTCGACGCGGTCTTCCATGCCGCCGGGGTGATTGAGGACAAGCGGCTGGTCGACAAATCGCTCGGCAGCTTCCAGCGCGTCTGGCGGACGAAGGTCGAGACGGCGCTTGGCCTGGTCACCGCGCTCGAACGGCGCCCGCCGCGGTTGCTGGTCATGTTCGGCAGCGTCGCCGGTCGGTTCGGCAACGTCGGCCAGGTCGACTATGCCGCGGCCAACGAGTATCTCAGCCGGCTGGCGCGCCTGCTCGACGTGGCCTGGCCGACGCGCGTGGTGACGGTGAACTGGGGTGCCTGGGACGAGGTCGGCATGGTCTCGCCCGAGCTGCGGGCGGTGATGCGGCAGCGCGGGTTTGCGCTCATCGCGCCGGCCGATGGCACGCGGCTGCTGCTCGACGAGTTGGCCCACGGCGCGAAGGGCGAGCCCGAGGTGGTGATCGCGCCGCTGACCGACGAGGGCGAGCTGCCGGCGTGACCACCTGGATCGAGCGGCTCAGCGCGACGGCGGAGTGGGAGAGCGACGTCTGCATCTTCCAGGGCGCCGGCCGCCACGACGTGATCGACGAGGCCCGCGCCTGGCTCGGCGTACTGGCCGGCCGGCCCGGCGTGCCACTGGTCGACCTAGCGTTCACCCTCTCACGGCGCCTGCGGCCGGGCACGCTGCGCCTGGCTATCGTCGCGGCGACGCTGCCCGAGCTGATGAGCCGGCTCGAGTCGGCCGCCGACCTGCTGGCCGACCCGACGCAGCGCGAGATCAGCGATCCGCGCGGGGTCTACTTCGCCGAGCAGCCGATGGCCCGGCGCGGCCGCCTCGCCTTCGTCTTTCCAGGTGATGGCTCGCCCTACCTCAACATGCTGTCGGACCTGGCGGTGCACTTCGAGTGCGTGCGCCGCTGGTTCGAGTTGGCCGACCGGATGGCCCGCGAGGTCGGCCGCCGGCCCTACACCGAGGTCCTCTTTCCCGGTCCGCTGAGCGACCCGCGCGAGCGCTGGCGGGCCGAGCACGCCCTGCGCCGCATGGACAACTCAGGCTCGATTGTCCTGGCCGCCAACATCGCTCTGTTCACGCTGCTCGAACAGCTCGGCATCCGGCCCGACGCGCTGATCGGCCACAGCCTGGGCGACTGGTCGGCGCTCGGCGCCGCGGGCGTGCTGAGCGTGCCCGAGTTCCTGCGCCACCTCGACCAGGTGATGCACCTGCCGCAACTGGTCACCCGCGCGGGGGCCCGCATGGCGCTGGCCATCGGCGAGCGCGAGCGGGTCGAGGAGGTGCTCGCCGGCGTCGGCGGCGAGGTCTATGTGGCGATGCACAACGGCCCGCGGCGGGTGGTCATCGCCGGGGCCAAGGCGCCGGTGCGCGAGGCGCTCGACCGGCTCGCCGGTGCCGGCGTGCCGACCTACCGCCTGCCGTTCGTCCGCGCCGCCCACACGCCGATGAGCATCGGCGTCTGCGAGCCGATGGCCAGCGCCTTCGGCAACATCGGCATGGGCCCGCCGGCGACCGAGCTGTGGAGCTGCAGCACCGCCCGGCCGTATCCGCCCGACCCGGCCGAGATTCGGCGCATCGCGGTCGACAACATCATCCGGCCGGTCGAGTTCGTGCGCACCATCGAGCATGCCCATGCCGCCGGCATCCGGAGCTACCTCGAATGCGGTGCCGGCGGGCAGCTCGCCGACTGCGTGACCGACATCCTCGGCGACCGCCCGCACCTGGCCGTCGCCGCCGATCTGCGCCAGCGCCGCGGAGTGACCCAGCTCAACCACCTGGTCGGCAGCCTGGCGGCGCACGGGGTCGACCTGCGGCTCGACGCGCTGTTTGCCGATCGGTCGGCCGAGCTGATCGAGCTCCCGCCGCGGCCGGCGCCGAGCCCGGCGCGTGCCGCCGTGCCAGCGGGCGCCGGGGCGCAGATCGGCTGGTTCCTGCGCGAGACCGCCGGCGCGATGGAGTCGCACCTGGCCGCGATGCGGGCCACCCTGGCGGCCAACACGGCCTTCACCGAGCAGTTCATCGCCACGCAGCGTGATGTGCTGAGCGCCTACTACCAGGGCAGCGCGCCGACCGAGGTGGCCGAGCCGGCGACGTCCGGCGAACTCGCTTGGCCGTTTATCGATGAGGTCGTCGAACTGGTGCCCGGCCGGCGCGCGGTGCTGCGCCACCGGCTCGATCCGGCCCGGCAGCCGTATCTGCTCGACCACCAGATCGGCGTCTTTGCCACGCACGACGCCGAAACCGCCGGGGCCATGCCGCTGGTCCCGCTGACGGTCACCGTCGAGATGATGGCCGAGGCGGCGCGGATGGTCTATCCCGACCGCCCGCTGCGCGGCGGGCGGAAGATCAACGCCCGGCGCGAGATCTCGGGCGAGGACTGTCCCACGCTCGAGTTCCGCGCCGAGACCATCGCCGACGGCGAGGTCAAGGTCGAGGTCTTTGCCGCCGGCAGCGAGCAGGTTCTGTCCGACGGCGAGCTGCTCTTCGGCCCGCTCGCCGAACCTCCGGCGCCGACCATCGAGTTGACCGGCGCCGCGCCGGCGCCGCTCAGCGCCGAAGCGCTGTATGACCGGCACATCATGTTCCACGGGCCCTGCTTTCAGGGCGTGAGCGAGACGGGGGTGCAGTCGGCCGACGGCCTGATTGGGCGGCTCCGCTCGCTGCCCCGGGGGATGATGCTCGGCCGCGCCGACGAGCCGCCGATGCTGCTCGACCCAGCGCTGCTCGACGCCATGGGCCAGCTCTTCGGCTACTGGCCGCTGGCCCAACTCGACGATGGGGTGATCGTCTTTCCGGCGCAGATCCAGGAGTTCGAGCTGTTCGGCCCGCCGCCCGCGCCGGGCGACCAGGTCGAGATGCGGCTGACGCTCGACGAGGTGCGGGCCAAGCGGTTGGTCGGCAGCATCGAGCTGGTGCGCGACGGCGCGGTGCTGGTCAAGGTCTCGCGCTGGACCTTCTGGCGCTTCAACTGGCCGGCGGCGGTGGTGCGCTTCGTCGGCCATCCCGCGCGCTTCATGCCCACCGCGCCGTTGGCCGAACGGTTCCCCGGCCTCGACCTGAGCGGGCTCGGCAGCGGCCTGTTCGCCATGCGCCGGGCGCTCGACCTGCCGCTCTGGATCGCCCGGGCGACGCTCACGCGCGACGAATTTCGCACCCTCCGCCGCACCTCGAGCGACCATCGCCAGCAGGACCAGTTCCTGGCCGGTCGGCTGGCGGCCAAGGACGCCGTGCGGCGGTGGCGCATCGCCCGCGGACTGGACGGCCTCGAGCCGAACCAGATTGCCATCGAGCACGATGCCGAGGGCGCGCCGCTGGCCCGGCCGCGCGACGGCGGCCCGGCGCCGCACCTCTCCCTGGCGCACAAGCCGGGCATCGCCGTGGCGGTCGCCGGCGACCAGCCGGTGGGCATCGACGTCGAGCCGATCGCCGCGCGCGACGCCGCCTTCCTGCGCACCGCCTTTGCCGCCGACGAGCTGGCCGAGCTACCCGACGCCACCGCGCAGACCGCCGCCTGGACGGCCAAGGAGGCGGTGGCCAAGCAGCTTGGCCGCGGGCTGACCGACCCGAAGCAGTTCCGTGCCCGACCGAGCGGGCCCGGCACCATGCTGGTCGAGACGCCGTCGGGTCAACGGGCGGTGCGCTGGTGCGGCGACGGTCAGTACCTCGTGGCGGTCGCCTCGGGCGGCTCGGGCCCGGGGATCGGCGCGGCCTGATCGAGTCGTTCGGCGGCCTCGGCCAGGGGCGACTCGAGGCGCATCGCGGGGCGGTCGGTGAGGTGCCCAAGCAGCCAGGTCAGGGTGCCGGCCGACGAGCCCGAGAGGCTGCACAGCCAGGGCATGAAGGCCCCGCTCTGGCTGACCAGCGCGACATGGAAGCGGCCGTCGTCGCGGTCGCACACGAGCAGGAACATGCGCACGTCGCTGATCGGCGCGAACAGCAGGCTGCCCTGCGGGCCGAGCAGCTCGACCTCGTCGCGCACCGGGTCGAGCATGGCCAGCTCGAACTTGCGGTGCCGCTCGCGGGTGGCGCCGCGCAGTCGCTCGGCGCCGTTGAGCATGGCCAGCAGGCCGACCACCGCCAGCGAGGCGCCAACCGCCGGCGTGGGCGCCATCGGGGCGAGCAGCAGCGCGCCGAACCCGCCGCCCATCCAGCGCAGTCCTCGTCGCCGGCGGTCGCGGCGCCGGGCGTCGGCATGGTCGGCCAGCTCGCTGAACCGGATCCGGCCCTGGTCGACCACCACTTCGCAGGCGGTCCAGGCGCCCTGGGTCAGGTGGGCCGGCAGGCGCTCCAGCCGCCGCAGCATGTCCGACATCTCGTCTCCGTAGGATCAGTCTACCCGCTCGTCGGCCGGTGCACGTCGAGGTGTTCGGCCAGTTCGGCGCGGCTCATCCCAAGCGTCGCCGCGAGCTGGTCGAGGAACCGCTCGGTCTGCGCCGCCTCGTCGCGGGCCGGGTCTTCGCCGTGGGCCAGGATCGACCGGAACCGCGGCGCATGTTGGTCGACCAGCAGCAGCAGCGCGGCGAAGCAGCGCCGGAACTGGCGGTGCGTCAGCTCCGCGTCGTCGAGCGGCAGCACTACCTCGCAGTCGATCTCCCCGTCGCGCGGGTCGAGCCCGAAGCGGCCCAGCTTGATCTGGTAGTGCAGCTCGAGCAGCCGCTCCATCAACAGCGCCGCGTGCGGCGAGCCGGCCAGCCGAATGACCTCCGGCACGCGCAGGTGCAGACAGTCGCCGTCCTCGCTCAACCGGACTTCGATGCGGTGGCGGCCGGTCGTTCCCTCGCCGCGACAGACGAGCCGTTCCGGGTCGGTGTCGACCAGGTAGCGGATTCCATCGCGGCGCAGGAACTCACCGATCTGGTCGAGGTCGGTCGCCATCCGGCCGGGTCAGTTCTCGACGAAGTTCGCGCACTCGACGGTGTAGGTGCCGCTGCCCTCCAGCGTCGACATGGTGACCGTCAGCACGTAGTCGCCGCTCTCGGTCGCCTTCCACAGGATCTCGTCGTCGTCGCTCTCGGCCTCGTCGTATTCGAGACCGTCCAGCGTCGTGCCGTCGTGGAGGCCGAGCATCGGGTCGCAGCCGGTGCTCAGGTCCTTCAGCCGGAACTGGTAGACCTTGCCTTTGTCGGCCGTGAAGGCGTAGAAGTGCCACTCGTCATAGGCGGTTAGCTCAGCGCTGACCCGCTTGCCGGGTGCAATCGAGCCGATCCGCTGCACCCGCAGGATGGCTGTCCCGGCGGCGTCCTCGTAGCAGCTCGTCTCGAGCGTCACCGACTGCGGCTTGTCGACGGCGAAGATCGCCGCGCAGTACGAGTCGTTGCGGAAGTCGTCGTTCTCGGCCAGCAGCTCACCGCGGCCGTCGGTGATGCGGACCATCGGGTCGGTCTCTTCGCCGCCGGCCAGGGCGACCACATAGGTGCCGGCCTCGTCGAGGGTCACCGCCATGGTGCCCGTGGCGCCGGCTTGCAGAGTGACCTCTTCACGGCGCACCGTCACACAGGCCGTCGCGCCGCCGCTGGGGGCGGCCTGATCGTCGCCGGACGGCGGCGCGGGCGCCGGCGCCGGTGCCGGCGCGGGCGCTGGGGCGGCCCCGCCGTCGCTGGCGGGTTGCTTGCCGCACGACGCCACGAACCAGCAGAGTGTGAGCAGACCGGCTGAGCGGACTAGACTGGTCATCGCCTCCTCCTCGCTCCAGGCAGGGCCTCTGCCCGATTCTGCGATCAGTGTCATCCTCCTGTCGTGTTCGGCGAGAAGGGCATTCCCACCGATTCTCGAACTCGCCGCCGAGGCCGCACGGCATGGACGATGTCGACACGCTGATCGCGTCACTGCTCGAAGATTGTGACCTCGAATCCGACTTCGGGCGCACGCGCGCCTACCGCCTCTGTGTCCGCTACGCCGAGCAGCACCTGTCCGACGATCACCGCTGCAACCTGCTGCTGGTCCGCGCCGCCGAGCTGCTCGGCCAGCAACCGATGGCGCTGCCGGTGGTCGAGAACCGCGTGCCGCTCGACCTCACCTCCAAGCTCTATGTCGACCAGGACGACGACGAGGGCATCACCATCATCGGCAATCCGCAGGCGCTGCGCTACCTTGGCCGGCTCTGCCTCGAACTGGCCGATGCCCCGGTGCCCGGCGAGAGTGTGACCCTCTACGAAGGCGAGCCGCCGTGCTACTCGGACAGCTACGGCCTGACGCTGTTCTGCGAGGATGAACGCTGGTTCGAGCTTGCCGGCACCGATCGCCAACTCGAGCTGGCCGCCGACTGGGAACTCGGCCTGGCCGGCCGCATCGTGCGCACCGAGCAGGTGGTGGCGATTCAATTCACCGGCCAGCCGCCGAACGAGCTGGCCGTCTCGGCACACCGGATCTACCGCGTCGCCGTGCTCGACGCCCCCTCGCCCGAGGCGGTGGCGGTGAACGCACCCGACTCGCCGGACGTGCGCTGGCAGACCTTCGAGCTCTACGACGACGACGACCAGCTTGTCCAGGTCACACTCGACCTCGACGATCCGGCGGTCCAGTTCTACTACCCCTGGCACCTGGCGCAGCTCACCGGGGTCTGACCCCGGCGTCACGCGGCCGGTAACAACCCCGCCGATCGCCGTAACATGCCACATGATTCCGGGGTCAGGCACCGGTGGACGGCGGGGCGAGGTGTGGTATGCTGAGCGCCTACCTCCAGGAGGCGCGCCGTGGAAGTGCTGTTGCGCCAGCGCATCGAGAAGCTGGGCGAGCGGGGTGAGATTGTCCGCGTGGCCGACGGCTACGCGCGCAACTACCTCATCCCTCAGGGCTTGGCCATGCTGGCCACCAAGGGCGTCCGCAAGCAGGCCGAGTCGATGACCCGGGCCGAAACGCGGCGCGAGTCGCTGCGCCGGGACCAGGCCATGACCGAGCGCGGCGCGCTCGACGGCAAGGCCGTGACGGTCCGCGCGCGGGCCAATGAGCTGGGCCACCTGTTCGGTTCGGTCGGCGTCCGGGAGATTGCCGAGGCTCTGCGCGAGACCCATGGCGTGCAGCTCGATCCTACTAAGCTGCACCTGGCCGAGCCGATCCGCGAGGCCGGTGAGTTCGCGGTCGAGGCGCATGTCTACGGCGACATCACGGCGACCATCACGGTGACGGTGAAGGCGCTGGAAGAGGCGGCCAAGCCGAAGCGTGAGGAGTCGGACGAAGACGACGAGGTCACCGGCACGCCGAAGCCGAAACCGATCATCACCCGCGAGGCCGAGGCCGACGCCTGACCGCGGGCGGGTAACCGAGCGGCATGGACCACCTGGGCGAATCACTGGGTGCCGAGCGAGTTCCACCCCAAGATCTGGACGCCGAGCAGGCGACCCTGGGGGCGATGCTGCTCGGCGGTGACGCGGTCGCCGTGGTCGCCCAGATCTGCCGCGCCGAAGACTTCTACCGCGACGCGCACGTCGAAATCGGCCGCGCCTGCTTCGAGCTGTTCGACCGCGGTGAGCCGGTCGACACCGTTTCGGTCGCCGCCGAACTGCGCGCCCGCGGGCGGCTCGAGGCGCTCGGCGGGCTCGATTACCTCGACCGTCTGCAGCGCTCGGTGCCCTACTCGATCAACGCCGAGCGGTACGCCTCGGTGGTCAAGGACAAGGCCACCCTGCGCGAGCTGCTGTTTGCCAGCCGGCGCATCGCGCAGTCGTGCTACGACACCGAGACCACCGCGCAGGACGCGCTCGACTCCGCCGAGAGCCAGATCATGCGGCTGGCCGAGCACCGCGCGGCAACCGACTTCGAGCACGTCAACCAACTGACCATGCGCGTGTTCGACGCCGCCGAGGCCAAGTTCCACCAGGGCGCCACCATTTCCGGGCTGTCGACCGGCTACGCCGACCTCGACCACTACCTCGCCGGGCTGCAGGCCGGCGACCTGGTCGTCCTCGCCGCGCGGCCGAGCATGGGCAAGACCAGCCTGGCGGTCAACTTCGCCATGCACGCCACGGTGGGCAAGCCGGAGGCCAAGCCGGCCGGCATCTTCAGCCTCGAGATGAGCAAGGAGCAGCTCGTCAGCGGCGTGATCTGCAGCCAGGCGCGGGTCAACCTCAGCCGCTGGCGCACCGGCCGGTTCCGCAACACCGACTGGGAGCAGATTGCCGAGTCGATGAACGCGCTGGCCAAAGCGCCGCTGTTCATCGACGACAGCTCGGCGCTGTCACCCATCGAGATGCGCGCCCGCGCCCGGCGGCTGAAGGGTCAGCAGGGCGGACTCGGCCTGGTAGTCGTCGATTACCTGCAGCTCATGCGGGGCAACACGCGGACCGACAATCGGGTCAACGAGATCTCGGAGATCACCCGCTCGCTCAAGGGCATGGCCAAGGAGCTGGAGGTCCCCGTGGTCGCCTGCGCGCAGCTCTCGCGGGCCGTCGAGAGCCGGCCGAACAAGCGGCCGATGCTCAGCGACCTGCGCGAGTCGGGACAGATCGAGGCCGACGCCGACGTGGTCATGTTCCTCTACCGCGACAGCTACTACAAGCAGCGCGACGAGCAGGACGGCGAGCCCCGCCCGGTCAGCGACGCGCTCGACGACGAAGCCCCGCCCGACGAGACCGAGTGCATCATCGGCAAGCAGCGCAACGGCCCGACCGGCATGGTCCGGCTCGGCTTCCTGCGGCAGTTCAAGCTGTTCGTCAACCTGGCCCGGGAGCGGTAGGGCGGGCTGTGCCCGCCACGGACAACGGTCCATCCGGTGCCGGCGGGACGCCGCTGGTTGGTCCGGCGCGCGGGCAGACGCGGGGAGGAGGCGGCGCGATGCATGTCTTGATCATCGGCGGCGGTGGACGCGAACATGCCCTGGCTTGGCGACTCAGCCGCGACACCGAGGTGACCCGGATCAGCGCCCTGCCCGGCAATCCGGGCATCGATGCCGTCGGAGATTCGCTCGGTGGGCGGATCGATGACCACGCCGCCATCCTGGCCGCCGCGCGGTCGGCCGACCTGGTCGTGATCGGCCCCGAGGCGCCCATTGTCGCCGGCCTGACCGACGAGCTGCGCGCCGCCGGGGCGACGGTCTTCGGTCCCAGCCGCGCCGCCGGGCTGCTCGAGGGCAGCAAGGTGTTCAGCAAGCAGCTCTTCCGCGACGCCGGCATGGCCACCGCCGCGTTCGAGGTCTTCGACGACGCCGATGCCGCCGACGCCTACCTCCGTCGCACCGGTGCGCCGATCGTGGTCAAGGCCGACGGGCTCTGCGCCGGGAAGGGCGCTATTGTCTGTCAGACGCGGGACGAGGCGCACCAGGCGGTCGACCTGATTCTCCGGCGCGGTGAGTTCGGCGCCGCCGGCGAGCGGATCGTGATCGAGCAGTGCCTGCGCGGCCCCGAGCTGAGCGTCATGGCGCTGGTCGACGGCGAGACGGTGGTGCCGCTGCCGGTCAGCCAGGACCACAAGCGCGCGCTCGACGGCGATGCCGGCCCGAACACCGGCGGCATGGGGGCCTACAGCCCGGTACCGCAGATCGACCCGGAGCTGGTGCAGCGGATCATCGACGAGCACCTGGTCCCCACCGCGCGCGCCATGGTCGCCTGCGGGCGGCCCTACCAGGGCGTGCTCTACGGCGGCTACCTGCTGACCGACGACGGGCCGCAGGTGCTGGAGTACAACTGCCGCTTCGGCGACCCCGAGGCGCAGGTGGTGCTGCCGCGCATCGGCGGCAGCCTCGCCGAGCTGCTGCTCGCCTGCGCGGAGGGCCGGCTGGCCGGCGAGCGGCTCGAATTGCGCGAGACCGCCGCGGTCTGTGTGGTCATGGCCTCGGGCGGTTATCCTGGCGACTACACCACCGGCCACCCGATTGACGGGCTCGACGATCAGCCGGAGCAGGTGGCGGTGTTCCACGCCGGGACGGCCCGGCGCGACGGTCGGGTGGTCACCGCCGGCGGCCGGGTGCTCGGCGTGACCGGGTTCGGCGGCTCGATCGACCAGGCGGCCGACCGGGCCTATGCCGCGGTCGACCGGATCCACTGGCCGGGGGCCTACTACCGCCGCGACATCGCCGCCCAGGCACTGGCCGGAGTCGGGGGCCCGTGACCCCGTTCTGCTCGGAGAAGCCGATGCCCTATCCCATCCACCGCCCGCGGCGACTGCGCCGGACCGCGGCGCTGCGCCGCATGGTGGCCGAGACACGCCTCGACCCGGCGCGGTTCATCTACCCGCTGTTCGTCGTCGAGGGCAGCGGCATCGAGCAGGAGCTCGGCGCCATGCCGGGCCAGCGGCGGCGCTCGGTCGACCGCCTGGCGCCGATCCTCGAGCGGCTCTGCGAGCTGCGCGTGCCGGCGGTCATCCTGTTCGGCATCCCGGCGGCGAAGGACGAGCAGGCGAGCGGCGCCTGGCGCGACGACGGCATCGTGCAGCAGGCGCTGCGCGAGGTGAAACGCGCGGCGCCCGAGCTGGTCGCCATCGCCGACACCTGCCTGTGCGAGTACATGAGCCACGGCCACTGCGGCGTGCTCGACGCCGACGGCACGGTGCAGAACGACCCCACGCTCGAGCTGCTCGCCCGCACGGCGGTGGCGCAGGCGGCGGCGGGGGCCGACATTATCGCCCCGAGCGACATGATGGACGGCCGCGTGGCGCGGATCCGCGCGGCGCTGGACCAGGCGGGCTTCGACCAGCGGGTGATCATGAGCTACGCGGCGAAGTACGCCAGCGCGTTTTATGGCCCGTTCCGCGAGGCGGCCGAGTCGGCCCCGGCATGCGGCGATCGGCGCGGCTACCAGATGGACCCGCCAAACCGCCGCGAGGCGCTGCGCGAGGTGCGGCTCGACCTCGACGAGGGCGCCGACATGGTGATGGTCAAACCGGCGATGCCCTACCTCGACGTGATCCGCGAGGTGCGTGACGCGGTCGACGTCCCGGTGGCGGCCTATCAGGTCAGCGGCGAATACGCGATGCTCAGGGCCGCCGGCGCCAACGGCTGGATCGAAGAGCGACGGGCGGTGCTCGAGAGCCTGACCAGCATCGCCCGCGCCGGGGCCGACCTGATCCTGACCTACTTCGCCCCCGAGGCGGCGGAGTGGCTGCGCGACGGGTGACGTTGGTATTTCAGGCGCAGAGCGGCGTCGGCAGGTTCGCACCGGGGTGCAGGGCGACGCCGCGGCCACCGGCCAGGATGCGCAACGCTGGGATCGTCGCGTTGGCCATTGTCCGGCGCTGTGCTACACTGCCGCGTCACCGGGCACCGACGAGGGGCAATCAGCCGTGGGCGATTTCTTCAAGGTTGGCGAGGCGTACGAGAACCGCATCGGCGAGTACCAGGTGGTCGAAGTCAAGACCCCGTTGATTCAGATCCGCTACACCGCGACCGGCCGGTTGCAGGATGTCGAGGAGGAGCTGCAGGAGCGGATTGTCCGCAACGTGCGCCGCGAGCGGGAGCTGGCCAGCCGGCCCGAAGCGGAGCGCAAGCCGGCCTCGAAGGCGGCTCGCACGCGCCGCAAGCGGGCCAAGTTCGATGGCTTCACGCCCGATGATTTCCTGGGCAAGATCGCCGGCACCAGTTGGCGGGCGAAGACCGGCCTGGGCGGCGTGCTGGCCGAGCATCTGGCCGAGGCCACCGGCGAGCCGTTCGACTCCTGGGCGCCGAACCGTCAGACCGCGGTCTACATCGCCAATCCCGACGACTGCGGCCCGCAGTCGTTGACCGACTCGGCTCAGTTCTTCGCCCACGCCAGCGAGGCCGGCCTGAGCTTCGGCCTGAGCATCCAGCGGCCCGCCGAGGCGGCCGAGGGGGCCACCGCATGGGACCGCCTACTGACCACCCTCAGCGACGACGAAGACCTGGCCACGCGGGTCAGCGAGCTGATCAGCGACGGCACCGTCGAGCTGAGCTGGTATGGCGAAACCTGGGGCGCCTCGGAGCGCGAGACAGTCCGCGGCGCCGACGACGGCCTGATTTCGGACCGCGGCGCGGTGACCGAGTCGGACACCATCGAGGAGCTGCTCGAGCGGCTGAACGAAGCGCCGATGGACGAGAACCTGATCCTGACCATCGACAACAGCATGTCGCAGGACGATGCCATCAAGGCCGGCGCGAGCATCGGCGAGACCATCGGCAGCCTGTTCGAGCAGTTGGCCTTCCTCTACCGCGCCTGCACCGCCTGATCTGGCGCGGGTCGGCCGCCTGTAGGGTCCGCACCCCGGCCCCCCCCCCCCCAGGGGGGGGGGCCCGGGCCCGCGGGGGGGCCCGCCCCCCCCCCCCCCGGGGGGGGGTTGGGGGGCGGGGGGGGGGGGGGCCCCCCCGCGCCCACGGCCACG
>CAYONP010000024.1:0-54105 GCA_964405335.1 uncultured Fimbriimonadaceae bacterium
GGGGGCCGTTGGAGAGCGTGTCGCCGGCCAGTCGGCGGGCGGGGACGCCCGCGCTCCGTGGCTCACCAACCGCTGCGACCCCCGTTGACACGGAGCGATCCGCCGATGAAAATCCGGCCGAGGAGCCCATGCCGCTGCGCATCTTGATCGTCGCCGGCGACCACTCGGGCGACGCCCACGCCGCCGAACTCGCGCTCGAACTGCGCCGCCGGCGGCCCGACATCATGCTGTACGGCTACGGCGGCGCGGCGATGCGTGACGCCGAAATCGAGCTCTCGTTCGATCTGCCCGCCCTCAGCGCCATCGGGCTGTGGGAGGTGCTGCCCAAGATCCTGCCCGCCCGCGCCGCCCACCGGCGCCTCTGCGCCGCGGTCGCCGCCGAGCCGCCCGACGCCGCCGTGCTGGTCGACTGCGGGGCCTTCAACCTGCCGCTCGGACGGCGGCTGAAGGAACTCGGCGTGCCGGTCCTCGGTTACTTCCCGCCGGGCAGTTGGAGCGGCTCAGCGCGGCGCGCGGCTGCCGTCATGGCCGCCTATGACGCCGTCGCCACGCCGTTCGCGCAGGCACTGCCTGCTTACGGGGCGGCGGGCTTCCGCGCTGAGCACGTCGGCCATCCCGCGGTCGAGGCAATCCGCGAGCGTTGGCCCGACGGCGCCTCGCGAGCCGAACCGCCGACCCTCGCCCTGCTGCCCGGCAGCCGGCCGCCGGAGGTGCGCTACATGCTGCCGGCCATGCTCGCCGCCGCACGACTGGCTCGCGCCGAGCTGCCCGAATTGCGGGTCCGTGTCTCGCGGGCAGCCAGCCAACCCGCCGCCCGCCTGGAGCGCCTGATTGCCCGCAGCGGCCTGCCGGCGGAGGTGGTCGCCGGCCGGGCCGCGCTCGACGGCGCCACCGCGGCGTTGGTCAAGAGCGGCACCATCACGCTCGAGGCCGCGGCGATGCGCGTGCCGCTGGTCTGTCTCTACCGTGGCAGTCTGGCGACCGGACTGGTCGCCGCGCTCTATTACTGGCCGCGGCCGAAGTACTGGGCAATGCCGAACGTGCTGGCGCAGGCGCCGATCGTCCCGCAGCTCGTGCAGTGGCAAGCGAACCCACGCCAGCTAGCGGCCGAGGTGCTGCCGCTGCTCCGCGACACGCCGGCGCGCCGGGCGATGCTCGAGGCACTCGACCAGGTCACCGCGCCGCTGGCCGGCCGGAGCGCGGTCGCCCGCACGGCCGATCTGCTCGACGAGCTGCTCAGCCGCGGCAGCCCAGCGCCTGCATGATCTGGTCGGTCGCGTCGTAGGCTTCCTCGACCCAGGCCTCGATGTTGTCCGGGTCGGGCGAGTACTCCAGCTCGATGCTGACCACGCCGTCATAGCCGGTGTCGCGGATGGCCGCCAGGTAGTCTCCGATTGGTGTCACGCCGCGGCCGGGTGGCAGGTCGCCGTGGACCTTGCCGTCGCAGTCGCTGAGGTGGACGTGCTCGATCAGGCCCTTCAGCCGGGCCACCTCGGCCGGCGGCGTGCCGACCAGGTGGAGGTGCGAGATGTCGCAGTTGGCGCGCACCACGCTGGGCAGGCCGACGTCGGCGACGAACCGCGTCATGGTCTCGACGCTGTTGATCAGGCTGAGCCGGAAGGGCTCGAGTTCGAGGGCGATCCTGAGCCCCAGGCTGCGCGCCTGCTCGCCGAGCTTGTGGACATTGGCCACGCCGGTGGCCCACTGCTCGTCCGGCGGGATGACCTCCTGCTGCCACAGATACTCGCCGATGACCAGCAGCAGGTTGCTCGCCCCGAGCGCGGCGCAGAGGTCGAGGTAGCGGTTGCAGCGGTGGAGGTGGAAGCGCTGCACGCTGGGGTTGAAGTCGATCAGGCCGACGGCGACGCAGCAGACCGAGACGATGGGCAGCTCGCACTCGGCAGCGGTGTCGAGGATGAGCTGCGTCTCGGTCTCAGTCAGGTCGAGCGGATCGGCGAAGATATCGAGGGTATCGAAGCCGATCTCTTTCGTCTTGCGGATGCCGAAGGCGGTGTCGCGCCCGGTCTGCGCCCAGGCGGAGTTGATCAGGCCGAGTTTCACCGTGCTGCTCCCGCGCGATGGGGGCGGGTTCGGCAGACGGTCGATCGATCCTGCGGCTCACACGATCCGCGACCCGCGCACGCGTTGGATCCGCCAGTCGAAGAGCGGCGCGAAGTGGCCGATCGTCGCGACGTAGCGCCAGCACGGCTGCGGCCAGGCCGGCTCGTCGATCAGCTCCTGCACCAGCGTGTCGGTGGCGCCGCTGGTCAGGCCGTCGGCCAGGCGGACCAGCAGCAGGTAGCTCGGCTCCTGCGGCAAGTGACGCACCAGCCGCCGGACCAGCCAGGCCGCGCGGACGTCGGGCCGCGCGCGGAGCGCGGCGATCAGCTTGTCCAGCTCGCCGTCGTCCATGGCGTGGCCGGCGATGCGGGTCAACTCGTGCGGCTTCGCCCGCCGTTCGGCATCGGCCGCGGCGATGGTGTCCAGCGCTTCGCCCCAGCGGCGCCGGACCTCGGCCGACTCGTCGCCGCGGCCCTGTTCGTCGAGCCAGGCCGATTCGTAGTCGCAGGCCTGCGGCTCGCCGCGTGGGCCGTGCAGCCGCAGGCGGCGCAGTGGCTCGGCGATTGCCGGGTCGCCGCGCTCGTAGCAGATCCGCGCCAGCTCGCTGTTGGCGCCGAAGTGCTTCTCGTCCAGGGCAATCAACGCCTCATAGCGGGGGATGGCCGCGTCGTCGTCGCGGTGGTAGCGGGTCAGGTTGGCGTGCTCCCACGCCTCCTCCAGCTCCAGTGGCGCTTCGGCGGCCTTGGCGTCCAGCTCGTCCAGCCGCTCGCGCGTACGCTGGTACCAGACGAATCGATCGTCCCACGAGCCGGAGGTCGCCTCGCGGTAATGCTCTTCGAACTTGGTCCGCAGCGCCTCGAGCCCATCACCGAACAGCTCCATTGCCGCGGTGACCGGCACGGGCGCGCAGGCCAGCCGGGCCAGCGACTCGTCGGCGGCGATGCCCAGCGCGGCGATGCGATCGACCAGGCACGGGTGCGAGTCGAAGGCCTGCGTCTGGCGCGTGCAGAGCGCGCGGAACCAGCGCTCGCGCCGCTCGGGGTCGGGTTCGCCGGCGGCGACGGCGGCCAGTTCGGGCCAGAAGCCCTTGGGCATCTGCGGCCGCTCCTTTGCTTGCTCCCACAGCTCATGCCAGAAGCCCTCTTCGAGGGTGCGGTGCATGAGCAGTTCGCGGACCAGGCCGATGGCGGTCGCCTGGTCGCCTGCGACCAGCCGACTGGCCTGGTCGGCAAGATACTCGTGGTTGCGCCGCAGCACGGTGCTGAAGGCCGCGAAGTAGGGCTGGAAGCGGTCGAAGAACCAGCGGAAGGCGCGGGCAACGAGGTGTCCGTCGCCGCGCCACTGCTCGAGCAACTGCGCCCAGGTCCGGTCAACTCGGTAGAGCCAGCAGCCGAACGCCCCGTCGCGCCGCGAGAAGTGGGCCAACTCGTGGGCCAGCACCGAGGCGAACTGCTCGCGGGTGAGGCACTCGAGCAGCGGCAGGCCGATGACCAGGGTCGAGTCGTACCAGCCGAGCCCGCCGGTCCGAGGTCGCTCGGCGGCCGAGCAGTTGAGTCGCGGGTCGACCACCACGCGGCCGGGCCGGCGGGCGCGCAGGACGGCCGCGATGCGGTCGAGTTCGTCGAACAGCAGCGGCGCGTCGTCGCGGGCGAGCGGCATGCCGGCCACGTCGTCGTACTCGATGCGCAGCGCGCGCACCGCCGCGGCCAGGCCGATGCCGAGCACCACCAGCGCGTAGATCAGCCCGACGGCGAGGTTCGGCTGCACCGCGATCATGGCAAAGGCGACGACCAGCGCGCCGGTGATGCCGGCCAGCACCAGCACCACGTAGGCATAGCCAACGGCGGCCAGGCAGCCGACGCGGACGCGGTACCAGCCGGGGTGCCGCGCGGCCGAGCGCTCGAGCCGCCGGACCAGTCGTTCGGTGTCGGAGTACTTCATGACAGGACCACACGCGGCGGGTTCGGCGGCCATCGACCGGCCTCCTGCCGCCGCGCACGGCCATCAAGACCGAACTGGGGAGGTGGAAAGTGCCCAGCCAGGTGAGTCTGCGCGGGCGGCCCCATTGACGCCCGCCGCGCGCGCGCATACAACATCCCCGGAGCACCCGTTGGCCCGCCTGCGCTGGATCGGTCTCTGCTGCCTGCTCCTCGCGCTGAGCTACTTCCTGCGCGTCGGCTTCTTCACCTTCGCGCTCTATGTTGCCCTGGCGCTGATCCTCTCGTCACGGCTGATGACCGGTCACTCGCTGGGCAAGGTCACACATCAGCGACACTGCGAGGTCGAGCGCGCCCGCATCGGCGACGAGATCGAGGTCCGCGTCGAGGTGCGTCATACCGGCTGGTGGCCCATCCCCTGGCTGCTGCTCGACGACCTGACCCCCGCCGGACTGCCGCGCCAGGGCGACTCGACCCGCGTCACCATCATGCGCCCGCAGCAGCGTCTGAGCCTGCGCTACCGGCTGCGCGCGGTGCGGCGCGGGTACCACCAGCTCGGGCCGCTGCTGCTGGAGACCGGCGACCTGTTCGGCCTGGTGCGCAAGTTCGAGGCGGGCGAGCGAGCGCACTACGTCACCGTGCACCCCGAGATTGTGCCCATCGGGGGCTATGATGTGACCGGTCCGCGGCCGGTCGGCGAGGTGCGCGTCGATCGACGCATCTTCGAGGATCCGACCCGCCTGCGCGGCGTGCGCGACTATCAGCCGGGCGACAAGCTGACCCGCATCCACTGGCGCGCCTCGGCACGCTGCGGCGTGTTGCAGACCAAGATCTACGAACCGTCGACACAGGTCGGCGCGCTGCTGGTGCTCGACATGTATGCCCCGGCCTATGAAGACAAGGCGACCTTCGAGCGGAGCGAGCTGGCGGTCACCTGTGCCGCCTCGCTGGCGCACTACATCGCCACGGCGAACCAGCAGGTCGGGTTCATCTCGAACGGTCGCGACGCGGCCGACCGGGCACGGCGGGACGAGATCAAGTTCGAGGCGGGCAGTCGCTGGCAGGCGCTGCGCCTGGCCCAGATGCGCGTAGAGTCGGACCGCCTGCGGCCGTTCGAGGTTGCCGTCGGCCGGGGTCAGATGGTCCTCGGTCGGCTGCTCGACGCGACGGCGCGGGTCGAGTTGAGCGACTTCCAGAGCGTCGGCCGGATGCTCATGCGCGAGTATCCCCGCCTGCCGCGCGATGTCTCGACGATTGTGATCACGCCGCGGGTCGACCGCGAGCTGGTCGAGGCGGTCAGCGCGATGAAGCGGTCGGGCTTTGCCATGAGCGTCATGGTGGTGGCCAACAGCGCCGGGCACGACGCGACGCAGGGCCAGTTGCTGGCCGCCGGCGCGCGGACCTACAACCTGGTCGGCAAGCACTCGCTGGCCGGCCTGGCTGCGGTGCGGCTATGAGAATCACCCGTGAGTTCGAGCCGGCGGCCGACCCGGCGTTCTTTCAGGAGACACCGCGCCGGGCCGACTGGGACCCGTTGGTCGACGTCTTCCTGCCGCTCGCGCTTTACCTCATGTTGGCCAGCCTGGTCTGGTTTCTGATTGACGTGCAGGCGGCGCTGGCCGAGGGGCCGACGCGGCTGCTGCGCTGGGTGTTCGGCTTCTTCATGCTCGCGGTGGTCGGCATCGCCCGCATCAAGGCGCGCGAGGGAATGGCCAGCGCGTCGCTCTACGGCGTGCTGCTGCTCGGCACCATGGGCCTATTCGGCTACTTCTACAGCTTCGGCGGCGGGGCCTTCGGCGGCGGCTTCGGTGGCGGCAGTCCGGTCGTCTCGTTGGGGCTCAACTACCTGATCATCGGCTTCATCTGGTGGGCCGGCAACTACATCACCGACCGCACGACCGTCGATCCGAACAGCACCGAGGTGCAGCAGAGCGGGCTGCTCTCGAGCGAGGAGTGGGCCGCCGAAGGCGACCGCGCCGCGGCGGTGCGCCGGCGGCCGCACCCCGGCCGCGCGGTGATGGTCTTGTCGGCCTGCGCGGCGGTCATCTTCGGGCTGGGCCACGGGCCGGTGCAGGCCGATCCGGTGTTCCGCACGCACGCCTTCCTCTGCATGCAGGTGTTCTGCGCCTCGGCGCTGGTGGTGCTGGCGATGAGCGCGCTGAGCGGCCTGAGCGTCTATGCCCGGATGCGTGGCACGCGGCTGCCGATGGCCGTAACCGGGCTCTGGATCCTGCTCGCCTTCCCGCTCGCCGCGCTGCTGGTCGTCTTCGCCAACGTGGCGCCTCGGCTCGAGCCGCGCGAGGGGAGCTGGCTGCCGCGCGTGCCCGAGGTGATCGAACGGCTGACTACCCGGCTCGACGACGCGCCGGTCGAGGGCTTCCGCCGCGCCGAGGATTCGTCGGCGACGCATCGCGGCAGTGGCAGCCAGGCTCAGGACGAGCCGGGCGGGCCGCGCGCCGCCGGCGAGGATGGGCGCCAGGAGGGAGGCGACGAACCCGGCGCCGAGCAGGGCGAGGGCGATGCCGTCGGTGGCGAGGAGTCCGGCGGCGACGCGGGCGAGGGGCAGGGCGGCGAGGGTGGCGAGGGCGGCGAGGAGGGGGAGCAGCAGGAGCCGAGGCGCGAGGGCGGCGAAGACGGCGAGCAGGGCCGCGAGCGCCGACCGGATTCGCTCCGCCCGCCGGATGCCGCCGCGGCCGGCTCGCTGCTGGCCAACCTGCTCAAGCTCGCCGGAATCGTGCTGGCGGTGGTCGTCGCGTTCTTTGTGCTGCGCGCGCTGGCGCGGCTGTTGCGCGGCCTGAAGCTGCCCGGCCTGCCGGCCTGGCTGCGCCGCCGCGAGCGCGAGACGCCGGGCCCGACGCGCGATCCGTTCGTCGATCCGTTCGGACCGCGTTCACCGCTGCGCGGCCGGCCGCCGGTCGAGGTGGTGCGGCATGTCTACCGCGCCTTTGGTGCCTACTGTGAGTTGATCGGCTGCCCGCGGCGGCCCGACCTGACGGCCCACGAGTTCCTCCACGAGCTGCCGCCGTCGACCGATTCGTGGCGGACCGAAATCCGCGAGCTGACCGACCTCTATGCCGCGGCCGAGTACACGCCGACCAGCGTCGATGAAGCGGCGCTCGACGAACTACGGCCGATCTGGGCGCGCCTGATGCGCGCGGTGAGCGAGTACCGCGGGCGATGATCTGCCTGGTCACCGGCGCCGGAGGGTTTGCCGGGCGGCACCTGGTCGCCCTGCTCGAGGCCGAGGGCGAGCAGGTGCTCGGCGTCGGCCGGCCGGGCAACGGACCGGGGCTCATCCCCCTCGAGCTGACCGACGGCCCGGCGGTCGCCGCGCTGCTGCGCGAGGTGCGGCCCGAGCGGATCTACCACCTCGCCGCCGATTCGTCGCCGCGGGCCTCGCTCGACCGGCCGGTCGAGACCATCGCCAACAACCTGGGCAGCACCGCCGCGATTCTCTACGGCGCCGCCTCGCTCGAGCCGATGCCGCGGGTGCTGGTGGTCACCTCGAGCGAAATCTACGGCGCGCCCGACCTGCCCGCGACGTTGACCGAAGTGCAGCCGCCGGCGCCGACCACGCCGTATGCCTTCAGCAAGCTCGCCTGCTCGGCCCTGGCGCGGCACCTGCACGAGACGCGCGGCCTGCCGGTGGTCGAGGCGCGGCCGTTCAACCACATCGGGCCGGGGCAGGCGCGCGGCTTTGTGGTGCCCGACTTCGCCTCGCAGATCGCCGAGATTGCCGCCGGCCGGGCCAAACCGCGGCTGCGCGTCGGCGATCTGTCGGCGCGCAAGGACTTCACCGACGTGCGCGATATCGTCCGCGGCTACGTCAGCCTGGCCGAGCGCGGCCGGCCGGGCGAGATTTACCACCTCTGCTCGGGCAGCGGCACCGCCGTGCGCGAACTCCTCGCCACGCTGCTCGAGCTGTCGGGCCTGCAAGTACAGGTCGAACTCGATCAGAAGCTGGCCAATGCCGGCCGGACGCCTACGGTGGTCGGGTGCAGCGAAAAGATTCGGCACGAGCTGGGCTGGGAGCCGCGCATCGAGCTGCGCCAGACGCTGGCCGACGTGCTGGCGGAGTGGCGCGAGCGGATCACTCCCTGACCTCGTGATGCGGCTCGGCGTGCAGAATCGCCCCGGCCGGCGCGAGGGCCGCCTCCAGTTCGTCTTCGAGCTGCTCGCTCACCTCGTGCGCCGCGCGCAGGCTCGTCGCCGGAGGGAGCTGGATGTGCGCGTCGGCAAACCGGTACGACCCGGCGTCGCGCACGCGCAACTGGTGCCAGCCGACGATCCGGCCTGCGTGCCGCGCGGCCTCGAGCACCGCCTCGGCGCGGGCCAGCATCGCCGCGTCGACGGTGTCGAGCACGCCGCGCAGCGCCTCGCGCAGCAGCGCCGCGCCGGTGACCAGGATATAGCCGGCGACCGCCAAGGCGACCAGCGGATCGGCCGGCTGCCAACCGGTCGTGCCGACGACCACCAGGCCGACGACCACCGCCACGCTGCTCCACACGTCGGCCAGCACATGCCGTCCGTCGGCGACGAGGGTAACCGACTCGAGCCGCCGGCCGGCGCCGACCAGGTAGACCCCAAGCAGCGCGTTGATGCCGCCGGCGACCAGGACCAGCGCCAGCCCCCAGCCCAGGTTGCGCGGCTCGGCCTGGCCGAGCAGCCGATGCACCGCCGACCAGACAATAGCAGCCGCGGCGATGACGATCAGCGCGCCCTCGAACCCGGCGGCGAGGAACTCGACCTTGTGGTGGCCGAACGGATGGTCGCGGTCGCTACCGCTGCGGGCCAGCATAACGCTGTACAGCGCCAGTGCCGCCGCGGCGACGTTGACCACGCTCTCGAGCGCATCGGACAGCACCGCCGCCGAGCCGGTGACCAGCCAGGCGGCGAGTTTGACCGCCAGCAGCAGCACGGCCACCGCCAGCGACCGCGCGGCCGCCCGCCGCCGCGCCTGCTCGCCGGCGCCCGCCTCGGCGACGACCAGCGGCGCATCGTCGCGCACCTCGTCGGCCGGCTCCAGGTGCGCCGTCGCGTCGGCATCGCCGGCGATCGCCTCGAGCCGCGCCTCGACGGCCTCGGCACGGTCGTGCGCCGATTCGAGTGAGGTGCCAGGCGCGAACTGAAGGTGGAACTCGAGGTAGACATGCCCGCCGGCGTCGCGGCAGCGCAGGTCGTGGTAACCGATCACCGGCGGCTCGACGGCCTCGTCCAACCCAGCGGCGAGCCGCTCGAGCAGCTCCTCGGCGGCGGTGTCCATCAGTCCGCGTAGGGCCTGGCGCAGGAGCCGGAGCGCGCCGTAGGCAACGACCACGACGACGCCGACCGAGACCACGAAGTCGACCCACTGCCAGGCCTCGGCACCGGCGACCAGCAGGCTGCCGAGCACGGCCAGGCCGACCAGGACATCGAGCCGGGCGTGGCGCGCCGCGGCGCGCAGCGCCGGCGAGCGATGCCGCCGGCCGGCCTCGCGCTGCGCCGCCGCGAGCAGGGCGCTGAGCGCGATCGAGCCGACGAACAGCCCGACAGCCGTCGGTGTCGGCCGGACCGGCCAATCGCGCGACCACTGGAACCAGCCGACGCCGCCGACGACGATTACGCCGGACAGCGCCATGGCGCCGTGGAAGCCGACGGCGACGAACTCGAGCTTGTGGTGACCGAACGGGTGGCCGCGGTCGGCCGGCCGCCGGGCCGCGCCCACGCCGAGCAGGGTCACCGCCGCGGCAAGGAGGTTGAACAGCGGTTCGATGCTGTCGGCCAGCACGGCCAGCGAGCCGGTCATGGCATAGGCGGTCAGGCGCAGGGCGAGAATGCCGGCGGCGATGAACACGCCCCACTGCGCCGGTCGCTGGATGTCGCGGAGTTCGTCGCTCACGGCCCCGTCTTCCGGGGCGAGCGTCGGCTCCCTTCCGCGCCGGCCGAGAGGAGGCGGGCATGGCGACCGAACTGACCAGTCACGAGCGTTACCGGCGCGCCTTCTGCCACCAGGAGGGCGACCGCATCCCGCTGCGCGACAGCTTCTGGGGTGCGACCATCCAGCGCTGGCGCGATGAAGGCCTGCCCGGCGACGTCTCGCCCGACGACTTCTTCGGCTTCGACCGCTGCGCCGGCATCGGCGTCGACAACAGCCCGCGCTACCCCACCGCGGTAGTCGAGGAGACCGACGATTACTTCGTCCACACCACCGTCTGGGGCGTGACCCAGCGCAACTGGAAGTCGCGCGGCAGCGTGCCTGAGTTCCTCGACTTCACCGTCGTCGACCGCGACGCCTGGGCCGACTGCAAGGCCCGGATGCAGCCGACCGAGGACCGGATCAACTGGCATCACCTCGAACAGCATTACGCCCGCTGGCGGCAGGAGGGGCGCTGGATCTGGGGCCACGGCTGGTTTGGATTCGATGTCCTGCATAGCTGGTTTGTCGGTACCGAGCGGGTGCTCATGGCGCTGGTCGAAGATCCCGAGTGGGTCAAGGAGATGATCGACACGATGTGCGATCTGAACCTCGAACTACTCGACCAGGCCTGGCGCCGCGGCTACACCTTCGACTGCCTGATCTGGCCCGACGACCTGGCCTTCGTCAAGGGCCCGTTCTTCTCGCCGGCGATCTACCGCGCGGTGGTGCAGCCGGCCCATCGCCGGGCCTGCGAGTTCGCTCACGAGCGCGGCGCCTTCGCCATGCTGCACACCGACGGCAACATCCTGCCGCTCCTGCCCGACATCCTCGACACCGGCATCGACGCGATGCAGCCGCTCGAACAGAAGGCCGGCATGGACCTGCTCTGCATCAAGGCCGAAGTCGGCGAGCGGCTCTGCCTCGAAGGCGGCATCGACGTCCGCGCGATGGGCGACGCCGAGCACATCGAGGCCGAAATCCGGACCAAGATCCCGATGGCCAAGGTGGGTGGCGGGTACTGCTACCACTCCGACCACTCGGTGCCGAGCAACGTCAGCTTCGCCGACTACTGCCGCTTGGTCGAACTGGTCAAGGAGTGCGGGCGGTACGACTGACCGCGGCCGACCTCACCGCGCGGCGACGAAGCGCCCGATCCGTGCCAGCGCCTCGCGCAGGTCATCGAGGCCGGCGGCATAGCTGACCCGCACGTGGCCCTCGCCGCCGAGCCCGAACGCGCCGCCCGGCACGACGGCCACCTTCTCGGCCTCGAGCAGCCGCTCGGCGAAGTCATCGGACGTCAGGCCGGTCGAGCGGATCGAGGGAAAGGCGTAGAACGCGCCCTGTGGCTCGAGGCAGCCGAGCCCCATCGCGGCGAAGCCGGCGTGGACCAGCCGGCGGCGCTGGTTGTAGGCGTCCCTCATGCGCGAGACCGCTGCGTCGCCGCGGCGCAGCGCCTCGATAGCCGCCTCCTGGGCCAGCATCGGCGCGCACATGATGGTGTACTGGTGGATCTTGGTCATCGCCGCAACGATCTCGGCCGGCGCGCAGGCGTAGCCGATCCGCCAGCCGGTCATCGCGTGCGCCTTCGAGAAGCCGTTGAGCAGAATGGTCCGCTCGCGCGCGCCGGGCAGCGCGGCGAAGCAGGTGTGGCCCTCGGCGTCGTAGCGCAGGCGGTCGTAGATCTCGTCGCTGATCACCAGCAGGTCGTGCGCGGCGGCCAGGTCGGCAATCTGCTGCAGCACCGCACGCGGGATGCAGGCGCCGGTTGGATTGCACGGCGAGCCGATCAGAATCGCCCGCGTGCGCGGGGTGACCGCCGCCTCGAGTCGCTCGATGCGCGGCACAAAGCCGTCGTCGGCGGTGGTTTCGATCGGCACCGGCAGGCCGTGGGCCAGGCTGACCGCGGCGCTGTAGCTGACGAAGCAGGGCTGCGGGACGATCACCTCGTCGCCCGGCTCGAGGATGGCCCGCAGCGCCAGGTCGAGCCCCTCGCTGACGCCGACGGTGACCAGCACCTCGCGGTCGGCGCTGAATTCGACGGCGTAGAGCCGGTGGAGCAGCCGGGCAATTTCGCGCCGGAGGGCGGGCAGGCCGGCGTTCGAGGTGTAGGTGGTGTGGCCGGCCTCGAGCCCGGCAATGGCCGCGGCGCAGAAGCTCCACGGCGTGACGAAGTCGGGCTCGCCGACGCCGAGCGAGATCACCCCCTCGGTGGCCTGGACCAGGTCGAAAAAGCGGCGGATGCCCGACGGCGGGAGCGCTTCGATATGCCGGGCGACCCGCCTGCGCTGCGCGACCGAGGCGGTCACGGTGTCACCGGCAGGCGGCTGTCCTCAAGCGCCGAGCCGAGCAGCTTGCCCTCGCTCTTGTACTTGCGCAGCACAAAGCTGGTGCCGGTGCTGCGCACGCCCTTTAGCGGCGCCAGCTTCTCGGCCACGAACAGCGCAATCTGCCGGTAGTCGCGTCCCTCGACCACCACCACCAGGTCGCGCGTACCGCTGATCAGGTAGAGCGAGTGGACTTCGTCGAACAGGGCGATGCGTTGAGCAATGGCGTCGAAACCGAAGTCGGCCTCCGGGCTGACCTCGACGTCGACCATGGCGTAGATCTGCCCGCCGTCCAGGCGGTCCCAGTCGATGATCGCCCGCTGGCCCAGGATGACGCCGTCCTGCCGCAGCCGCTCCAGTTCGGCGGTCACCTCATCGGCGGCCAGGCCGAGCCGGACCGCCAGCTCGGCCGGCGGGGTGGTTGGTTCGGTGGCATAGACTTCGAGCAGGGCCAGTCGATCGGGCTCGGTCATGGATTGCTCAAACCCGCTCAGCAAGCGGCGGCGAGAGCATGGTAGCGACGCGTGAGCGATCTGTCAACGCGCGGCGGCGGGCGTTGACGAGGGCGGCCGACCCGGCTATACTGGCCGCATTCTCCCGGGCGTGTAGCTCAGTGGGAGAGCGCTTGACTCACATTCAAGAGGTCGGTGGTTCGAAACCACCCACGCCCATCGAGCCCCGTGCCAACGGGGCTCGACCATTTGGGTGAACTCCTCGGCCGGCTGAGACGGTCTATGATGGTAACAGGAGGCCGGCATGCCGAGCCAGCGCAGCCCGTCGACCCAACCTCCGCGGCCGCCGTGGGCGGCGCTCGGCTGGACCCTCGCGTTCGACGGGGTGATCCTCCTCAGCCTGCTGTTCGTCGCCGCGTTCGTGCTCGGGCCGGACATCGATGGCGAATCACCGTCCATCGCCGGCGCCGTCGCCGTGGTCAGCCCCATCGTGTTGCTCGCCCTGCTGATGACCCATCTGCGCCGCGGCCGCGCCTGGGCCTGGGTGCTGCAGTTGGTGGTCATCTGCCTGATCTGCGCCTTGGCGATGCCGTTCAGCATCGTGATCATCCCGCTGCTGGTCGCCTGGTGCGGCCCGGCGGTGCGCGACTGGTTCGATCCCCCGCTGCGCCGTGAGTTCGGTCGGCGCTAAGCCACCAGCGGCGTAAAGCCGGCGACGGCGTAAAGCCGGCGACGGCGAAGTGGCGATCGGCGGTGAACGCCTCCTGAATGCCCTCGCGGGCCATGACCGCGAACGAGGTGCAGTCGGTGAACGAGAAGTCCTGGTCATCGAAGCGGCGGAACCAGGCGAGGGCGGCAGCCTCCGTCGGCTGGTCGAGGTAGACTTCGCGCAGGCGGCTGGAGGACTTCAGGCCGTCGATCATCGTGGCCAGCCGCAACGCCGCGGCCAGGCCGGCGAGCCGGCGCAGGCGGGTCAGGGCCTCGATCAGCACCGCGTCACTCGTGAGCAGCGGCAGTCGCTCGTTCTGGATGCGTTCGCCGACGGCCTGGGCTGCCGCGTGGTTCGCGTCGTCGGCAACGAACAGGGCCACCCAGGCCCACGAGTCGACGAAGATCACTCGGCTAGGCACGGTTTCGGCCCATAGAGAGCATCATCGATGGTGCCGGCGTAGTCGGCGACCTGGCCGAGGCTGACCACGCCGTGGCAGAGCTCCGCCCAGATCACCCATCCGTCGTCGGCCCCGTCCGGTGAGCCGGCGCGCGCCAACGCCTCCGCCGCCGCCTCCTCAGGCGTCGGCCCGGCCGCCGCGAGGACTTCGTAGAGCGCCTCGTCGATTTCGATGGTCAGCCTGCGCATAGTCTCATTATACCAGCGGCGTGAAGCCGGCGACGGCGAAGTGGCGGTCGGCGGTGAAGGCCTCCTGAATGCCCTCGCGGGCCATGACCGCGAACGAGGTGCAGTCGGTGAACGAGAAGTGCTGGTCCGCGTAGCGCGCCAGCCATGAGCGGGCTTGCGCGTCGTCTGCCGCGGTGCGATGGACGACAGTCAGCTCGCCGGCGCGCTGCAGCAGGTCGAGTTGGCCCAGCAGCGCCAAGGCCGCTGCCAAACCAGCGGTGCGGCGCACCAGATTGACCGCCTCGTAGACCACGCCGTTGGTGGTCAGGAGCGATACGCGGTCGGTCCGCAGTTCAGCGGCGACGCGGAGCGAATCGGCGTGCCCACGGTCATCGGCGAGGGTGAGCGCGATCCAGGCCCACGCATCGACGAACACGAAGGGTGCCCTCATTCACGCTCCTGATCCGGGCCGTAGAGCAGGCGATCGTGGTCGTCGGCGTAGCTCCCCGGCTGCCCCGCGGAGCCGAGGCCTGCCTCGAACGCGGCCCAAGCGGCCGCGCCCAGGTCTGCGCGTCGGTCGCCGTTGACGGGCAGCGCCGCAAGCGCCCGCACCGCCGCCGCCTCAGGAGTCGGACCAGCGGCCGCCAGCACCCGGTAGATCGCATCGTCAACTTCAATCGTCAGCGTGTGCATAGGCGCATTATACCAACGGCGTGAAGCCGGCGACGGCGAAGTGGCGGTCGGCCGTGAAAGCCTCCTGGATGCCCTCGCGTGCCATAACCGCGAACGAGGTGCAGTCGGTGAACGAGAGCCGGTGGTCGGTGAACCGCCGCAGCCAGTTCAGCGCGGCACCTTCGTCATCCTCGGAGACCCGCAGCAGGCGCAAGCGGCCCTCCCGGCGGGTCTCGGCCACCAGTTCGGCGACGCCCAGCGCGAGCGCCAGCCCGGCGTCCAAGCGCAGGCGGGTGATGGTCTCGCCGACCACGTAGTTGGTGGTCACCAGCAGCGCGCCGTCGTCTTCTAGTCGTCGTCCCAGGTCGGCCGCTCGCCGATGATTGGGGTCGTCCCGCACCGCCAGCGCCACGTAGGCCCAGGTGTCGACGAAGACGAGCGAGCGAGTCACGGCCGCCGGCCGTAGACCGCACTGTCAACGGTGTCGGACAGGTTCGCCCCGGTGCCGGTCTCGCCGAGGCCGTCGCACAAGCGCCGCCAGGCGCTGACAGCCCCGGTCGACACCGACTCCGGCCGCCCCGTCGCGGCGAGCCATCGCGCCGCCGCCTCCTCGGGCGTCGGACCGGCCGCCACGAGGGCCTCGTAGAGCGCCTCGTCGATTTCGATGGTCAGGGTGCGCATCGGCCTTCTCATCCGCATTATGCCGCGCCGCTCGGCTTGACACCGCCCCGGCTGGCGCTTACCATCCGGCCGACCGGGGAGCGAGCGTTCTCGCGAGGGCTGGAGCCGATGGCCGCTGAGACAACCGCTTCGCAGCCGCTGCCGGAAGCGGTCTCGACGGCGGTCACGGCCGTCGCCGACCGGCTCTCGGCCGCGCTGGGCGACCGGCTCGGGGCGGTCGTGCTCTACGGCAGCCTGCTCCGCGGCGGCTATCGCCCGCGCGCCTCGGATGTCAACCTCCTGATCATCCTTGATGTTGTGCGCGGCGCCGACCTGACCGCCGTGGCCGGCTGCCTGGCGGCGCACGCTGCCGTGCCGTTCGCGCCGGTGGTGATGACCCGCGACGACCTGCGCGCGGCGGCCCGCTGCGCGCCGGCGGCGGTGTGGGACATGTGGGACCACCACCTGGTGGTCCACGGCGCGGATCCTCTGATCGGCCTGCGCATCGAGCTGGCCGACCTGGCCCGCCAGCTCCGCGCCGAGCTGCGCGACAAGCTGTTCCGGCTGCGCGCCGAGTGGCCCAGCCGGCAGCCCGAGGCGTTGCTGCGCGAGGGCTTCGGCAGCCTGCTGCACCTGCTGCGCAACGCCCTGCGGCTGTGGGACAAGCCGGCCAACCGCGACGCCGTGGCGACCATCGGCGAGCTCGGCCGCTGCCTGCAACTCGACTTGACCGCGCTGCAACGCCTCTACGCGCTGCACTACGGCGATGAACCGCTCCGCCGCGACGAAGCGCCCGAGCTGTTCGACCGGCTCCTGGCGCTGGCGGAGCAGGCCCTGGCCAAGCTCGACGCACTCGACCTGAAGGTGCTCCCCGTCGGCCGCGCCAGACCGAAACCCGAGCCGCCCGCCGCCGCGCCCCACGAACCGCAGGCGGCCGCCACACCAGCGCCGGCCAGCCAGGCGGAGGCCGCGCCGTGAGATTGCCGTGCCGGCCCGCCGCGCTCCTGCTCGCCGCCGGCCTGGCCGCCGCGGCGCCGGTGCCCGAGCTGCTGGCGCCCGGCCTGATCGATCCCTCGAGCCTGGTCGATCCCGACGCCGCCGCGCGCATCGGCCAGCTCTGCGACCGGCTGGCCGGGCAGTCGCTCGAGCTGGCCGTCGTGGTCGAGCCGAGTGCGCCGGCCGAGCCGCCGGCGGCGCGGGCGTGGCTCGACGCCTGGCCGGCCGGCGAGGGTGACCTCGAGCGGGCGGTGCTGCACGTGTCACTGGCCGAGCAGACCGCCACGCTGGCGGCCGGCGAGGCGATGGCGGCGCGCTGGCCCGAGCCGCTCTGGACCGACCTCCGCGACGACACGCTGGTGCCGGCGCTGGCCAGCCGCGACACGCTCGAGGTGAGCCGGGCGCTCGCCCGCGCCACCGCGGCATTGGCACAGGCCGTCGGGGTCACTGAGCCGGGCACCGTGGCCGTCGCGACGACCCCGCTGCCGCCACCGGCGCCGCCGCGGCGCTGGCTGCGACCCCTCTGGTTTGTCTGGCTGCCGACGCTGGCCCTGGCCCTGATCGCCGTCCGCCGCGTTTCGTGGTCCGGAGCGCTGCTGCTGATCCCGTGGCTGGTCCTGCTCTATGGCGGCAGCTATCTCCTGCTCCGCTTCAGGCCGGCTCTGTTCATGGTCTGCGGCGTGGCCACCATCGCGCCGGTGGTCTATCTGGTGGCCAGCCGGCCCGCGCCACGCGCCGGCCCGGCCCCCGCGCGGCGCGGCGGCTTCGGGCTCGGCGGCTTCGGCGGCTTCGGGCATGACCGGCTCCGGAGATGGGCATGGCGGTGAGCCTGATCGACGGTCTGCCGCACCGCGACGGCCGGCCCGTGGTGCTGCTCGCGCCGGCCTGGCGCGCGCCCGAGCAGGCCGGCCGCGCCCGCGAGGCGGCGCGCGAGCTGCACGACCAGGGCTGGCTGGCGGTGACCCTGCTCGACGACACCTCCATCGCGCGCGAGGCCGCCCGCCGGGCCGGCCTGGCGGTGGTCGAAGCAACCGACTGCGCCGACGCCGGCGCGGCGTGGACGGCGATGATGCTCGGCGAGCTGCTCCTCGGCGGCGCGGAGGCTGCCCTGGCCGGCCTGCAGCAGGCGCTGCTGCTCGCCGACGATGCCGGCCGGTGGGAGCCGGTGGCCCTGCCGCAGCCGTGGCTGGCGCGGGGTAACGCGCACGAGCTGCTGGCCTACGGCCCGCGCGGCGGCGCCGTCGAGCTGCCGGCTCGTCCCGGCGCCGTGCACCTGCTCGACCCCGAGACGGGCGATCTGCTCGGCATCGTCGCCGCCGAGCCGAGCGAGCCGGTGTCGCTCCGCCTCGAGACGCGGCCGGCGGCCGTCTATCTGGGCGCCAACCGCTACCGGCGCGACGACTGGATCACTCGGCCCGAAGCCGGGTGGCTGGCCGACTGATCAACCCTCGTCCAGACTCTCCGGCGTGCGGCTCAAGCTCCGTGGATTGGCCGCCTCCGGCGCGGCGCGCGAGATGGCCGCGCGGCTGACGGCGCCGCACCGCCGGTCGAGTTCGGCCACGACCGTCTGGAGCTGCTTCCGCCACGCGCGCCAGGCGCGGTCGTGGAGCCGCGCGCGCAAGACCGGCAGGTCGGCCGGCGTGCCGTGCCGCCGGCACCAGGCCAGGGCCAGTGGCACCGTCTCGTCGTCGCGGGCCAGCTCGCGCAGCGCGCTCCCGAGCGAGACCGACTCGCAGCCTTCGGCCTGCTCCAGCGTCAGGTCGCACTGCCACACGGCCACATCACGCAACACGGCGCCGTCGAGCCGGACGCCATGCCAGCGCGAGCCGGTCACGGCGGTGCCGCTCAGGGCCGCGCGGCGCAGGTCGGCCTCGCGCAGGTCGGCCTCGCGCAGGTCGGCCTGGTGCAGCACGGCGCCGCTCAGATCGGCGACCAGCAGGCTGGCGCCGCGCAGGCTGGCGCGGGTCAGGTCGCAGCCGTGCAGGTCGGCGCCGCGCAGGTCGGCGCCGGCAAACTGCGCCTTGCTCAGCGACAGCCGCGCCAGGTTGGCGCCGGGCAGCGAGAAGGCCCCGTCGCTCAGACGCGCGGGCGGTACGCCCAGCCGGCGGCGGAGCCGACCCTCGGTGAAGCTGTCGGGGGTGACGGCCATGTGGACCTCATCGCCATCGTACCCATTCGCGGGCGGCGCGGCAACGCGGAGGGTTCGCCGCGCCGGCGGCCAACGCCCGGCCGTCGGGGCCAGGATGTGGACGATCGCCTGCCGTTCGGCTTGTGCGCTTTCGGGCTCAGCTATACCTGCGGCTTCGCCGGCCGCGGCACACCGCGCGAGAACCCGGCTCCGCTGAGCCTGGCCGGTCTGGTCGAACTGGCGGCCGAGCTGCGCCTGCGCTGGGTCGAGATTCCACCCACCGGCGTGCCGGCTGAGCACCGCCCGGCGCTGCGCGAGCGTGCCGCCCAGCTTGGCCTCGAGCTGGTCGCCGGCGGCCGGCGGGTTGAGGCGCGGCAGCTCGAGGAGGATCTCCTGGCCGCCGTCGAGCTCGGCGCCAAGGTCGTCCGCACCACGCTCAGCGGCATCCTCTGCGGTGACCGGCGGAAGATCGGCCTGGCCGGCTGGCAGCGGATCGTCGGCGAGGCGGCCGAGACGCTCGGCGCGCTGGCGCCGCTGGCCGAGGAGCATGGCCTGCAGATTGGCGTCGAGAATCACCAGGACGCGACCTCCGCCGACCTCCTGCGGCTGTGCGAAGCGGTCGACAGCCCGGCGGTCGGCATCACGCTCGACACCGGCAATCCGCTCGCCGTCTGCGAGGAGCCGCTCGAGTTCGCCGCCCGCGTGCTGCCGCACCTGGTCGACGTCCACCTGAAGGACTACCGCATCTTCCCGACGCGGAGCGGTTTTCGGCTCAGCCACTGTCCCATCGGCTCGGGCGTGGTCGACTTCGCGGCGCTGTTTGAGCTGCTCGACGGCCGGCCCGACCTGCCGCGGAGCATCGAACTGGCGGCGCTGGGCGAGCGCCACGTGACCTGCCTCGAGCCAAGCTGGTGGGACGGCTACCCGCCGCGCGAGGCGCGCTCGTTGGCCTCGTTCCTGCACTTCGTCCGCGGGCATGAGAGTGAGGGCGAGTGGCGAACGCCGTTCGAGCTGGGGCAGCCGCGGCTGCGCGAGTGGGAGTTCGAGTGCCTGATGACCAGCCTCGACAACCTCAGCCGGATCGCCATGGGAGAGAGCTGGTGAGCGAACCGACGATCTTCGATCAGTTTCGACTCGACGGCCGCGTGGCGCTGATCACCGGCGGCTCGAAGGGCCTCGGCAAGAGCATCGGCCTGGGCCTGGCCCAGGCCGGCGCCAGCGTGGTGCTCTGCTCGCGCGACCTGCCCGCCTGCGAGGCCGCCGCCGCCGAGCTCGCCGCCGCGACCGGCGCCGCCTGCCTCGGCCTGGCCGTCGACGTGACCGACGAGGAGTCGGTCGCCCGCCTGGTTGCCACCGTCGAGGAGCACCGCGGGCCGGTCGACGTGCTGATCAACAGCGCCGGCGTGAACATCCGCCACCCGGTCGAGAGCTTCCCGCCGGCCGACTACCGCACCGTGGTCGAGGTCAACCTGACCGGCACCTGGCTCTGCTGCCGCGCCGTCTCGGCGGGCATGAAGCTCCGCGGCCGCGGCTCGGTGATCAACCTCTCCTCGGCCCTCGGCGCCGTCGGTCTGGCCGAGCGGACCGCCTACTGCGCCTCGAAGCACGGGGTGATTGGCCTGACCCGCACCCTGGCGCTCGAGTGGGCCGCCCACGGCGTGCGCTGCAACGCGCTTTGCCCCGGTCCGTTCCTGACCGAGATGAACCGGCCGCTGCTCGACCAGCCCGAGCGGGCGGCGGCGATTGTCGGCGCCACGGCCTTCCGGCGCTGGGCCGAGCTGCACGAAATCCGCGGCGCGGCGCTGTTCCTGGCCAGCGACGCGGCCAGCTACGTCACCGGCGCGACGCTCTTTGTCGACGGCGGCTGGACCGCCGGATGAGCGACCTGCCGCCGAAACTGGCCGGCCGCGTGGCGCTGGTCACCGGCGCCGCCCGCGGGCTGGGGCGGGGCATCGCGCACCGCCTGGCCCGGCTCGGCGCCGATGTCTGCATCGCCGACCTCGACCTGGCCGGCGCGTCCGAGTTCGGCGAGCCGCTGTTCGCCGACTCGGTCGCCGCCGAGCTACGCACCTTCGGCGTGCGGTCGCTCGAGTTCCAGCTCGATTGCGCCGTGCGCTCCGACGTCGACCGCATGGTCGCGACCATCCGCGAGCGGCTCGGCTCGCTCGACATCCTGGTCAACAACGCCGGCGGGATGCTGCGCCCGATCCCCGGCTCGTCAGCCTCGCAGATGAATGAGTCGGACACCCGCGACATCCTCGATATGAACCTGTGGACGACCATCCAGTGCAGCCAGGCGGCGGTGCCGCCGATGTGCGAGCGGGGCTGGGGACGGATTGTGAACGTCGGCTCGCAAGCCGGCCTGCGCGGCGGCGGCGGGCCGATGGCCAACTACGGCCTGGCCAAGGCCGGCGTGGTCCACTTCACCCGCACGCTGGCCGCCGAGGTGGGGCCGTGGGGCATCACGGTCAACTGCATCGCCCCGGCGCTGATCCGCACCAGTCGCGCGGTAGCCCAGTTTCCCGACCGCGAGTCGGCCGCCGAGCGCATCCCGCTGCGCCGGCTGGGCGTGCCCGAGGACGCGGCCAAGGTGGTCGAGTTCTTCTGCACCGAGCTGGGCGACTACGTCACCGGCCAGGTCCTCGGCCTCTGCGGCGGCACGTTGCTGTTCCCGTTCTAGCCGGAGTACTCGGCCTGTTGGTCAACCTGGTCGGGGCGGGTCTCAGACCCGCCCGTCGGCGAGAGGAGCCGCTCCGGAAGCGGGCTCGTGGGCATTCGGGCGGGTCTGAGACCCGATCCTGCGCCACAGGCGTTAGTTTGCCGTTGACATCGGCGGTTGGTGCCACTGGACATCCCTTCGTTAGTCAAGCGCTGACTGGTGCGTCAGGTCGCCGGCTCGGGCGTGCTGCGCCGGTGGGCGCGGTCGTAGACCGTGCCGTCTCGGAGCAGGGCGTCGAGCACGCCCAGCAGGCGGTCGCCGATGGTTCTCAAGGCTCTGGCGTGGCGTTTGCCGTCGGCGCGGAGGGCGGCGTAGCGGGCCTTCCAGGCTGGGTCGTGGCACATCGCCAGGCGGGCCCAATGGAACAGGGCGTCGCGCAGGTGTCGGTTGCAGGCGGTGCGTCGGACCACCTGTCGGCTTTTGCTGCTCTGCCGGGTGACCGGTGCCACGCCGCTTTCGGCGCGCAGGCGGTCGATGTCGCGGCTGGCCAGTAGGCTGTAGCCCTCGCCGAGCAGTTTGCTGGCGATGACCGGTCCGACGCCCGGCAGCGATTCGACCGCGCGGAGCACCCGGGCGACCTCGTGGAGCTCTTCCGGGGCGTCGTCGGCCGGCTCGGCGAGCCGCTTCAGGAGCTTGTCGACGGCCTTGTCGAGGTCGCGCAGTTGGCGCAGCAGCAGCTGGCACCCCGCGACCAGTTGGTGGACCACGACGCGACCGGCGGCGGCGGCACCGGGGAGCGCCGGGGCGGCCGGGGCGGCGAACAGCTCGCACAGGTCGAGGGCGCTGAACCGCCGGATACGGTGGTCGGACAACAGCCGTGACCAGTCGGCCTCGCTGATCGTGCGGGCCTGGTCGGGGTCCGCCGCCGCCTGAAGCGCGGCGCAGCAGAACTGGTCGGGCAGGTGGTCGACCAGCAGCCGGCAGGCCGCCGGGAAGTACTCCTCCAGCGCCGCGCGGAGGCGGTTGGCATGGCGCAGAAGGTCGGCTTGCAGGTCGCTGCGATGGCGCTCCAGGCCGCGCAGCTCGACGATCTCCGCCGGCTGGAAAACGACCTCACGGAACGCCTTCGGATCGGTCCGCAGGCTGCTCGCGAGGACCTCGGCATCGCGCCGGTCGTCCTTCGCGCCGGCGACCGTGAAGCGCTCCCTGAAGCGGTCCGACTGCTTCGGATTGATCGCCCAGACCGACCAGCCGGCGACCAGCAGACTGGCCACCAGCACCCCGCCCGACCGCTCGACGGCCACCGCCACCGGCCCCGCCCCGGCGAGCTGCTCGACCCAGCACTGCAGCCCCCGCAGACCGGCCGCATCGGCGCCGAACCGGGCACTGCCCAGCACCTCGCCAGCGCTGTTCTGAAGGCAGACGAAATGCTCCCGGGAGCCCCAGTCAACCCCCAGGTAAGTGCGTCCAGACTCGTCCATCACGTCCCTCCTCGGTGTGCTAGACTGAGCGGCAGGCCGCGGCCGTCGACATGCCTGTACTGGCGCTCGAGGCGCAACATCCCGACGGTCGTTGACCGCGACCAGCCGACCCAGGTGCAGTCCAGTGGAGGCACTCAAGGTGCAGCGGCTACTTGGCGCTCTGGGTCGGCGGCCGCTCATCAGCCGAGCCTAACCGCCACGGCTGACGATGCAAAGGGTACAGGCGGCTTGTCCGCGAGTGCTGTCCAGCAGCTCGTCGGCGGCACTGGCGGGCAAGCCGCCAGTGGCACCGAGAGGGCTTCTTGGGGCTCAAAGTGAACGCCGATGCCGCCCCTACGCGACATTTTGGACACGCCGACACCACCGGCACGGCGCGGCTACTGGACCGAGGTCAAGCGGTCCAGACCGCGCCCCTCGATCAGGTCGGCCACCGAGTCGACCACGCAATCGGGTTGGTAGGCGTAGCCGGCCAGGTCTTCGCGCCGCGTGCCGCCCGAGAGCACCAGCACGGTGCGGTAGCTGAGCTGCACGCCGCCGAGGATGTCGGTTTCCATGGTGTCCCCGATCATCGTTGTCTGCTCGGTCGACAGGTCGAGCTCCTTGCGCGCCATGCGCATCATGATCGGGCTCGGCTTGCCGACCGAGAAGGCGGTCTGGCCGGTGGCCCGCTCGATCATCGCCACAATCGCCCCGCAGCCGGGGCGCAGGCCCTCCGAGGTGGGGCAGTTCGGGTCGAGGTTGGTGGCAATCAACTTGGCGCCGCCGAGAATCAGCCGCACCGCCTTTTCGATCGACTCGAAGTTGAGCATCCGCCCCTCGCCGACGACCACGTAGTCGGGCTCCTGATCGACAATCGCGTAGCCGTTGGCATGCAGCGCCTGGAGTAGCCCGCCCTCGCCGATCACAAACGCCGTGCCGCCCGGCTTCTGCCGCGCGAGGAACCGCGCCGTGGCCACCGCGCAGGTGAACACATGCTGCTCGCCCACATCGATGCCCATGCGTTGCAGCCGGATGGCCACGTCGCGCCGCGTGCGCTGGCTGTTGTTGGTCAGAAACATGAACGGGATGTCGGCCGCCAGCAGCCGCGAGACAAACCGGTCGGCGCCGGGAATCAGCTCGCTGCCGCGATAGATCACCCCGTCCATATCGATCAGGAAGCCGTGCCGCATCGCTCCACCGCCACGCGCCAGGCCATTGCCGAACGGCCGGAGCCGGTCACCGCCATCTGGAGTGATCCTCATGGCGGTGATTCTAGCAACCGAACGTGAAGAGCTTGTTTCGGCGGCGGGTCAGGCGGCGATGCCGGCGGCGGTGAAGGCCAGACGGAAGAGACTGACCACCTGGCCGAGCACGCGATCGTCCGGCCCTTCGGCCAGGATGCGGGCGACCGACTCGGTGCCGCTGTAGCGCACAATCACCCGCCCGTCGCGGCCGAGCAGGCCGTCGGCCTGCTCCCGCGCGGCGCGCAGCACCGGGATCGAGTCGATGCTCGGCTTGGCGCTCACCCGCAGGTTGGCCACGCGCTGGGGCACCAGCGGGATGGCGGCCGCCAGGTCGCTCAGCCGGCGGCCCGAGCGCTGCATCTCGGCGAGCACCTGAATGGCCGAAATGAGGGCGTCGTCGGTCGGCGCGAAGCGGCGGAAGATGGTGTGGCCAGACGGCTCGCCGCCGAGCGCCGCGTCGTGCTCGCGCATCATCAGCCAGACGTTGCGATCGCCCACGTCGCTGCGGTGGAAGCGGCAGCCGATGCCGCCGAGCCAATGCTCGAGCCCGATGTTGCTCAACACCGTGCCGACCACCTGCTGCCCGGTCAGCTCGCCGCGCGCCTGCAGCGCCTGTGCGGCGATGCCCAGGATGCGGTCGCCGCAGACAATCTGGTCGTCCTCGTCGATCACCAGCAGCCGGTCGCCGTCGCCGTCGTGGGCCAGACCGATGTCGGCGCGATGCTCGGCCTTCGCCGCGCGGACGTAGTCGGGGTGGAGCGAGCCGCAGCCGTCGTTGATCCGCTCGCCCTGGTCCTCGTTGCCGACGGCAATCACCTCGGCCCCGAGCAAGCTCAGCGCCATCGGCGTGCTCTCGCGCGTGGCGCCGCGGGCGCAATCGACGGCGATGCTCAAACCGCGCAAGTCGCAGCCGGGCGGCATGGTCGACACGGCCGCGGCGACGTAGCGCTCGATGGCGTCGAGCCGCAACCGCGCCCGCCCGCGCTGCGCCGGCCTGGGCAGGCTGGTGGTGGTGGGGAAGAGCCGCTCGATCAACCGCTCGACGCTGGGGCAGACCTTCTCGCCGCCGGGGCCGAACAACTTGAACCCGTTCTCGCCGGCGGGATTGTGCGAGGCCGAGATGGCAATCCCGGCCGGCGCGCGCTCGACCTCGACGAAGTGCGCCACCGCCGGCGTCGGGACCACGCCCAGGTCGACCGCGTCGCAGCCGCCGGCGGTCAGGCCGGCAATCACCGACTCGCTCAGCTCGCCCCCCCACGGCCGCGGGTCGCGACCGACAAAGACCGTGCTGCCGGCCTCGCCCATCTGCTCGGCCACCGCGCGGCCCAGCCGCCAGGCGCCATCGAGGTTGATCGGCCACTCGCCGCTGGTGCCACGGATTCCATCGGTCCCGAAAAGCCGCTCGGCCATGCTGACTCCTCTATTCGTCGCGCGAGCCCCAGACAATCGGGCTGCGAACCACCGACCCCGCCACGAACCACCCGCCCGCCGTCACACCGGGGTAGAACCGGCAACCGCGACCGGCCACCGTGCCCGGGTTCAGCACCGTGTGGCAGCCGGTCTGGCAACCGTCGCCCAGCACCGCGCCGAATTTGCGCAGACCCGTGTCGTAACGCTGCCCGCCGGCGTGGACCAGCACCGTGTCGCCGGCCAGCTTGAAGTTCGAGAGCACCGTCCCCGCGCCGAGATTGACCTGCCGGCCGACCAGGCTGTCGCCCAGATAGTTGAAGTGCGGCGCGGCCGCGCCGGGCAGCATCACCACGCTCTTCAGCTCGCTGCAGTGGCCCACGGTGCAGCCGTCGCCAAGCACGATGTTGCCGCGCAGGTAGGCGCCCTGGCGCAGCGTCACGCCGTCGCCAATCAGCGCCGGCCCTTGGACATAGACCCCCGGCTCGACCCGCACGCCGACCCCGAGCCGGACCTCGCCGGTGAACCAAGCGCCGTCGATGCTCGGCGTGCCGGCGCCGGCCGCCGCCTCGGCGACCAGGTCGGCCAGCCGGTGCAGCGCGGTCCAGACCGGCTCGTCGTCGGCGAACAGCGCGGGCAGCGCGAAGCCGTCGAGGTCGAAGAACCCGCCGGCGGCCAGTGGATGCTGCGCGATATCGGCCATGACGCCAGCCTGCTGCATCGATTAGAGCCCCCGTGCCGCATGATGTCGCGACACCTGCTCACCCCACCCAGGTCTGCAATCGGCGTGCCACCCGTCCACCCAAGACCTAGTGAATGTTCACTATATTGCCACCAGCGGCCATTTGTCAATGGTGCGAGCAAATGTCCAGGCAGGTGCGACGGGCGCTCGGCTGGGCGAGGTAGGGCGACTTCGCCGAAGGCGCCTGTTGCAGCGTGAGCCCGGTGCCACTGGCGGCGGGGCGGTGGGTTGGCGGGCAGGCGACAGCGACGCCGGACACGGTAGGGCGACTTCGCCGAAGGCGCCTGCGGCAACGTGAGCCCGGTGCCACTGGCGGCTCGCCCGCCAGTGCCGCCGGCTGGCTCCTGGTCAGCACTGGCGGACCAGCCGCCAGCGGCACCGACCGTTGGCCAGGCCAATCACGGACACCCAGCCCGGCGGGCGCTCAGAGCAACCCCGCCGCGCGCAGCTTCGCTGCGTTCAGGTCCGCCCGCCACCGCACCTCGGCGAAGTAGCTCGCCGCCTCGCCCGGCGCGCCGACCTGGTAGACCGCGTGGCCCTCCAAGCGCAGCTCGAGCCGGAACGAGACCGTCCCCGCCGCGGCGCGCGCGTTGGCCGTCGGCTGGCCACCGAGGAACGCCTGCTGAGGCGTCGGGAGCGAGCCAATCGTCGGTTCGGCGTGGATCAACAGGTAGGCCTGCTGCTCGGCGGTCAGCTCGGCGAACGGCGCCACGCGGTCGACGCCGTCAGCGGCGACCAGGTCGGCCGCGGAGAATGGCGAGTCGGGCGCGGTGCGCGCGGTCAGCGCCGCCCAGACGCCCGCCGGCATCGCCACCGCCCCGCGCGGCGCAACCGCCGGATGGCGGTCGAGCCGGAGGCTCCGGTCGTCGAGCACGGTGAACAGCAGGCCGCTGGAGATCTGAATCAGACACCGCAGGTTGATCACGTCGTAATCGCCGGCGGAGACGAACAGCCGCTCGGCGGCGAACTCATCGGCCACCGTGCAGGGCCCGTGAGCCGAGAGCAGGCCGCACAGCTCGGCCAGCGTGTAGGCGTCCGAGCGCGGGATGGTGACCAGCGCGGGGCCGGTCCGCTCGGGATCGAGCAGGTTGAACACCAGGTTGCGCAAACGCCCGCCGTCGTCGCCGGCCGCGGTCAGCGAGCCATTGGCTTGCTCGGCGTACGAGGCACCGGAGTCGGCCGGCGGAGTGCCGAAGATGGTCAGCGGCCGGAAGAGCGGTCGCCCTTCGGCGTCGTGCAGCACGACCTGGCCGTGGACCGACAGGCGCAGCGCCGGCTGACTCGGCACATAGGCCCAGTGCGCGTGGCGCCGGCGGAACTCGTCCTGGCTGGCCTGCCGCTCGGCCCAGGCGGCGTCGGACAGCGCCACACCGTTACGCCGCTCGGCGTCGGTGCGCGAGATCCGGTCGCCGCCGGGTGGCAGATAGGTCTGCAGCCGGCGATCCTCGAGGTGCGGGAACATCGCGCGCGCCATCGTCGCCGCGGCGGGCGAGAGCGCACCGAGTGGCAGCAGCGCGCCGCCGGCCAGCGCATCGAGCTGCGCCGGCTCGAGCTGGGCCAGCATGGCGCTGATGGTGACCGTCATGTCGGGCCACTCGGCGTCGCCGTCGACTCGCCGAGTGAGGCTCGGTGCGCACCAGGCCGTGCGCTGTTCGGGCTGGCCGGACTCATCGAGCCGGAGCACGCCGTCGTCGGCGTGATAAGGGCAGCCGTGGGAATGCTCGCGCAGGAAGGCGCGCATCTCCTCGGGATCCTCGGTGTCGGGCAGCCAGCCGGTGTCGAGCGGCAGCACCACGGGGCCATAGCCAGGCTGGGCCAACGCCTGTAGGGCGACCAGCGGGTCGGCGGCGGCCGGGGCCAGGACGACCAGTCCAACCAGAACGAGGCAGGCGGTTCGCATTGGATTCTCCCTGCTCGGCGTCAGTTGTGGGCCATCAGGCAACGCGACGTCCGTCGCCGCGCCGAGCATACGCCGCGAGTGAACGCCAGTCCACCCCAAGTTCACGGGCAGTGCAACAGTTGCTCAACAAACCGGTGACGATCGGCGCGGCTGCGGCATACTGAGCGGGCAGGAATGCGCCCATGACGCCCTGGCTGTTGACCCTCTCGCTCGCCGCCGCGCCGGCCGACCCGGCCGCCTATGCCCTGTACTGGGGCGACGGCCGGCGGGCCACCTTCGCGAACGTGGTCGAGCAGGCGGCCGCCGCAGAGGTGGTCTTCTTCGGCGAGCTGCACAACAACGCCGTGGCGCATTGGCTGCAACTGCGGCTGACCGCCGCGCTCTATGCCGCGCTCGGCGAGCGGCTGGTGCTCGGCGCCGAGATGTACGAGCGCGACGACCAGTTGGTGCTCGACGAGTTTCTCGCCGGCCGCCTCCGCGAGGCCGACCTGGCCAAGGAGGCCAAGCTCTGGCCGAACCACGAGACCGACTACCTCCCGCTGCTCCGTTTCGCCGCGGCGCATCGGCTGCGGTTTGTCGCCGGTAACGTGCCGCGCCGCTACGCCGCGCTGGTCGCGCGCGACGGCCTGGCGGCGCTGGACAGCCTGAGCCACGAGGCGAAGCAGCTCTTCGCGCCGCTGCCGCTCGAGATCGACCAGAGCCTGCCCGGCTACGCGGCCATCCTGCAGATGGCCGGACACCCCGGCGCGCAGCCCGAGCGGATGGTCGCCGCGCAGGCGCTCAAGGATGCGACCATGGCCGACAGCATCCGCCGCGCGCTGCGGCCGGGCGAGACGATGCTGCACTTCAACGGCGCCTACCACAGCAACGGCGGCGAGGGCATCTTGTGGTACCTCGAGCAGTACCGCCCCGGCGCGCGGACGTTCGTGCTCAGCACCGTCGAGCAGGCCGACCTGTCGGCACTCGGCGAGGAGTCGAACAACCTCGCCGACGCGGTGCTGGTCACCCCGCCCGACCTGACCCATACGCACTGACGCCGTCACAGAGCGGACCGCCGGCCCGTTAGCGCCTTGACGCTCCTAGCGGCTCCAAGTCGCCGCTCAGTCGCCCTTGATGCACAAACAAATGTGTGCTATACTCATCGGCCAACCGCTCTCCGGGCTGAGCCGAAGCAATATGGAGTGTATCCATGCTGCATGAGGGCTTCTCTGACGAGAACGGAAGTCAGGAACGCTCTCCTGCACTCCAAGGCTAGCTTTGGCGCCAGCGCAACGTAAGGCGGCCTAAAGGGACGGAAGCACCATGCGTGATGACTTCTCAGCGCCGACAAAGGAGCTACTTGGCAGACGCGTTGGTTTCGTTTGCTCCAACCCCGGATGCGGGCGACAGACAAGCGGGCCGCAGGCAGTTACCACAGGCGCTGTCAACCTAGGCGTTGCGGCTCACATTACGGCCGCGTCACCAAACGGTCCTCGTTTCGACGCCACTCTGACAGCTGATCAGCGTATGGACTCATCGAACGGAATCTGGCTGTGCCAGGTTTGTGCAAAACTCATTGACAGCGACGTCGTCCGTTTCAACCGCGCTGTCCTTGAGGGATGGAAGCGAGCCGCCGAGCGAGCCGCTGCGACGGCCCTGGTTCGTTGCGGTGCCGGAGCGTCTGAGGGCCAGCAAGAGGATTATGCGAAGATCGAGCGACTCATGCCGGCTCTTCTCGAAGAGATGCGGGAGGACCTTACAAACCACCCCACGACCCGGGAATTCATCATCAAGAAGCGTGGCTGGGTGTACGTCAACACCCCCGGCAAATCGATCCTGGCATACTACTTTGACGAACACGAGGACCTTGAGGGCAAGATGCAGGTTTTAGATAACCTCGGACTCATTCGAGATATCACTTACAACAGCGTGAAGCGGTTCGTGTTCGAGGAGCGCTTCGTTGACTACCTCACGGGAGCATGAATCGGCGCCGTCCAGCATCCGGTTGGAGTCCACGCGCCTGGGCGTCTGTCCGCTCCTGTCACTGAGACCCGCGGCCGATTGGGACCGTTTGGCTACCCACGCATACCCACAGTCCCCAACGGATGCGGTCACCATCGGCGAGCAAGGCGATCGTGAACACGACCGCGAAGAGCTGCGCCCTGAGCCGTAACGAGGCGGACGCGGGCACGCTGGGCGAGGAGTCGCGCCACCTGGCCGACGCGGTGCTGGTCACCCCGCCCGACCTGACCCACACGCACTGACCGCCCGCGGTTCGATTTGCGACCGACCTATCCGAAATAGGCCCTTGACAACCCCTGGTGGCTGTGGCACCATGATGCCGGCGCCGTTGAAATGAGATTGAGAGCCATTCTCAACATACGGCGACGGAGGGCAGGATGCCAATGCGACGGCGCGCGTTCACGTTGATCGAACTCCTGGTGGTGATTGCCATCATCGCCATCCTGGCGGCGATCCTCTTCCCGGTGTTTGCCAAGGCGCGAGAGAAGGCACGGCAGACCTCGTGTCTCTCGAACCTCAAGCAGGTCGGGCTGTCGGTCTCGATGTACGTGCAGGACCACGACTACCGGTTCCCGATGCACTCGTCGCCCAGCTCGTTCAATCCGCGCACCCGCTGGGCCGACTATCTCTACCCCTACATCAAGAACACGCAGCTCTTCCTCTGTCCCTCGGCGCCGCTCGATGTCTTCGGCAAGACCTTCGCCCACGATCCGAGCGCGCGCTACGGCGGCTACGGCTACAACTACCAGTACTTGGGTAACAGTCGGAACGGCGCCAACCTGCCGTTCAGTGCCAACGAGGCCGACCTGCGCGCCCCGGCGGCGACGTTCGTGGTCGCCGACACCGCCGGCGCGGTGAAGGCCGACGGCACGCTCGGCGGCGAGTATGTGATCGACCCGCCGCTGCCCAGCCAGCGCGGCAGCGGCCAGGCCTCGGGCTACTACGAGAACGGCGGCCCGCAGGGCGGTCGCTCGATCCCCGCCGAGCGGCACAACGAGATGGCCAACGTCAACTACGCCGACGGCCACGCCAAGGCGCTGCGGCTGCAGGCGATGGACGACTCGGACCGCGACGGGGTGGTGGACAACGGCAACTACAACGGGAGTGGGGATGCCGGGGTGCTGTAGGGCGGACGAGGGGTCAGGAGCCCTCGGGTGTGCGGGGGCTCCTGGCCGGGTTGCACTTGCTGAAGCAGCGGCACAGCGGCTTCTGGTCGCGTTTGGTGCGGAGGTCCGTTGAACTGTCCGCTGCGAGACAGGTCGCTCTCCCTAGCCCTCACAGCTCTGGGAGAGCGTCGGTTTTGGCCAGGATCTGCTCATAGGCGGCACGGTCGAGCGGGCAGTCGACCAAGTTCCTGAACTGGCCAAGCGGAAGCCGAACCTGCCTGGCCATCTGGCTGAGCAGGTGGTCGGGGACATCCTTGTTCGGCGACCCGTGGCTCAGCTTGGTGCGGGCCCGCGTTCGGCGGCCGTCAAGCGTCAAGTAGGTGAAGTAGGTGTGGTCGTTCTCTTCGATCTCGAACCCCTTGGCCGCCAACCCCTCCTCGATATCGCGCCGTTTACGTGGCATCGGCCGCCTCCCTGAAGCGGTCGCGATAGGTGCGCCCAAGCGCCTGCGCCGACTCGGTCAAGCCGGTCTCATCCGCCTCTGCGTAGTGCCGCCAGGTGAACAGCAGGTAGTCGACTAGCTCATCGATCAACTGGTCTCTGGTCTCGGCGAACACGTGAATGTCAAGTTCATGGTCGGTAACCAGGTAGAGCTGCCGGCTCTCGTCCAGCACCGGTGAGAACTGCAGTGGCGGCTCGGCGATGAGCTTCATGCCGCTCTGCTGCACCTCCCTGAGCTCCACCGGCGAAAGATCCACGGGCTCGATGCGAGACACATTGACCAGCTTCTCCGGGTGCCCGTCGGGCCCAAGGGTGAACTCGCCCGTAACCTGCACCAGGTCGCGGCGGCTGGCGAGGATCTGGTCTTCGATCTCGATCAGGTAGGAGCAGTCGATCAGGCGGCCGGTGACCGGGTGCTTGATGGACAACCGGGTCTCATCAAACTGCACCCGGACGAGCTCGCCGGTGACGGTCATCGCCGTCTGGTCTTCCGTGGTCCTCTCCAACCACTGCCTTGCCTGCCGCCGCGTGGTGTCGCGAAGTGTCGCCGTCCGCCCGTTGGCGTGGCAGGAAGCCCACCAGCGCTCGCCGGGCTGCGGCCCAAGATCCTCGATCACTTGCAGGACGCGGTGGCGGTACCGCGAGTCGGCGATCAGGGTTCGTAGGCGTGCCTCGTCGCCGCTGGTCGTGGCGTCAATCGCCTCGACAATCTGGGCCGCGATGTTGGGCCGCGCGCCGACCTCGGGCAACATCGGCTGAGTTGACTCGTCCACGACGGCGAAGGGTATCGCGTAGCTGTCCTCTCTGGGCACGGCCACCCGTAGCGAGTACCGTTGCCGATACTCCTCCGGTGGCTTGAAGCGCTGTCGCAGCTCGTAGCCTTCGGCCATCGACCCCATCAACAGGGCCAGTTGCCTGAGGCTCTCCAGGGCACGCTGAAGCACGGCGACCGAGACCGTGTGCACCGCGGTCTCCGCACCCTCAATTCTGAACTCGGCCCACTCTAGACCTTCCATCGACTGCCCGTGCACCGGCTTCCCGGCGGGTGCGGCGCACGATCATCCTATCACACGCGGGAGCTCACCATCGACTTGAACATCGGACCCACCTTGCTCACCACCGGCGACCGCCACTCGCCACGCATCCGCTTGCCGGCAGGATCTGCACATCGCTGCGGTGGCCACCACGATGCGACGGTTCATCCTGCCGGACGACCCATGACTCCCTCGCGCCGGTGCCAGCTATCCGCCTTCCATGGTGCCCAGGCACTCCAGCCAGCCTGGTCCGAGGCCGCCTCTGCATCGCGTCTCGGCACTCGCACCGCTCGCGCCGCCCCATCACCCCTCCCGCGCCTCCGCAATCGCCCGCAGCGGGTCGAACAGCTCCTCGCACGGGCCCAGCTCGGCCTCCAGCGCGCCGGGGGGTTGGTAGGTCTCCGGGTCCTCGCCGTTGGACAGGCCGCGGCTCAGCTCGACCAGGTAGAGGAAGTTACGCAACGGCACGTCGGGTGGTACGCCATGGTCGACGCTGGGCAGGTAGCGGCCGCTCGACCAGGCCTGCCGGTAGCGCAGCGCAATCTCGCGCCGCGCGCGTGGATAATCGAAGCGCAGCTCGCGTTTGTCGATCCCACCGTGCAGGAACAGGTCGGGGTGCTCGGCCAGGTAGGCGCCCGGGTCGTTGGCCGCGGCAATCTCGCACGGCGTGCTGGCGTCGATGGCGAGCGGGTGGAAGACGTCGAGCGTCTGGGCGATGTGGCCGTCGGTGTCCTGGCCGACCTCGACCACGCCCTTCTCGCGGAAAAAGGCCGCCAGGCGCTGGTAGCGCGGGAGCATGAACTCGCGCATCATCGCCGGCGAGAGCATCGCCGCGTGCTTGTAGGCCATGTCCTCATTGATGATCACGCGGTCGATGCGCGCCTCGCTCAGCGGCCGGTCGAGCAGCGCGATGAGGAACTCGGTCCAGTGCTCCATCATCGCGTGGACGCAGGCCGGCTGGTCGATCAGCAGGCGGCTCAGCCCCTCGAACCCGGCCCAGTCGCGGGCGGTCCAGTAGAGGCCGGGGACGGTCAGCACCGTCGGCGCATCGCCGTCGTTCAGCCGGCGCAGGTGCTCGGGATCGCAGTACGCGACGCCGGCGTGCAACACGCGGTAGCCGTCGGGGTTGTAGGTTTCGCGCTGGTTCTCGCCAGGCAACGGGATGAGCCGCTCGGGCGTGGTCGGGTCATAGCGGTGGCGCATGGCCTCGAAGTCACGCAAGTTCTGGACGGGGAACTCGAGGTAGCGCCGGGTGGCGAAGCCCTCGGTCGGTTGGCGGATGGCGTCGATCCGGTGGACGCCCCACTCGTCGACCCACTCGCGCAGGTTGCCCTCCTCGCGGATGACGTGGATGGGGTAGGCCGGGATCGGCATGGTGTTCAGCTTGCCGAAGCCGACCCAGGGATCGGCGCCGATGAAGCTGCCCCAGCGGCGTTCGAGTTCGGGCGTCAGCCCCTGCTTGCGCCAGGCGCGAAAGGTGCTCGCCCGCGGCCCGCCGAAGGTGTAGGGCAGGCGGTCGAGCGGCTCGCGGGCACAGAAGGCACAAAACCGCTGGCGTGGGGTCATGGCCGGCTCCAGGTCGTGCGGGGAGAGTGTACCAGTTTTGGTCAGCCCACCAGCCGGCTGATGTTGGGACGGTTGGCACGGTTCGATGCGGGAGGTCATCCCGCTCCTAGAGCGGCGCGGACAGCGTCGCTGGGTAGTCAGGTTCGTTGTTTTTTTTTGCACGAATCTATTCGCCGGTTGGGTCTTGACAGCGGCGTGGCGCGGATGGCAGAGTGGACACGCACAGAACGCGCAGGAGGGACTGAGATGTATGAGCGTGTTCGACGACTGGCGGTACTGGCTGTGCTGGTGGCCGCCGGCGCTGCCAATGCGGAGTGCGAGATCAAGCCGGACCCGCAGGGGCCCGTGCAGATGACCAAGTGCGGGATCCTCGGCAACGGCCAATGCTGGGCGGCGGGCTGCACCAACACTGTCCTGCGTGTGTTCCTGCACGATGACGACAGCCCGTGGTTCATCACCTGGCCATCGGGCATCAACCTCGACTACTGCGTCAATCTGGAGGAGGACGAGGAGGGCGATTGCGACAGCACCGCCACCTGGGCTGGAGCCGAGCGCACGGGCTACGAGACCTGGAAGGCCTGCGGCTCCGGCGGTCCGACCGACAACTGCGAGACCACGGGCTACGTCTGCGCCACCATAAAGCTGAAGGCGCCAGACTGCGACGGCGCGTACATGACACTGCCCGAGCAGAACGTCTGGACGTGTGGCTGTAAGGAAGAGGAGGAGCTTGGCGGCTTCGGCGTGACTGGCGAGGCTGATCCTAGCTGGTGAAGGGGTGCGTTAGGCGGTGCGGCTGCGCCACTGGCCGAAGGCGAGGAAGTCTGATGGGTCGCAACCGAGCATGGCTCAAGCTCCTGCTCGCAGCCTGTGCGCTGTCGCAGGTTGCGGCCGGCCAGGAGACAGCCGAAGCACCGGCCGTCGCCGACCTGGTCGATGCTATCGACGCGCGGTGGCACTCGGTCGAACGACTACGTGCGCTGATCAGCAAGATCGCCTACGTGACGGCGACGAAGCAGGGAATGCCGTGGTTCGTACCGATGGGCGGCGTCACGGCGTCGATCGACTACAGTGTCGACCGTGTCATCGGCCAGTCGATCAGTTGCCTGCCTCGACGCGACGCCACACAGCCGGTCCGGGACCTCACGCTGCTGTTCACCTATGAGGACTTCGAGCGCCGTTACGAGGCGCGGTTGCAGGAAGTGGATCTGCCTTCGCTGGAGAAGGTGCGTGTACGCAACACCGTGATGGAGCCCGACCACGGCGAGGCTTGGATCGTCATGAGCCTAGGCTTGGCTGCAGATTACGAGCCGTGGTCGACCCGGATACCGACGGGCGAAGCGGAGGTCAGCGTCGAAACGGTGATGGGCCACCGCTGTGCGCGGATCACCAGCGAGGCGGAGTCGCACTGGTTCGGACTCGACCTCGGCATGGCTCCCGTTCGCCGGACCAGGGAGTCCACGCTGCCCGACGGAACGCTTCAGCGTAGCGAGGCGGTCTGGCTCGACTTCGAGCCCGTCGAGGCCGGTTATCCGCTGTTTCTGCCCAGACACTATCTGGCACGGACGCAGGTCCAGAACGTGGCCGAGCGACAGGACTGGCCTGATTGGCACACGCAGTGGCTTGCCATCACAGCGATCGCTGACGTCATGGTGAACCCTGCTGCCCACGATCTGGTGGACCGGTGGCCCCTGGTCTTGCCGATGTTCGTCGGCGGGGTGTTCAGCAACCAGGTGACGGGCCTGCCGGACCGTCGGATCACCATCGGACACAGCATTCGCGCGCTGCGCGAGCAGATGTACGAGACCGATTCGCCATTTGGCGTCGAGGTGCCTGAGGTCCGCGAGCAACGCGTCCGCGAACTGGACCTGGCGGCCGAAGCCGAGGCGGAGTGAGCCATGCTGCTGCTCGTCGCCCTCCTCCTCGCGGCGCCCGAACGCCCCGTCGCCACCCTCGCCGACACGCTCTACGACTACGCCCGACTGACCGACACCGACACCGCCGAGGTGCGTGAGGCGTTCCGCGAACTGCGCTCGGCCGACGCACCGGCCGCGCCGCTCGACTTCGCCCAGGCCGTTGGGCTGTCGTTGAGTGAACTCACCGGAACGCTGGATGAGTTCGCTGCCGTCACGCCGATCATCGTCGAGCTACACGAGCCGTCCGCGCACGCCGTGCTGACCGGCGCCGATGCGGAGTGGGTGCAGTGGATCGACGGACCGGGCGCGTTCCTCGGCGTGGTGCCGCGGGAGGTCGCCGAAGCCCGCCTCACCGGACGGGCCTACACACTGGCCGAGCCGCCGGCCGGCGGGCCGCGGTGCGTGATCGAACACGCCCACCAGCCCCTCGGCCGCGGCTATCTCGGCGTGCAGCTCGCCCATCGGTTCGTCATCCGCAATACCGGCGCGGAGCCGCTGAAGATCAACACGCGCTCGGCCTCATGCTCTTGCACCAAGCCAACTCAGGATGAGTTGATCATCGCACCGGGCGAGGCTGGCGAGTTGCCGATCGAGCTCCGCGTGCCGCACCTGGGCGACGTGCTCGAATACGTCTGGCTGTTCACCAACGACCCACGCCGGCCCCTGCTGCCGGTCACCCTCGCCGCCGAAGGGCTCTTCGGCGTGACCTGCTACCCGAGCCAGATCCGCCTCGCCGCCAGCCTCGCCGGCGGCGAGGAGACCGCCGTGCGCGTCCTCGCGCCGAACACGCTGGCGCTGACCGAGGTCCTCGTCGAGCCGGCCGTGGCCGAGGCTCGGATCGAACGACGGAGCGAGGAACTCGAGTTCGTCGAGTACCTGATCGTCCTGAAGGCCACGCGCGGCGCCGCGGGCACGCACTCCGCCGCGCTGGTGCTCAAGACCGACCACCCCGACTTCGCCGAGCTGCGCTTACCGGTGCATCTGCGGCGGCGCTGACCTCGCCGTCGCCGTTGCCGGCCGGCGCCAGCAGGTGACTCCCCGGCGCTCGATGCCGCACTGCAACAGTCGGATGCCGGCGACGCTCTGCAGCGCGCGGATGACCCGGCCGACCGCCTCGGGCTCGACCAGCAGCGTGACCGTGCCGCCCATGCCGGCGCCGTTGACGTTCGCGCCGCGGACGCCGAGGCCGCGCGCCATGTCGACCACGTCGCGCATGATGGGCAGAATCATGTCGGGGTGGAGCAGCCCCTGAGCTTGCCAGGTGAGGTCCTGGGCGGCGGCCAGCGCGTCGAAGTCGCCGGCGGCCAGCGCGGCCTGGAAGGCCCGTTCGGCCTCGCCGAGCAGCTCGAACCCGCGGACCGTGTCGGGGTGGCCTGCCTCGAGCCGCTCGAACACGCCGAGGTGGGCGACGTGCGAGCTGTGCGGCTGGCCGAAATCGACCACGATGATGCCCGCGTCGAGGGTGTCAATCAGCTCGGCGCCGCCGGGCAGCTCGAGGATCTCGACCTCTTCGTCGCCATCGTCGCCAAAGCTGCAGCGGTAGTTGGCGATGCCGCCGTGGACCGCCGCGCACTGGTCCTGGAAGCCGCAGCTCATGCCGAGCAGGAAGGTCTCGGGCAGGCGCGCGGCGTGGACCAGCTCAATCGGGCTGAGCTCGCTGCCGGCGGCGGCGGCCAGGGCGCGGATGATGGTCACCGCCACCGCCGCGCTGGTGCCCAGGCCGGTGGCCGCGGGAATGCCCTTGGCGGTGCAGGTCAGCTCGATGCCGAGTGGCGCGCCCGAGGCGCAGAGCAGCGCGCGCAGCAGCGCATGGGGCTCGTCCGGCGACGGCGGGCGGCGCAGCTCATCGGCCCGCAGCCGCAGGTCGATGCCGACGTCGGTGGCGACCAGCCGCAGCAGGCCGGCGTCGGCGCCGCGGCGGACGGTGGTGAAGGCATAGGCGGTCAAGGCGGCGTTGCTGCAGTCGCCGCCGCCGCCGCGGGCGACGTCACGCCAGCCGGTCCACATCCAGCGCATCGGCGCGCGGGCAAGCAGCACCTCGCCGGGCGCCAGCCGCAGGCCGTCGCGGAAGAGCGGGAAGATGGCCTCGTATCGCGCCGCCGGCTGCATCGCCGCCTCCTTGGTTCGCCTCAGCCGCGCCAGGCCCGCACCGCGGCGGTGACCTCGGGCTCGGCGCGGTACCACTCGACGAAGTCGGGAATGCCCGTGCTGATCGGCGTGCTCGGCTCGAAGCCCAACTTGGCCCGCGCTCGCTCGACCTCGGCGAAGGTCGCCGGCACGTCGCCGGGCTGCATCGGCTTCAGCTCGAGCTGCGCCGGCCGGCCGCAGGCCTGCTCGATCAGCCCGATCATGTCCATCAGGTCTTCGGAGCGATGGTTGCCGAGGTTGAACAGCTCGTAGTCGTCCAGCCCGTCGGCGAAGAGGCTGCCGCGCAGGCCCTGGACAATGTCGCTGACGTGGGTGAAGTCGCGCTTCATCCGGCCATGGCCGAAGACGGGGATCGGGTCGCCAGCGAGGATCTTCTCGGTGAAGATCCAGATCGCCATGTCGGGCCGGCCCCACCGGCCATAGACGGTGAAGAAGCGCAGGCCGACGGTCGGCAGGCCGAACAGGTGGGTGTAGACGTGGGCCATCAACTCGCACGACTTCTTCGTCGCGGCGTAGAGGCTGATGGGGTTGTCGACCCGGTCCTCCTCGCTGAACGGCACCTTGCTGTTGCCGCCATAGACGCTCGACGAGCTGGCGTAGACGAGGCGTCTGGCCTCGCCGTGGCGGCAGGCTTCGAGGATGTTCAGCGTGGCGTCGAGGTTGGCGCTGAGATAGGCTCGCGGCTGCTCCAACGAGTAGCGCACGCCGGCCTGGGCGGCGAGGTGGCAGACCAGCTCGGGCCGATAGGCGGCGAAGGCGGCCTCGACGGTGTCGCGCTCGGCCAGGTCGCCGGCGATGAAGCGGAAGCCGGGGTACTCGGTCAGGATGGCGGTGCGCCGGCGTTTGACGATGGTCGGGTAGTAGTCGTTGACCTGGTCGATGCCGACCACGGCGCGGCCCTCGCGGAGTAGGTCGAGCGCCAGGTGGAAGCCGATGAAGCCGGCCGTGCCGGTGACCAGGATCGGGCGCTCGGTGTCCATCGCGCGGATCTCCGGCGGGTGACGGTCTATCGTCTACCGTCGCGCAAGCTGCAGGCGGCGACAGTATACCGACACGCGGCGGAGCGGCGAGTGGCGCGGGCCGGTCAGTAGCGCGGCTCGGCGCCGGCCCGGCCGATCACCCAGATGGCGTGAATCAGCCCGGGGAAGTAGCCGAGCAGGGTGAGCAGCAGATTGACCCAGAAGGCGCTGCCGAGCCCGACCGTGAAGAAGACGCCGAGCGGCGGCACGATCACCGACAGAACGATGCGAATCAGATCCATCGCCGTCTCCGACACTGATCAAGGCCGGCGCGGCGGGTCAGGTTTCCACTTCGGCCCAGAGTGACGGCAGCGGCTCGATCCGCTGCCAGCCGGCGCCCCGGTCGATCGGCTCGGTGGTCAGCTCGGTGAAGTAGGTGTCCAGCACGCCGGCGCGCTCCATCTTCAGCGGCGGGCTGCAGTAGCAGGTCTCTTCCCATACGGCTTGGCCCGACTCGTCGCGCCGGGCGGCCAGCAGGGCGCGGGTCATCTCGCGGCCGTAGGGCTCGAGCTCGGCCACCTCACCCGCCTCCAGCCGCTGCCGCAGTTCGGCCATGCCGCTGGCGATCGGCCTTGCCCGCACCAGATACTCGGCCATCTCAGTCTCCTGCCGCCAACCGCTCCTGCCGTCGTCGCCGGCGCTCCGCGCGCGGATCGCGACCCTCCTGCTCGGCCAGCCAGCGCATCACGTTGCGCGGCGCACGGCCGGCGGCAATCTCGCCGGCCATGAACTGCATCGCCGGCCGGATGTGGTTGAAGAACCGCCGGTAGCCGGCGCACAGGTAGTTCAGCCCCGGCTCGCCGTCGGGCGTGGCGATGAAGCGATCCTTGGGGCAACCGCCGTTGCAGACGAACTTCACCTCGCACTCGCGGCAGTAGCGCGGCAGGGCGTCCTGCTTGTCGCTCCCGAACTTGCGCTGCAACGGCGCGGCGACCAGCTCCTCGAGCGGCTGATCGAGGATGTTGCCCAGCCGGTTGTGGTCGGTGACGAAGTGGTCGCACGAGTAGAGGTCGCCGTTGTGCTCGAGCGCCAGGGCGTTGCCGCAGGTCGGGCTGAACACGCACAGGCCCGGGTCGAGCCCGCACCAGGCGCGCAGCGCGACATCGTGGATCTGGACGAAGATGCGCCCGACGTCGTGCCGCACCCACTGGTCGAAGACGGTGCAGAGGAACTCGCCGTACTCCTCGGCGCGCACGCTCCACGGCGTCATCGCGCCGTCAGGCAGCACCTCGACCGCGGGGATGAACTGCACGAACTCAATCCCCTCGTCGCGGTAGAACTGGTAGACCGCGCGCGGATGCCGGCTGTTGTGGGCGTTGACCACGGTCAGCACGTTGTGCTCGACACGGTGCTCGCCGAGCAGCTTCAGGCCCCGGTAGACCTGGTCGAAGGTCGGCCTATGGCCCTTGTTGACCCGGTAGACGTCGTGGATCTCGCGCGGGCCGTCGATGCTGATGCCGATCAGAAAGTGGTGCTCGCGCAGGAACTCGCACCACTCCTCATCAAGCAGCGTGCCGTTGGTCTGAAAGGCGTTCTGGACGACCATCCCCGGCCGGCGGTAGCGCTGTTGCAGCTCGACCACGCGGCGGAAGAAGTCGAGCCCCATCAAGGTCGGCTCGCCGCCCTGCCAGGCGAAGTGGACCTCGGGCACCCGCTGTGCCTCGATGTACTGGCGGATGTAGCTCTCGAGCAGCTCGTCGGCCATGCGCCAGTCGGCGCCCTGGTGGGCGGGGTACAGGCCTTCCTTGCGCAGGTAGAAGCAGTAGGTGCAGTCAAGGTTGCACAGCGCGCCGATGGGCTTGGTCATGATGTGGAAGGCCGGCGGCGCGGCGGCGGCGACCTGCTCGAGGCCGATCAGGTCGGGGTAGCGGGGAGGGTACTCGGGCATCGGGGCTCCGCGCAGGGAGTTCGCGGGATGGGGCGAACTCCCTACCAGAGAGTATGATGCCCGAGCGCGAGGCGAGTGCGGTGCATGCGTCGGCACGAGTGCGCGTCGAGGTACTGGTGAGCAGGAGCTTCCGTCACCTCGCGAACGCCTCAAGAGATGAGGCGATCGAGATGGCAGGCCTGGGGCCAGGGGATTCCGTCCCCGATCATCTGCTCGCCTGAAGGACGGCTAGGAAGTGGAACGCGTCGACCCGATCGTTGAGGAATTCCGGCGCTACCGCGACGAGTTCGCGGCGCGGTTCGATCACGACCTCGGTCGCATCGTTGCCGAGATCCAGCGACAGGAGCGCGAGAGCGGGCGGACGTTCGTCACCCTGCCGCGGCGGGAGCCGGAAGAGCCTCGGCGGCAACCTGACGGAGCCTGATCGGGTTGCCGCGGCGGAGCCCGAACTGCCGACGCGCCGACCGCTCGCCAGCCCCGAGCAATTGCAGCAGGGAGTACGCGGGGTGGGGCGAACTCCCTACCAGAGAGTATGATGCCTGGGTCGGACGCGAGTGCCGTGCGGCCGTCGGTCTACCTGGAGACGAGCGTCATCGGGTATGCGACGTCGCGGCCATGCCGCGATCTGCTCGCCGCCGCCCGGCAGCTCCTGACGCGGGAGTGGTTCGCGTTCGAGGCGCAGCACTTCGACCTGTTCGTCTCCCAACTGGTGATCGACGAGATAGCCGCAGGCGATGCCTCGGCCGCCGCGTGCAGGCTGGAGTTCGCTCGTGGCTGGCCCCTCCTCGCCTTCGGCGACGAGGTGGTCACCTTGGCCGCCGAATTCGTCCGGCTCGGAACCGTACCGGCAGAGCGTCAAGCCGACGCCGTGCACCTCGCCATGGCGGCGGTTGGCGGCGTCGACTACCTGCTGACATGGAACTTCAAGCACATTGCGAACGTTGCGACTCGGCAGGTCATCGAGCGGGTCTGCCGGGGAGCCGGCTACCTGCCGCCGACGATCTGCACGCCGGAGGATCTGCGCCATGCCGGTCCAAGATGACGAGGTCATGCTGGAGATCCGCCGCTATCGCGCGGAGTTCGCGGCACGCTTCGGCAACGACCTCGCCTTGATGGCGAAGTACCTGCAGCAGCGCGAGCGCGAGAGCGGTCAGCCGGTCGTCGTCCGCCCGCCGCGGCGAGTGACGGCTGACCAGGCCGAGGCGCCGTCGCGGTCGTCGTGATCGGGGCCGCGGCGAGCGGCGATTGGCGACGTCCTGCGCCCTGGCCGCCCTTCCGCAACCCACCGCAGGTCCCACCGAACGAACCGCCAATCCCCACCCGGAGCCCGAGCATGCCCCCCTACCTCCACCGCCAGGCTATCGCCGGCGCGGCCACGGGATCGAGGCGGCTCAGCGACCGGGCGGCTCGGGTGTCCATAGCGCCACGGGGTACTGCCGGATCGCCTGGTCGAAGCTGACCAGGCGCAGCCCGTGCTGTATCGTCTGCGCGAGGAGCATGCGGTCAAACGGATCTCGATGAAGCCGATGCAGGCTGGCTAGATGCCGCATTGACCCTTCGTCGATGGGCAGGCTCGCGATGCGGTGCCGTCTGCGTTCGGCAGGCACGTATTCCGCTGGCGGCGCCGGCAGATCCAGTCGACCAAGGCCGTGCTTGACGACGACCTCCCAGACCGACGCCACGCTGAGAAAGACCTCATTTGCCGGGTCGGCGATGGCGGCCAAGGCGGCGGCACTTTGCCGTTTGTCGCCAGTGATGCACCAGAGGAACACATGGGTGTCCAGGAGCAGCCTCATCGCCCCTCAAACTGCGCCAGAACATCCTCCGGCAGCGGATCATCAAAACCCTCCGGCACGACGAATTCACCCGCCGCCAGGCCGATCGGACGCGGCTTACCGGACGCGGGCTCGGCCGGGGTGATGGTCGCCAGCGGAGTGCCGTTGGTCGTGACCACAAGCGTCTCGCCTTCGGCCACGCGCTGTAGCCACGTCGCCGGATCATCGAGCAACTCTTGCAGTCGTACACTGAGCATGGGCCGATTCTAGCGCCCCGGCCGCCCTCCCGCAACCCACCGCAGGTCCCACCAACCCAACCGCCAATCCCCACCCGGAGCCCGAGCATGCCCACCTACTCGCGCCGCCAGGCCATCGCCGGCCTTGCCGCCGGAGCCGCGGCGATGCGCCTGGGGCGCGCGGCGCGGCGGCCGCCCAACATGGTCTTCATCCTCGTCGACGACCTGCGCTGGGACGCCGTCAGCCACCTCGGCCACCCGTTTCTGCGCACGCCGAACATCGATCGCCTGGCGCGCGATGGAGCGCGGTTCGCCAATGCGTTCGTCAACATCTCGCTCTGCTCGCCCTCGCGAGCCTGCTTCATCTCGGGCTGTGAGCCGCAGCGCACCGGTGTGCTGCGCAACGACGCGAACGACATCGACGACCGGCTGCCGACCTTCCCGCGTCTGCTCCAGGCCGCCGGCTGGCAGACCGCCTGGGTCGGCAAGTGGCACCAGGAGAACCGCGCCGACCCGCGGCCGGGGTTCGATCACTGGCTCAGCTTCCGCGGCCAGGGCCGATACCTCGACCCCGACCTGAACGAGAACGGCCGCGACTTCGTGCGCGACGGCTACATGACCGACCTGCTGACCGACTACGCCGTCGACTGGCTCTTGCACGCGCACGACCGGCCGTTCTGCCTGACCCTCAGCCACAAGGCGGTGCACGGGCCGTTCACCCCCGCGGCGCGGCACCAGGGCGCGCTCGACGGCGTGCAGATGGCCGAGCCGGCGTCGTGGTCGGACGACTGCGCCGACAAGCCCGACTATGTGCGGGCGATGATCAGCCGCGGCAACAACCGCGAGCAGTGGGCCGCATCGCGCGACGAGCCGATCCCCGAGCGCATCCCGGCGCCGCGCTGGGACCCGGCCGCGCGCGGCCGGCTGGGCTACTACGAGAGCCTGCTCGCCGTCGACGACAGCGTCGGCAAGGTGCTCGACACGCTCGAGGGACTCGGCCTCCTCGATCAGACGATGGTCGTCTTCACCAGCGACAACGGCTACTTCCACGGCGAGCACCGGCGCGGCGACAAGCGGCTGGCCTATGAGGAGGGCATCCGCATCCCGCTGCTCATCCGCTACCCGCCGCTGGCCGCCGCCGGCCGCGTGATCGAGCCCCTGGCGCTGAGCATCGACCTTTGCCCGACCTTCCTCGAGCTGTGCGGCCGGCCGGTGCCCGAGGGCGTGCTCGGCCGCTCGCTGCTGCCCCTGCTGCGCGAGCCGGGCAGGCCGGCCGGCTGGCGCGACGAGTTCCTCTACCAGTACTTCCAGGAGGGCTGGCTGCCCGGCATCCCCGACCTGCAGGCGGTGCGCAGCGAGACCCACAAGTACATCCGCAGCCCGCGGCATCCCGGCCAGGTCGAGCTGTATGACCTGACGGCCGATCCGCATGAGCTGGACAACCTCGCGGGGCAGCCCGCGCTGGCGGGGCTCGAGGCCGGACTCGCCGCGCGGCTGGACGAGTTGGTCGCCGCGGCCGAGGCGACGGCCCTGCCGCCCAAGCCGGTGGTGCCCGAGCTGCTGCTCGACTGGGACCTGACCCGGCCCGATGAACGTCTGGCGCGGTTGCCTGTCGGCGAGCTGGCAGGGCGCGCGGCGCGACGGTTCGACGGCGGCGCCACGGTGACCCTCGAGCGCGCCGACAGCCCGGCGGTGCAGGGCCGGCCGTTCTGGGCCGAGGTCGAGGTCGTCGCCGAGGCACCTGACGCCGTGATCGTCAGCCAGGGCGGTCAGAGCCAGGGCTGGTCGCTCGAACTGCGCGCCGGCCGGCCGTTGTTTCGCGTCACCTCGGGCGAGGTGCGGTACGGTGTCGAAGGGCCCGCGCCGGTCGCCGGCCGGTGGGTCACCCTCGCCGGTGTGCTCGACCGCCAGGGCGCGATGCACCTGCTGGTCGACGGGCGCGAGGTCGCCGCCGAGCCGGGCGCGCAGCCGCTGGGCGGGTTGCCGAGCGAGGGCTTGACCCTCGGCGCCGACGCCGGCACGCGGGTCGGCCTGGGCGAGGCGAAGCCGTTCGTCGGCGGGCTGGCGCGGCTGCGGGTGGGGATTGGCGAGTCGCCGGATTGACGGGCGTGCCGTAAACCCGCCGTAGGGGCGGGTCTCAGACCCGCCCGAATGCCGACGAGCCCGCTTCCGGAGCGGGGCGAGCCGCTAGCGGGCAGGTCTGAGACCTGCCCCTACCAGAAGGACCGACACGCCCTTAACGCCGCCGCGCGCGCTGCGCGGCGCTGCGGGCGAGGGCGGCGCGCCGGCCGGCCAGCCAGGCGTAGTCGCGGCGGCGGCGGCGGCGGGTGTAGACGGCGTCGCCGCCGGCGGTGAAGCCGCGGTAGGCCATTTCGCGCACCAGCTCGCTGTGGGCCGCCCCGGCGCCCTGCGCGTCGATCGCGGCGGCGAGGGCGAGCAGATGCTCGGCCATCGCCTCGTGCCGGCCGCGTTTGAGCAGCCAGGCCTGCCGGCGCAGGCGATCGACCAGCCGCGCCGGGCCGACGGCGGGGAGCCATTCGGCCACCGCGTCGTCGATCAGCCGGCGGCGGATGCGGCTGGCGCTGCGCCGGCCGCGGGTGGCCACCCAGCGCTGCAGCCCGGCGCCGTCGAGGTCGAGCTGGATTCGCCAGCCGTCGAACAGCGGGTGGTCGAGCAACGCCTCGACCGCCTCGCGCTCGGGCGGCGCGGCCTCGGTCGGCAGGTCGAGCGCCGTCTCGGCCCGGCGCCGCGGGCCGATGAAGGCGTGCAGCGGGGCCAGATCGTAGCCGGCGAGCGACTCGCCGACGGTCTCCTCGAGCCGCGCGCGGACGTAGCCGGCGGTCACCTCGATGGCGTCGCCGGCGTCCGTGCTGTCGGCCGGCCGGTCGGCCTCGAAGCGTACCGAGCGCAGGCCGGACTGGTCGTCGACCTCGAGGCTGAGCCGGCAGCCCAGACCGCCGGCCTCGCCGCGCTCGACGATCAGCCGTTGCCGGCCGTCGACCCGGATCGGCCCCGCCAGGCAGCGGCGCAGCCGCGGCACCTCGGCCGGAGCGGCCAGACTGGCCAGACGCTCGATCGGGACCGGCTCCAGAGCAAGAACGCGCAGACCGAGTTCGCCGCCGGCGCGCGGGCGTGGTGATTCGGGCGGCTCGGGTTCGGGCGGCGGCTCCGGCTCCGGCTCCTCGGCTGGCTCTGGCTCCGCCGCTTCCGGCTCGGCTGCCTCGGCCTCGGCTCCGCCGCGTCGTCGCCGTCGCCGCCGGCGTTTCGGCTTCTCCGCCGGTTCGTCGCCGCCGGGTTCGGGCTGCGCGGCGCGCAGACGCTCGAGCACCCGCTCGGCGCGCTGTTTAACTCGCTTGCGGGCGGTCGATTCGGCGAGTTTCTCGACCGCCGGCACGGCCGCGGCGCGGCCCAGGTTGCCGAGGGCGTTGAGCGCGCTCTGCACCAGGGCCCATTCGTCGGTTTCGAGCAGGGGCAGCAGGAAGGCCACCACGCGGTCGTCGTCGAGCTTGCCGGCGCGATCGATGAACGACAGCCGCTTCGCCTCGCCGATCTGGCGGAAGGCCTCGAGCAGCGGCTCGACCGGCCCGTCCAGCGCGGCCAGGAAGCGGTCGCTGTCGTCGAACAGGTCGGCACTGACCGGCGTCGCCGGCTCACGGCGCGGTTTCGGCTTCGGGCGCCGCTCGCGCCGGCGCCGCTCGTCGGGCGGCTCGTCGGCTCGCGGCTCGGCCGCGGTGACCTCGGTCGCCTCGTCGTCGTCCGCCGCCTCCTCGTCGTCCTCGTCGTCGAGCGCCTCTTCGTACCGGCTGAGCTGCTTGCCGCCGCCGTCGACGGTCTCGCGGAGCAGGCGCAGCTCGCGTTTGAACGGGTCGTAGACATCGCTGTCGGCGATCAGGTCGTCGAGCATGTGCAGCGCGGCCTGGCCGCCGACGCGCTGGACGATGCCCAGCCCGAGGTTGCGCTCGATTTCGTAGGGCGAGACGACGAGCCAGGAGAGGACCGGCATGACCTGCGTGCGGGCGCGGCGGAAGCGGAAGGTGATCCGTTCGGCGGCGTCGTCATCGAGGCCGTGGCGGAAGAGGTGGTCGAACGCGCCCTCGACCTCTTGCCAGGTCAGCCGGCGTTGAAAGGAGCGGCGGCCGGGCTGTGGTCGTCGCCGCTGCCGTTGCTTGGTGGCCATTCAGACCCGAAATCCCTGTCTCGAAGGCCGTCGCACCGCGGTGGCGGCTCTCGCTCGTCGCGCTCGCGCCGGGTGCGACCCTGTAGGTGACGCCGGCCAAGCGCAGGACGAACGCGCAGCGAAGGCGCTCGGTTGACCGCGCAGAATAGCACGCGATGCGCCGCCGGTCAACCTTGCGACGGCCGGTGCGGTGGGGTATACTGACCTCGATGCGCAGGCCGGCGGCCGGCATGGGGCGTGACGTGAATCTGTTCGGCATCGGCAGTCAAGAGATGTTCATGATCGCCGTGCTGGCGGTGATCCTGTTCGGCGAGAAGCTGCCCGACGTGGCGCGCACCGTGGCCCGCTTCTCGCGCCAGGTTCGTGACGTGTCGCGCGACTTCCAGAACGCTATCCGGCTCGACGACTAGGCCAGGCGATCCGCTCAGGAGACGCGTCGTGCAGACGATTCGCCATGCCATCGTCGGCTGCGGCGTGATTGGACCGTACCACGCCCGCTCGCTCGCCACGCTGCCGGGCAGCCGCCTGACCGTCGCCTGCGACCTGGTCCGCGAGCGGGCCGAACAGCTCGCCGCCGGGCACGACGGCTGCGCCGTAGAGACCAGCCTCGAGACGACCCTCGCCCGTGACGACGTCGACCTGGTCCACCTCTGCACCCCCTCGGGCCTGCACGCCGACCATGCCGTGGCGGCCATCTCAGCGGGCAAGCATGTCATCGTCGAAAAGCCGATGGACATCACGCTGCCCGCCTGCGACCGGCTGATCGCCGCGGCCGAGGCGTCGGATCGCAAGGTCACCTGCATCTTTCAGAGCCGCTTCATGCACGGCCCGCGGGCGGTCAAGCAGGCGGTCGACCAGGGCCTGCTCGGCCGGCTGGTCATGGGCGATGCCTATGTCAAGTGGTATCGCACCCAGGCCTACTACGACAGCGGCGACTGGCGCGCGACCTGGGAACTCGACGGCGGCGGCTGCCTGATGAACCAGTCGGTCCATTACATCGACCTGCTGCAGTGGTTCATGGGCGAGGTCGCCTCGGTCGACGCGATCTGCGACACCCTGGCGCACGACATCGCCGTCGAGGATGTCGCCGCGGCGGTGCTGCGCTACCGCTCGGGCGCCATCGGCGTGATCGAGGGCACGACCGCGGCCACGCCCGGGTTGTCGTGGCGGATTGAGCTGCACGGCGACGCCGGGTCGATCGTGCTGCGCGACGGCCGGATCGATGAGTGGCGTTTCCTCGACCCGGTGTTGGACCAGAATCCGCCTGAGGACCCGCGCGCCGGCGAGCTGCGCGCGGCCGGCGCCGATCCGTCGAGCCTGCCGGACAGCAGCCACGCCGACCAGATCGCGGCGATGTGCGAGGCGATCCGCCGCGACGGCCCGGTGCCGGTGCCCGTGCGCGAGGCCCGGCGGGCGGTCGAGATCATCAACGCGATCTATCGTTCGAGCCACACCGGCAGCCGGGTGGCCTTGCCGCTGGAGGGTTGACGCCGCGCGCCGCGACGCGTCCGGTAGGATGGGTCCGCGCGTTGGCGCACGGCTGGAGGAGACCATGGGGCACAGGATGGGCCGCCGGCTGGCGTGGCTGGTGGCCGCCGCGGCGATGTTCCTCGGCGGCTGCGCCAACCCCGTCACCGATGCGCTGATCGAGCAGCCGCTGGGCAAGCTGTCCGAGTTCGGGGTCGGACTCCAGTTCCGCATGGACGACGATCCGCTGCTGCGCGGCTACATCGGGCGGGTCGGCGCCGAGCAGCGCGAGCTGGCGCGGCGAAAGAACGTGCCGTACCGCTGGAGCCTGGTCGCGCTCGATGCACCGAACGCGTTCGCGATTCCCTACGGCGGGATCTACGTCACCCGCGGCCTGCTCAGCTTCAGCGAGACCGAGGACGAGGTCTACTTCGTCATGGGCCACGAGATGGGCCATGTCGAGCGGCGGCACAGCTCGTTCGCCTTCCAGCGCAACCTGCTGATTCGCATCGGCCTGCTGCTGCTGACCAGCGACAACAACGCCGACTGGATGCAGTACGCCTACCTCGGCAACCAGTTGCTCGACCTTCACTTCTCGCGCCAAAACGAGCACAGCGCCGACCGCGAAGGCGCGATGTACAGCTATCTCGGCGGCTACGACCCGTGGGGCGGGGTGGTCTTCTTCCACAAACTCGACCAGCGCTACGGCCGCACGCCGCGGTTCTGGAGCTACCTCGAGACGCACCCCATCAACACCGACCGGATCAACTACATCCGCGGCTACGAGGCGCTGTCGGTCACCGATCCGCGCATCCTGACCACCATCGCCGACGGCTACCTCAAACGCAGCCTGTTCCGCTCGGCCGAGCGCCACTACGCCGAGGCGCTGGCCGCCGATGCCATTTATCCCGAGGCGCACCTGGGCCTGGCCCGCGTCTACGCGCATCGTAGCGAGCTGCGATTGGCGCAGGCCAGCTACGAGGCGGCGCGGCGCTACGGCGCCGACGAGACGGTGGTCAACGCCGAGTTGCAGCTGCTCCAGGAGTCGGCTCCGCCGCCGGCCGGCGGCGAGGTGATTCTGGCCAGCGCCCGCGAAGTCGACGACGTCCGCCGGGCGCTCGACGCGCTGGGCAGCCAGACCGCGAGCGTCGGTGCCGCGGCGCGGCCGGCGTTGGTGCAGCCGTTCGACAGCATCGACTCGCTGGTCGCCGGCCACCGCGCGGCGGGGAGCCAGCTCGACGGCATGTACAGCCTGGGCAACGCGCTGCCGCAGCCGGTGCAGGAGCTGGTCGTCGAGGGTCAGCGCGCGCGCGGGCTGGCGCTTCAGACGGCGGCGCAGGTGAGCGGCATCCAGGACGACGCCGAGGCCACGCTGTCGCTGGTCGAGCAGAACCGGGAGCGGATTCTGAAGCGGCTCGACGAGCGGCCGACCGTCGCGGTGGTGGCCACCGCGCGGGCGGTCCTGCTCGACGGCGAGCGCGCCGCCGAGGGGGTGCGCGACGGCGCCGCGCGCCTCGACGAGCTCAAGCCGCTGGTCCGCGACAGCATCGAGACCAGTCACCGGGCGATCGAGTCGCTGAACCGCAACAGCAATCCCGCCTTGGCCCACAGCCTGCAGGCGGCCGAGCAGCGCACGCGCGAGGCGTCGCGGCGGACCGAGACGCCGGCCAAGCTGATCCACAGCGGCCGGACGCGGGCGCTGGAGAGCAGCATCGACATCACCATGCTCGACCGCCTGCCGTACGAGCGGATCCTCGCCCAGCGGGTGATCGAGCACTTCACGCTCGCCGAGCCGGGCGCGGTGGCGCCACTGCTCGAGCAGGGCCTGACCTACGGCGAGGCGGCCTATGTGCTGGCCATGGCGGCGAGTGGCGAGACGCCGGCCCTGGAGCTGGCCGCCGACGTGCGCGACGCCGGCCGGCGCGAGTCGGTCGATCGCCTGACCGGCCGCGGCTTCGGCCGTACGCTCAGCGCGGCGATCATGATGAAGTTCATCGACAACACGCTCAAGGACGAGCTCGATTACGACTACGGCACGCAGTTGGCCCACGCCGACGCCGAGCCGATGCCGACCCAGGTGCGGATGACCGGCGAGCAGGTCGGCCGCGACGAGCCGGACGACACGGAACCGGCGCGCAGCTCGCCGCGGCGTGACGTGGCGCGCCCGCGCCGCTGATGCCGCCGACCGACGGCTTCGAGCTCGATCTCGACCTGCATCTGCGCGCGAGCTACCCGATCCTCTATCTGCCGACGACCGAGGAGGAGCGCGCCGAGGAGGCGATTGCGGCCGTCGCCGCCGAGCTGCGGCCGAAGCGCCGCGTCCGGGTCTGGGATGTGGTCGACGGCTTCCGCGGCGAGGACCTGGCCCGTGGGTTGCCCATTCCGGCGCTCGAGCAGATCCACGCCGCGCCGGCCGATGAGCCGACGATCTTCATCCTGCGCGACTTTCACGTCTATCTGCGCGACCACACCGTGGCCCGGCACCTGCGCAACGCGGCGCGCCGGCTGGCCGGGCGGCGGCAGACGGTGATCCTGCTCTCGCCGACGGTCGAGCTGCCCGCCTCGCTGGGCGACGAGGTGACCATCCTCGACTTCCGCCTGCCCGACCACGAGGCGGTGCGGGCCTACCTCGACACGCTCCTGGCCGGGCTCGACGGCCACTGGGAGCCGGGCACCTACGAAGCGCTGGTCAAGGCCTGCCAGGGCATGACCCTGGCCCGCATCGGGCAGACCGTCCGGCTCGGCCTGGCCGCCCACGGCACGCTCGATGAGCGGGTGATCGACCGGGTGATCGAGGCCAAGCGGCAGGCCATTCGGCGGACCGAGGTGCTCGAGTTCATCGACGCCGACGAGGACATGGACGACATCGGCGGCCTCGGCGGGCTGAAACGCTGGCTCGAGCGGCGCAGCCTGGCCTTCACCGAGCGGGCCCGGCAGTATGGCCTGCCGAACCCGAAGGGCCTGCTGCTGGTCGGCATCCAGGGCACCGGCAAGAGCCTCTGCGCCAAGGCCACCGCGCAACTGCTGCGCGTGCCGCTGCTGCGGCTCGATACCGGCCGACTGATGGGCAGCCTGGTCGGCGAATCGGAGGGCCGGGCGCGCGAGATGATCCGCGTCGCCGAGGCGATGGCCCCGACGGTGCTCTGGATTGACGAGATCGACAAGGGCTTCCGCGGCCTCGGCGCCAGCTTCGTCGGCGACAGCGGCACCTCGGCGCGGGTCTTCGGCACGCTGATCACCTGGCTGCAGGAGAAGCGCAGCTCGGTCTTTGTCGTTGCCACGGCGAACAACATCGACGTGCTGCCGCCCGAGCTGCTGCGCAAGGGCCGGTTCGACGAGATCTTCTTCGTCGACCTGCCGACCGTCCCCGAGCGCCGCGAAATCTTCGACGTCCACCTGCGCAAGCGGCGCGAGCACCGGCTGCGCGAGTTCGACCTGGCTGCCCTGGCCGCGGCCAGCGAGGGCTACAGCGGCGCCGAGATCGAGCAGGCGGTGATCGACGCGATGTACCTCGGGTTCGACGAGAAGCGGGAGTTCACCACCGCCGATGTCACCCGCTGCCTGAGCGAGTCGGTGCCGCTGAGCCGGACCAAACAGGCCGACATCGACGCGCTCAAGCGCTGGGCCGCCGACGGCCGCGCCCGCCCCGCCACCACGGGGTCAGACCCTGGAACTGAGCGGTAGGTTACTACCCAGGCCCACGATGGTAACCAACCGCGTGAAACCGAGACCTGACCCCGGCATTCAGCCGCCGGTGTTGAGGAAGCTGACGAACTCGTCGGCGTTGCGGGTCAGGCCGTCGAACGTGGCGAGGATCTCCTCGTCGGGCGTGATGATGGCGTAGAACGGCAGGCTGGCCGTGCCGTAGCGCTCCTCCTGCATCTGCTGATACGCCTTGCCCTGCTCGCCCACGTCGGTGAACAGGCGGGCCAGCTCGTAGCGGCCCATCGCTTCGGCAACCGCCGGCAGGGTGAAGATGTTCTGTTCCATCCAGCGGCAGTTGGTGCAGGTCACGCCGGTGAAGTCGATGAACAGGTTCCGGCCCGAGGCGCGCGCGGCGGCGAGGGCTTCTTGGTAATCCTCTTGCCAGACCTCGACTCGTCGGTCGGCGGCCGGGTCGCGGCTCCACTCGGGCGGCGGCATGAGCGCTTCGACGGTGCCGCCGAGCCGCGCGCCGGTCAGACCCCAGAGGAAGTAGAGGGTGAGGGCGAGGAACATCGCGCCCCACCAGGCCCGCCCGCGGCCGAGCCGCGCCGGCGGCTCGCTGTGGCCGATGGTCAGCTTGCCCCACAGGTAGGCAACGGTGCCGGTGGAGCAGAGCGCCCAGAGGCCCAGGACCAGTTCGCGGCTGAGCAGCTTCCAGCCGAGCACCAGGTCGGCGTTGGAGAGGAACTTCGCCGCGGCGCCGAGCTCGATGAAGCCGAGCGTGACCTTGGTCGCCTCGAGCCACCCGCCCGACTTGGGCAGGCTGGCCAGGTACTGCGGAAACAGCGCCAGCAGAAAGAACGGCAGCGCGAAGGCGGTGCTGAACGAGAGCATGCCGAGGATCGGCCAGAGCCACTCGCCGTTGGCCGCCCAGACCAGCACGCCGCCGACGAACTGCACCGTGCAGGTGAATGCCGCCAGGGTCAGCGTCAGCCCCATGAACAGCGCGCCGAGGTAGCCGCCGGCGCTGCCCCGGCGCGAGGCGAAGTTGACCAGCCCGCTGGGCAGTTGCAGCTCGAAGTAACCGAACAGGCTGGCGGCGAAGAAGACGAACAGCGCGGCGAAGAAGAGGTTCATCAACGGGCTGGCGGCCAGCCGCTGGGCCCCGCCGCCGCCCTGGGTGGCGGCCAGGATCAGGCCCAGGCCGGTGTACATCAGGATGATGCCCAGCCCATAGGCGCTGGCCAGACCGACCCGCTTGCGCGACTCATCGCCCGCCTGCTTGGTGAAGAAGCTGACGGTGATCGGGATCATCGGGAACACGCAGGGCGTCAGCAAGGCCGCCAGCCCGGCCAGAAATGCGACCAGCAGGAAGGCGAACAACCCGCGCGAGCGCGCCTGGTCGGCGAAGGAGCCCTGCATCACCTGCGGCTCGCCCGCCGGTGGCGCGGGCGCGGCGGCGATCAGTGCCTGCCAGCCGGCGGCCGTCTCCGGCTCGGGCTCGGCATACTCCGGCCGCGGTTTGCCTGGCTCGAGGGCCACGGTCACGCTGACCGCCTGCTCATCCGGCGGCAGGCACGAAGTATCGTTGCAGGCCTGCCAGCCGATGCTGCCGCCGAGCGTCAGCTCACCGGACGCGTCGGCGGGGAGCCGGAACGGCTGGCGAAAGACCGGCTGCCCGGCCTGCCACAGCACCTGGATGCCAAAGCCCTCGTCCTGGTGCACCGACGGCTGGTCCTCGCGCAGGCCGCCGAG
>CAYONP010000024.1:54205-62057 GCA_964405335.1 uncultured Fimbriimonadaceae bacterium
GGCAGCAGGGCGAGCATGAGCCAGCGGCGGCGGGACCAGGACATCACTGCGTGCTCCTGACGCTGCACGAACCGGCCGGCGACCGATCGAGGTTCCCGGGCGTCCAATCGTTACCATGCGCCGATCGGCGGTTCAGTGTAGCATGGCACGGTACGGGGTAGCCTGTCGCGGGAGTGGATGATGCGCGCGCTGCTCGGCTTGCTGCTGTTGGCCGTACCGGTCCCCGCCCAGGCAGCCTCGTTCGCGCTCCGGCAGTGGGTCTACCGTGTCGCCGCCCCGCCGCTCAACCAGCTCGACCAGGACTGGGGCGACGCGCTGCGCGACGGCGCCGTCGGCCGCGACCAGGCGGTCATGTGGCAGGGGCCGGCGGTACCGATCGAGATCGACCTCGGCGGCTGGTGCGAGCTGACCGGCGCGCGGCTCTACCAGCACCGGCCGAGCAGCGAGTTCGGCGAGCTCGAACTGAAGCTGGCCGCCCGGCGCGGCGAGCGCTGGAGCTACCTCGAGCCGCCGATCGACGTGGTGCGCAGCCGCGACAAAGTCGACGCCACCTGGGTCGTGCAACTCGGCCGCCTGCGCACCGATGCGCTCCGCCTCGAGCTGACGGCAGAGCAGCTCGCCCTGAGCGAACTCGAGCTCACCGGTCGCCGGCTCGGCCCGCGGCCGCTGCTCGGCTGGACCTGCGATGCCGGCGACCAGGCGGCCCGGCTGTCCGACGGCAGGCTCGACGCCGATGCCGCCGGCGTCTGGCGCGAGCCGACGGTGACCCTCGAGCTCGACCTCGGCGGCTGGTGCGAGCTGATCGCCATCGAGTGCCACGAGCGCCGCGCCCGCCGCGAGGGGTATGGCCAGATGCGGCTCGAGGCCCACAGCGACGGCCGCTGGAGCGAGGTCAGCTCGCACGGCGGCGAGGCCGTGACGGGCGACGAGCCGGTCTACCGCCTGCCGCTGCCCAATCTGCGCTGCGACCGCCTGCGGCTGGTCTATGAACAGGTCCGCCAGCTTGCCGTGCGCGAGATCGAGCTGTACGGCATCCGGCTGGGCGAGGCGGCGCCCGGCACGGCCGACCCGACCCCGCTGTCCGACGTCGACGGACCCGTCGCCCGACGCGGCCGGCTCAACGGCGCCGACATCGTCACCCTCGAGAACGGCAGGCTGCAGGCGGTCGTCGGCGGCGACGGCGCCATCATGCGGTTGCGCCGCAAACCGGACGGGCTCGAGCTGCTCGGCCGGCCGATGACCGAGCTGCTCGACGGCGTCGCGCCGCGCTACCGGCTCGACACCGACGGCACCTCGGCGCTGCTCCGCCCGGCCGACGAGACGGCGCCGCCGCTGACCAAGCGGATCACCATCGGTGCCGAGCCACTGCTGCAGGTCAGCTATCGGTTGGACCAGCCGGATCCGGACTTGACGCTCATCGCGCCGCTGGGCCTGGCCGGCGGCAACCAGTACTGGTACCCCACCGCCCGCGGCGCGCGGCGACTGCTGGCCGTCGGCGGCGAGGCGCTGCGCTTCGAGCATCCGCTCGGCGCCTGGTGCGCGGTGACCAGCGACACCGGCGACGGCCTGGCGCTGTGCGCCTCGACCGCGCTGCGCTGCATCGAGCATCGGCCGGTCACCGGCTCGCCCATCGCCGATGTGCTCTGCCACCTCGCTGGCGGCGAGACGTCGTTCACGCTGGTGCCCATTGCGGGTATGCGTCGGGTCGACAGCGTGATGGGCGACGTCGTGGTCGGGCTCGAAGCCAGCACCATCGGCCGCCGGCTGATCGGCACCGCGGTGGTCCAGGCCGCCGCGTCGGCCACCGTGCGGGCGAGCCTCGGCGAGCGCGAGCTGGCCGCCGCCGAGGTGCAGCCTGACACCGTCCTCCGCCTGCCCATCGAAGCCGACCACCTGCCGCGCGGCGAGTTCACCGTGACTCTGTCGGTCGACCGCAACGGCCACCGCCTCGGCACCGCGACGACCCGGGGTCAGGTCCGCTGATCACGCAGGCAGTAACCAATCCACCTCAGTTCCGTAACCGATCGCGTGATTCTAAGACCTGACCCCGGACGCTCTGCGGGTGTGTCGCACAATGGGCGGTAGAGTGGGGAGGCGGCATGATCACGACCGAGCGGACCAGCTACCTGCGTGACGGCTATCACCTGCAGCCCGAGCCGGTGCTCGGCCCGGCGACCTTGGCCCGCGCCCAGGCCGGGCTCGAGGCGGTGCGGCTGGGTGCCTACGACACCGGTGAGGCGCCTGACGGGCGGCTCTGGAACCCTGGTGACGACCCGCTGGCGCTGTGCAAGATTGAGCAGCCGCAGCTCGGCAGTCACGGCTTGCGCGAGGCGCTGGCCGCGCCCGGCTTGGGCGCCGTCGTCGGCGAGGTGACCGGCGCGCGGCGGGTCCAGGTCTGGTGGGTGCAGCTCCTGTACAAGCCGAGCACCCCGCCGGGCAGCGACGCGCGCACGCATGTCGGCTGGCACCAGGACCTGTCCTACTGGTCGGCCTGGGAGCCCGGCTCGCAGTTGCTGACCGCCTGGCTGGCGCTGAGCGACGTGACCGCCGAGGCGGGGCCGATGGTCTTCGTGCCCGGCTCGCACCGCTGGGGTCTGCTGCCCGGCGGCGACTTCTTCGGGCAGGACCAGGAGGCGCTGCGCCGGTCGATTGCCATCCCCGACGGCGAGGAGTGGCGCGAGGTGCCGGCCATCCTGCGGCCTGGCGGCGTCAGCCTGCATCACATGCTGCTGTTCCACGGCAGCCGGCCGAACCACTCGGGTGCGCCCCGATGCAGCTTGGCCATCCACCTACGCACCGAGGACTCGGCGCCGGCCGACGGCGCGTGGGTGGCCAAGTACCTCGATCGGCCGGAGATTTGCCCGGTGATCTACGAGGCGTGAGGGGTCAATCGACCGCCGGGTGGATGGTCACCGCATCGTTGCCATAGGCCCGAGCGTAGGCATAGGGCATGTAGGCGTAGCCGCCGTCGCGCCAGTCGGGGCCCGACGAGTTGCGGAAGACGAAGGTCCCCTCGCCCGGCTGGTCGGGACTGTCCGTGTAGCCGACCAGCACGATGCTGTGGCCGTCGAAGACCTCCTCGGGCGGCGGCACGGCGAGAGTGTGGGCGTCGTCGTAGGCGTCCTTCTTCGGCCAGCGCATGCCGAGCGCGACGGGATGCCCGTCGGCCAGCGCGCGGCGCATGGCGGCCAACTGCTCCTCGCTCAGGCCGGTGTGCGGGTCCCACTCCTTGATCCACTCGGCGCGGAAGGAGCGTCGCGTCGCGGCGTCGGCGCGGGCCTCGTCGCTCGGCTCCAAGTCGGGCTTGAACTCGTCCTGGTAGGGCATCAGCTCGTCGCGGCAGAGGCCATGTTGGGCGATGCCGTTGAGCGCGTCGGAGAAGAACGAACCGTCGACGCCGCGGCCGTTGGTCTCGTGCGAGGCCCAGTTGCAGTATTCCTCGGACAGCCGCACCGGCTGGCCGGTGGACCGCCACAGCTCGAACTCGACCACGCCGACGACGGCGAACAGCGAGCAGCAGCCGCGCGAGCGTTGCGACTTGGGGGTTAGGCCGCCCTCGCCGAAAGCGGGCCGCAGGTCGGCGACCGCGGGCAGCACCGCCGCCGCGCGCACCGCGGCCGCCCAGAACAGCAGTCCGGTCATCCAGCGCCTCCGTCAATCACCGGCAGCAGGTGCAGCCCGCGCCGCCGGCTCATCTCGACGACGGCATCCGGCGGCTGGTTCGCCCGCGTCACGTCGAGCGGCTCAACCCGCCCGGCGGCGGCGGCCTCCTGCTCGCGCGCGTGGTAGCTGCTGCGCACCAGGGCACCCGCCTCGACATGCGCAAAGCCCAGCGCCAGGCCCTGGCGGGTCAGCGCGGCGAACTCGTCCGGCGTCCAATACTGCTTGACCGGCAGGTGCTCCGGCGTCGGGCGCAGGTACTGGCCGATGGTCAGCAGGCTGACCCCGACGCCGCGCAGCTCGCGCATCAGGTCGAGGCACTCGTCCATCGTCTCGCCGTGGCCGACCATGAAGCCGGTTTTGAGCGGCAGTTCGGGTGAGTGCACCGCGGCACGGCGGAACAGGTCGAGCGTCCAGTCGAACTTGGCCTGGCGCTGGACATAGCGAAACAGCCGCGGCACGGTTTCGACGTTGTGATTGAGCACCTCCGGCCGGGCGTCGAGGACCTGGAGCAGCGCGGCGGCGTCGCCCCTGAAATCGGGGATCAGCACCTCGACGCGGCAGGCCGGCACGCGCTCGCGGATGAGGCGAAGCGTCTCGGCGAAGATGTGCGCGCCGCCGTCGGGCTGGTCGTCGCGATTGACCGAGGTGAGCACGGCGTAGCGCAGGCCGAGATACTCGACCGCGGCGGCGACGCGCGCCGGTTCGTCCTCGTCGACCGGTTCGGGCCGGCCGGTGGCGATGTTGCAGAAGCCGCAGGCTCGGGTGCAGGTGTTGCCGAGCAGCATGAAGGTGGCGGTGCGTTGGTTCCAGCACTCGCCGATGTTCGGGCAGCGGGCCGATTCGCAGACGGTGTGCAGACGCAGTTCGCCGACCAGGCCCTTGAGCTCGCTGTAACCAGGTCCGGCGGGGAACGGCGCTTTGAGCCAGCCCGGCCGGCGCATCTGCGGCATGGCCACACTCCGGCCCAAGAGTGCCACGGCCGGCCGGGATGGGCAAGCATCGGCGTTGGCTCAGTAGAGCCGCTCGATCTTCACTCGGTCGTCGGCCCGGCCGAGGCTGACCACATCCTCGTAGGCGCCGGGGCCGAGCCAGATCTGTCGCTCGTTGCCATCGACCACGTCGGCGACCACCGCGTGCGTCGAGCACAGCCCGCCCAGCCACCAGCGTGAGTCGGTGACGTAGAGTAGGTCGCCCGACTTGGCTTCGAGCTGCTCGGCCAGCGCGGTCGAGATGCGCACTTGGGGCAGTTGCCCCTCGCCCACCGGCGGGCCGAACTCCTCGGGGCTGGCGACCGGCATCGCATCGCCGTGGCGGATGGCCGACTCTTCACCCGGCGCGCCCTTGTAATGCGCCACCGCGTCGCGCACCGTGCCCCAGACCAGCCCGCGCCGGCGCTCCTCCGGCTCGGCGCGGGTGAGCAGCGTGACCACCACGCCGATCACCCCGCAGGCCGCGATGCCGTAACAGGCGCGCATGAACTTGTACTGCTCGAAGCCCGCCAGCAGGCCGGTCGAGTCGGGATTGCCGCCCGGCGGCACGCCGTGGGCGAACGGCGCGACGAGCCCAGGGATGAGCGCCGACAGGGCGATCGCCAGCCCGCCGCCGACCAGCGTCCAGAACGCCGCCTGGCGAGTGAAGCGCGGCCAGAAGACGCTGAGCAGCAACGCCACGGCGAGCGGCGGCGTGGCCGCGGCGGTGAAGGCGCCGTGCGCTTCGTAGATCGAATCGAAGCGCTGGAAGACGAGCACCAGCAGGATCCCGATGATGGTCACGCCGACGGCGGTCAGCCGGGCGACCTTGAGCTGCTCGGCCTGGCCCGCGTCGGGGCGGAAGTAGGGCCGGTAAAGGTCGTTGACCACCACGGCGCTGACCGCCGTGACGATGGTGTCGATGGTCGACATCAGCGCCGCGGTCAGCGCGGCCAGGACCAGCCCGAACATGCCCGGCCGGCTGAGAAACTCGCTGGCGACGAAGAAGGCCTCCTTGGCGCCCAGCTCGGAGCTGAGCGTGCCGTTCTGCACCAGCGCCCGGGCGACCCAGCCGCCCGAGGCGACCACGCAGGCGGCCAGCGGCATCAGGATCAGCGGCACGCAGTAGGCCGCCTTGCGGCTCTCGCTGACCGACTTGGCGGCCATGAAGCGCATCAGGATGCCCTGGTGGGCGAAGTAGAAGACGGCGCTGTTCGCCATCCCGTCCTGCCAGAAGATGCCCACGCTGGGGAAGCTCGGATCGGCGTTGAAGTTGTGGAAGGCCAGCCGATCGACGCGCGGCAGCAGGTCCCAGAAGGTCCACCAGCCGCCGACATGGGCGATGCCCAGGCCCAGGATCAGCAGGCCGACGATCATCAGCATCACGCCCTGGAACAGGTCGGTCATGATCACGCTGGTCTGACCGCCGGCGGTGACATAGGCCATCGAGACGAGGGCGACGACGGCGGCCGACCAGAACACCGGCGTGCGGATCAACTGGTTGATCGCCGTGCCCATGGTGAACAGGTTCACGCCGATGTAGCCGACCAGGTAGATGAGCATCACGATGGTCGCCGCCAGGCGGGTGGGGCGGTCGAACCGGCGCTCGAAGTACTCGGGGATCGAGGTGATCCGCGAGAAGTAGAGGATCGGCAGCCAGCCGAACGCGAGCAGCGGCACCCAGAGCCAGTCGTTGAGGTAGGTTTGCGAGCTCGACAGCCCGTACTTGAACCCCTGCTCGCTGTACTTGACGAAGCTGTAGCTGCCCACCGTGGTGGCCAGCAGCGAGAAGGCGATCAACCACCAGGCGAAGCGCTGGCCGCCGAAGAAGAAGTCCTTGGTCGTCTTCTGCCGCCGGCCGAACCAGGTGCCGACAATCAGGATGCCGACGAAATAGAACGCCACCACGGCGTAGTCGAGCGTGGTCCCCAGCACCCCGTGTGTCTGGTAACCGTCGGGGTTCAGGTTGGCCGGCAGCTCGTTCATCGGCCCGGCCTGCAGCCAGGCCTGCAGCCCGGCAAAGAAGCCCAGGCCGCCGAGCATCAGGATCAGGTTGCCCAGCGGCCGGCCACGCAGGCCGAGATAGCCCTGGCGCCAGCCGAACCAGAGGCCGGCCAGAAAGACCAACCCGCCGACGCCGTACTGGTAGGACCACGAATTCATGGAGTCGTCCTTGCCCCGTGCCCCGCGCGGCCGAGGTTCGCCGCCGCGCCGTCGCGACCTGCGGCCGGGGCGACATCCGCTGATCGCGCGCCCGCCCCACAATGGCCTCGGAGGGAGTCATGAGTCGGACTACGCTGACACTCGCCGCGCTTGCGGCGGGCCTGGTGGTGACCACGGGCGAGGCTGCCATGGTGGAACGCACGGTCGATTATGCGGACGGCGAGACGACGCTCAAGGGCTATCTGGCCTATGACGACGCGCTGGACGGCCCGCGGCCCGGCGTGGTCGTGATCCACGAGTGGTATGGTCTGAACGACTATGCCAAGCGGCGCGCCAACCAGCTCGCCGAGCTGGGCTACGTGGCCTTCGCCGCCGACATGTATGGCGACGGCCGGGTCGGCGCCAACCGCGAAGAGGCGCAGCGCCTGGCCGGCTCGGTGCGCGGCACGCCGGCGATGCGCCGACGAGCGGTGCTGGCCTTCGACACCCTCAAGGCGCAGCCGAACGTCGATCCCGCGCGGATCGCCGCCATCGGTTACTGCTTCGGCGGCACGGGCGTGCTGGAGCTGGCCTACTCGGGCGCGCCGGTAGCCGGCGTGGTCAGCTTCCACGGTGGGCTGGCGCTGCCCGGCGAGGCGGACACCATCCAGGCCAAGCTCCTCATCCTCGCCGGCGCCAACGACCGCGCCTCGGCGCCGGAGGCCGTCGGCGCCTGGCAGGCGGCGATGAACGAGAAGGGCGTCGACTGGCAGTTCGTCGCCTACAGCGGCGCGGTGCATGCCTTCACCAACCCGGCCGCAGGCAACAACCCGGCCGCCGGCGCGGCCTACCACGAGTCGGCCGACAAGCGGTCGTGGGAGCACATGCGGGTCTTCTTCGCCGAGCTGTTCGGCGAGTAGACGCGGGACAGCACGTGATCCAGCGTGCCCGAATAACGCCGTAGGGGCGGGTCTCAGACCCGCCCGGCGTCGACGGCTGACACGCTGCCGCGCGGGAGCGACGGGTCGCCGGGCAGGTCTGAGACCCGCCCCTACCACGTATGTCGACCCACGTATGTC
>CAYONP010000025.1:0-156 GCA_964405335.1 uncultured Fimbriimonadaceae bacterium
TGGTAGGGCCCGGTCGCCGACCGGGCCGGCGGCTGTGGCAGGACTGCTGCCGATCGTAGCGGCGCGCGGCGCGCGCCGGGGGGGGGGGGAGGGCCCGGGCGCCGACCGGGCCCGCGGCGGTGGCCGGACTGCTGCCGCGCGTAGCGGCGCGGGGCG
>CAYONP010000025.1:166-47611 GCA_964405335.1 uncultured Fimbriimonadaceae bacterium
CGCCGTTGTGCGTGGTAGGGCCCGGACACCGACGGGGCCGGCGGCGGGACCTGTCGTTCGGCCGCCTCGGCGAGGCGGCCCTACCCGCGACTGCTTTCGCGGCGCGACCCATCCCACGGCCGCCTCGGCGAGGCGGCGATACCCGCGCGCCGGTTCGCCGGGCGTCACTCGATGACCATCAAACCCGCCGGCCTCGGCGCGTGGCTGAGCAGCTCGTATCCGTCGTCGGTGACCAACACCAGGTCTTCGATCCGCACGCCGCCGAGGCCCGGCACGTAGACTCCCGGCTCGACGGTGACCACGTTGCCGGGCACCAGCGGGTTCTCGTTGACCTGCGCCAGCCGCGGGTTCTCGTGGATGGCCAAGCCGACGCCGTGGCCCAGCCCGTGGCCGAAGTGCTCGCCGTGACCGGCCTCGGTAATCACATCGCGCGCGGCCGAATCGACTTCCTTGCCGGTCGCCCCCGGCCGCAGCGCCGCGAGCGCCGCCTGCTGCGCGCGATAGACCAGCTCGTAAAGGTCGGCCTGCTCCTGGCTGTAGCCGCGCACGGCATAGGTGCGGGTCAGGTCGCTGCAGTAGCCGTTCAGCCGCGCGCCGAGGTCGATCGTGATCAGGTCGCCCGCGCGGAGCGCACGGTCGGTGATCGGGCAGTGCGGCAGCGCGCTCATCTCGCCGCCGGCGACGATGATGTCGAAGCTCGCCTTGTCGGCCATCTGCTCGATCATCAGGTAGTAATCGAGGTCGGCGCGCAGGTGGCGGTCGGTCACTCCCGGCCGGATCAGCTCGATCGCCCGGGCCATCGCCGCGTCGGCCATCTCGGCCGCTTGGCAGATCCGTTCGACCTCGGCCGGCTCCTTCACCTCGCGCATCTCGCTGACCAGCGCGGGCACGCCGACCAGCTTCTCGGCGCCGACCTGCTCGGCCAACTGGTCGCGCTGTTCGACCGTCACCTGCGCCGCGGCGAAGCCGATCCGACCGAGCCCCATACCGGCCAGCCGCTCGCCGACCTGTTTGGTCAGCGGCACGTTCTGGACCAGCTTGTGCAGCTCCCAGTTGGGCGACTGTTCGCCGGCCTGGGTGTGGTAGCGGAAGTCGACCGCGATGATCTGCTCGCGCGGCGTGACCAGCAGCGCGCCGGCACTGCCGCGGAAGCCGCTGAGGTAGCTCACGTCGACCAGGTCGGTGATCAGGAAGGCATCGAGCTGGTGCTCGGTGAGCTTCGCCCGCAGGCGCTCGAGTCGGCTCATCGCCACCTCTTCTGGATGATGTCCTTGGCCGCACGCAGGGCGAGCAGGTAACTGGAAACGCCGAGACCGGCAATCTGACCGACGCAGACCGGAGCGGTGACCGAATGGTGCCGAAACTCCTCGCGGGCGTGGATGTTCGACAGGTGGACCTCGATCGCCGGCAGCCGCACCGCCTTGATGGCGTCACAGATGGCGATGCTGTAGTGTGTGTAGGCGGCGGGGTTGATCACCAGGCACTGGGCCCACTCGGCGCAGTTGTGGATGGCCTCGATGATCTCGCCCTCGCTGTTGTGCTGGCTGATCCGCACCTCCATGCCCAGCTCGCGGGCCAGGGCCTCGATTTCCTGGTCGATGGCCTCCAGCGTGTGGCTGCCATAGACCTCCGGGTCGCGCCGGCCGAGCAGGTTGAGATTCGGGCCGTGGATCACGCGCACGCGCATCGCGCCAGCCTCCGCGCGGTCACGATAGGCCGTCTGGCCGGGAGCGTCAAGCCGGCGCGGAGGTGGCACCGCCTTGGGACGTAATGCGTCCAGCGGTTCCGGCGACGTGTCGCGGGAGGGAGAGACCGGTGCGCGGTCGCGCCCAAGCCGAGTTCGGGCCCGGCGTACCGCAGTTGCGGGTGGCGGTGCATCGCCGGCCGGGCGCGCTCGACTGGCTCGGCGCCTTCTGCCTGTGGCAGCTCGCCTTCTGGTATGGCTGGGGTCCGCGCTACTGGATCGACCTCACCGTGCCGCTGGTCATCGGCGCCGTGCCGCTGCTGGCGGCGATGCGCCGCCGCGGCCTGCTGACGGTCGACGAGCAGGGCCTGACCTTCGCCCGGCGCGAGTTCACCGAGCGGCTGGCCTGGCTCGAGATCACCGGCTTCGAGGTCGGCGCCGACGGCCTGCGCATCCTCACCGGTGCCGGTGAGGTGGTCTGGCTCAGTCGCGGCACCTTCGGCCTGCGGCGACTGGCGGCCCAACTCGACGAGCTCTGGCGCGATGCCGTCGCACCAGCGGCCGAGCGTGAACTTCTCGCCGCTCGGCCGGTGGCCGTCGAGCAATCGGTCCGTTAGGGCGCCCGCGGGTTGGGTCTGCGACAGATCTGGTGGGGCCACGGGTTGATACCCGTGGCACAGCGGGCGAAACCCGCCCCATGGGCGGGTTTGGTTCTGTCAGACCCGCACTTCAGTGCGGGTCAACGACGCAGAAGCGCGCCGTCGAGTTGGCCGGGTAGCGAACTCGCGCGCCATCGGATACGATAGTAGCTGTAGGGCGCCCGCGCGCCCGGCTTGTGGAGAGCGCAACATCGGTACCTCGGGTGGCCGGAGCCAGACCGGCCGGGCGCGATGCCCGGCTGGGCCCGGCCGCGCGGTTGCGCCGTTCCTTCAGACCAACGGCCGCGCTCGGCGGCCGGCCCGGAGATGAATCCTTGACCGATGCGGAGGCTCATGAGCGTGCGTTGGCGATCGTCGCGGCGGCCGCCGACGCCAAGGCGCAGGACCTGCTCCTGCTCGAGGTCGGCGCGGTGACGTTGCTGGCCGATTACTTCATCCTCGCCAGCGGTACCTCGGACCGCCACGTGCGGTCGATCTGCGAGCGCATCGTCCGCTCGCTGCGCGAGCAGGGGCACCGGGTGCTGCACCAGGAGGGCGAACAGCAGGCGCGGTGGGTGTTGCTCGACTACGGCGACGTGGTGGTGCACGTGTTCGACGAAGAGACCCGCGAGAAGTACCACCTCGAGGAGCTCTGGGCCGACGCCCCACGGGTGCCGATCACCGTCGCCGCGTGATCGCCTCGGCCGCCCTGGCGGCGCTGCTCAGCGCGCTCGTCGCCGGGCAGCTCGGCAGCCTCCTCGTCGGCGAGAGCGAGGGCGACGGACGCCTCCGCGCCGTCGCCGGCGCGGTCGCCTTTGCCCTCGCCGTCGCCCTCGGCACGCTGGCCGTGCCGCACGAGCACCCGGTCAGTGGCGACATCCGCTACCTCCTGCTCGGCGGCGCGCTGGTGCTCATCGCCGGCCTGCGCCGCGACCTGGGCCGGCCGTTCCGCGGCGCGACGCTGCTCGCCCTGCTGGCCGCCGCGCTGATCGCCGTCTATGGCGCGGGGGTGGTCATCCGCCAGGTCAAGATCCCGCTGGGCCCGCCCGAGGCGCCGTTCTACACCCTTGGACCGACCGCCGGCGCGCTGCTCACCGTGCTCTGGATCACCGCCGTCGGCCTGCTGCTGCGCTGGATCGACCCGCTCCCCGGCCTGGCCGCCGGGCAGGGCTTCCTGGCCTCGGCGACGTTTCTGGTGGTCGCGCTGACCCGCGGGCGCGAGGCGACCGCGCAGGTCGAGCCGCTGACCGACTGCCTGGCCGCCGTGCTGCTCGGCGCCTGCGGCGGCCTGGCGGTCTGCGGCCGGCGGCAGGGCGGGGTCAGTCTCGGCCGCGGCGGGGCCGGCATGTTGGGCTACCTGCTCGGCGTGCTGACCGTCGTCGGCACGCTTAAGAACACCGCCTTCCTGCTCATCGCGCTGCCCGCCCTGTCGCTGGCCGTGCCGCTGCTCAACCTCGCTTTCGTGCGCCGGCGCAGCGGCTCGGTGACGGCGATGCTCGACGCCCGGGGGTTTACCCACCGACACACCGTTGGCCTGCTCCTGGCGCTGCAGGCCTACTGCTGCCTGGTCGCCCTGGTGCTGGTCGGCTGGATCACCGTGCCGGTGCTGGTCAAGCTGCTGCTGCTCGCCCTGCTGCTGCCCGCCGGGTTCGGGGCCTTCTTCCTGATCAGCCGCATCGCGGCGCGGGTGGCCACGCAGACCGCCGGCAAGGTCGAGCTGCTCGGCCTGCCGGTCGACGCGGTGACCTACGACGAGGCGCTCGAGCGCATGACGGCGATGGTCGAGCAGGGCGGGCCGCACCATGTCTTCACCGCCGACGTGAGTGGCATCATGCTCGCCCGCGAGCTGCCCGAGCTGGCCGAGGCGATCCGCTCGTGCGACCTGGTCACGGCCGACGGCGCGGGCGTGCTCTGGGCCGCGCGGCTGTTCGATTTCCCGCTTCCCGAGCGGGTCTCGGGCGTCGACCTGGTGCGCCGCCTGAGCGCCCTGGCGGCGACGCGCGGGTGGCCGGTCTACCTCTTCGGCGCGCAACCCGGCGTGGCCGACGAAGCGGCAAGAGTTTTGCAGGAGGAGTGTCCCGGTCTGGTTGTCGCCGGCGTGGAGCATGGTTACGTCGACGACGAGGCGGCGGTCGCGGCGCGGATTGGCGCCAGCGGAGCGCGGATACTGTTCGTCGCGCTGGGCATGCCGCGCCAGGAGCGGTTCATCCGCCGCTGGCGCGATGAGTTGGGCGTGGCCTTGAGTCTCGGCGTCGGCGGCAGTTTCGACGTGATCAGCGGGCGGCTCAAGCGCGCGCCGGCCTGGATGCAGCGCAGCGGGCTGGAGTGGCTGTTCCGGTTGGTCCAGCAGCCCAGCCGGTGGCGGCGGATGCTGGCCCTGCCGCGGTTTGCCTGGGCGATTGCGCGCGAGAGTTGGCGGGCGTGGCGCCGTGGCCCGCGCGCGGCGAGCTGACTGGTTGGCAGGCTCGGACATCGTGCTAGACTTCCGGGAGACTCGCCGGGGTTCTCGGTCGTTGTCTATACGGTTCCGCCGGCGGTCGTGCTGGGCCGGCGGCGCGCGGCGAGAGGAGTTGGCAGCGGTGGACAGGCGCCTGGCATTGGTTGGACTGGCCCTGCTCGGCGCCGTCCCAGTCGTCGCCGAGGAAGCCCTCGGCCCGCCGGTCGACAGCCCCGCGGTGGCGCCCGGGCCAGAGCCCGGCGCGGCGCTGGCCGAGCTGCCCGAACTCGACCTGTTCGAGTGCCTGGCGCAGGCGCTGGCGCGCAATCCCGAGATTGGCATTTCGCACGAAGCCATCGAGCGCGCCCGCGGCCAGCGCCGGACCGCCAACGGCGCGCTGGGGCCGAGCCTCGAGTTCACCTACAGCGAGGTTTGGCAGCAGCAGACCAGCGTGCAGCTCGACCCGGCCGGGCCGCCGATCAACATCACGCCGGGCAACACGCGGCAGTTCGTGCTCAGCTCGACCTGGGTGCTCTATGCCGGCGGCGCGCTGCGGGCCAATCAGGCGATTGCCCGGCTGACGCAAGCGGCGGCCGAGCATCAGCTCACCGCGACGGTCAACGCGGTCGTCTCGCAGACGGTGGCGGCCTATCTCAACCTGCTCCGCGCCCAGGAGCTGAAGACCGTCGCCGACGAGACGGTGACCCTGGCCGGGCGGCAGGTCGACGACGCCAACTTCAGTTTCGAAGCCGGCGCGGTGGCCCGGGTCGATCTGCTGCGCGCCGAGGCGGCGCTGCAGAACGCGCTGCAGGCGCAGCTCTCTAGCGGCAACGGGATCGCCCTCGCCCGCGCGGCGCTGAACCGCCAGATGGGTCGCAGCCAGCTCGCCCCGGTGCGCATCAAGTCGATGCCGATCGCCCTCGCCGCGGTGCCCGACCTGCTCGACAGCCTCCGCGCGGCGGTGCGCCAGCGGCCCGAGCTGCGGGCCCAGCAGAAGCTGATCGACATCAACGAGGAGGCGGTCCGCGCCGCGCGCGCCGACTACTTCCCGACCGTCTCGGTCAACACGCAACTGACCCGCAACCCGAACGTCGGCGCGTTCGGCAATCCCGACAACTTCAACGTCGTGTTCGCCTTCCGGCTCAAGCTGTGGGACTGGCAGCAGACCGCCGGTCGGGTGCGCAGCGCGCAGGCCGACGTCGAGCGCGAACGGCGCGTGCTCGAGCGCTCGATGCAGGAGATTGAGCTGCAGGTGCGGCAGGCCGTGCTGCGGCTCGACGAGGCGGGGCAGCGGATCAACGTCGCCGAAGCCGAAGTCGCCGCCGCCCGGGCCGCGCACGACATCGAACGCTTGCGCTACACCACCGGTGAGGGCACCTACCTCGAGTTCCTCGACGCCCGGCGCAGCTTCAGCCAGGCGCAGGCCAACCTGGTCACCGCCCTGTATGACTATGCCCTGGCCCAGGCCGATTGGCTGGCCGCCACGGGCGGGTACGTCGCCGGCGACGAGCTGAACCTGCCCCAGGGCCAGCGCATGCCGCTGCCGACCGAGTATGAAGGCGAGGGGGTCGAGTTCGACGACCTGCTCGCGCGCTATCCGCTGCCGGCCGAGCCGGCGCGTCGTTAAGGACCGTACCATGGCTCGAAACCTGCCGCTCCTGCTGCTCGGCCTGGCTGCGCTGACCGCCGGCTGCGGTCGCCGCACCAACGATGCGCCGACCCCGCCGCCGAGCGACGCGGGCGCGATGCTCGACGAGTTCGTCAACGTTCGGCTGGCCGAGGCGGTCGAAATCACCGCCGACGAAACGCTGGCGGTGACCGGCTCGATCGTCGCCGCGACCGATGTCAGCATCGCCGGCAAGATCGGCGGCAAGGTGCGCTACATCGGCGCCGACGAGGGCCAGCGGGTCGGCCGCGGGGCGGTCCTGGTCGAACTCGACTCCGACGCCGCGCGGGCGCAGCTCAATCAGGCGGTCGGCGCGCTGCAGAGCGCGCGGGCGAACTACAACAAGGCGGTGCTCAACCAAGACCTGTCGCAGGCGCAGTCGGACGCGGCGGTGACCAGCGCGCGGGCTCAGCTCGCCGCGGCCGAGGCCGGGCAGACCCAGGCGATTGAGGCCGAGAAGCTGGCCCGGGCGCAGTCGTCCGACGAGGGGGCGAACATCACCCAGGCGCGGACCAGCCTCGAGACCGCCCGCGCCAGGCTGGCCCAGGCGCGCGAGACGCTGACCATCACGCGGCAGGAGACGCAGGGCAACCTGACCAGCGCCGAGCAGACGCTGGCCCAGTCCGAGGCGGCGCTGCGCAGCGCGCGGGCGCGCGAGACGCAGGCGCGCAGCGCGCTGTCGCTGACCGACAGCCAGACGGCGACCGCGCTGGAGGCGGCGCGGCAGACGCAGATTTCGGCTCAGCAGCAGGTCTCGATGATGGAGGAGGGCACGCGCAGCCAGGACGTCGCCGCGGCACGGAGCCGGCGCGACGCGGCCCAGGCGCAGGTGACCCTGGCCCAGAGCACCTTTGACCGGACCAAGTACCTATATGACAACGGCGCCGTCTCGCTGGCGCAGCTCGACTCGGCCGAGACCGGCCTGACCGCCGCGCGCGAGGGGCTGCGGCAGGCCGAGTCGATGCTCAGCATGGCCACCGAGGGTCCGCGCCGCCAGGAGGTCGAGATCGCCCGCAGCCAGCTCCGCAGCGCCGATGAGCAGCTTCGCGGCGCCGAGCGCGGCCGTGCCGAGCAGCTCAACCAGGCGACCGAGAACGTCAGCCAGGCGGTCAACGCGGTGGCCGCGGCCGAGGCCGACGTGGCCAAGGCCGAGGCGGCGGTGAACACGGCCAAGGTCGCCCTCGGCACGGTGGCCATCCGCGAGCAGGATGTCTACGCGGCCGAGAACGCGCACGAGGCGGCCGAAGCGGCGCTGCGCCTGGCCGAAGCCGGGGTGAGCAACGTCGAGATTGCCCGCCAGGAAGTGCAACGCGCCCGCACCGCGGTCGACGCGGCCCGCGGCACGCTGCGGCAGGCGTTGGCCGGGCGGGTGGCGCCGCGGATCAACCGCGAGGACATCGCCAATCTGGCCGGCATGGTTCGCTCGGCCGAGGCGAGTGTCGCCTCGGCGCGCGTGAACCTGCGCGACCACACCATCATCGCGCCGCTGGCCGGCGGGATCGCCGAGCAGTTGGTCGAGGTCGGCGAAGTGATTGCGCCCGGCCAGATGCTCTACCGCCTGGTGGCCGACCATCTGGTGGAGTTCAAGGCCGTGGTGCCCGAAGAGAAGATCCGCTTCGTCACCGTCGGCAGCACGGTCACCGTGGCGGTCGATGCCGTTCCGGGCCAGACCTTCATGGGCACGGTGCTCGAGGTGCTGCCCGCGGCCGACCAGCGCAGCCGCACCTTCCCGGTGACCATCGGCGTCGACAACGCCGGCCGGACCCTGCGCGAGGGCATGTTCGCCCGCGGCACGATTGTCGTCGAGCAGGGCCGCACGGCGCTGCGCGTGCCGGTCGAGGCGGTGGTCCACCGCGACCTGCCCGCCAGCGAAGCCGGCGGCGAGCCGGCCGGCGGCGATTACGTCGTGGTCATGGTCGGCACCAACCTGGCCCGGCCGGTGCCGGTCGAGATCGGCACCACGCGCGACGCGATGGTCGAGATCCTCTCCGGCGAGCTGAAGCCGGGCGACCGAGTGGTGGTCGAGGGCGCACTGGAAATCACCGCCGAGCAACAGGTGCGGGTGCTCCAGTAAGGCGGGCCGTCACACCGATGGGTCGACTTTGCGCGGCCGGCCCGGCCGGCGGACCCGCAGCGGGCGTCCCAGCAGGCGTTCGACGCGGGTGACGAAGGCCGCATCGCCGGCCGGCCGGCCGGTCATCGTCGCCCGCCGCACGGTCGCCTGCCGCTCCTCGTCGACCGGCTCGCGCAACCAGGCTCGCCAGTCGCCCACCACCTCGCGCAGCGGCGAGGGGACAGCCACCAACGGATCGGCCCGGCCCATCACGTGCGCCGCGGCGCTGCTCCACCGATAGGCCTCGGGCTCGCTCACCAATCCGGCGCGCACGGGCATGAGCTCGACGTAGCGCACCGCCTCGGCATGGTGTTCATCGTCCAACGGCGCCGAGTAGAACCGCCCCTGCCACACCCGGCCGCTCAATCGCAGCGCCTGGTTGACGTGCTGGGCGTAGCGCAGATGCACCGGGCCGAGGCAGGCGGCGAGCGACGACTCGGCTGCGGGCACGGCGACGAGATGGACCTGGTCGGCCAGCAGGCACCAGGCGTGGATGGCGACCTCGTGGCGGGCGGCATAGCCGGCGAGCAGTTCGAGGTATACTTGGCGGTCGGCGTGGCTGTGGAACACCGCCTCGCCGCGGTTGCCACGCTGCATGACGTGGTGAGGTACACCGGGGACGATGACACGGGCGATGCGTGGCATGGGCGGAGCATACCGCCGCGATCCACCATCGTCAAGGGAATAGGGGTGACGTCCCTCGTTTGTTGGAGCGGGTGATGCGCAGGTTCCATGCCGGGCGCGAGGCCGAGGCCGTGGCGGCGCTGCTCCGCCGTGATCCGTTCGTCGGCACCGAGGAGCAGGCCGAGGCGGCCGCGCGGATTGTCGCCGACGTGCGCGCCCGCGGCGATGCGGCGGTGCTGGAGTATACGCGCCGGTTCGACGCGCCGGAGATGGCGCTGGCGCAGCTCCGGGTCAGCGATACCGAACTCGAGGCGGCGCGCGCCGGCGTGGATCGCAGGTTCCTCCTCGCCCTCGGCACCGCGGCCGAAAACCTGCGCGACTTCCACCAGCGGATGGTCCGCCAGGATTGGCACCACACCCGGCCCGGCGGCGGCTGGGTCGGCCAGCGCTTCACGCCGGTCGACCGGGCCGGCATCTACGTTCCGGGCGGGCAGGCGGCGCTGCCCTCGAGCCTGCTCCACTGCTGCCTCCCAGCGCAGGTCGCCGGCGTGCGCGAGCTGGCGGTCTGCACGCCGCCGCAGCGCGACGGCTCGGGCGAGCCGCACATCCTCGCCGCCGCCTCGTTCATCGGCGTTAGCGAGGTCTACCTGATTGGCGGCGCGCAGGCAATCGCCGCCCTGGCTTACGGCACCGACACGGTCAAGGCCGTCGACCTGATCGCCGGGCCGGGCAGCCCGTACGTCAACCACGCTAAGCGGCTGTTGTTCGGCACGGTTGGGATCGACAGCCTGGCCGGGCCGAGCGAGATCCTGATCGTCGCCGACGAGACGGCGCACCCGCTCCAAGTTGCCGCCGACCTGCTCAGCCAGGCCGAGCACAGCGCCGACGCGCGGGCGATCCTGCTCACGCCCAGCGCCGCGCTGGCCGAGCGGGTCGCGGCCGAGGTGGCCCGCCAGCTCGACGGACTGCCGACCGCGGGCCGTGCCCGGGCGGCGCTCGAGGCGGTCGGCGGCATCGTCGTCTGCGATGACCTGGCGCAGGCGGTGGCGCTGGTCAACCAGTGCGCGCCGGAGCACCTCGAGCTGCTGGTCGCCGAGCCGATGCGGCTCCTGGCCGACATCCGTCATGCTGGGGCGATCTTCCTTGGCGCGCACAGTCCCGAGCCGCTGGGCGATTACGTTGCCGGCCCGAGCCACGTGCTGCCGACCGGCGGCACGGCGCGGTTCTCCTCGCCGCTGGGGGTCGATACTTTCCTCAAGCGGAGCAGTCTGATTGCCTACAGCCCGGCGCTGCTGGCGAGCGAGGCCGAGGCGATTGTCAGCTTCGCCCGCGCCGAGGGGCTGGAGGCCCACGCCCGGAGCATCGAGGCGCGGGTCGACTGAACGGAGCCCGACATGCCCCGCGAAGCCTCGTTGAGCAGGAAGACCGCCGAGACCGACATCGTGCTCAGCCTCGCGCTCGACGGTGGCGGGCGGAGCAGCATCGAGACGGGCGTCGGCTTTCTCGATCACATGCTGACCTTGTTCGCCCGCCACGGGCTGTTCGATCTCACGGTGACCTGCCGCGGCGACCGCGAGGTGGACGATCACCACAGCGTCGAGGATGTCGGCATCGTGCTCGGCCAGGCGCTGGTCGAGGCGCTGGGCGACAAGGCGGGCATCGCCCGCTATGGCAGTTTCTGCTGCCCAATGGACGAGGCGCTGGTGGCAGTCGACCTGGACCTGAGCGGCCGCCCCTACCTGGCCTACGGCCTGCGGCTCGACGGCAAGATCGGCAGCTTCGACGCGGAGCTGGTCCAGGAGTTCTGCCAGGCGCTGGCGACGCACGCGGCGATGAATCTGCACATCCGCCAGTTGGCGGGCAGCAACCGGCACCATGTCGCCGAGGCAATGTTCAAGGCGCTGGCCCGCGCGCTGGACGCGGCGACGCGGGTCGACCCGCGGGTGTCGGGCGTGCCGTCGACCAAGGGGGTGTTGTAGCGCGAGGGTCAGTCGCCCTGCTTGGATCGCTGCGTCACGGTCTGCTCGTCAGCCTCGGCGACCGTCGTGGACCCATATGGCCGCAGCGCGGGCACACCCGACCCGCCGCGCGGCGGCTTCGGGTCTGGCAGAGCGGCGCTGGGCTGATAGCCTCGCTCGATGCCGAAGGGCCGTCGCGCAGATACGGTGCGTTCAGTCGCCACGGCTCGGGTCCCCTTGGTCATAACGGCTGGCGGAGCCGAGATCGTTCCCGTGCTCGCCGCTCCGCTCCTCGGTACGAACGAAGAACTCCACCGCCCAGAAGCTGTTGGCGCCCAGCAGGATCCCGGCGCTGTCAGTCACCGGCCGCAGGAAGTGTCCGTCGTCGCTCAGCTCCTAAACCTGCTGAAGATAGAGCTGTTCCTCGGCGGCAGACACCGAAGCCGACGACTGGTCGCCGTAGAATCCGCCGACCCGTCGGCCGTCTTTCAGGTGGACGATGACATGGTACTTCTGGCGGCGTCCGAAAACATCATCCCACGGCCGACGTACTGGCGGCACGATGTGGCGACTGATCGGTCTCAGCTTTGACAGAAAAACGAAGCCCATCGGCCACAGCAGTGGCGGTACAACGCTCAGGGCCAGAGTCCATCGGAACTCGGGTGTCGCGGCGAAGCGCTCGAGCGACGCTGATCTCGCCGCGACGATTGCCGCAGGCACCAGCTTCCACGAGAACACCGCGAAGTTGAGCGCGCTGTAAGTTGCCGCATCAAACAGAGTGCGCGGGAACGCCCGATCATCGCCCGGCACGAGCAGATCATACACCTTTAGCGAAAGGAGGCCCGGCAGAATGGCGACCAGCCACAGGACGAATGCTAACGCATTGTCGAACGGCATCGGCGGCTCCCCGCAGGCGAGCGCAATCGGTTCGCGAGGTCTGGCCCATTCCCTGCTGACCAGGCAGGTCCCCCGCCCGCGACCCACAATGACTCCCAAGGCAACCACCACGCCCCGGAGCCCGCCATGCGACTCCACATCAATCAGACCGAACACCGCCTGACCGTCGACCCCGACCGCAGCCTGCTCAGCATCCTGCGCGACGAACTCGGCCTGACCGGCAGCAAGTACGGCTGCGGCGAAGGCGAGTGCGGGGCCTGTACCGTGCTGATCGACGGCCACCCGGTGCGCTCGTGCATCACTCCCGTCGGCGCGCTGGGCACCGCCCGGGTGACCACCATCGAGGGCCTCGGCACGCCCGAGGCGCTCCACCCGGTGCAGCAGGCCTTTCTCGACGACGACGCGCTGCAGTGCGGCTACTGCACGCCGGGGATGATCATGTCGGCCGCCGGCCTGCTCGCCGGCAACCCGAGCCCGTCGCGCGAGCAGATCGTCCGCGCGATGAACGGCAACCTCTGCCGCTGCGGCACCTACCAGCGAATCATCGCCGCCATCGAGCGCGCCGCCGAGGCGATGCGGGAGGGTTCGTGATGAGCGACACCCAGTTCGAGCTGATTCCCGAGCAGAGCCGCGAGTTCGCCCTCGCCCGGCGTGAGCTGCTTGCCGCCGCCGGCGGCGTGGCCGTGCTGCTGGTCAGCCGGCCCGGCGAGGCGCAGCGCGGCGACGGCGAACCGCGCACGCTCGATGCCTGGCTGCAGATCGGCGGCGACGGCACGGTCACCGTTTTCACCGGCAAGGTCGAGGTGGGGCAGAACATCCGCACCAGCCTGACCCAGGCGGTGGCCGAAGAGCTGCCCGTGCCGCCCGAGTCGATCCGCCTGGTCATGGGCGACACGGCGCGCGTGCCCTACGACCGCGGCACCTTCGGCAGCCGCACCACGCCGACCATGCTGCCCATCCTCCGCCGCGCCGGCGCCGCTGCGCGTGAGGCGCTGGCCGGCCTGGCCGCCGAGCGGTGGGGCGTCGAGGCCGCCGGCCTGAGCTGCGCCGACGGGCGGGTGCATCACGCCGGCTCGGGCCGCTCGGCAACCTTTGCCGAGCTGGCCGCCGGGCGCGAGCTGGTCCGCACCATCGACGACGCGCCGACCCGCGAGGCGCGCGACTGGACCGTCGCCGGGCGATCGCACGGCAAAGTCGCCGGGGCCGAGTCCGTCACCGGCCGGCACACCTACGCCTCGGATGTCAGCCGGCCCGAGATGCTGCACGGCAAGATCCTCCGCCCGGCCGGCTACGGCGCCACGCTGGGCGCGCTCGACGCGGTCGCGGCCGAGGCGCTGCCCGGCGTGGCCGTCGTTCGCGACGGCGAGTTCGTCGGCGTCACCGCGCCCGACCCGGCTGTCGCGGCCAAGGCGGTGGCGCTGCTCGACGCCGAGTGGACGGTGCCCGAGCAGTACGGCCGCGCCGAGCTGTTCGACCGGCTGCGCGCCGACGCCGAGCGCGGCGAGGCGCAGGTCGACGGCGACCTGGCCGCCGGTCGCACGGCGGCCGAGGTGATCGTCGAGTCGACCTACACCATCGATTTCATCGCCCACGTGCCGCTCGAGCCGCGGGCGGCGGTGGCCGAATGGGACGACGGCAACCTGACCGTCTGGACCGGCACGCAGCGGCCGTTCGGCGTGCGCGAGGAGCTGTGCCGCGCGTTCGGCCTGCCCGACACGCGGGTGCGGGTGCTGATGCCCGACACCGGCAGCGGCTACGGCGGCAAGCACACCGGCGATGCGGCGGTCGAGGCGGCGCGGCTGAGCCGTGCGGTCGGCCGGCCGGTGAAGGTCGCCTGGACGCGCGAAGAGGAGTTCGGCTGGGCCTACTTCCGCCCGGCCGGCGTGATCGACGTCCGCGCCGGCGCCACGCGCGACGGGCGGCTGACGCTCTGGGAGCACGACATCTACAACGCCGGCGGCGCTGGGCTGCGCACGCCCTATGAGGTGGCGAACCAGCGTCACCAGGCACACGGTACGCGCTCGCCACTGCGGCAGGGCTCGTACCGGGCACTGGCGGCGACGGCCAACCTCTTCGGCCGCGAGACGCAGATGAGCCGGCTGGCCGCCGAACTCGGCCTCGATCCGCTCGAGCTGCGCTTGCGCAACTTGACCAACGACCGCCTGCGGGCGGTCTTCACGGCCGCCGCCGAGCGCTTTGGCTGGCCCGGCGACCTGCCCGAGGGCCATGCCGCGGGCATCGGCGGCGGCACCGAAAAGGGCGGCTATGTGGCCACCTGCGCCGAGGTGACCATCGACGGCGGTGAGATCCGCGTCGTCCGCGCGGTGACCGCCTTCGAGTGCGGCGCGGTGGTCAACCCGCGGCACCTGGAGAACCAGATCGAGGGTTCGGTGGTGATGGCCCTCGGCGGCGCGCTGTTCGAGCGCATCGATTTCGCCGACGGGCGCATCCTCAACGGCCGCATGTCGACCTACCGCGTGCCTCGCTTCATCGACCTGCCGGTGCTCGAGACGGTGCTGGTCAACCGCCTGGACCTGCCCTCGGCGGGCGCCGGCGAGACGCCGATGCTCGGCCTCGCCCCGGCAGTGGCGGCGGCGGCGGCGAGGCTGACCGGCCGCTGGCCGGCAGGGCTGCCGATGGGGGTGTGAGCGGACCCGTCGCCGCCATGGGATGAAGGTAGGGCCGCCTCGCCGAGGCGGCCGGCCCGTTCGGCGAACGGGCCCTACCTGGCGGCCACGGCCGGGGGCATTCGACCATCGGACCGACGGCGACCCCGCCGGCTACGGTATGTGACCATTGGACCGCCGGCGTCCCCGCCGGCCACGGTAGGGCGCGCCATGCGCGCCGTCGCGAACGATGGACCGCCGACGTCCCCGCCGGCACCCGCGCGCAAGAGCGCGCCCTACACCGGCGCCGCGACCGGCCTTGGCGGCGTAGCGTGGACCGCCTGCGTCCCCGCCAGAACCCGCGCCGCGACCGGCCGTGGCGGCGAAGCATGGACCGCCGGCGTCCCCGCCAGAGCCCGCGCCGCGACCGGCCTTGGCGGGCACAGCCCGCCCTACAGAGCCGCCGCTTGCTCCACCGCGCGGCCGACAATCCGCTCGAGGAACTCGAACCGCCTTCGCCGGCGGGCCTGCTCGGCGCGCGACTGCTCGGCGGCGGCAACGTCCGCCTCGGCGCCGCGCAGGGTCGGAATCGGAACGAGGCGGCCGTTGACCGACTGCCCCGGCGCGGGCCACTCGCCGGCGGTCACGATGGCCACGCCGGCTTCGCTCAGCAGCAACGTCTCGGCCAGATAGGCGCGCGGGTGCTGGACCGTCAGCGTCACGGCGCAGCCGGCGGCCAGGCGCGCCACCGAGGTGGGAGCGATCGGCTGCGAACCGGCGCCGTAGCCGCCCACGGCACCCGGCGACACGCGCGCGAACAGCCCGCCGGCGCCGAGCTCGTCGGCCCGCTGAGCGGCGGCGGCAAACAGCTCGCGCAGCGGCGCGCTGGCGGCCACCCGGCCGAGCAGGGTGGCGTAGACCGACCGCGCCACGCCATAGGCGTCGCTGACCAGCGGATCGGGCCGCAGCGCCACCGTCCGGCCGACGGTGGCCGACAGGCCCCAGCGCCCGGCGACGAGGTGGACCGCCGCGCCCGAGCCGAGCGGCACCTCGGCAGCGGGCGCCAGCCCGTCGCGGCGGAGCCGGTCGAGTGAGGTGACGCGCAGATCGAGGACCTCGGCACCGGCGGCAGTCAGGGCCGACTCGACGGCGCCGGCCAGTTCGGCCTCGGTCGCCTCGACGGCCAGCGCCTCGACCGCCTGATGCACCGCCGCCGCGGCGGCACGGCCCAGCCAGGTCAGTCGCTGCTGCTCGAAGGCGCTGAGCGACTGGCGCAGCGCGGTGATCTCGTCGGCCACATACTCGCTGCCGGGCCGGTGCTCATCGGCGGCGATGGTCCCGGTGCCGGCCAGCGCGCCGACGGCGCGGACCGGCGCCGACGGGTCGCGGCCGAGGTCCCAGCGGTAGGTGGTGGCGTGAATGGTAAGGCCACGAAGCGGCGCACGCGCGGCGGCGAGGATGTCGCTCGGCGCGACGACGAGCACCCGCGCGGGCAGCACCGCCAGCGCGGCCGGCGGCGCTCCGGCGGCGATCTGGTTGTCCTCGCCGGCGGTCAACCAGGCGTAGTTCTCGGGCCGACTGAGCAGCAGCGCGCCGCGGCGCGTGCGGAGCAGCCAGGCGCGGACCGCGGCCAGGTGCTCGTCGACGGCGGCCGCGCGGCCTGTCGGATCGGGCGGCTCGAGTGCCTCGGCCACGGTGATCGCCGGTCCGCTCGCCGGACCATCGGCCGCCGGCGCGGGCAGCTCGGGCACCGGGTCGAGGGCGGCGGGCTGTTCGGCCGCCTGCTCGGCGGGCTCGTCGGCTGGTTCCTGGGCCGGCGCGGGGGCGGGTCGCGGCGGGGGTGTGGCGGCGGGGGTGTCGGGCTCGTCGGGCGTGATCTTGCAGCCGGGCAGCAGGCCCAGCAGGGCGAGGCAGAGAGCCCAGCGGCAAGCGGCCACGGACAGCCTCCGAACGGCTTGGCGCCTGGCGCGCCGGGGGTGAGGGTAGCACCGTCGCAGGCCGCCGTCAACGCATTGACAAGCCGATCCGGCTCGATTAGACTCCGGTTCCCGAGCGGGTTTGCGGCGGGAGGAGATGCGTCGGATGGCGGGACGAAAGCCTGTGGGCGGGCAGCGGAACCGGCTGGCCGTGGTCCTGACCGGAAGCGCCGCCCGGGCCGCCGCGCAGCTCGGTGCGCTCGAGGCGCTCGATGCCGCCGGGCTCAGCCCGCAGGTGGTCGTCGGGGCCGGTGGCGGGGCGATCATGGCCGCGCTCTATGCCTGCTCCGAATCGGCCGAGCAGGCCCGCGGCGCGCTCTATGCCACCGCCGAATCGGCCTCGTGGCAGGATTTCGCCGACGTCAACTATGGCGCGGTGGTCAAGCTGCTCAGCGCACCGTATGAGGTGCCCGGCCTGGTCCGCGGCGAGGCGCTGCAGCGGGCGCTGCTCGACAGCCCGATCGGCCACCTGGGCTTCCAGCACCTCGAGACCGAGCTGTTCATCGTCGCCAGCGACCTGAACAGCGGCCGCGAGGTGGTCTTCGGCAACCAGACCGCCGAGTCGGCACCGAAAGCGAACTATCGCCTGTTCGCCAAGGGCGACGAGGACCTGGCGCGGACCAACATCGCCACCGCCGTGCGGGCGAGCAACCTGGTGCCCGGCCTTTGCCGGCCGCTCGACCTCGACCACCTGGCCCTGGTCGACGGCTCGCTGCGGGCGCGCAAGGCGCTCGAGGTGGCCGCCTCGCAGAAGGGCGTCAAGCGCGTGCTCTGGCTCCACGCCGGGCTCGACGACAACGACACCTTCAGCCTGGTGACCGATTACTACGGCCAGAGCTTTGCCGCCGGGTTGACCCATGCGCTGACCGTCGCCGGCGCTGACCAGTTCGATCCGCACACCGGCGATCCGCTGCTCGACGGCGTGGCGGTGCGCTACCTCAACCTGGCCACCGCGACGGTGGGCAGCTTCGACCTGACCCGCACGCAGCAGGTCTACGAGTCGGGCCGGCGGACCATCCAGGCGCTCTGCGCGGTCGAGCCGGTCGAGGGCGGCAAGGGCCTGTTCAGTGCCGACGCCGGCGAGCTCGAGCGGGCGCTGCTGGCGGTCAAGGACGAGCAGGGCGAGGGCCGCTGGCGGGTCACCGTCGGCGCCGGCGGGCGCGATGTGATCAGCATCACCGACGCGATGCCGACGCTGCAACAGGAGTTCGGCTACGAGTTTGAGGAGTACCTGACCAAGGCCGGTCTGGACAAGCTCGCGCGGCACGATCCGGCCAACAGCGCGGCCTGGGCGATGGCCGGCGCCGAGGCCGAACTCGGCCTGGGCGGGCTGGTCTGGCTCTATTTCAGCCGCTTCTGTGGCGTCGCCTGGAAGGCCCTCTGGCTCGGCTTGCGCACCGCCGCCCAGGCGCTCCGCGCCGACCGGCTGTGGACCGCGGTCACCCGCCGGGTGGGCGAGGCCGGCCTGGCCGTCGGCGACGCCTTCGCCCAGCGCCGCGGCGGCGCCGGCTGAGCGGTGACCGACGACCTCGCCGCCGCGCTGAGCGAGCACTTCGGCGACCAGCCCGCCTACCTCGTCGGCGGCTGTGTGCGTGACCGGCTGCTCGGCCGGCGCTTCGCCGACCTCGACCTGATCGTCACCGACTCGCTCCGCCACGCTCGCGCACTCGCCCGGCGGCTCGGCGCCGCGTTCGTCCCGCTCGACGCCGAACGGGGCACGGCGCGACTGGTCCTCGCCGACGGCGGGCAGATCGACCTCAGCGAACCGGGTGGCAGCCTCGACCAGGATCTCCGCCGGCGCGACTTCACCATCAATGCCATCGCCTGTCCATTGGCCGAGTGGCCGGCCGACACGCCGACCTGGATCGACCCGACCGGCGGGCTGGCCGACCTTGCCGCCGGGGTGGTCCGCGCCGCCGGCGAGGGCAGCCTGGCCGACGACCCGCTGCGCTGCCTGCGCGCCTATCGTTTTGCCGTCCAGCTCGGCTTCGTGATCGAGCCGGCGACGCGCGAACAGATCCGCGCCGCCGCGCCGGGCCTGGCCACCATCGCCTCGGAGCGGGTGCTGCAGGAGTGGCTGCCGCTGATCGAGGCCGGCGCGGCCGCCGACGGCCTGGCCGACATGGCCGCCGACAGGGTGCTCGACGAGCTGCTGCCCGGCGCCCAGGTCGGCGACGTGCCGTTGGTCGACGCCGCGCTCGGTGAACTGGCCGGCTGGCCGCGCCTGGCGCAGTGGCTTACCCCGGTGCATCGTGGCTTGGTCCGCTTCGCGGCGCTGAGCGGCCCGGCCGGCACGGGGCCCACGCCGGCCTGGCTGGCGGCGCGGTTTGCCCCCAGCCGGCAGCAGCGCCGGCTGCTCCGCGCACTGCGCGAGGCGCCGGGCGAGCTCGAGTCGCGCCGCGACCTGGCCGCGCTGGTGATCGAGCGCGGTGAGTCGGCCATCGGCTGCCTGGCCCTGGCCAAGGTCTGGCTGGGATGGCCGTCGGCGCGGTTGGTCACGACGGCGTCGCTGCTGGCCGAGGGGGTATTACCCGCCTTCGACCGCCCGCCGCTGGTAACCGGGACGGTGCTTCAGGAGTCTCTTCACCAACGGCCTGGCCCGGCGTTCGGCCCGGCCCTGGCCGCGGCGCGGCTGGCGCAACTGGCCGGCGAGGTCGACGATGCACCAGCGGCGCTGGCCGTCGCGGCAGCGGTGTTGAAAGCGCATGGCTGAACGACCCGACATCTCGGTGGTGATTCCGGCCTATGGCGAGGAGGCGCGGCTCCCCGCCAGTCTGGCGCGCATCCGCGAGTATCTGTCCGGCCGCCGGCTCGACGCAGAAATCATCGTCGTCGACGATGGCAGCCCCGATGCGACCAGTGACGTCGCCCACGCCGGCCTGTCCGGCTGGCCGCGCTATCAGGTGCTGCGCAACGAGCCGAACGCGGGCAAGGGTGCCTCGGTGCGGCGAGGGATGCTCGCCTCGACCGGCGCGCTGGCGCTGTTCAGCGATGCCGACCTGTCGACGCCGATTGAGGAACTCGAGCGGCTCGAGGCGGCGCACGCCGCTGGCGCCGACATCGCCATCGGCTCGCGGGCCCTGCGCGAGAGCAACATCGAAGTCCACCAGCCGTGGCTGCGCGAGGCCTCGGGGAGGATGTTCAACCTGTTCATCCGCCTGTTTGTCATGGGCGGCCTGCACGACACCCAGTGCGGCTTCAAGAGCTTCCGCCGCGAGGTGATCGAGCCGATCTTCAGCCGCCAGACGATCGAGCGCTGGGGCTTCGACGTCGAGATTCTCTACCTCGCTCGCCGGCTCGGCTACCGGATCGCCGAGGTGCCGGTGACCTGGCGCAACGACGCGGCCAGCAAGGTCAACGCCGCGGCCGACGGCTTCCGCATGTTGGGCGAAGCGCTGACCGCGCGGCGGCTGCATCGCGGGGTGCGGCCGGAGGCCGACCGCTAACCCACCTCGACCACCACGAACGCCGGCCGGACACCGATGCGGAGCGGCAGGCCGACGCAGCCGAGGCCCTGACTGACAATCAGCGTGTTGTCGCCGACGGCGTACTTGCCTTTGAGGTACGGCCCGCTGCCGCCCGGCTTGTGGATGACCACCCCAAACGGGGCGATCTGCCCGCCGTGGGTGTGGCCGCTGAGCACCAGCCCGCCGTGCAGGTGCGGGCCGATCTCGTCGATGCTCGCCGGGCAGTGGCTCATCACCACCGTCGGCCCATCCCCGGCGCAGAGCCCGTAGCGCGGCCGGCCGCCGAGCATGTCGTCGAGCCCGACCAGCCGCACACCGCCGACCTCGACCGCCTCGTTGACCAGCAGCCGCACCCCCGCCTCGCGGTAGTGCCAGGCAATCGAGTCGAGGTCGGCATGGCACCAGTGCTCGTGGTTGCCCAGCGTGGCGAACACCCCGAGCGGCGCCGACATCGGCGCGAACAGCTCGCCGATCCGCTTCTCGTTGCCCGGCTGGTCGACCGTATCGCCGCAGATCAGCAGCAGGTCACAGGCGCAGCGTTTGACCAGGCTGTGCAGCCAGGGCAGGGGGAAGGTGTAGTTGGGCACATGGAAGTCGGTGATCAGCCCGATCCGCAGTGGCTGTTCGACCCGCGGCAGCTCGCTCCGCAGCCGGTGCAGCGCAAGCCGATTGCTCAGCTTGACATACCCGGCGGGCGAGGCGGCCAGCCCCAGCGCGACGGCCCCCTTGAGCAGTGTGCGGCGGTCCATGTGGGTAGGTTACCCCGTGGCGGGGTGGTGTAACAGGGGTGGGTGGATGAGCGGTCGCGGCAGAAGGTCAAAGGGAGGTCGCGTGCCCGGCACCAATGGTCCGCAGGCGCGGTCGAAGAGACAGCCGTGTCCCTGCGGCGGAGGTGATCACGGTGATTCAGGAGGTCAGGCTCATTGGCGGACTCGACCGGGGCTATCCGCCTCCGGCGCCCATCGCCCGTCTCATGCGTCACCTACCGGAGGCGGTCAGCATGGCCCTCGCCATGTCGTTCCGCGGCCGCAGCAATCCGCGCGGCCGGCGTCCCGACTGGCTGCGCGCCATGTCGGACATTCGACTCGTCGACGTCGCGGCGGGAAGCGCGACCGTGGCTCGGTTTGAGGTGCCCAGATTTGGCGATGCCGCAGGCGACCTCTACCGCCAACTGGAGCTATGGCCGACCAGGCCTGCGGGCGATGACACCGGCTTCGACCTGCTCGGCGACATTCTGGGAGACCTTGCCGATCGTCGAGCCGACAGCGAGCACTTTGATGCCCCTTTGCTTTGAAAACTGGGCGTCTTCCGCCACTTGATCAACGGCCGCTTCCAAGAGCTATTGGTCACCAGTCAGCGCTACCACACTGCACCGGCGCGTCTCACCAAGTGTAGTCTGGCCACCGCCAAGAGCTTCGTTGAGGTGACTCCACCGGAGACACAGGTCCGTCTCGTCGGTATCCTGGACACAATCTGCGCTAGCAGCAACGGCTTCGCTCTCCAGCTCGACGACGGTGCCAAAGTGCGCGGCGTGGTCGACCAGGGCGAGGTTGCCGGCTACCGCCACCTGTTCAACGAGCGCGTGCTCGTCCAGGGCCACGCCGTGTTCCGCGCCTCCGGACGCCTGTTGCGCATCGATGCCTTCACCGTCGAGCCGGCCGACGATGACTCATCGGTCTGGTCGCGTGTGCCGCGCCCGCGCACTCGCGCCCTCGAGGCAGCCACCCTCCGCAAGCCGCAGGGGCCCCGGTTCGGTCTGGCGGCGGTGATCGGCAAGTGGCCGGGCGACGAGACCGACGAGGAGGTGGCCGCCGCCCTGCGAGACGTTGGATGAGCCGTCGCCGGCAACCTCTCGTGCTGCTCGACACGAGCGTGCTGGTTCACCTAATCCGCAATGACGCCGCCGGGCAACGCATCGAGCGAATGCACCATTCTCGGCCCGCCGCGACCGGCCGCTCCTCTCGACCGTGGCCGAGGGCGAAGTGCGCGGGCTCGCGTTGTACTGGGGTTGGGGCGCGAGAAAGCTCGCCGTCCTGGATAAGCTGCTCGGCGAACTCGTAACCGTCGACGCCGGCCTGCCTGAGGTCATCGCCGCCTACGCCGAGCTCTTTGCCGAAGCGATGCGCGCTGGGCACCCGGCAGGCGAAAACGACCTCTGGATCGCGGCCACCGCGATGGTCACCCAGGCCGAGCTGTTCACCTGCGATCGTGACTTCGCCTGGCTCCATCCGGCGTACCTGGCCGTCCGGACCGTCGCCGAGCAGAGCTGACCAGCCTCGCCGCCTCGACAGACATGCTACCCTAACCCCGGACCACCATCATGCCCATTCCACTCCTCACCGCCATGCTCCTCGCCCCGCCCGCCGTCGCCGACGAGTGGACACCGATCGCTGAACTCACCGACGAGTTCGACGGCGATACGCTCGATCCGGCCAAGTGGCATCCGCGCAATCCGCAGTGGGCCGGGCGGCAGCCGGGGTGGTTCTCGCCACGCAACGTGGCCGTCGACGGCGGGCTGCTGACCCTGACCATGCGGCACGAAACCTTGCCCGACCTGCCCGAGGGCTATCACACCTTCACCGCCGCCGCGGTCAAGTCTCGGGTGCGCGTGCTCTACGGCTACTTCGTTGCGCGCTGTAAGCCGATGCGCTCGCGCGGCTCGTCGGCCTTCTGGTTCTATCACGCGACGCCCGAGGAGTGGACCGAGATCGACGTCTTCGAGATCGGCGGCGGAGCGCCGGGGCAGGAGCGGATCGTCCACAGCAACGTCCACGTCTTCCGCACGCCGACCGAAACCGAGCACTGGGCCAAACCGCATCAGCACCGGCACACCGCCGACCTGGCCCACGAGTTCCACGACTACGGCCTGCTCTGGACGCCCGAGCGGATCGTCTTCAGCTTCGACGGCGAGCCGATCTACGAACTCGCCAACACGCACTGGCACCAGCCGCTGCACCTCAACTTCGACACCGAGACGATGCCCGATTGGTTCGGCCTGCCCGAGCCCGCGACGCTGCCCAGCGTGTTCGCCGTGGACTTCGTCCGCGCCTGGTCGATGCCCGAGGTCGGGCGGGTGATTGCCGATGAGGGATGAGCGCGCTTGGGCCGCTCCCGACTGCCTGCTCGGCCGGCTCGAGCGCGGCACCGGCGCGGGGTTCTTCGCCGCGCTCGAGGCGCCCGCGGCAGCGCGCCCGCTGGTCATCGACTGCCTGCTGCGCGACCCGCGGTGGGACCGCCAGCTCGACGACACCGGCGCCTACTACACGCACCTGATGGTCCGCCTTGGGATCGACGCGGCGCCGTTGGTCGAGCATCTGAAGCAAGGCGAAGGCGACGATCGACCGACCTGGCTGGCGCTCGACGTGTTGTGCGGCCTGACGCGGCTGGGAGACGAGGCTGCGGCTGCGGCGATGGTCGACTACGTTGCCTGGGGAGGGCACTGGGGCCAGGCGGTCGAGGCCCTCGGCGAGCGGGCGCTGCCGCTGCTGCCGATCGTCGAACAGCGCGACGAGCAGGCCCGCACAGCCGGCCGCTGCCTGCCCTGGCTCGACCTCGAGCGCCCACCGTTCGACGCCTGGCCGGAGCAGAGCGAGGTGATGCGGGCACGGCGAGAGGAGCAACGCCCGACGCCGCCCCGCCCCCGGCCGGACTACGGCGAACTGACCGCCGAGCAGATCCTCAACGGCAGCTTCGCCGGCCACCGCGCGCTGCTGCCGCGGATGCGTGAGGTGCTGACCGGCGAGCACCTACCGCGGCTGGTCGCGGCGCTCGACGAGGGGCCATACTCGCGCCGCGCCCTGGCCGTCGCCGGCCTGGGCGCGACCGGCGATCCCGCGGCGCTGCCGATCCTCCGCGATTGGCTGCTGGCCACCCAGCCTTCCGACGAGGGCTTGTTCCCCGTCGGCGCTGCGGCCTGGGCGCTGCTTGAGCTGGACTGCGACCAAGCCCGGCGCCTGGCCCGCGAGTGGGCCGCCGGCGAGGCGTGGCACCTGCATCGCGTCGGGATGATGATCCTCGAGCAGGCTGCGGTCGCCAGTGACGGGCCGCTGCTCCGCGAGCTGATCCGCCGGGGGCTCGACGAGCACCACTACTACAGCGTCGCCGACGCGGCGCGGGGGCTGGTCACCGCCGGCGTCGCGGGCCCGGTGCCCGAGCTGGCCGAGGCGTTCGAGCGCAGCGTCTATGGCCACTGCCGCGCCGACGTGGCCGCCGCGTCGGAGCAGCTCGCCCCCGGCTGGCTAGCCGCTCGCTTCGCGACCGAGGCGCTCTGGGACGCCAGTTTCTGGGTGCGACAATGGGCGATGCCGTTGGTCGACGGCACCGACGCGAGAGTTCGCGAGCGGCTCTCAGAGCTGGCGACCGACCCGCTACTCGACGCGGACGATCGCGAGCAGGCGGTGGCACGGCTTCGGGGCTGACGCTCGACCAAGCGGATCCGCGGTTCTACGGCTAGTAACGGCGCATCGCACAGGGCCGCTGCAGCCCCGACCTGGTCAGCCTGCGTTACCCGGACACTCCGTATGGAGCGGAGTTGAGTAATGGGCATCCGCGGTACGAGGACAACGGACTGGGGGCGCTCCATGCTGCTGACCTCAATGGACCCACGGCGAGCTCTGGCGATGGCGCTATTGTCGGTTGCCGGCGGCCTGGCGGTGGCTGGGACCGTTGTCGTTCGGCGCGCGACGGGATCGCGCGGCGAACTGCCGCTGCACATGGTGGCAGTCGCACCGGCAATAGGGCTGCCTCTCGTCGATGACGGCATGGCGGAAGTACGTGTAACCAATACCGGCCGCGAACAGGTTACCTTCACTAGTCCGGAGGAGACCGTTGGCGTCTACCGTGTCTGGCTCGTCGACGGCAAGCACAACTTCGCTGGCGCTGACGTTGTGTGGTACTCCACCTGCGGCGGCGGAGCAACGCCTGGCCGCGGCATCCGCACATTGGAGAGCAGGGCAGCAACCGTGATCGAAGTGCCGCTTGCACGGGCAGCGGGCTACAGCGCATGGCCGGTGGGCCGCTATGACCTACAGGTCAGATACCTCGCCGACTTTGACGCAAACTTCTCGATCGCGGGCGAGCATCGACGGCCCGATGGTCGGCGCTGGGGCACCGCCGTCTCCGCCCCTTTCACCCTCACTGTCACCGAACCCACCGACCCGCGCACCCGCCAAGCCTACTATCTCTATCGCGACCGCGGCGCGAGCCGAGACAAGCTCTACGAGAACGATGCTCGTGACCCCAAGGCCCTCGCCCTCGCCCTCCACGCTCAGCGCACCGGCCTCGACCGCTACCTCTGGAGCCGCGTCGCCGGGCACCAGCGGCAGCGGATCAAGTGGGAGCTGTCACTGCTCGAACAGGGCCTGCTGGTCAACACCTTCTCGGTCAACAACCAAGAGCCATTTACCTCACCCGAGTTCCGCCAGTATTTCCGCGACTGGTTTGAGTACCTCGTCCCGGGCCCGGCGCTCGACGAGGTGCTGCCGGCCGACGAGTTGGGCCTCTCGCCCGACGACCTGGCGCTGCTGGCCCAACTCCGCGACGAACCCGCCGCGCGCCGCAATCGCCTGCTGCTCGGCCTGGCCTATCCCCAAGCGCTGACCCAGAGCCCCGACCTGGTCAGCCTGCGTTACCCGGACACTCCGTATGGCGCGGCGTTGAGCGGCCGATAGACCTCAGTACCACCCTTCGTCCCACGCCGTCTGATACATCGCCAGGATGTTCTCGGTCGGCGTGACCGGCTGCAGGTTGTGGCACGGGGCGAGGATGTAGCCGCCGCCGGGGGCCAGGTCGCGCAGGCAGTGGCGGACCTCCTCGCGCACCTGATCGGGCGTGCCGAAGGGCAGGATCTCCTGGTTGTCGACCCCGCCGTGGAAGGCGAGCCGGTCGCCCCAGGTCTCATTCAGCCAGGCCAGCTCAATCGGTCCGCACTTGTATTGGATAGGATTGAGCACCTGCACACCGACCTCGACCAGCCGCGGGATGAGCGGCCACATCGCACCGTCGTCGTGGTGGAAGACCCGCACGCCGTGGTCGCGCATCAGCTTGGCGATGCGGCGGTAGTGCGGCAGGAAGTACTCGTCGAAGACCGCCGGCGAGATGAGTAGGTTGGTTTGACTGCCGTAGTCGTCGGTCAACTGGCCGACGTCGATCAGGCCGTGGCAGGTGTCGTAGAGCCGCTCGGCGCAGCCGTAGAAGAAGTCGCCCAGGCGGTCGACAATAGCGTGCGCCAGCTCGGGTTCGGCGGCCAGGTCGAGCAACGAGGCCTCGAGCCCGCGCTGTAGGTTGTAAAAGAAGAACGGGGCGAAATAGCCCGATTCAATCACCGCCTCGCCGCGCAGCGCGAGCGCCTGACGGCGGACCGCCTGGTAGTCGAACCAGTCGGGGCTGGGCCAGGGGTGCTCGTCCAGCTCGGCGACGGAGGTCACCTCGGCCAGCGGCCAGCGACACTGCTCCCAGTAGGTGCCGGTGCCGTAGTCGACCGGCCGGCTCCAGCGGCCCCAATAGTCGATCGCGTAACCCGGCGGCGCGGCGGGCGGCGGCGGCCCGAGATAGGGTGCACCGAGGCCGACCCAGCGGTCGACGTGGAGCTGTTCCTCAACGGCCTGGTTGGTGGCCACGGAGAAGTGCTCGCGCAGCCGCGCCCAGACTTCGGGCGTAGCCCAGATGCCGAGCGGCACGCGGTCGGGTGTCTGGTTGTCGAGCGCGCAGAGGAGTCGTTCGCGCGAGGTCATGGCCCAACGTCCTGGGTGTGGGGGTTGGCGGGCGGTGGCGCTCGACCTTCCCTTCGGGCGGGCTGAGCGCGCCACGCCGCGCCGGAGGAGATCGCCACGCGGTGGCAGGGCGACGTGTTGGTGACCCTCCTTGACGTCTAGGTAGTCGTGCAGGCGATCTGAAGTAGGTTGCGCCGCGATGACGCGGTAGGGCGCTTTCGCCGAAAGCGCCGCCGTTGAGTGCTCGGCCCGGCGGCGACGAGTCCGACCAGGGCGCGCTCGGCGAGCGCGCCCTACCTGTGCCGCCCGTGTCGCGCGACCCGGCAGGATCCTCCGCCATGGATCCGAACCCCGCCCGAGACGAGATCACCCATGCCGACCCTGACCGAATCCCAGCTCGCCGACTTCCACCGCGACGGCTATGTCATCCTCCCCAGCCTGTTCAACGGCGACGAGGTCGAGCTGCTCTCGCGCGTGGCGCGGGCCGACCGGGAGCTGAACTCGCGGGCGCGCGACATGGCCGACGCCTCGGGCGCCGGCAGCCGCATCTCGCTCGACTGGCAGCTTGGCGACGATCTGTTCAGCTCCGTCGCCCGCTGCCGGCGGCTGTATGAGGGGATGCGCCAGGTGCTCGGCGGTGAGCCGCTGCACTTCCACCACAAGATGATGATGAAGGAGGCGCACGGCGGCGGCGCATGGGAGTGGCACCAGGATTATGGCTACTGGTACCACGACACCTTCCCCTTCCCGCACCTGGCCAGTTGCATGATCGCCGTCGATCGCGCGACGCGCGAGAACGGCTGCCTGCAAGTGCTGCGCGGCGCGCACCTGGCCGGGCGGGTCGAGCACGACCGAGTGGCCATGCAGGTCGGCGCCGATCCGGCGCGGATTGCCATGCTCGAGCAGGTTTGCGAGCGGGTCTACGCCGAGCTGGCGCCGGGCGACGCGCTGTTCTTCCACAGCAACACGCCGCACCGCAGCGACGTCAACGCCAGCGACTACCCGCGCTGGGCCTTCATCTGCTGCTACACCCGGGCCGACAACCTGCCCGCCGACCCGAACCGCCGCGGCGTGGTCAAGGAGTACCAGGTGCTCGACGACGCCGAGGTGCTGCGCACCGCGCAGGAGCAGTGGGCGGCGATCGGTCGCTGAGGTCGGGCCCCGGAGGCGCCACTCGACGCGGACCAGGCGCTCGCGGGGCGCGTCCCAGTCGTTCCAGACGAGGCGTTGCCGAGGCGCTCGGCTCGACGGTACGAATCCGCCACGGTCACGGCAGCGGCTGGTCAGCAAACGGGTTCACGACCTGCACGCTGCCATACCACTGCCCAGAGTTCAGGTCTTCTGAGTAGACCGTGACGCAGCCCGCGCTCTCCGCCGCGGCCAGGATGCACGCATCCCAGAAGCTGATCTGGTACCGCCGTCGGGCATCTACAGCCGCGACAACAACGGGGGCGTCCAGGTGGATGACATGCACCGAGCCCAGCAACTCAACCTGACGTCGGACGGCTCTCTCTGGCAGGCGTAGCTTGATCAACGCGGCGTTCGCGAACTCCACGAGCACTTGCGAAGAGACGACCAGCTCGCCCGCGTTGAGCACCTCGGCCAGCAACCGCTCCGCCACGTCGCGCTTCGGCTCGTCTCTTGGATCGAGCGCGTAGAGGGGCACGTTGGTGTCCAGGAACACACGGGGCATGTTGGCTCACTGATCCCGCGTCCGGTCCCAGCATTCCTCGCGGTTGAACTTCCAGTCGGGATCCGGGCGTCCGGGGTACCTGCGCGCAAGCCTCACGAACTCATCGCCCGGCCGCTCTGGCGTAGCCTGCTCCACCAGTTGCGTCACCAGTTGGTCGACGGTCAGCTCGCGCTCCTTGGCCAGGGCCAAGACCCGCTGCGCCGTCGCCTCGTCCAGGTTGAGGGTGATGCTCATCGCCGTTTCCACGCCGCTACCGCGGCTGCGACCATCATACCCTGACCGCCGCGATGCGGTTACTCGCCGCTAAGGCGCGGGCCGCCCGGCGCGATTATACTGTCGGTCAGCCGACGGGAGGCACGATGTCCGCGCCGAGAGCACCCCACCGCGAAGCCGACGCCGAACCGCCTAGCTGCACCGTGGTCATCCCCTGCTACAACGAGCACGGCGCCATCGTCGAGACAGTGCGGCAGGTCGACGCGATTCTGGCCGGGCGCGACGACGCCGAGATCATCGTCGTCGACGACGGCTCGTCCGACGGCTCGGACCGGCTGCTCGACGCGCTCGACCAGAGCGGCGAAATCGCCCGCCTGACAGTGGTCCATCATCGCCGCAACCGGGGCTACGGCGCGGCGCTGAAGACCGGCATGAGGCACGCGCATGGCGCGGTGATCGTGATCACCGACGCCGACGGGACCTATCCCAACGAGCGCATCCTGGACCTGCTCGAGGGCATGACTGCGGCCGACATGGTGGTCGGCTCGCGCCGCGGTGAGAACGTCACCTACTCGATGCTGCGCCGCATCCCGAAGATCTTCCTCACCGCCTTTGCCCAGTGGGTGGTGCGCGATGAGATACCCGACCTGAACAGCGGGCTGCGCGCCTTTCGCCGCGAGGTGGCCGAGCGGTTCCTGGGCATCCTGCCCGACACCTTCAGCTTCACCACCACCATCACCCTGGCGATGATGCGCAACCGCTACCGCGTGCGGTTCGTGCCGATCGACTATGCCGAGCGCGTGGGCAGCTCGAAGATCAAGCCGATCCGCGACACGCTGCGCTTCTTCCAGCTCATCCTGCGCACCGGCATGTACTTCGCGCCGCTGCGCATCCTGGCGCCCGTGGCCGTGGCGATGTGGCTCGGCTTCTTCGCCAAGGCGGGCTTCGACGTGTTCGTCCTCCACGACATGACCGAGTCGGCGCTGATCCTGCTGCTGTTCGCCATGAACACCGTCATGTTCGCCCTGCTGGCCGATATGATCGACAAGCGGTGCAACTGACATGGCCGACCCGGACGGCCGTTCGCCCTGGGCCGCGCGGCGACCGCTGCTCGTCTCCATCGCCTTCAGCCTGCTGCTGCTCGGCCTGGTCTACCGCCGGCTCGATCTGTCCGCGCTGGCCGCCACCTTTGCCCGGCTCGATCCGCTCTGGCTCGGCTGGTGCCTGCTGCTGTTCGTCCCGCAATACTGGCTGATTGCCTGGCGGCTGACCATCATGGTGCCGGCCGCCGGGCGGTTCACCGTCGCCGAGTCGCTGCGCATGACCCTGGCTACCGGCACGCTGAACCTGTTCCTGCCGAGCAACGCCGGTCACTTGGCGCGGGCCTGGATGATCCGCCAGCGGGGGCTGATGACCGGCTCGCTGGCGACGGCGGCGGTGGTCTTCGAGAAGGTGATCGACACCGTCGGGCTGCTTGCCTGGGGCCTGGTCGGCCTGGCCTGCCTGCCCCGCCGCGACGGTTGGTTTGCCGCGGTGACGGCCGTGGCGGCGGTCTGCCTGGTCATCGGCGTGGCGATGGTCGCCTCGCCGGGCGGCGCCGGATGGCTGGCGGCGCTCGGCCGGCGGCTTCGGCGGCGGCGGGTCACGCGCATCGCCGAGTCGATTGCCGGCGCCTGGGCGCAGGTCCATCGCGGCGTCTGGGGCCGCCCGCGGGTGGCCATCCTGGTGGTCGCCGCCACGCTGGCGATCTGGCTGGCCAATCTGGCCCAGGTGTGGACTTTCATCCGCGCCCTGGGCGGGCCGGTCGACCTGTGGCACAGCCTCGGCCTGACGCCGATCGCGACCATGATCGGCATGTTGCCGATCACCTTCGCCGGCGTCGGTTCGCGCGATGTCGCCTTTGTCGTGCTCTATCAGGAGCAGCTCGGCGCCGCGGCCGCCGCGGCCGTCGGCGTCTTCTGCACCTTGCGCTACCTGCTGCTGGCGGCGGCGGGAGTGCCCTACATCGGTGCCTACCTGTCGTCGCGGCGAGAGCTGGACCCGCTCGCCGACGAGGCCGAGCAGAGCTGACCCGCTGGCCGACGAGGTTCGCCGCCGCCCGTGGCGAACGGCTGCGCGGAGCCGGTCGTGACCCTCGCGCTGCTCGCCCTGCTGGCTGTGCCCTGGTGGGACGACCACCCGACCACCATCCAGACCAACGACGCCGAGGTGGCCGCGCGGTACGGCGCCTCCAGCGTGCTCTGCGGCCAGGCCGACGATCCGGCCTGGGGCATCCTCGGCGCGCGGGTGCGCGACCTCTCGTTCGCCCACCGCATCGAGCCGCTGCGCCGGCTGGGCCTGCCGCTGCTGAGCTGGGTCGAGACCTTCGGCACCAGCCAGTCCTACATCGCGCGGTTCGAGCGCCGGCCCGACGGCGGCTTGCTCGGCTTCGAGCTCGACTCGACCTGCCCACGGCCGACGCTGAACCACTGGGCCTGGCAGCTTTACCAGCCGGCCGACGACGACTTCCTGGCCTGGATCGGCCTGCCCGCCTACTACGACGACGCCCCCTGGGCGCGGCCCTGGACGCGGGCGCATCCGCGCTACGGCGCGCCGCCGATGCGCTATCCCGACGGCCGCGTCGCCGAGGGTTACGCCGTGGCCGGCGATGAGAGCAGCGCCCGCTGCTGGGACGCCGGCGGGTCGAAAGACATCCTCGGCCGGCTGAACCTGTTCCTCGACGCCAGCGAGCGCGTCGATCCGGCCGCGCAGCCGGCCGCCGTGGCACCGCTGGTGCGCTTCGAGCAGGACGGCGTGACGCGCTACGCCAGCTCGGTCGGAGTCGGCAAGGACGCCGCCTGCCCGCACTGGATCGAGTATGCCGCCGCCTCGGCGCGGTATGTCGTTGATCAGGGCATGCGCGGCGTCTGGGCCGACAACTTCAGCGCCTGGGACAACCTCGGCAACCCGCCGGTCAGAGTCGCCTTCGGTGACTGGTCGGTCGCCCGCTTCCGCGAACGCCTGGCGCGGGCCTACACCGCCGCCGAGCTGGCCGAGCTGGGGGTTGACGATCCGGCGACGTTCGACATCCGGGCGCACCTGCGCCGCCTGCTGCGCGAGCGGTTCGGCGGCGACGATGGCGACCTGGCCGACCCGCGCTGGCGCGACCCGCGGTGGACCGACGAGCCGCTCTGGCGCGAGTATCTGATCTTCAAGCAGCAGGTCGGCCGCGCAGCGCTGCAGGCGTTCCACGACGCGTTCCACACCGCCGCGCGCGAGGCGGGGATCGACGACTTCGGCATCCAGGGCAACGACATCCCCAGCTTCTCGTTCGGCATGCCGCGGCCCGAGTCGCTCGAGATGGTCTCGACCGAGTTCAGCCCCGGCTGGAACCTGCTCGGCGGGCCCCGCGGCATCGGCCTGCCGCCGGGCGGGCGGCTGGCGCCGGTGGTCAAGCTGGCGCGGGTCCACGCCCGGAGCCGGTTCGTCCACCTTTGGTATTACCTCGAGGCGCACCTGGGCTATGACCGGTTGATCGGCGACGAGCAGTTCGGCCGCACCATCGCCTACGAGCTGCTCGCCAGCCAGGCGAGCATCCAGGCCTATCCGTCGGCGCGCAAAGTCGCCGGCACCGAGGCTTCGCACGGCGAGGTCTACGGCTTCGTCAATGCCTGCCGCGAGGTCTGGGGCGACCGCCTGCCGCTGGCTGTCGTCGGCCTGGTCTACTCGCCCGAGAGCAGCCTGTGCGAGTTCACCCCCGGTGGCTTCGCCGACATGAGTCGCCAGAGCCACGTGCACGAGCTGCTCGGCTGGGGCACGGCGCTGTCGCACCTCGGCGTGCCCTATGAGGTGGTGCCTGAGTGGGACCTAACCGCCGCACGACTGGCCCCGCTGCGGGTGCTGGTGTTGCCCTCGGTGATGGTGCTGGCGCCCGAGGTGATCGACCAGGTGATCGAACCCTGGGTCCGCGCCGGCGGGCGGCTGCACATCACCGGCGCAACGGGCACGCGGCATGACGCGGCGCGGCATTGGGACCCCGCCGACACGCCGTCGGGCCGGCACCCGAGCCTCTGCCGGCTGGCCGGGATCGACCCGGCGCAGGCGATCGAGCAGATCGGCACCTCGGCGGTGCGGCCGCTGGGCGCCGGCGCGCGGCGGTTCACCCCGGCATTCGAGGGGCTCGACTACTACGCCGTCGAGCCGGCCGAGCGGACCGAGGAGCTGCTCCGTCCGTTCCGCGCCTGGGTGCGCGGGGCGGCTTTCCTCGATGAGCCGCTGCCCGGTTTCGAGGTCGTTTACTACGCCTTGCCGACGCGGCCGATCGCCTTCGTCGACCTGGCCGACCTGCGCCGTGAGACCGAGCCGGCGGTCATCCCGCCGCGGCGCGTGACGCTGCCGGGCGCACCCGACGGCGAGCTCGCCGCGCGGCTGCTCGAGCCGGGCCACGAGCCGCGGGCGATCCCGCTCCGCCGCCGCGGCGCGACACTCGAGCTGCCCGAGCTGAGCTTCACGGGTTACGCCTCGATCGTGATCGAAGGCTGGCGCGTGGGAGGTGCCGAATGAGACGCGAACGGTTGCTGCTGGAGCCCTGCGGCGTGCCGCTCAGCCCGGGCGGCGTGCTCGGTGAGCGGCTCGACGCCACGGCGCGGCAGTGGTTGCTCTGCGCGCCCGAGGCCAACCCGGCGATGCTGGCGCTGCTGCGCGACCGCGACCGGACGCCGCGCCGCGACCTGGTGCCGTGGGCCGGCGAGTTCGCCGGCAAGTACCTCACCGCGCTGGTGCAGAGCTACCGGCTGACCGGCGACGAGCGCCTGCGCTGGCAGCTCGACCGCTTTGTGCCGCAGTTGATTGCCACCCAGGCCGAGGACGGCTATTTCGGCCCGGCGCCGCGCGACCAGCGGCTGACCGGCGTCACCGCCGCCGGGCACGACCTGTGGGATGTGTGGGGCCATTACCACCTGCTGCTCGGCCTGCTGCTGTGGCACCAGACGAGCGGCTCGGCCGAGGCGCTGGAGGCCTGCCGGCGCTCGGCGAACTACCTCTGCGGGCGCTTCATCGGCGGTGCCGAGCGGGCCTGGGACGCCCGCTCGCACGAGATGAACCAGGCGTTGCTGCACGTGCTGCCGGCGCTGTCGGAGCAGTTCGACGATCCGCGGATCATGGCCCTGGCCGAGCAGATCGTCGAGGACTTCGCCCGTCCGCCGGCGGGCGATTACGTCAACAGTGCGCTGGCCGGCAAGCCGTTCTGGGAGTGTCCCAAGCCGCGCTGGGAGAGCCTGCATCCGATCCAGGGCATCCTCGAACTGCACCGCGCCACGGGCGACCCGCGGCTGCGCGAGGCCTTCGAGCAGCTCTGGTGGAGCATGTTGGAGGGCGACCGGCACAACACCGGCGGGTTCACCGCCGGCGAGCAGGCGGTCGGCAATCCGTACCATCCCGGCGCCATCGAGACCTGCTGCACCGTGGCCTGGACCGCCGTCTCGGTCGACCTGTTGCGCCTGACCGGCAATCCGCTGGTCGCCGACGAACTCGAGCTGAGCCTGTACAACGGCCTGCTCGGCGGCCAGGTGCCGAGCGGTCGCTGGTCGACCTACAACACGCCGAGCGACGGGGTCAAACGGGCCTCGGCGCATGAGATCGTGTTTCAGGCGCGCGAGGGCAGCCCTGAGCTTAACTGCTGCAGCGTCAACGCCCCGCGCGGCCCGGCGATGCTCTGCGACTGGGGCCTGATGACCGACGGCACCACGCTCTATGTCAACGCCTACGGCCCGTCCGCGGCTGAGGTTACCTTGGGCGAGCGACGCGTCGGCCTGCGCCAGCAGGGCGACTATCCCATCTCGCCCACCTGCGTGCTCACCGTGACACCCGACGCGCCGGCGACGTTCGCGCTGGCCTTCCGCATCCCGAGCTGGTCGGCGCGCACGCGGGTGGTCGTCGCCGGCGGCGAGGTCGAGGCCACCGCGGGCAGCTACCTGCGCCTCGAGCGCGAGTGGCGGCCGGGTGATCGCGTCGAGCTCGAGTTCGACTTCAGCCCGCACTGCTGGGTCGGTGAGCGTGAGGTGGCCGGGCAGGTCTCGCTCTACCGCGGGCCGCTGCTGCTCGCCTTCGATCCCCGGTTCAACGAGTTCGACCCGGAGGCCCTGCCGCCCGTCTCGCTGGCCGAGTTGGCGCTCGAGCCGGTCGAGTTCGTGCCCGACGGCGGTCCGGCGCCGTGGCTGCTACTGCGCACGCCGTTCGCCGGCGGCCGGGCGGTGACGCTGTGCGATTTCGCCGGCGCCGGCTGGACCGGCCGGCCCTATCGCTCCTGGCTGCCCGCCGTCGATGCGCCCGCGCCGCAGGTGTTCGACCGCGAGCGGCCGGTCTGGTGCCGGCGGGCCCTGGTGCCCGACGCGTAGGTCGAGCGTCCCGCTCGACTCGCGGTTTGGCGGCCCGCGATCGTCGGATCAGCAACGGCCCGTCACGGGCCCGAGGGGACGACGATGCGACGCAGACTGCCACTGAAGTGGGTGCGGGCCGGCGCGCTTGCGCTGCTGGCGGCCGCGGCCTGGGGGCTCGGTGCGCGTCGGGGCATGGCGGGCAACGCGCTGATGGTCATTCAGCCCTACCGCTTCGCCGGCACGTGGGTGTTCGACGACCCGAGCCGGGGGCTGCTCCGCGAGCCGTTCGTCGCCGGTGTGCCGGCGATGATCGATGCGCTGGTGGCCGACATCCCCGACGCCGAGCACGGGTTCCGCCTGCTCTTCTCGGCCGCGCCGTTCCCCGGTGCCACACACACGCTAGTTTGGCGTCACGGCGATGCGAGCGGCAACTGGTACTGGTGCGAGACGCTGCAGCAGGAGGGCTGGCTCTGCCCCGGCCTTTTCCGCTATTACCCGCGGGCGCCGAGGGAGATCCACGTCCGGGCCGAGCCGCGGTAGGCCGCCCGACCGGTCGATCCCCTGATCTCCCGGCGGCGTTGCGTCAGAATGCTCTCGGGCCGCGCGGCGGCGAGGGCAGAGCGATGCAACTGACGCAAGCACAGATCGACGGCTACCACCACGACGGCTTCCTGGTGGTCGAGGGGCTGGTCACGCCCGAGGAGGTGGCCGCGCTGCGCGACGACGCGGCGAGGATCTGCCGCGGCGAGTACCCAAGCGAGAACCTGCCGCACCGGCCCGAGCTGAGCGACGACGAGGCGATCCGGCAGTACCTCTGCCTGCACATGGTCCACCGGGTCAGCCCGGTGATGCTCGAACTCGGCGTCAAGCACCGCGGCATGGCCGAGGTGATGAGCCAGATCGTCGCGCCGAACGTGAAGTGCATGCAGTCGATGCTGTTTCTCAAGCCGCCGCGGTTCCCCGGCCAGGCCTGGCACCAGGACGAGATCTACATCCCCACCCGCGACCGCAGCCTGTGCGGCGGGTGGATCGCGCTCGACGACGCGGCGATCGAGAACGGCTGCCTGTGGGTGCTGCCCGGCTCGCACCGCAGCGGCTATCTCTACCCACAGCGGCCGCATCAGAATCCGGCCGAGTTCGACTTCGCCCCCGAAAGCTACGGCTTCGACGACGGCGACGAGGTCCCGGTCGAGTGCCCGGCCGGCTCGGTGGTTTTCTTCCACGGTTACCTGCTGCACCGCTCGCGCAAGAACCGCAGTGACAAGTACCGGCGGGTGCTGGTCAACCACTACATGAACGCCAACTCGCTGCTGCCCTGGCATCCACCAGGCGAGGGCGAGCGCATGGCCACGGCCGACTACCGCGGCGTGATCATGGTCGCCGGCGAGGACGCCTATGCCTGGAAAGGCTACCGCGAAGAGACCGGCGTGCACGTGCGGACGTTCGACCCGGTGGCGTTGGAGGCCGAGTAGCCTCGCGGTGCCTCGATCGGGTATGATTCCGTAGCGAGACGAACATGCCGAGGGCAATCCGCGACTTCGCCAGAGTCGACGACCAGGGCCGGCTCGCGGTCGAGTACGACGGCTTGCCACCCGGGGCGCCGGCGGAAGTGATCGTCCTGCTCGACAGCGGCGAGCCGACCGGCGTCGACCTCACCGAGTACTTCGGCAGCGTTCAAGGCTGCTTCCGTTCGGGTGAAGAGGCCGATCGGTTCCTCAGCGCCGGGCGTGATGAATGGTCCGCCTGAGCGACCTGGCCGGGCAGTCGGTCTACCTCGACACCAACGTGTTCATCTATGCCCTGGAAGGTCAGCCGCCCTGGGCCGCGGTCGCGCAGCAGATCCTGACCAATGTCCAATCCGGCGCTCTGCTCGGAGTGACCAGCGAACTCACCTTGGCAGAGTGTCTGGTCCGGCCGCTGCAACTCGGCCAGACCGGCAACGTGGCGATCTACGAGACAGCACTTCGGACGACGCGCAGCCTGCGCGTTGTCGCCGTCACGCGGTCTGTGCTGGTCGCGGCCGCCGGCATCCGCGCATCGGTTGGTGTGCGCATGCCCGATGCGATTCACCTCGCCACCGCCGCCCAGGCCAACTGCAGTGCGCTGATTTCGAACGTCGTGCGGATGGTGGTCCAGGCTGTCATTCCGGCACACCTGTTGGCCGACGTCACGCCGTGAGCTGTTGACTCGCCTGGGTCCAGGATGAGTGCAAGATCTGACCGGCGCTTGCTGTCGCCGGCGGAGACCCGGACGCCTGGAGAGGCCACTGCGAAGAGACCGGCGTGCAGGTGCGGACGTTCGACCCGGTGGCGTTGCAGGCCGAGTAGCCTCCGAGCCCATAGGCGTTAGTTTATCGTTGACATCGGCGGATGGTGCCACTGGCGGCTTGTCCGCCAGTGCTGTCCAGCGGCTCGTCGGCGGCACTGGCGGGCAAGCCGCCAGTGGCACCGAGAGGCGGCCTTGGGGCTCAAAGTGAACGCCTGCGGCCTCCGAGCCCTGAGCCCTACGCCTCCGCCGGCGGCTCGTGGCTGTGCTCGAGCGGCCGCAGCGGGCCGCCGGCCAGCAGCTCGCGCGGCTTGCTGCCGCGCGCCGGGCCGACGATGCCGTGGGCGTGCATCTGGTCGACAATCCGTCCGGCGCGGTTGTAGCCGATGCCGAAGTTGCGCTGCAGTCGCGAGGTCGAGCACTCGCCCTCGCGGCGGGCAAACTCGACGCAGTCCCAGAACAGCTCGTCCACATCCAGGTCGGCCGCGTCGCCGCTCGTTGGCCCGCCCTCGTCATCGGCCGAGACCGGCTGGATGATGCTCTCGAGCGGCTCATACTCGAGCGTGCTGGGCAGCTCGCGCAGGTACTCGACCAGCGCGTTGACCTGCGCCTCGTCGACAAAGGCGCCCTGGATGCGCTGCGGCTTGCCGCCGTCAATCGGGCTGTAGAGCATGTCGCCGCGGCCGATCAGGTTCTCGGCGCCGACCGTGTCGAGGATCACCCGGCTGTCGACTTGCTGGGCCACGGCAAAGGCCAGCCGCGTGCCGATGTTCGCCTTGATGGCGCCTGTGACGATGTTGACCGACGGCCGCTGCGTGGCGACGACCAGGTGGATGCCCGTGGCGCGGGCGAGCTGCGCGATGCGGCAGATGCTCGCCTCGACCTCGGCGCGGGCGAGCATCATCAGCTCGGCCAGCTCGTCGATGATGATCACGATGTAGGGCATGCGCTCGTCGTCGTCGACCTGCTGGTTGTAGCTGGCGACGTTGCGCACGCCCAGCTCGTGCAGGCGGTCGTAGCGCGCCATCATCTCGCGGATCGCGCCGCGGAGCAGGTCGGCGGCGTCCTGCGGGTCGGTCACCACCGGCCGGTCGAGGTGCGGGATGCCGTCATAGAGCGACAGCTCGACGCGCTTCGGGTCGATCATCAACAGCCGCAGCTCGCGCGGGGTGAGGCGGTAGAGTAGGCTGATGATCAGGCAGTTGAGGCAGACGCTCTTGCCCGAGTTGGTGATCCCGGCGACCAGCATGTGCGGCATGCGGGTCAACTCGGCGATCTTCAGTTGGCCGGCGATGTCTTTGCCGACCACGAACGGCAGCGGCCCGGGCGCGTGCTGGAACTGCTTCGAGCCGAGCACATCGAACAGGTGCACCGTCTCGCGGATCTGGTTCGGCACCTCGATGCCGATCACCCCCTTGCCCGGCACCGGGGCCTCGATCCGGATGCCCGACGAGGCGAGCGCATAGGCGATGTCGTCGGTCAGGTTGCCGACCTTGTTGACCCGGATGCCCGGCGCCAGCTCCAGCTCGTAGCGGGTGACCGTCGGGCCGACCTCCGTGTTGACCACCCGGGCGGTGATGTTGAAGCTGGCCAGCGTCTCCTCGAGCCGGGCCGAGTTGGCCTCGATCTCGGCGGTGCGGTCGGGCACCGGCGGCGTGGCCGGCGGCTCGACCAGTGACAGCGGCGGCAGCGGGAAGCGCGTCTCGTCGGGCGGCGGCGGCGGCGTGGCGGCGTCGACGCCGGGCAGCGAGAGTTGGTCGGTCGAGCTCACTCGGCGCGGGCGGCGGGCGGACTCGACCACCGGCATCGCGGGCCAGTCGTCGACCGTGGCGACCGGCTCGGGCTCCGGCTCTGCCGCGGGCGGCTGCTCGCGGGGCTCGGCTCTGGGTCGTGCGGCGCGGCGCGGCTTGGGCGCCGGTTTGGCCGCCCGCGCGGTTGCTTCCCAGCGTTCCATCCAGGTGCCGAGCAGCTCGGCGCCGGTGCGGCCCGAGGCGAGCAGGATGCCGGCGACGGCCATGATCAGCAGCACAATCGGTGTGCCGACCTGGCCGAGCAAGCTGTGCAGCAGCCAGATCAGCGCGGCGCCGACGTATCCGCCGTAAAGCGCCGGCGGGTGGAGCAGGCCGTCGCCGGCGGCCGTCGGCGCAAAGGCCTCGCCGGCTGGCACGCGGAGGTGGCAGATCGCGCAGGCGACGACGATTAGCAGCGCGATGCCGCCGGTCACCGCGGGCGACGGCGCCGCCTCGCGCCGGCCCAGCGCGCGGGCGCCGAGGAGGAGCAGGATCAGCGGCACGCTGGCGGCGACCTTGCCCAGCCCGGTTTCGAGCTGGGTGACGAACCATGCGAGCAGGAAGCCGCTGCCCGACAGGTACATCCCGGCGAGCAGCAGCAACGCGGCGCCGATCAGGTTGAGACCGACCAGATCGGGTCGCCAGCGGGCGGCCGGCTCCTTGGCGCGGCGGACGGCGCGGCGCGGCATGTGGACCTCGTCTTACCAGCCGGCATCGGCTCCCGGTCGTGCCGCCGTCGCGGGTGCCCCGTCAACGGTCGCGCTGGGCCGGTCGGCGCATTGCGATGCGCCGCTACAAACGCCGCATCGCGCCGCGGCTCGGTGCCGGATGATGTGAGTCGATTCGACACCTCGGCGCGGCGAAGGTTGATCGGCCCCGCGGCGCACGCTAGAATCGGCCCGAGAAGCGGCGTGCGCAAGCTATCCCGGCGCGAGCGCGAGGTGCTCGCCTATATCGCCCGCTCTGGCCCGGTCACGGTCGGCGAGGCCGTCGTCGGCTGGGGCCAGCCGCGCGGCCTGGCGCGCAGCACGGTGCAGACCTACCTCGAGCGGCTGCGGCTGAAGGGCGCCCTGGCGCGGAGCGATATCGACAACCTCCTCTGCTACGCGGTCACCGTGCGGCGCGAGGAGCTGCTCGCCGAGCTGGTCGACGAGTTCGTGGGCGACACGCTCGGCGGCGATCCGCAGCCGTTGCTGGCCCACCTGCGCGACCGGGCCGAGCTGAGCGCCGACGACCTGGCCGTGCTGCGCGGCATCGTCGACGCCCACGCCGCGCGGGAGCGAACCACGCCGTGAACCGCCGACTCATGGTCCAGCTCCTGCTGCTCGTCGCCGTCGTGGCGGCGATGCTGGTTTGGTTCTGCTCGACCGGCGCGAGTGAGCAGAAGGCGGCCCCAGTCGAGTCCGCACCGCCGCCGATGCAGTCGGCGCCGCTGCGCGACACCGCACCAGCGCCCGAGCCCGAGCCGCTCGAGGCGGGTGAGCCGCCGTCCGTCGGTGCGCCGCCACCCCCGCCGCCCGAGCCGCCGGGAGACGAGCCGCCGGAGGATTTCATCTACGTGCCGACGCGGTGAGCGGCCGTCGTCCTGTCGGACGTTATGCCATTGCACCACTTTTCATGTGATACAAACACGTACGATGTAGGGGCGCATGGCAATGCGCCCATTCGGCCACGCCTGGCCAACGATCCATCGGCGCATTGCGATGCGCCGCTACGGTTGACCGTATCTTGTGTGAAGAGGCACTGAATGATGTAGGGGCGCATGGCAATGCGCCCGTTTTGATCCGCGTGGTCGATGGCCGGTCGGCGCATTGCGATGCGCCGCTACGGCCGCGCCGTGGGTCTCGGGCCTACCCTTTGTCACGTTTGTACGACTCTGCCGCCAGCCGGTCGCACTCGGCCTGGAGATCCGGGTCTGCCCGCTCGGCCAGGCGGCGGCCGAGGTCGGCCAGCGCGCGGTCCGGACGCGGCAGTGGGAAGCGCAGTAGCTGGTTCTGTCGCAGGTAGGGGAAGAGCGCTTCATCGCCGCCGCAGGCCGCTCGGAACCAGAAAGCCGCCGACTCGGAGTTGAGCAGCGCGGCGAGCCAGTCCAGGTCGAGCCCCAGCCGGCGCGGCTGGACCACGTAGAGCGTGTTGAGGCACCAGGCGCCGTGGTGATCGACCGCCGCGATGGGCCGCGCGGCGACGCGGCGGACGAGCAGTTTCGGTCGCGCGGCAAACAGCGCCGGCTGCTTGAGCTCCGCCGGCGCCAGCCGCGCGAGCGTGAGCCGGCCGCGCGGCTCGGCGCGGAACGGACCGACGTCCTCGCCGCGCAGCAGTGGCGGGCCGGTCGGCTCGCCGCGCAGCGCCGCATGTTGCTTGCCGATCTCGAGCCCGCGCCGCACCTCGGCGATCGCCCCCAGCCGCCACGGCGCGGCCTCGAGCCGCTCCAGTCGCTCGAGTTCGGCGGCGCACAGCCCGATCGGCAGCGCCTCGCCCGGCGGCCGCGCGGGCATCTCCGTCAGCGGCTCGAACCGCCCGGTGACGAACCGAGCGAAGCGGATGGTCTCCGGCCTCGCACCGCGCTCGGCGATCAGCCCAATGGTCTCGACCTCGGCGCCGGCCCGCCAGCGGCCGAAGTCGATCACCTCGCGCACGCCGCCCAGCTCGCCGATCAGCCGCCGCATCGGCGCCGCCTGCTGGTTGACCAGCGCCGGGCGGGGCAGCACATAGGCCAGTCGGCCGCCGTCGTGCAACAGCTCGAGCGCGCGCTCGACAAACAGCATGTAGGCGTCCCACTGCCCGCGGGCCAGGCGGTAGCGCTCGCGCAGCGCGCCGGCCCGGCCGGCCAGCTCGCCGCGCTTGACGCTCAGGTAGGGCGGGTTGCCGAGCACCAGGTCGACCCCGCCGCCGGCGCCGTGCTCGGCCAGCAGCCGTTCGAGGTCGTCGCCGAGCAGCGCGTCGCCTGGCCGGATGCCGGTCACCTGGCGGAGCGGAATGCCGGCCCAGCGGGCGACGTCGGCCCGCGCCCGGGCCGCGGCGTCGGGGTCGATCTCGAGACCGAGCAGTCCGCGTGCCACGGCGGCGCGATCATGGTGCGCGGCCAGCCGCTCGGCCGCGGCGAGGAGAAAGACGCCATCGCCGCAGGCCGGGTCGAGCACGCGGCCGCCCGGCCGCAGCGCCCGCTCGGTCAGCGCCGCGGCGATCTGTTCGGGGGTGTAGAAGGCCCCGCCGGCGCGCCGCCGCGGGCCGCGCTGCGTGGCGCGACACGGCTGCGCGGGCGCCGCCCCGGCCGGGTCGCTCATGCTCGGCTCCGCAGCAGGGGACATCGGCGGCGCGGCCAAGTTTCGGCCCGGCGGGAGGCTCGCGTGTCGCCTGGCTACCGCGGCGTGGTGACCGTTGTGCTCGGCCTGCTGGCCGGCTGCGGCCGACCGTCGCCGCCGCCCCCGGCACCCGCGCCGCCACCGAGCACGCTGGAAGTGGCCGATCAGGTGCCGGCGCGCGAGGAGGTGCCGAGTTTCGACGCGCGGCTGCCCGAACCACCCGCCACGACTCCCGCGGTACCGGCCTACGAGGTCGCCGACGACCTCTCGAACGTCGCCAACCTGGCCGACTTCGCCTTTCTCGATCCGCCGCAGCGGGCGATGCTGGCCGCCCAGGGTTTCTGCGCCACGCCGGCGCCCGAGGGCCCGTTCGAGGCGGCTTACCTGCGCAACTACGACCAGGAGATCGCCGGCTTCGTCACCGCCGACGCGGTGCTCTACGCCTTCGACAGCCTGGCCGACCAGACGGCGGCGCAGCTCGCGGCCGAGAGCTACCCGGCGCTGCTGACCAGCCTGGTCATGGCGCTGTTCGAGCGGACCGGCGAGCAGGTCGCGCAGGCGCCCAGCGGCGAGCTGAAGGACGCCGCGCGGCGCAACCAGGCCCGGCTCGGCGCGGCGGCGCGGATGCTTGGGATGGAGGTCCAACTCGAAGCGGGAGCGGACCGGCTGCCCGATGAGGCGGCCGGCGCGACCGACGTGCTCGACTGGCTGGCCGAGCCGATCGCCGCCCGCGACACCGAGAACGGCGAGTGGCCGCACGCCGACCTGCGCGAGCTGCTGCTCATGCTCCACGCCCTCGGCGCCGAGCCGGGCGCGCCGTACCGGCACTGGGCCGTGGTCGCCGAATCGTGGGCCTGGTTCGCCGGCAGGCCCGACAGCCTGACCGCCGGCGACGCGCTCGCCGCGGCGGACGAGGTGTTCGGCGGCGAGCGGCGGCTGCACGACTACACCGACGCCACGCGGTTGGCCGCCTTCGCCGCGGCACTCGACGCCCGCGGCGACCGCGTGGCGCTGTTCGGCCCGCCGGCCGAGCCGATCCGCGAGGCTCAGGAGCGCCTCACGCGGGCCCGGCGCGAGGGCACCGCCGACCTGGTCGAGGTGCTCGCCACCCTCGGCCAGCCGCGGGCGCGCGAGCTGGTCGACGCAGCGCGGCTGCCGCAGCGCAATCCGGATTACCGCGCGGCGGCCGAGCGACTGACCAGCCGGTTCGACGCCCTCGAAGAGGCCGACTGGCGGCGCGACTTGCGCCTGGGCCGCCTCTGGGCGGCGGGGCCCTGCTCCGCCGCGCCGGCCGAGGGCGAGCCGGCCTTCCGCCGCGCGCCCGCCTGGGCCGACAAGAGCCTGCTCACCGTGCTGGCCGCCGCCGACTCTGACCGGTCCTCCGTCACGCCGGCCGGCGAGGTGCCGGCGCCGGCAGCGGCGACACCGGCCGAGACGCCGCCGGCCGGCTACGTCGAGCCGCTGCCCGAGGTCTACGCCCGGCTCGGCTATCTGGCCCGCGCGACCACTGCCGGACTGCGCGCGCACGGGCTGCTCACCCCGCGGGACGAGGGTGCCTGGAGCGCCTTCGCCGACCTGGCCGACTTCTGCGCGCAGACATCGCTCGATGAGCTGGCCAACCGCAGCCTGACCGCCGAGCAGCGCGACCGCATCTACTACTTCGGTCGCGAGTTGGCCTGGCTGCTCGGCGGCGCCGCGGCCGGCGAGCCGCCGGTGCTGGTGCTGTACGTGGTCATCCCGCACGACGGCAAGCTCTACCTCGCCCGCGGCGCGATGCTCGCCTGGCAGCCGCCCGAGCCGCCCGGCGGTCTGCCGGCCTGGTGCGCCAGCTTCGTGCTGCCGAACCGGTTTGCCCCGCGTTGAGCCGCGGCGGCTGAAGGGGTCGGTGGCGCCGGCCCGAACCGCATGACCACGGCAGCGCCGTGGAGTGGCCGCTTGTCCTACACGATCGACCAGTTCCTGACCATCCGCGCCTGCACCGGCGCCAGCTTGTCGCCCTGCGGCGGACAGGTCGCCTTCCTCTCGACCGTCACCGGCCGCGCGCAGGTCTGGTGCGTCGCCGCCGAGAGTGGATGGCCGCGGCAGGTGACCTTCGGCGACGACGTGGTGCGTGGCGTCGCTTGGTCGCCCGGCGGTGACTGGCTCGGCTTCACCATGGACACCGTCGGCGACGAGCACGAGCAGCTCTACCGCGTGCGGCCCGACGGCAGCGATTGCCAAGCGATCACCGCCGAGCCCGAGGTGATCTTCCGCAGCCCGCGCTGGAGCCCCGACGGCGCGAGCCTGGCCTACGCCTGCAATCGGCGCGATCGGCGCCACTTCGACCTCTGGCTGCATGACCTCGCGAGCGGCGAGGAGCGCCTGCTGCACCAGCGCGACGCCAGCCTGAGCGTCGGCGAGTTCTCGCCCGACGGCCGGCGGCTGACCATCGGCCACGCGCGGGGCAGCCTCGATTCCGAGCTGTTCGTGCTCGACCTGGAGAGCGGGGCGGAGACGTTGCTTCTGCCGCACGATGAGCCGGCCGTCGTCGGTGCGGCCCGCTGGCTGGCCGACGGCTCGCTGCTCTGCCTCAGCGACCTCGGTAGCGAGTTCGTGCGGCTGCTGCAGATCGACCCACAGGGCGGCGACCCGCGGGTGCTGGTCGAGCGTGAGTGGGACCTCGACGGCCTGGCCGTCGCCGGCGATGGCGAGACCATCGCCTACACGGTCAACGCCGGCGGGCGTAGCGAGCTGTGGGTCGGCCGGCTCGGCGACGTGCGGCGGGTCGACGGTCTGCCCGAGGGCATCGTCGGCAGCCTGAGCTTCGACCGCTCCGGCGCGCGGCTAGCCTTCGACCATCAGGCCGCCGACCAGCCGCCCGACATCTGGCGGTACGACTGCCACGACGGCCGCCTGGCGCCGGTGACCCGCAGCGACACCGCGGGCATCCCGCGCCGCGACCTGAGCGCGCCCGAGTTGGTGGCCTACCCGACCTTCGACGGCCGCGACGTGCCGGCCTGGTGGTACCGGCCCGGCGGCGAGGCCCCGAACGGCGGCTGGCCGGCGGTGGTGCTGATCCACGGCGGGCCGGAGAGCCAGACGCGGTGCCAGTTCAACCCGACGGTGCAGTACCTGGTCCACCGCGGCTATGCCGTGCTGGCGCCGAACGTGCGGGGCAGCACCGGCTATGGGCGACGCTACCATCAGCTCGACAACCGCGAGCTGCGGCCGAACGCGGTCCGCGACGCGGCCGAGGCGGTGCCGTGGCTGGCCGCCCATGGCGTCGACCGGGCTCGCATCGCGGTGATGGGCCAGAGCTACGGTGGCTTCATGGTCCTCGCCCTGGTCACCGGCTATCGCGAGCTGTGGGCCGCCGGGATCGACCTCTACGGCGTGGCCAACTTCGAGAGCTTCTTCGCCCGGACGGGGATCTACCGCCGCCACCTGCGGGCAACCGAGTATGGCGACCCGGAGCGCGACGCGGAGTTGCTGCGCGAGCTGTCGCCGGTCCACCGCATCGACCGCATCGGCTGTCCCATGATGGTCGTCCAGGGTGCCACCGACCCGCGGGTGCCGCAGCACGAGAGCGACCAGATTGTCGCCGGCCTACGCGGCCGAGGCGTGCCGGTCGAGTATCTGGTGCTGGCCAACGAGGGCCACGGCATCACCCGGCTGAAGAACAAGATCACGGTCTTCGGCGGCATCGCGCGGTTCCTCGACGAACACCTGGGCGGCCGGCTGTGATGACCTGCGCGCTGGCGCTGCTGCTGGCCGCCGAGCCGGGCCGGACCGTGCGCGTGGCCACCGTCGCGGAGCTGCATCGCGCGGTGGCCGGCGCTCGTGACGGTGACACCATCCTGGTCGCCGACGGCGAGTACCGGCTCGAGCGGCTGCTCTATCTCACCGGGGTCAACCGGGTCCGCCTGCTCGGCGAGAGTGGCGATGCCGAGCGGGTCACGCTGCTCGGCCGCGGATATGCCAACGTCGACCACCAGGACGACATCCTGCGCATCGGCGCCTGTGACGGCGTCGAGGTGGCGCACCTGACTTTCGCCGACTGCCATGCCTACGGCATCAAGGTCCAGGCCGAGGATCATCCGCGCGAGGTTCACATCCGCGACTGCCGTTTCCGGAACATCGGCACGCGGATGATCAAAGGCTCGACCTCGCTCGACGGCTGGGCAGTGGGCGGCTCGATCCGCCGCTGCAGCTTCGTCAACGAGCTCATCCCGCCGGCCGAGTGGCAGTTCGGCGGCAACTACATCAGCGCCATCGACCTGATGGCGCTCGACGGCTGGATCATCGCCGACAACCAGTTCCGCGACCTGCGCGGCGCCGGCGGCTCGGGCCGGGCGGCGATCTTCGTCTGGGTCCGCTCGCGCAACGTGACGGTCGAGCGCAACACCATTCTCGGCTGCGACCGCGGCATCGCCTTCGGCAACCCGTCGCCGTCGACCGCCGGCGATGAGACGACCACGCATGTCTCGGATTCGGTCTGTCGCAACAACGTCGTCGTCGCCGGGCCCGACGCCGGGATCGAGCTGGCCTGGGTCAGCGGCGTGCGGGTGGTGCACAACACCGTCTGGCGGGCCGAGGGGCGTGGGCGCGGCATTCGTTGCATCCAGAAGCTCCGCGACGTGCTGGTGGCCGGCAACCTGGTCCACGGTGAGATTCTGGTCGAGCAGGACGCCGACGGCGTGACCCTCCGTGACAACCAAGCCGGCCGGCTCGACGGTTGGTTCATCGACCCGCCGACCGACCTGCGCCCGGCCTGGGCGATGGAGCGGATCGAGGCCCTGGCCGACGACGACCTGTCCGGCGCGGAGCGCCCGGCGCGGGCGGTGCCGGGGGCGATCGAGCCATAACGCAAGGCAAGCCTTGCTGCACCACCGGTGTGAGCACACCCAAGCCGCACCGCCGGTTGACAACCGGCGCCACGAACGACACGGCCGGCGATCGGTTGGCACACCCAAGCCGTAGCGCCGGTTGGCAACCGGCTCCCGCGCGTACGCTGCCCGGCCGTCCGGCACACTCTCCGGCAATGTGCCGCGCGGCGCGGCACCGCCGGTTG
>CAYONP010000025.1:47711-61307 GCA_964405335.1 uncultured Fimbriimonadaceae bacterium
CGGCCGTCCGGCACACTCTCCGGCAATGTGCCGCGCGGCGCGGCACCGCCGGTTGACAACCGGCGCCACGAACGACACGGCCGCCGACCGGTTGGCACACCCAAGCCGTAGCGCCGGTTGACAACCGGCTCCCGCGCGTACGCTGGCCGGCCGTCCGGCACACTCAAGCCGTCGCGCCGGTTGGCAACCGGCTCGCGCGCGTACGCTGCCCCGCGCTCCAGCCCCCTCGACCGCCGGCCCGCCCCGCCTACTCCTCGAACACCACCATCTGGTGCCCCCGCACCTCGGGCACCCGGATCTGTACGTAGCCGCCGGTCGACTCGAACGGCAGCTCATCGCCCTGCGGCACGAGACAGACCCGCGACGGCGGCGGCGTGCGCAGTTCGAGTTTCAGGTCATACAGCGGAATCACATCGTGCACCGTGGCCGGGCCGAGGGTGCGCTGCTCGGGGATGTAGTGCAGCAGGTGGACCACCGAGCGCCGCTGCGCCGGCTGGCGGTTCCAGGTCACGTGCAGGCTGCTCGGGCCGTCGCAGCGCACCAGCGGCTCGGGCAACAGGCGGTCGATCGCGTTGCGCATGACCTGCGCGTAGAACGGCATGCCACTCTTCGCATAGGTCAGGAAGAGCGGGTGCGCGAAGTAGATCACCCGCCCCGCCTGCACCACCGCCGGGTCGCCGCCGAGGCCCCGCACCGGGGTGTGGAAGTGGCTGCAGAAGTGCTCCCAGGTGCGGTTGAAGAAGGGCTCCCAGAGCTCGCCGAGCACCTCGGCGCCGGGCTTGGCAGCGACCCGCAGGCCGCGCTGATACATCACATACTCGGCCTCGCGCAGGCCGTCGCCCAGGCTTCCCTGCGGCTTGACGAAGTCGGGGTGGTACGGCAGTTCGCCACGGTACTCGACCGGCAACGCCGCCAGGCCGAACCCGTCGCCGGCCTCGTTCAGGCCCGACCGGCCGGTGGCAATCAGCGCCCCGCCGCGGGCCAGGTGCGCCTCGACCCGCTCGACCAGCGCCGGCACCGCCGGGCACAGGTCGGGTAGGATGACCAGCGCGTAGCGGCTCCAGTCGTGCTCGAGGTCGATGATGTCGAACTGGTGCCGCGCGTCGGCCAGGATGCGATAGGCCCCCTGCGAGCTCTCGGGCACACGGGCGTCGACGCCGAGCGCCTCGACGTTGACCACCCCGATCTCGGTGATCGGCTCGGCATCGGCGCACCAGGCCTCTTTGGCCTCGACCTGGGTGTAGACCGCGCCGATCAGGTCATAAGTCGCCGGGTCGAGCCGCCCGCTCGGGTGGAGCTGATCGCCGATGCTGCACTGCGCGCCGAGGGCCAGCATGTGGAAGCACTCGTACTCGAGCGCCGCCTGATCTTTGTAGCTGTTGAAGTGGCCCCAGGTGACGGCGAACTTGCCGGTCATGCCGAGGCACTCGAGCCCCATGCCCCGCGCGTAGCGCTGGCTGACCGGGAAATGGGCGTAGCCCCAGCCGCCCGACGGCAGGCTCTCCAGCTCCCAGTGCGTGAAGCAGTCTTTCACCTCGCGGAACCGCGGGTAGATGTGGCCCGCGTTGTGGAACAGGCTGCAGGTCCGGCTCCGCGCCCGCACGGCATCGGTCAGCCGGCGGATCGCCCGCGACACCACGGACCGCCGCACCTGCTCCTGGTGCTCGCGCTCGGCGGGGTTGAGGCCCAGCTCGGCGAACACCTTGAGGCAGGCCGGGCTGTGCACGCCCTGCTGAAACATGATGTCATAGAAGATGCCGTCGACCGCATCGCCGAACAGGTCGAACACCTCGTTGGTCTGCTCGACCACGTAGTCGAGATAGTCACTGGCGAAGTCGAGCAGTTTCCACCCCGGCTGCAGCGGCGGCGCGCCGACCAGGCGGCCGTCCTCGAGCACCTCGCGCCATTCGGGATGCTCGCGCGCCATATACTCGTCCCACCCGACGGTGATGTAGATCGGGCAGCGAATGCCGACCCGGTGGCAGGCGGCGATCTGCTCGCCGAGCAGGTTGCAGGTCAGGTGTGGGTGCCTCGCGGGGAACTTGGTGTCGTGGTAGATCATGCCGTGGTGGCAACGGCTGAACAGCGTCACCGAGCCCACCCGCGCGCGCTGCAGTGTGCCAACGAACTCGTCGGCGTCGAACGCTGCCCCGATGCCGGGGATCTGCTCGGAGGTGTGGAAGTCGAGGTGGATCTGGCGGAACGACAGGCGGCCCATGCGATGCTCCCGGGGCGCGACCGCGCAGGATTCGGCGCCCGGCGCAGCGGCCCTTCCGCAGAACGACCCGGGGTCAGGTCTCAGACTCACTCAGTCGGTAACGGACTTGGTAACATTTCGGGTGATTCAGAGACCTGACCCCAGAGTGCGGAGGCTGAGGGCGATCAGCAGCAGGCCGACCGCTAGGATCAGTCCGCGGCGTGGGGCGCGGCGGACCAGCAGCGCGCCGAGCGGCGCGGCGAGCACGCCACCGATCAGCAGACCGAGCGTCGGCCGCCACGCCTGGAGGCCGATGGTGCCCCAGAAGACCGCCGCGCTGGCCGTCGCCACGGCGAACTCGGCGAGATTGCTCGAGCCGATGGCCAGCCGCGGCTCCAGGTCGCGGGCGAGCAGCGACGACGAGACAATCGGCCCCCACCCTCCGCCGCCGACCGCGTCGCAGAAACCGCCGGCCAGGCCGAGCGGCTCGAGCGCGCCGGGCCGCGCCGGCCGCGCCGGCCGGGCCAACGCGCGGTGCACCAGGCGCACGCCGATGAGCAGCAAGTAGAGCGCCACCAGCGGGGTGAGCCAGGCGAACTGAAGCCGGCCGAGGAGCAGTGAGCCGAGCATCGCGCCGACCATGCCCGGCAGCGCCAGCCGCCAGACCAGCGCCCGGTCGACATTGCGGAAGGCCAGATGCGACGCGCCGGAGGCGGCCGACGCCCCCATCTTGGCCGAGTGCACCGCGGCCGAGGCGACCGCCGGTGGCAGGCCGCAGGCGAGCAGGCAGGCGTTCGAGACCACGCCGTAGGCCATGCCCAGCGCGCCGTCAATCAACTGCGCAAGAAACCCCACCAGCACGAAGGCGAAGAGACCGACCTCCACCACCGGCTCCAAAGCCCGGTAATCATGTCGGTAAACAGGGGATTTGTCAAGCGCGGGGCGGGCGTCCTCGCCCGCATGTCTTATGTCCCGTGCGGCCGGGGATGGCCGCGCTCCGTACGTGTGCGCGCCCGGGGCGCGGGCGTCCTCGCCCGCATGTCTTCCGTCCCGTGCGGCCGGGGACGGCCGCGCTCCATACGTGTGCGCGCCCGGGGCGCGGGCGTCCTCGCCCGCATGTCTTATGTCCCGTGCGGCCGGGGACGGCCGCGCTCCGTACGTGTGCGCGCCCGGGGCGCGGGCGTCCTCGCCCGCATGTCTTCCGTCCCGTGCGGCCGGGGACGGCCGCGCTCCATACGTGTGCGCGCCCGGGGCGCGGGCGTCCTCGCCCGCACGTCTTCTGTCCCGTGCGGCCGGGGACGGCCGCGCTCCGTCGGCTTGCTCGCCTTGCCTGTCAGGCCGGTGTGGGGGTCCGCTCGCAGTACTCGCGGAAGACCCTGTCGTAGATGGTATGCGTGCCCTGGTCGAAGTGGGCGTCGGTCTGCTCGGTGAACTCGCCGAGGTTCTCCGACTTGTACTTTAGCCGCGTGCCGGTGCCCTCGGGCTCCAGGCGAATGGTCACCCGTGCGGTCGAGAAGCCGAGCGGCGAAGGCACGCCGGCGAGCATGATCGTCTCGTGCGGCTTGAGGCAGGTGACCAGCCCGACCAGCGCGCCGGCGCCGTCGCCCCACTCCTCGAGGATCCGCCCGCCGACCCACGGCTCGAGGTGATAGCGCCCGTGCTCGGTGAAGTGGTGCGGCCACCACCGCTCGTGCTCGAAGACGAACGCCTGGTAGACCCGCTCGGGGCGGGCCTCGATGTAGACCTCGAGGTGATATTCCATGAACAGCAGTCCGTCCGCGTCGCGTAACGCCATCAGCGCTCTCCCTTGCCACCACGCCCACCGCCCCGCGCGAACCGCTCGGAAACCGCTCGCCAGGCCGCCGCGAAGGCCGCGTGCTTGTCGGCCTCGAGCGCGGAGGTGCCGGTGATCGACAGCCGGCAGCCCTCGCCCTCGGGCGCGAACTCCACCGTCCACGAGGCCAGCCACGGCGCCGGCAGGCCGAGCGGGCCGCGCAGCTCGAGCCGCTCGCCGGGCGACCACTCGGTCACCAGCGCGAGCAGACGCTCGCCGGCGGTGAGGCGGCCGCCGAGGCGCGGCTCGAACTCGACCGGCTCGCCGGTGAGCTGCGCGACGTGCCGGGCCAACTCGGCGGCGAAGCGCTCGAAGGCCGCGGTCGGCGGCTCGGTCACGGCCACCTCGGAGGTCTCGGCAGGCGACGGCTCGAGCCGCTCCTTGAGCCGCAGCAGCGCCGTGGCGGCGTGGTCTTCATAACGGCTGATCCAGCGCTCGTAGACCCGTCGCAGCGGCACCGCGTTGAGGTGGTTCCAGCGCTGCCGGCCCTCGCGCCGGGCCACCACCAGCTCGGCCTCGACCAGCACGGCGAGGTGCTTCATGACCGCAAAGCGCGTCGTCTCGAACGCCTCGGCCAGCTCGCCGGTCGTCCGCGGCCGCTCGCGCAGCAGGTCGAGGATCCGCCGCCGCGCCGGGTCGGCCAACGCCCTCCAAACCACCGCCAGCTCGTCCGGCTCCATATGTGACTCTATGGTCACATATTGGCGCCGGGGTGTCAAGGGTCGAGTCGACCATGGCCCGGTGTTCGCGTAGGTCGACCGTCTCGGTCGACGATGGAAACGGTGCCGACCGGGACGATCGGCCTACGTGTCGCCGGCTACGGCCAGAGGCCGCGGACCGGGCCGACCTCGTCGCGGCCGAGCGAGCGCGCGAGCGCGTCGGCCAGCACTTCGTCGCCGCCGGCGAGCTCTGCCACCGCGAAGTCGGGGCCCGCGGCGAAGGCGGCCCGCAGCCGCGGATCGTCGCTCTCCAGGCGCACGCGGCCGGTGGCGCAGGCGATGGTTAGCCAACGGATGCGGGCGCGCTCGCCGGGCACCTCGATGGTGATGGTCTCGCCGTCGGCGTCGGCGTTGTGGCTCAGCGTGCCGAGCTGGTCGCCGGCTTCGAGCAGCCGGCGCACCCGCACCGCCACGCTCGCGCCGTGCCGCGCCTCGAGGCTGGCCAGGAAGCGTTGCAGCGGGTCCATCAGCCGCTCGGCAGGTCGCGCTCGGTGAAGACCGAGAGCACAATCTCGCCGTCGCCGCCGCGGTCACGGTCGTGGACGGCGAAGATCCGCCCGTCGGCCGCCTCGACCGCGTCGGGGTACGAGACGCCCGGCCGCGGGTCGAGCATCAGTGGTTCGCCCCAGCTCGCGCCGTCGTCGTCCGAGAGCTGGGCGACCAGGCCGGTGCGCGAGTCGGGTCGGGGCGAGTTGAGCAACAGCAGCCGGCCGGAGTGCAGTCGGCGGATGAAGAACCGGCTGCCGGGGTTGACGATTGCCGTCGGCCGGCCTTCGCTCCAGGTTCGGCCACGGTCGGTCGAAACGCTCTCCCACAGCCGCCGGTCGCCGGTGCGGATGAGCATCCAGAGGCTGCCGTCGCGGCGCTCGACGATCATGTTCTCGAGCGCCCAGTGCGGCGCCTCGACCGCGCCGTGGAGCGACCAGGTGTCATCGGCGGCGCGGATCGCCGCGCCCTGGAGCTGCGCCGGCCCGGCGAACCAGCCGTCGGGCGCCGCGCGCGCCCAGGTGACCGGCAGCAGCAGTTCGCCCCAGCTCGTCTGGGTCGGCTTGTTCATCCGGAAGGCGTAGGGCACGCCCAGCTCGAGCGGCCGCGGCGCGCAGAAGGTCGAGCCGGGCTCGTCGGGTGCCGGGTTGATGGCCACGGCCACCTGGTGCTGCTTCTCGGCCAGGTTGGCCAGGTTGACGATCAGCCACAGCGCGCCGTCGGGCGCCAGCCAGAGAGTCGGGTCGAACGCCCGCGTGTCGCCGGGCGGGTCGACCGTGTACGGGTGTCGCTGCCAGCTCGCGCCGTCGTCGCCCGAGGTCCAGAGCAGCACGCGGTTGGCCGGATCGGGCTCCTTGGCGCCGCCGGTGTAGGCGGTGACCCACAGTCGTCCGCCGGCGCCGCGCTCGATGCCGGGGATGCCGAGCCACTGCTCGTCGCCCTTGGTGGCGATAGTCCGTTGCAGCACGGGCGGCGCGGCGATCAGGGTGGTCAGCAGCAGGGCCGGCACGGCGTGCTCCGGCGGGTGATACGGCGCCGACGCGCGCCAACCTGCTCAGTGCGCGGCGAGCACCAGGTCGAAGGTGGCGAAGTCGAACGTCTCGCCGCCGACGGTGCGGCGCATGACCTCGAGGATGGGGCAGCCGTGCACGGCCGCCGGGTCGAGGTAAGGGTCGCCGGCGAGGAAGAGCTGGGTGACCAGGGTCGGGTAGTCATCGTGGCGGGCGAGCAGGTGCAGTCGCGCGGGCAGGATGTCGCGCCCCTGGCGGAAGCAGGCCGGCCGGGGCAGTTGCAGTTCGTAGCGGCCGGAGCTGTCGGTGACGACCGCGGCGCGCCGGCCGGGCACGGTGCCGAGCCGATCGCCGCGCTTGCTGGTCGGCCAGAAATCGAGCGTGGCGCCGGCGACGGGGCGGCGCGTATCGGCGCCCCAGACGCGGCCGTGGAGCATCAGCCGCCGCTCGCTGAGTGCCGACCCGGAGTGGCTCGGCCGGACCGCGAGCAGTCGCTCATAGTCGAGCGGCTCGTTGCCGCGGGGCGTGGGCTGTGCGTCGGCGCGGAGCATGGTGCCGCCGGCAACGGCCAGGCCGATGCCCGCACGGACGAACAGCTCTCGTCGACTAACGCTTTCCATCACCCTACTCATACCCGAATAACGGCCAAACCAAGCCGATCCTTAGAGCGCCCGGCCCGGTCCGGGTCGCATTCAGTTGGGGTTCGCCCGGTCGGCACGGCCAGGCACCGCCTGTGATCACTACGCCGTAAGCGACTCTTCACGCGACGGAGATGCAAAGTCGGGGCCGAATCGGGCGATAAGAGTGCGGAGGGTCGCCACCCGCGTGGGCTGGCTGGAAAGGGATGGCGCGATGTCTTGGCAACGCTTCTTCATCAGCTTGCTGGTCCCGGTCGGCTTCACCGCCGCGGTCTACAGCCACCTTCGCCACCCCTGGCTGCCGAAGATCCTGGGCGACTTGCCCTACCGCGAGGCCATCACCGTCGCGTTCATGATCTGGTCGATGTACCTCTACGCCGCGAGCCGCGCCAGCCGCGCCAAGGTCAAGGTCGCCTGCCGCTGCTGCCACGAGGTCTACACCCTCGCCCGCTGGCTACGCGACCGCCGCTGCCCGGCCTGCCGGCACGATGAGTACGACCGCCTGCCCGACCGCCGCGAGGCCGCGGCGCGCAAGGCACCCGAGCGCCGGCAGCCCGGCAGCCCGAAACCCAACGGCCGACTGGTCAGCCCCGTCGAGGCCGGCACCATGCGCCTCAGCCTCGACGAGAAGCGCCGCGTCAAGGGCCGCATCGACACCGTCCTGGCCGGCGAAATGCCCGCCGACGGCTGATCAACCCGCGCGGTTGGCCACCACCTCGGCGCTGCGCAGCGGCCGGCCATAGACCCGCAACGCCCCCAACCGCCCGCGCAGGCTTGGCGCCAGGCGCAACACGGGCCCGCCCGAGACCACCCGCAGGTGGGGCGAGAAGCGACCCCAGCCGAACTGCCGCTGCGTCGCGCCGTCGCACAGCAGACCGTCGACCAGCCAGGTGATGATCCGCGGCCCGGCGTCGACCGTCACCGCCAGATGCTGCCACTCGCCCGGGCGCAGCAGGCCGGCGTCGCAGTCCCAGTAGGCGGTGCTGCGGCCATCGGAGAGCACCACCGCCACCGCCTCGCGATCGGTGGTGAGCAGCCGCAGCCCGGCGCCGTCGTCGGCCCGGCTGTCGAGGATGAGCTGCCCCGCGCCGGCGTCGTCGAGCCGCAGTTCGATCTCGAGGGTGAAGCCACCGCGCCCGCGCAGATCGGGCAGCGCCGGCATCGGCACGGTGGCGGCGGTCGGCTCCCGCGGTGTCTCGAGCAACAGGCCGTCACGGCAGATGCCCGTCTCGCCGCCCCACAGGCCGGTCAGCAGCTCCGGCGCGAGCTGGTGCGCGCGGGCGATGCTCTTCTGCGTCTCGGTGAACCAGATGGTGCCGTCGGGCTCTTCGATGAAGTCCGGATAGCTCATGCGCACCGCCGGATCGTCGTCGTAGCAGACGATCTCGGGCTGCGACCAGTGGACTCGCCCGTCGTCACGCAGCTCGCCGCCGAGCAGCCAGGCCGGGTTGCGGTCGTCGTACCAGGTGCCACCATGGTTGTGGAACCAGTAGAGGAACCGGCCGTGGGCAAAGCGGCGGACGAAGTTGGCCGCCCGCGGGTGCCGCACGCGCCGCGCGCCGGGGCCGTAGGTCATGTACTCCGGCGGCGTCCAGGTGTGGCCGAAATCCTCGCTGTAGGCATGGCAGGGATGGCCCTGGGTGGTGCGGTAAGTGCAGAAGAGCCGCCGCCCGCCGAGGTGGACCAGGTTGTGTTCGTCGGCGACGGTGCCGTCGGGCGCGCGCAGACCAACCTCGCCGTCGGGCAGCGTGAGCCACTCGACGCGCGCCGGGTCGGGCTCAGTGGCCAGGTTGTCGCTGCGCACGAAGAAGCCCTCGCTCTCGGCCATGAAGCCGTGGCCGAACCGGCCGACCTTGGCCAGCCCGATGAGCACGCTGCCCTCGGCCACAATCGGTTTGCCAACGCCCCAGAAGAAGCGCACCTCGCCGCCGTACGGGTTGCGGCGGTCGATGTCGAACGCCCGCACGGGCACCGGCCAGCGCTCGGCCGACCAGCTATGGCCGCCGTCGTCGCTGACCTTCATCATCAGGTCGCCCAGCGTGTCGACCCGGCGCGTGGTGCCGGCGTCGGTGATCACCTCGCGCCGGTTGGCCGTGTTGTAGACGTAGAAGACGCCGATGCGCCCGCTCGGCAGCAGCACCGGCATGGCCCACGAGGCCTCGGGCCCGTCGGCCGGCTCGATGTCCACCGGCTCGCTCCAGCTCGCGCCGCGGTCGGTCGAGCGGAGGCTGATGATGTGCTGCCCCGGCTGCCCCTCGACGCCGCGACCGGTGGTCATCACGCAGACCCAGGTGCCGTCGTCGAGCCGGACGACATAGGGTTGGTCGCAGTAGTTCTCGCGCGGGATCTCGCGGCCCTCGGTGATCTGGCGCGGGTCGGCCATGGCAGGCTCCTTCGGCGCGGCCGGCGTTCAGGCCTCGCCGTGCAGTTCCTGCTCCACCTCGTCGCGACCTTCGGCCAGTTCGCGCAGGCGCCAGCGCTGCTCGCCGAGCCGCTCGCGGGTTGATCGGTCGTCCTGCGCGGCGAGCTCGAGCACCGCCCGATAGACCGCCTCGAGTTCGGCCACGTCGGCCTCGAAGCCGGCCAGCGCGCGGACCGCGGTCGCATCGCCCAGCTCGAACAGCCCAGCGACGCCGGGCGCCCGCGCGGCCAGCGCGGCCAGCGCCGCCTCGGCGTCGATCAGCAGCCCGTCGCGGTCGACGAGCTGCCCGAGCCGCGTCTGAGCGGCGAGGAAGTCACGCAGGCGCAGGAAGGTGGCCAGCGCGCGGCCGAGCGGCACGCGGACGGCCTCGATCTGGTCGTCGGGGATGGTCAACAGCGCTTCGAGGGTCTGCTCGCTGACGCCGATCTGCGCGCGCGCGGCGGCCGCCTCGCGCCGCGCCCAGCAGAGCACCGGCCAGAGCCCAGCGAGGCCGACCACAACGGCCACCACGGCCAGCCACCAGGGCCCGACCCGCGCTCCTGAGTAGACCGCGGTGCCGGCGACCACCAGGAGCCAACTAGGCAGGTCGGACCGGCCGCTGAGCCGCTCGATGCTGCCCAGCACCCCGCTGACGAAGGCCCAGACAAAGAGCAGGCCAAACCCGACGCCAAGGCCGACGCCGAGCCCGGCCAGCCACGAGGCGCCGACGGCCAGGTAGCGCGCGGTGACCACGGCGATGCCGAGCAGGAAGGCGATGCCGTAGAAGCGGTCCTGGGTGGCGACCCCCAGCCCGCGCCGCGCGCGAGCGGCCAGGTCGCGCAGCCAGTCGAGCGCCGAGAAGGGGTCAGGAGCCCGTTGGTCAGCGGCCATCGACACGGATCAGCTCGACGCTGCCGTCGGTGTAGGCGGCCACCGCCGCGCGGCGGCGGTCGTGGCGCGGGTCGAGCAGCAGTCCGGCGGCGTCGTAGATCAGGATATCGCGGCCGGTGTGCGGCGACTCGCCCAACTCGGCGAAGCTGAGCCCGACGGGCATGCCGTAGCTGACCGGGCCAGACTGCTGATCTTCGGGGCAGATGAAGGCGCCCGGCGCGTTGGTGTACGAGGCCACCTGCGCGGGCCAGCGCGTCGCGCTCGGCAGCCGGCCGTCGTAATCGGTGCTGTAGCTGAGCATCGCCTGGGTCAGCAGCCGGGCGTTCTGCTGGCAGGTGTTCTGCTTGGCCCGCGCGGCGCCGGGCGACGGGCCGATCACCGAGTAGACCACCAGGCCCATCAGCACGGCGGCGCAGACTTCCATCACACGGGGCATCGGCCGCAGTGCGCGGGTCCGCGGCAGGCGGGCCATCACGCCGGCGGCAAAACCGGGCCGCGCGGTGACGGTGGCGAACGCCTCGCGCAGGCGCTGCCGGTCGTGCCGCAGGGCGGCCAGATAGTCGCGCGCCTCGGCCGATTCGTCGAGCAACTGATCGAGCTGCGCGCGTTCGCGAGGATCGAGCTGCCGGTCGTCATAGGCCGCCAGGCGGAGCTTCCAATCGGTGTTCACGACACGCCTCCAACCCCGGCGATGACCCGCAACGGCGCGCGCTCACCGGCGGTCACCGCCTCGAGCATCTCGCGCAGCTTGTTCTTCGCCCGGTGGCAGCGGACCCGCACATTGTTGACCGTGGTGCCCAGCATCGCCGCGATGTCTTCGTACTCGAGCTCCTCCAAGTAGCGGGCGGCGAGCACCTGCCGGTACTGCGCGGGCAGTTCATTGAGCAACATGCACAACTCGCCCGGCTCGTCGATGTAGTCGGGCGGCGCGGCGATGGCCTCGAAGTGGTCGCCCTCCTGACTCGATGTCCGCGACTGGCGGCGCAGGTACTTGTAGCACAGCCGCTGGGTGATGCCGTGCAGCCAGGCGGCCACCCGCTCGGGGTCGCGCAACCGGCGGATCTGCCGGAACGCCGCCACGAAGGTGTCCTGCGCGATATCCTCCGCCGCGTCGCGGTCGCCCAGCAGGTGATAGGCCGCGGCGACGACGCGATCTTGGTAGCGCTCGACAATGACGGCGAACGCTTCGCTCTCGCCGTCGCGCACAGCCGCCACCAGTTCGGCGTCGGTCATACCCTCGTGGGCCTCCGTCATGCGAGTTCCCTTCACCGGCAAACGCGTTACACCGCCGCGGTGTCACCAATCGCCGCCAGCAGCTTGGCCGGCAGCGCCGCGACGCAGGCGTCGACCGTCGCCTGCGTGGCCGCCAGATCGCCGGCCACCTGCCGGACCGCCTGGGCATAGACCTTCATCTTCGGCTCGGTGCCGCTCGGCCGGATGGCCAGCACGGCGCGGTCGACCCGCTCGTCGCCGGCCAGCTCGAGGATGATGAAGTTCTCGACCACCGGCTCGCCGGTGTTCGGGTTGATCCATTCCCCGCGGCCACGATCCTCAACACGGCTCACCCGCAATCCGTCAATCGACGCCGGCAGGCGCTCGCGCAGCGCGGCCAAGATCGCGTCGATCTCGGCCCGCACCGGCTTGCTCTCGCTGTGCAGATACTCGGCGTGGTAGCCGTGCTCGCGCCACAAGGCCTCGAGCTGCTCGCCAGCGGTCACGTCGCGGGCCCGCAGCCAGGCGGTCAGCTCGCACAACGCCAGCGCCGCCGAGGCGGCGTCCTTGTCCCGCACCCGCGGGCCGCAGTTGACCCCGTGGCTCTCCTCGATGGCGGTAATCATCGTCTCGCCGCCGCGCGCCAGCCCGACCTCGACCGTCTCGCCGACCCAGCGGAAGCCGACCGGCAGGTCTCCGATGCAGCGCACGCCGTACCGCTCGGCGATGCGCGCGACCAGCTCGCCGGTCACCGCCGACTTGAGCACCACCGGCCGCGCAGGCATCGCGCCCGACTCGGTCAGTGCGTGGCAGACCCACCAGGTGACCAGCGCGCCAATCTGCTGACCGTTGTAGAAGCGGTAGCCGCCATCGCGCTCGCGGGCGACGTAACCGATGCGGTCGGCGTCGGGGTCGCTGGCGATACCGGCGTCGGCATCGAGCCGCCGGCATTCGGCCATCACCGCCTCCATCGCCGGCGGCGACTCGGGATTGGCCACCCCGCCGGGCACCGCCCCGAACTCGCTCGACGGTTCGGCCTGCGCGGGCACCGGGTGGACATCGACGAATCCCGCGGCGGCCAAGGGCGGCAGGACACACTGCCCGCCGGTGCCCTGCAGTGGGCTATAGACAATCCGCGCGGCGCGGTCAATGCCCCGCGCCTGGGCGGCGACGTAGGCGGTGTATGCGGCGTCGGCCTCGGCACCGAGATAGCGCACCCGTCCGGCGGCGACGGCCTGTTCCAGCGGCAGACGCTCGATCGTCTCGCGGGCGACGGCCAGCACGCCGGCGATGATCCCCTCGTCGTCGGGCGGCACCACCTGGCCGCCGTGCCGACCATAGGCCTTGAAGCCGTTGTCGGCCGGCGGGTTGTGGCTAGCGGTGATCATGATCCCGCAGTCGGCGCCGCGCTCGAGCACCGCGAAGGCGAGCTGCGGCGTCGAGCGGTAGCCATCGAACAACTCGACGGTCACGCCACGGGCGGCCAACACCTCGGCGCAGAGCCGGCCGTATGCGGCAGAGTTACGGCGCGTGTCATAGGCGATGATGCAGGTCACCGGGCCCGCCGTTCGGCCGCGGAACCAGTCGGCCAGCCCGGCGGCCGATTCGGCCACGGTGCGGGCGTTCATGCGGTTCGGCCCAACCCCCTCCCGCCCGCGCCGGCCGGCGGTGCCGAACGGGATGACCTGGCCGAAGCAGGACTCGACCTCGGACCAGTCGCCCGCCTTGAGCAGCGCGGCCACCTCGTCGCGCCACTCGGCGAAGGCGGGGTGCTCGAGCCACAGTTGGAGGTTGTCCGCGGCGTCGGCGGAGAGGTCACCGCGCGACACGGCGGCGGCGAGGTCGGTGGTCAGGGTCATCGCATCATCCGGGCGGTATTGTACCAGGGGTTGTCAGGGGGTCCAGGAGGCCGGCCGCGCCCGCCACGGAGGGCGGGCGTCGCCGCCGGCCCGTCGGCCCCGGCGCCGAGATCATGCGACGTCCGCATGGTCGACCGGGACGGTCGACCTACGCGTAGGCCGACCGTCTCGGTCGGCGCCGGCGGCAGGCGGCTCCAGGCCGGCGCTTTCAACGAAAGCGCGCTACCTCGGCCGGCCGCGCGCGCGACGGAGCGCGGGCGTCCCCGCCCGCCGATGGCCGTTGTCGACCGGCCCCCACCCCCGACCCCTCCCCCTGGCGCGGCGCCAGGGAGAGGGGAGTCAGGGCCGA
>CAYONP010000026.1:0-20679 GCA_964405335.1 uncultured Fimbriimonadaceae bacterium
AACGACATCCTTGACTTCAGCAAGATCGAGGCCGGCCGGCTGGACCTCGATCCGCTCGAGTTCGATCTCCACGAGCTGGTCCAGGCGACCGTCGCCACGCAGGCGGTGCGTGCGCACGAGCAGGGGCTCGAGCTGGTCCTGCGCCTGCCCGTCGCGGTGCCGGCGCGCGTGGTCGGCGATCCGGGCCGGATCCGTCAGGTGCTGCTCAACCTGGTCGCCAACGCGGTCAAGTTCACCCACGCCGGCGAGGTGCGGGTCGAGCTCGAGGCCGCGCCGGCGGGTGGCGGGCGGATCGAGCTGCATGTCCGCGTGGTCGACACCGGCATCGGCATCGACGACGCCAAGATCGACCAGATCTTCGAGGCGTTCCGCCAGGCCGACGGCTCGACCACGCGGCAGTACGGCGGCACCGGGCTCGGGCTGGCCATCTCCAACCAACTGGTCAAGCTGATGGACGGCCGGCTGTGGGTCGAGAGCGAACTCGGGCGCGGGAGCTGCTTCCAGTTCGTGCTGCCGCTACGCGTGGCGAGTGGGGCCGAGCCCACACGGCCGACCACGCTCGCCGGCCGGCGCGTGCTGGTGGTCGACGACCATGCCGGCGCGCGAGATGCCGCCACCGAACTGCTGCGCGAGCTCGGCGCCGAGGTGGTCGCCGCGGCCGATTCGGCGGCCGCGGCGGGGGCCGTGGCCGAGGGCACGCCGTTCGACCTGATGCTGCTCGAGGCCGATCTCGGCGGCGACGGCGTGGCCGGTCTGGTCGGCCACCTGGCCGGTCTCGGCTGTGCCGCTCCGCCGACGGTGGCGGTGCTGCCGTATCCGGGGGCACGCGAGGCGGCGGAGCCGTGCGAGGCGCTCGGGCCGGTCGCGACAGTGGCCAAGCCGTACGGCCCGGCGTCGCTCCGGCAGGTCGCCGCTCAAGTGCTGAGCGCCGGCTTTGACTCCCCCGCGGCGCCGGTGGAGCCGGCGCTGGAGCCGCCGCGCGTGGGCCACCAGATCCTGCTGGCCGAGGACAACTTGGTCAACCAGAAGCTCGCCGTGCGGCTGCTCGAGCTCGCCGGGCACCGGGTCAGCGTGGCCAACAACGGGGCCGAGGCGGTCGAACGCTGGAGCGAGGGGCAGTTCGACCTAATCCTGATGGATGTCCAGATGCCCGAGATGAGCGGACTCGAAGCGACCGCCGCCATCCGCGAGCGCGAGCGCGGCACCGGCCGGCACACGCCGATCATTGCCATGACCGCGCACGCGATGAGGGGCGACCGCGAACGCTGCCTCGCGGCGGGCATGGACGGCTATGTGGCCAAGCCGGTCCGCCGTGCCGACCTGTTTGCCGCCATCGACCAGGCGGTGGCCGACGCGGCGCCGTCGCCGTTCGACCGCGCCAGCGCCCTGCGCCGCATCGGCGGCGATCCGGTCCTGCTCGGCGAGCTGGCCCGCATCTTTCTGGCCGAGTGGCGGCGGCAGCTCGACGAGCTGCGCGAGGCGGTCGACGCGCGGGACGCGCGTCGGATTGAGCGCGGCGCGCACACCCTGCGCGGCGCCGTCTCGAACTTCATCGCCGAGCCCGCCGCCGCCGCCGCGGGCGCGCTCGAGGAGCTGGCGCGCGGCGGAGAAACGACGGGCGCCGAGGAGGCCCTCGCCGCGCTCGAGCGAGAACTGAGCCGTCTCACGCCACTGCTCGAACTAGAGCTGGGAGCCGCCCGTGAACATCCTGCTGGCTGACGATCACCCGGTCACCGGCCGCCTGGTCAGCCTGTTCATCGAGCACATGCACCACACCGTCGAGCTGGTCGGCGACGGAACGACGGCGCTGGCGCGGATGTCGGCCGAGCAGGCGCCGCCGATGGCCATCCTCGCCTGGTCGCTGCCCGAGCTGCCCGGTCCCGAGGTCGCCCGCCGCCTGCGCGCCGCCGACGTGCCACAGCGATTCCTGGTCCTGATGACCGCCAACGACGACCCGGACCTCGAGCGCAAAGTGCTCGACTGCGGCGCCGATGCCTACCTGCTCAAACCCGTGACGCAGAACCAGATCGAAGCCCTGATCCGCCAGGCCGAAGCCGCCCGCGCCAGCGACCTGGTCGCCGCCTGAGCGGGGTCAGACCCCGGAAACGCTTGGCATGTTACAAGGTCGTGTGGAATGGTAACCGACCACGTGAATCAGGGACCTGACCCCGTGAGGTGGAGTTCCCACGGCAGGTTGGCCGGTGCACGGAAGGGACCGTTGCGCAGGCGGGTGATCAGCTCGTCGCTGAGATTCTCGAAGGCGAACAGGCAGACCCCGCGGTAGCCCATCTGCCGGGCGATGGTGATCTGCTCGACCGCCCGCTGCGGCGCGCGGGTCATCTGATAGATGCCGATCCCGGCATACAGCACCTGGCCGAAGCGCGGCTCGCGCAGCGGCGCCAGCTCGGCCTGCAGCCGGCGGCGGAACAGGTTGTTGTCGCGCGTGTAGGCCATCGGGCAGAGAAACGCCACGTCGCCGGCGGCCAGCCAGGCTTGGCCGTCGCGGCGCACGCGGGTCAGGTCGCTGAGCTGTGTGCCGCCCGCGGCGCTGGTGATGATCCGCGGGTTGACCCGCCGCGCCGCGGCGGTGCACTCGGCGACCAACGAGCTGACCTGGTCGATCCGCCACTGGTCCCAGATGCGCCGCGCGCCTGGCACGCCGGCCGTCGCCGTGCGGGTGGTGTTGACGATGCCCTGCTCTTGACACAGCCACTCGACGGCGTTGTGGAACAGGCGCGTGACCGCCGTCTCGGCCAGCTCGGCCTGGTAGCCGTGGAAGTTGAACACGACAAACCAGCCCCGCCCGTGCTGCCGCGCGCAGACCGCCGGCGTGCCGTCGCTGAAGCTGGCCAGCACCAGCGTGCCGTCGTCGGCGCGGCATAGATTCCCGCGCACGCGCAGTGGCGTGACCGCCGGCAGGCCGGCGGTGATCGGGTGCTCGACCAGCACGGTCAGCGAGTCGGCGCGGGTCTCGACGTAGCTCGAGCCACTCAGCCCAACGGCCGCGGCGAAGGCGGCGCTACCGCGCACCGCCTCGGGCCCGTCGAGGATGATCGCCGCCCCGCCGCTGCCGACATGGCGCATGAGCTGGAGCAGCGTCTCGCCGGGCACGCGGCCGGTGTAGAGGTTGCCGGCGACCACCACGGTGTCGCGCCGGAGCTGGGGCAGGTTCTCGTCGAGCAGCGCGGCGGGTCGATAGCCGGCGTCGGCGACGAACGACTTGATCGCCTCGTAGTAGCTCCCGCCGCCAGTGCGGTGGAAGCTGGTCTTGAGCAGACGCATCCCGCTGCCGCCCTCGCCGCCGCTGAACAGCGTCAGCGGATCGAACCCGTGCTCCTGCCAGAACAACTGCCGGGTGACCTCGCCGTAGTCGTAGTCGGTGTCGTACTCGTGGCGGATGTAGTCGTAGTGGATGCCGTCGACGCCGGTCTCGGCCAGCTCGGTCACCAGCCCGACGAGGAAGGCCCGCACCGCCGGGTGCGACGGGCTGAGCCAGTTGTTGTGTCGGTTGCCGAAGCGATCGAGGGCGAACCAATCGGGCGCGAAGTTGGGGTGCTTCGACAGCCCGCCGTGGAGCATGACCAGGTAGGGGTGGACCTGGATTCCGGCGGCGTGGGCCTGGGTCACCAGCTCGCGCAGCGGGTCGAAGCCGGGCGCCAGGTGGCGGTTGACTGGGATCAGCCGGCTCTGCCACATCGCCTGGTGCGGGTAGTTGGCCAGCGGCAGCAGGGCATTGAGCCCGGCCTTGCGCGTCCGCGCGACGGTGCGGGCAATCGCCTCGGGCGAGCGGTAGTCTTCCCAGTGCAGCCAGGCACCGCGGAACTCGCCGGGCGCGACGCTGAAGCGCCAACCGGTCGGCCGCGGGATAGTCGGCAACAGCGGCGTCACCGCCGGTGCCGGGTCGGGCGCATCGCGCGTGGTGGCGACGCCGTTGGCCCCGCCGTCGGGCGGGTCGTCGCCGGGCGCCACCGCGGCCAGCGCGGCGGCCAGGATTACCGCGAGCGGGAACAACAACATCCAAGACCTCGGCGCTGGTTGCCGGCGACGCTTGGGCGCGGCGCGGCTAGAACGCGGCGAACTGCGAACCAAGCCGGTAGCTCCCGGCCGACGGGGCCAGGCACGAGACCTGGAGGTAGTAGACCTGCCCCGCCTTCACCGGCACGATCAGCCCTTCGTTCGCGGTCGAGCTCTCGAGGTCCTGGTCGGAGTGGGCGATGACCTGGTCGAACTCCTCGCCGGTGAAGACCATGAGCACGAGATCGAGTGCATCATCGCCCTCGGTGAAGAAGATCAGCCGGCCGTTGTCCGCGGCGGTGACCATGAGCCAATCGGACAGGTCGTAGTCGGGGTAGCTCAACCGGTCGGTCATCACCGTGCCGACCTCGAGTTCGACCGCGCGCGACGGCCGGCCGTCCGGATCGGGCTCGCGCTGCGCCGGCGCGAAGGCGACGAAGCCGACCACCAGTTGGACTTTGGCCACCTCTTCGGAGTTGTTGCGCACCCGCACGCGCCAGGTCTCGGCATAGGGGATGGCGCTGACCAACTGCTCATCGGACAGGTTGCCGGCGACGTCGACGTCGGCCTGGCCGTCGGGCAGCGGCTGGTTGTCGGAGTCGCAGACGGCCAGCACGCAGTCGCCGCCGCTGCCGCGGGTGACGGCGGTCAACATGCCGGCGGCCTCGACGTTCAGCTCGAAGTCCTTGACCTCGCCGCCGGGGATGACGATCTCGATGGTCTTGCCGAACTCGAGCGGCTCGGCGCCGAGCGGTGCGACCAGCAGGCTCAGCGCCACCGTGACCGGGATGAACAGGCGAGACACGAGCACCTCCCTCCACGGCGCGATGGCCGCGACAGCCGCCATTATGCGGTCTGCCGCGGTGGCCGTCAATCGACGGACAATCGGCGTCGCCGGCGGTTGCGCAGGAGTTGTGCCGCTCGGCGCGAAGCCGCCACCGACCAAGGAGCGACGCCGTGTCCGACACCAGCGGCCCGCTGCGCAAGCCGGTCGTCTCGCCCGCCGATGCGCCTGTGGCCAGCTTTGCCTGGGGCGCCATCCACCTGCTCGACTGCGCCGAGACCACCGGCAGCGAGACGCTCACCTTCGGCGTGGTCGATATCCTCGCCGGGCAGGCCAACCCTCGGCATTACCACCCGAACTGCGACGAGGTCCTGTATGTGCTCTCCGGGCGCATCCACCACACCCTCGGCGACGACGAGTACACGCTCGAGACGGGCGATGTGATTCACATCCCGCAGGGCATCTGGCACCAGGCGCGGGCGATCGGCGAGCACGACGCGCGGGTGATTGTCGCCTTCAACAGCGGCCGGCGCGAGGTCGTCGGCGAGTTCTGAACGGGGGGCGACGATGCCGGACGAGTTCCGCTACAACTTCGAATATGCGCCGGACGAGAAGGTCCGCGTCGGCTACCTCGGCTGCGGTGGGCATAGCTACCGCAACGTCTATCCGAGCTTCGCCTTCGCGCCGGTCGAGCTGGTCGCCGTGTGCGACCGCCAGGCCGACCGCGCCGAGGCCTATGCCCGACAGTTCGGCGCCACACGCTGGCACACCGACCATCGCCGGCTGCTCGAAGACGACATCGAAGCGGTGTTCATCGTCACCAACTACGATGAGCAGGGCTGGCCGCAGGCGACGCCGCTGGCCCTGGAGGCGCTCGAGGCGGGCAAGCATGTCTGGATGGAGAAACCCCCAGCGGCGACGGTGGCCCAGCTCGAGGCGCTGAAGCAGGCGGCCGACCGGCAGGCCAAGTGCGTGCTGGTCGGGTTCAAGAAGATGTTCACCCCGGCGATGCGCCGGCTGCGCGAAATCATCGCCGGCGAGAGCTTCGGCGGCGTCACCTCGATCAACATCCGCTACCCACAGCACATGCCCGAGCCGCCCTATGACGGCCGGAAGATGATCGGCTTCCTCGACCACATCGCCCACCCCGGCGCGCAGCTCATCTCGCTCGGCGGGCCGCTCCGCGAGCTGTTCTACGTGCGCCAGCCGGACTCGGGCGCGACAGTGGCCAGCCTCACCTTCGCCGGCGGGGCGATCGGCTGCCTGCACCTGACCGCCGGCCAGTCGGGCACCTCGCCGCTCGAGCGCGTCGAGGTGATCGGCCGCGGCGAGAACGCGGTGATCGAGAACGGCGTGCGGTTGACCTGGTATCGCAAGGGCGGCCGCGGGCCGTACGGCCGCAGCGACACTTTCACCACCGCCACCGAGCAGGGCCCGATTGTCTGGGAGCCCGAGTTCTCGCTCGGCGTGCTGTACAACAAGGGCCTGTTCACCCTCGGCTATGTCGAGGAGATCCGCTACTTTTGCGCCTGCGTCAAAGCCGGCCGGGCGGTCGAGCGCGGCGGGCTCGATGATGCAATCGCCATCTGGCGGCTGTACGAGGCCTACCTGCAAGGGCCCGGCAAGGTGATCGCGGTGTAGCGGCTACGTACCACCGCAGCCGGCGCGCCGCGTGCTACAAACGACAACGGTAGGGGCGGGTCTCAGACCCGCCCGAATGCTGGCAAACCCGCTTGCCCAGCGGATCGGGGGCGCCGGCGGGCAGGTCTGAGACCTGCCCCCACCGGGCGTCACGGCGTGGACCTCGCGGAGCGGTGCGTCGTCTATCAGGGCGGGTCTCAGACCCGCCCGAGTGCTGGCCAACCCGCTTGCCCAGCGGATCGGGGGCGCCGGCGGGCAGGTCTGAGACCTGCCCCCACCGGGCGTCACGGCGTGGACCTCGCGGAGCGGTGCGTCGTCTATCAGGGCGGGTCTCAGACCCGCCCGAGTGCTGGCCAACCCGCTTGCCCAGCGGATCGGGGGCGCCGGCGGGCAGGTCTGAGACCTGCCCCCACCGGGCGTCACGGCGTGGACCTCGCGGAGCGGTGCGTCGTCTATCAGGGCGGGTCTCAGACCCGCCCGTGACGGCCACCCGCCGCTCAGGCCTGCTCGGCCGGCTTGGCGCTCAGCCGGCCGTAGAGCAGCGACAGCAGGCACGAGACGCCGACCAGCACGCCGGCCCAGGTGAAGGCCGGGCCGTAGACGCCCATCTCGTCCTTGAAGTAGGCCGCCAGTTGCGGGCCGATCACGCCGCCGATGCCGTAGGCGGTGAAGACCAGGCCGTAGTTCACGCCCATGTTGCGGGTGCCGAAGGCGTCGGCGGTGGCCGAGGGGAAGAGCGCGAAGTTGCCGCCGAAGTTGAGGCCGATCAGGCCCATGATCACGAACGCCGTCGCCGGCCCGGCGTCGAGCGCGCCGGTGACCAGGAACATGGCCACCGTCTGCAGGCCGAACATGACGGTCATCGAGGCGCGGCGACCGATCCGGTCGCTGACCCCGCCCCAGAAGACCCGGCCGATGGCGTTGAGCATCGACAACACGCTGAGTGCGAACGCCGCCTGGGTCTCGTTGATCGCCGGCGCGTCGTTGACCGCCGTCTTGACCACGGCGATGGTCATCAGGCCGGCCATGGCGCTGCCCATGAACATCGCCCAGAGCAGGTAGAACAGCGGCGTGCGGGTCATCTGCTGCCACTCGACGTCGGCCGCCGGCGGCTTGGCCGCCGCCGCGCCCGGCTTGGCCGGCGACGCCCAGCCCGCCGGCGGGTTGCACAGCAGCAGCGCGCCGATGGCCACCACCGCGCCGCAGACAATCGCGTGGGTGATGAAGAACTGGCTCAGCGAGTGGCCGCCGGCTTCGGTCGAGAGGTAGCGCGTGACCGAGGGCGAGAAGTAGGCCGCGCCGCCGCCGAACCCGGCCACGGCGATGCCGGTGATCAGGCCCTTGATGTCGGGGAACCACTTGGTCAGCGCGGCGATGGGGCAGACATAGGCCAGGCCGATGCCGGCGCCGAACAGCACGCCGTAAGAGAGCCACCAGAGCCACTTCTGCGACTCGTCGCGAAGCTGGCTGGCGAGCAGCGCGCCGACCAACAGGAAGCCCGCGCCGAGCAGCGCCGGCAGCGTCGGGCCCTTCTTGTCCTGCAGCCGACCGGCCGGCACCATGACCACCGCGAAGGTCAGCAGCGCCAGGTTGAACGCCCCCTGGATAGACTTGTTGTCCCAGCTCGGGAACATCTCTTGGAGCGGCTTGACCAGCACGCTGAAGCCATAGACGGTGCCGAGAATGAGCTGCACCATCAGCGCGCCGGCCAGCACCAGCCAACGGCGATACTCGAGCCCCACACCCGCGGCGGCAGTCGGTTGCTCGGCCACAACAGCCCTCCTCACCAAGCGATGCGGTAGAGCATTGTGCAACACACCTGCCATGCGTTGCGTGGATGGCGACCTTGGTCAGGCAGTGGGACGAAGATCACCGGCCGCCGCGCGGTCGGCGAACACGACGCAGCGGCGATGGAGCCGAAGCAGCGAGGCCGGGAAGTGCGTCGTGACCGGCCCGTGCAGCAGCCGCTCCAGCGGCTCGCGCTTCGCCTCGCCGCTGACCAGCACCAGGGCAGCCCGCGCCTCGCACAGATCGCCCAGGCCGAAGGTCATGCCCAGGGTCGGCGGCGTGGCCAGGTGACGCAGCATCGCGTGCCGGCGCGTCTCGTCGCTCAGTCGGGACACGTGGGCGCCGGAAGCCAGCGCGTCGGCCGGCTCGTTCAGGCCGATGTGGCCGTTGGCGCCGAGGCCGAGGATGCCGACGGTGAAGCTGCCCCGGCGCCGCGCCAGGCCGGCGACGCGCACGACTTCGGTGTGGGCATCGGCCGCCTCGCTGTCGAAGCCGAGCCAACTCTCGCCAACGATGCCGAGCGGTTCGAGGAGGTACCTTCGCAGGTCGGCGCCGCAGGCGGCGGGGTCGTCGCGTGGCACGCCGTGCCACTCATCGAGCTGGGTGAAGCGCACCTGCTCGAACGACATCCGCCCGCTTGCCGCGCGTTCGGCCAGCTCGCGGTAGAGCCCGCGCACGCTGCCGCCGGCGGCGACGCAGAGGTGCGCGGCGCGGTCGGTGAGATACGGCGCGAGCCAGTCGGCGGCCAGGGCGGCCAGCTCGTCGGCATCCTCGGCCAGGCTCAGCTCGATCATCGGGCTCAGTAGGTCGGCATCCGCACCGGGCCGCTGGTCTGGCTCGGCTGGACGCGTTCGACCTGCTCGAACCCGGCCTCGCTGAGCGCCGCGAGCAGCTCGCGCACCTGCTCCTGTCCGCGGGTCTCGAGCTCGCAGGTGGCCGCCGTCTGACCGATGGCGGCGCGGCCGAAGGCGCGGTCGTGCCGCACTTCGAGCACGTTCACCCCGTGGTCGGCGATGATGCCCGTGAGCTTGTGCAACTGGCCCGGCACGTCGGGCATGACGACCCTCAGGCGCACCCGCCGGCCGTCGGCGGCCAGGCCGCGGACGATGATGTCGTCGAGCCGGCTCGAATCGATGTTGCCGCCCGAGACGACCAGCACCACCGGCTTGCCCTGCGGGTCGACCTTGCCCTCGAGCACGGCCGCCAGCGCCGCGGCGCCGGCGCCCTCGGCCAGGGTCTTGCTCCGCTCCAGGAGCACCAGCACGGCGCGTGCAATGCTCTCCTCATCGACCTGCACGAGGCCGTCGACATAGTGCTGCACATGGTCGAGCGTGCGCTGGGTGACCCGCTTGAGCGCGATGCCGTCGGCAATGGTCGGCGCGCCCGGCACGGCCACCGGCCGGCCGGCGGCGACGCTCTCGGACATGGCCGGGTAGCTCTCCGGCTCGACGCCGATCACCCGCGTCTCGGGCCGGGTCGCCTTGATCGCCGTGGCGATGCCCGAGATCAGCCCGCCGCCGCCGACCGGGACGATAACCGTCGCCACGTCGGGCACTTGCTCGACGATCTCGAGCCCGATGGTGCCCTGCCCGGCGATGATCCGATCGTCGTCGAAGGCGGAGACGAAGATGCGCTGCTCCTCGTCGGCGATTTCGAGCGCCCGGTCATAGGCCTCGTCGAAGCCGTCGCCGTAGAGGATCACCTCGGCGCCGAGTTCCTGAGTGTTGAGCATCTTGATCAGCGGCGTCCGCTCGGGCATCAGCACCTTGGCGTGGATGCCCAGCCGCCGCGCGTGATAGGCCACCGCCTGCGCATGGTTGCCGGCCGAGGCGGTGACCACGCCGCGGGCCCGCTCCTCGGGCGACATGGCGCTCATCCGCCAGAACGCGCCGCGCTCTTTGAACGAGCCGGTGAGGTGCAGGTTCTCGAGCTTCAGCCAGGTGTCGGCGCCGAACCAGGAGGAGAAGCTCTGGCTGCGCCGGCAGGGCGTCTGCGACAAGACCGAGCGCAGCGAGACCGCGGCGGCGGCGATATCGGTGACGCAGATCATCACACCCTCCGGCGCAGAGACGGGGCCAGGCTGCTGGGCCTGCCGGTCACCCCTGATGCAGCGGCAGGACGGTGCGGAAGCCGATGAACTCGTAGGCTTCCGACGGCCCGAAGGCGTGGCGGGCGGTGACCGTGGCGTAGTCGCTGACGTAGTTCCAGGCGCCGCCGCGGCAGACGCGATCGAGCCCGTCGGGCGGGCCGGTCGGGTTGCGCGCGGGACCGTTGACGTAACCGCGCCGGTCGTAGCGGTCGAGGCACCATTCCCAGACATTGCCCAGCATGTCGAGCACGCCGAACGGGCTGGCGCCGGTGGCGAAGTCGTGCACCGGGGTGGTGCGGCCGACGGTGCCGGCGCAGTTGAGCCGCATCTTGTCCCACCGCCGGCCCCAGGGGAAGAGCCGCCGGTCGGTGCCGCGGGCGGCCTTCTCCCACTGCGCCTCGGTGGGCAGCGACTTGCCGCACCAGCGGGCGTAGGAGTAGGCATCGTACCAGGTGACGGTGACCACCGGCTGGGCGTCGCCGCCGAATCGTTGGAGGCGCTCCTCGCTGAAGCCCCGCACATGGGTGGCCCAGATGCGCGGCGTGTGGCGCAGCTCGCGGGTAATGCTCGAAAGGTGCTCGGCCGAGAAGCAGCGGCTGTGGTCGTCGGTCGCCTGCATGTAGTCCCAGAACGGCCGGTAGCGATCGTTGGTCACCGGGTGGACGTCGATGTAGAACGCGTCGAGCCAGATCTCGCGTGCCGGTTGTTCGTTCGGCTCGCCGTCGTCGCGGCCGCGGAGGAACCAGCCGGCGGGGATGAGCACCATCTCGGCGCCGTCGCCGCGGTGTCTCACCCGCAGCGGCAGGCCGAGTTCGGGATGCTCCTGCTCGGTCAGCGGTTCGAGCAGGTCCATCACGCTCTGGCCGAAGCCGGGCTCGTTGCCGCTGCGCAGGTCGAGGGTGGTGGTCAGCGCGGGTTCCAGGCCGGTCTTGGTCATGGTCTTGGCCACGGTACAGTCTCTCGTGTCGTGCCCACCGGCGATTCCCCATCCCTGATCGGCGGGCCCGTGACCTCGATTCGACGCCGACTCGCGCACTCCTGCGCCGAGTTGACGATTCTATGGCCCGGTGCTAGCATCCCGGTCACCTCGGGCCATTAGCTCAATCGGTAGAGCAGCGGACTCTTAATCCGTTGGTTTCAGGTTCGAGTCCTGAATGGCCCATCCGGCACGAGGCGCCCCGCCGCTTCACGCCACGCAGACGTAATCCCGCGGCTCCACCCTGCCGCTTGCCCGCAGCCACGCTCGCACCGCCTCGCGTTCGGCGTCGAGCCCCTCGGTGACCAGAATCGGCGGCGAACTGGCCGGCAGCGCGGCGCGATCGATCACCGGTGCGCCGCGGACCTCGGTCGGCGCGCCGCTGTCGCCGACGTGGCAGGCGACCGACAGCCCCGCGCGGTCGACCTCGCGCGACCACTGCCGAGCCGCCTTGCCGGCGCCCCAGATGACCACCTCGCCGGCGCCGGCCAGCACCGAGCCGAGCAGATGCTCGAGCTTGCACGCCCGGAACGCCCGCCGGCGGTACATCGCGTGCCGGCGGGTCAGTCGGCCGGGATGGTCGCGCCAGTAGTGCAGCACGCGCGGCAGCTTGGCCAACCGCGCGCCGGCGCGCCAGAGGCGGAGCCAGAGGTCGTAGTCCTCGGGGTAGCCGACGTCGCGATAGCCGCCGACCGAGCGCAGCAGCGCCGCCGGCAGCAGCACGGTGGGGTGGGCCAGCGGCGATTCGACGAACAGGTCACGGACGATCGCCTCGTGGGCCGTGAGCGCGTTGAGCCAATCGATGTAGCGCCGGTAGCCCGGGCTGATGCCCTCACGCGGGAAGACCTCGACGCCGCAACCGAGCACACCGTCGAAGGCGGCCTCGGCCTGTGCCGCGAGGCGGTCGCGATGCATCAGATCGTCCGCGTCGAAGCGCGCCAGCCACTCGCCGCGGCAGGCGGCCAGGCCGGTGTTGAGTGCGCCAACCAGCCCGGTGTGCGGCCGGCGGAGCAGCACCACGCGCGGATCGTCCCAGCCGGCGACGATGGCGGCCGAGGCATCGGTCGAGCCGTCGTCGACGGCGATCAGCTCCCAGTCGGCGTGGGTCTGCCGGGCGATGCTGGCCAGCGCCGCCGGCAGGGTCTCGGCGGCGTTGTAGAAGGGCATGAGGATGCTGATCACGGGTCAGGCCGGCGCCGCATCGGCTCCTCGTGGGGTGTGGTCGATCGGCTCGATGGTCAGGGCTCGGACTAACAGCATCGCGGCGGTGGCGTCGAGGCTGACGCCTTCTGCCGCGGCACGCGCGTCGAGCGCACGGTGGAGACTGGCCGGCAGGTGGAGCACGACCCGACCGGAGCGGCCGGCCAGCGGCCGCGGCGCGGGCTGGCCCAGTTCGCCGCGCAAGGCCAGCGCGGCGGCGACCGCCTCCAGGGCATCCTCCAGCGCCGCTTCGGGCGTCTCGCCGAGGCCGACGAGATGCGGCCAGTCGGGCAGCTCGGCGCGAAAGCCGTCATCGTCGGCGCAGACGGTCATGGGGTACCGTCGGGCGGCGGCGCGGTGCTGGTCGTCCACCGCGATCATGGCAGCCTCCATCAGTCGTCCTCCAGGTCGGCCAAGGCGTCGATCGCCCGGAGGTTGCGCGGTCGCTGGCGCACCTCGTCGGCCAGCTTGTTACGACGCGCCATGGCGCCTCTCGTGCCCGATCGTAGCCGCAGGGCACCAGCCTGTCGAGCTGCGGTTCGTGTCGCCCGCCCCACGTCCCCTGGGGTGCGCTTCAGGGTTGCTGGCCGCCGCTTGGACCCGCATTGAAATGCGGGTCTGGCAAATCCAAACCCGCCCGGCGGGCGGGTTTCGCCATAGCAGCCACGGGTTTCAACCCGTGGCTGCGCCGGATCTGACGCCGCCCCACCACCCCTGCAGCCGGTTTGCCGCTCGCCGATACCCCTGCTAGAATGACCCGCGCCACCGTCACCGAGGGTTCCATGGCCATCGCGACCGATCACCGCCAGCGGCTGCTCGACACCATCGCGCGACGAACCGCCCGGTTCGGGTTGGTCGGCCTCGGCTATGCCGGCCTGCCGCTCGGCGTCGAGCTGGCCGAGGCGGGGCTGCACTGCACCGGCATCGATGTCGACCCGGCCAAGGTGGCGGCCATCCGGCGCGGCGAGAGCTACATCCCCGACATTCCCTCGGCGCAGATTGCCCGCCTGGTCGATGCCGGCCGGCTGACCGCCTCGACCGACTACGCCGTGCTGAGCGATATCGACGCGGTGAGCATCTGCGTGCCGACGCCGCTGCGCAAGACCAAGGATCCCGACGTCTCGTACATCCTGGCGGCCACCGAGGAGCTGGTCAAACACGTCCACCCGGGCATGTTGATCATCCTCGAATCGACCACCTATCCCGGCACGACCGAGGAGATTCTGCTCCCGCCGCTGGTCCGACAGGGCCTGGTTCCCGGCGAGGACGTCTTTGTCGCCTTCTCGCCCGAGCGGGTCGATCCGGGCAACACGCAGTTCGGCATGAGGACCACGCCGAAGGTCATCGGCGGCGTGACCCCGGCCTGCTGCGAGGTGGCCACGGCGCTCTACAGCGCGGCGGTCGACCGCATCGTGACGGTCAGCAGCCCAGCCGCCGCCGAGATGGTCAAGCTGCTCGAGAACACTTTCCGGGCGGTCAACATCGGATTGGTCAACGAGATCGCCATCATGTGCGATCACCTCGGGCTCGATGTCTGGGAGATCATCGAGGCCGCGGCGACCAAGCCGTTCGGCTACATGAAGTTCACGCCGGGCCCCGGGCTGGGCGGGCACTGCATCCCGGTCGACCCGCTCTACCTGCTCTGGCGCCTGCGCGGGCTCGATTACGAGGCGCGCTTCATCGCCCTGGCCGACGACATCAACAAGCACATGCCGCGCTACGTGGTCAACAAGATCGCCGATGCGCTCAACGACGACCGCAAAGCGGTCAACGGCAGCCGCGTGCTGATCCTCGGTGTGACCTACAAACCCGACGTCGACGACGTGCGCGAGAGCCCGGCGATCGATATCCTCGAGCTGCTCCGCCAGCGCGGGGCGGAGGTGGCCTATCACGATCCCTACGTGCCGGCGCTGACCCTCGGCGAGCACACCCTGCGCTGCCAGGAGCTGACCGAGTCGCTGCTGCGCGAGGCCGACTGCGTCGTGGTGGTGGCCAACCACCGCCGCTACGACTGGCCGGCGGTCGCGGCGCAGGCTGGCCTGGTGGTCGACACCCGCAACGCGCTGGCCGGCTGCAACGGCACCGCGCGGGTGGTCAAGCTGTAGATGATCCGCGTCGGGGTTGCCGGTCTGCGGCGGGGGCAGGGCGAACTGGCCGTGCTGGCCGCCCACCCGCTGGCCCAGGTCGTCGCCGTCGCCGACCGCGACGAGGCGCTCTGCCGCTCCGTCGCCGAGCGCTACGCCGTCGCGCAGGCTTGTCCCGAGTTTGACGATCTGCTCGCCTGCGGGCTTGATGCGGTGGTCATCGCCACGCCGCCGACGCTGCACGCGGGTCAATCGGTCGCCGCGCTCGAACGCGGCATCCACGTCCACTGCGAGGTGCCGGCGGTCTGGTCGCTCGACGAGGCGCGCGACTTGGTCGCCGCGGTCGAGGCCTCGACGGCGAGCTACATGTTCGCCGAGAACGTCAACTACCTCGATCGGACCGTTGACTGGCAGGCCTTCTGTGCCGCCGGCCGATTGGGCGAGGTGTTCTACGCCGAGGCCGAATACGTGCATGACTGCCGCAAGCTGTTCCGCGGGCCGGACGGCACGCCGACCTGGCGCGCGACCATGCCGCCGATCCGCTACTGCACCCACAGCCTCGGCCCGCTGCTGGCCTGGACCGGCGACCGCTGCAGCGAGGCCGTCTGCTACTCGACCGGCAGCCACGTCGCGCCCGAGCTCGGCGCGACCGACCTGCAGGTGGCCCTGCTGCGCACCGCCGGCGGCGCGGTGTTCAAGCTACTCTGCGGGTTCAGCGTGGCCAGCGAGCCGGGGCGGCACTGGTACTGCCTTTACGGCACCCGCGGTATGCTCGAGTCGGGCCGCACCGCCGACTCGCCCGACCGGGGCTACCTCAGCGACGAGCCGGCCACCGCCGGGCCGGCGCCGGAGGTCGTCCCGCACCTCGAGCGGGTCATCCCGCCCGAGGCGCCGTCGGGCGGCCACGGCGCGGCCGAGTGGTTCATGGTCGACGACTGGCTGCGGGCGCTCGAAGCGGGCGGGCCAATGCCGATCGACGTCTACGCCGGCTTGGACATGACCCTGCCCGGCATCGTCGCCGACGAGTCGAGCCGCGCGGGCGGCACGCCGTTGCCCATCCCCGACCCGCGCGAATGGCGCTGACGCCCGGCGCGCAGGAGCCCGGCGCGGGTGCCCGAACCCGGCGCCGGGGATGCCGATGGACACCGCGCCGCCCGACTCGCGGATCGACTTCGCCTACGCTTTCGCCACGCCGCACCGCCTGACCATCGGCCGGCCGAACCAGAGCGACCGCACCCTGTGCGACCTGCAGCCGGGCTACCTCAGGCTGTCGTGGACGTACGACGACCTGCGCGGCTATCCGCTCGGTGCCTTCCGTACGCCGCCGACGTTGTGGGGCCTGAACCTCACCCCGCTGCTCGACGGCGAGCTCTTTGCCGAGAGCACCTGGACGCGGCTCGAAAGCTGGATCCCCGGGCTGGTCAACCGCTACGCCGGCGACGGGGTGGAGTGCACCCTCGAGGCGCTCGGCGCCGAGACGGTCGCGCTGGTGCGAGTCGCGGTGAGCAACGCCGGCGACCGGCCCAGGCAGGTGGTGCTGCGCTGTGAATCAACCTCGTGGGGCGAGAACCACGGCTGGCTCGAGCCGGGCGAAGTGCCGGCAGACCATCTCGTGGCCGGCTGGCTCGACCGCGCCGACCGGGTGCTGGTCCTCGGCCTCGACGCCGACGCCTACTCCCTGACGCCAGACGGGCGCGCTGCCGGGGCACGGCTGCTGCTGCTGGTCTGGAATCTCGCCCCTGGCGAGACGCGGCAGGGCTGGCTGGTCCGACCCTACCGTGCCTACGCGGCGGAGCTGCCCGAGCTCCGGGCACACGACTGGCGGGGCGAGTGGTCCGCCGCCGTCGCCGAATGGCACGAGCTGCTCGCCGGCGCGTGCGACTACGCCGTTCCCGATCCTGGCGTCGAGGCGGCGCGCAGGGCCTGCTTCGCCGACCTGTTCATCATGCGCGAGCCGGTTGGGCACGGCTATGTCGCCTCGGTGCCGGGGACGGAGGTCTATCGCGCGCCGAACTCGTTCGAGTCGGCGGTCGTCTCGGTGGCGCTCGATCAGGCCGGCCTGCACCGCGACGCGGCGCGGGGCTACCGGCTCTGCCTGGACATGCAGGAGCCCGACGGCAACTGGAACGACGCCCGCGGCTGGGGCCACCTGATGTGGGGCGGCGCGGGGTTCAAGGCCTGGGCGGCGATCGAGCACTACCACCTGACCGGCGACCGGCGCTACGTGGCGCGGGTCTTCCCTCGGATGCTGGCCAGCAGTCGCTGGCAGGAGCGCCAGCGGCGGCGCACGCGCGGCGACGGACCGACCGCCGGCCTGATGCCCGCCGGCATGGGCGACTGCGGCCTGCTCGACGACGGCGACCTGTACGGCATCTTCCTGCCCCACAACATCTGGGCGGTCTATGCCGACCGGCTCGCCCTCGAGGCAGCCCGCCTCCTCGGCCGAGACGACGAGGCCGCCGAGCTGACTCGCATCCACGAGACCGCGCGGGCCGACCTGCTGCGCGCCATCGAGCTGGGGGCCATCGATGAGGATGGCTACCGCTGGATCCCCGGTGTGCCGGGCAAGACCTCGGGCAGCCGCTGGGGCGTGCTCAATGCCCTCTGGCCGACCGAGCTGCTGGCTGGCGACGATGATCTCGTTACCGGCACGCTGCGCCAGATCGAGAGCCGCCGGAGCCCCGGCGGGATGCCCCTGAACACCGGCTGGATGCCCGACGGCACCTGGGTTGCCATCACGCTGGACAACGTCGCCGAGGCGCATCTGGCGCTGGGCCACGGCGACGCCGCGGCCGACTACCTGATCGCCACGCTGAACCACGCCACGCCGCTGGTCACCTGGTGCGAAGAGCGCGGACCCGAGCCGGGCGCCAGCCAGTGCACCGGCGACCGCCAGCATCTTTGGACTCCGGTCGCGGTGGTCCGCTGCCTGCGCGACTGTCTGGTTCGCGAGCGCGGCGACCGGCTCGAACTCTGCCTCGGCACGCCGCGCGAATGGCTCGGCAGCGGCCGGCCGGTCGGCGTCACCGGCGCGCCGACGCACTTCGGCCCGGTCTCGTTCGAGGTGCGGTATGACGCCGAGCGCGGCGAGGTGCGCGGCCGGGTCGATTTCCCGCGCCGCCGCACGCCCGCCGAGGTGCGCTGGTTCATCCGCCTGCCCGCGGGCTTGGCGCCGACCGCGGTGAACGAGGAGTCGGGCGCGGTGCTCTCGGCCGGCGACGCCAGTCTGGTCTGGCCCGCGCCGCGCGGTGCGGCGGAGTTTGCGGTCAGCGTTGCGTAGGCAGGGGTCAGGAGGCCCAGCCGCTTCAGCCACCAAACCCCTCGCCCAACCACCAGCCCGAGCGCGATGAACTTAACCGCGCACCCCCGACACCAAGCGGTCGAATCGGGAGAGGAGTGGTGGCAGCCGAGCTGAGTCCGGTGATGGCCACGGTAACCGATGAGTTCGATCGCCTCCTTGCCGAACATGCGCCGCGCGTCTACGGCTTCGTCTGCCGATTGGTCGGCCCCGACGCCGCTGATGACGTGGCGCAGGAGGTCTGGATCGCCATCTACCGTGCCCTGCCGCGCTTTCGCGGCGACTCGAGAGTGACGACCTGGATGTTCTCCATCGCGACCCGCGTCAGCCAACGGCACCGCCGGCACTACCGCCGGTCGCTGCCGCCGGCCGACGAGGCGGCGGCCGAGGCGGTGATCGACCTCGCCGCCGGCCCCGAGAAGCGGGCCCTGGGCCGCGAGCTGGCCAAGGTGGTGAAACAAGCCATCGACCGCCTGCCCGACGGCCAGCGCGAGGCGCTCCACCTGCGGCAGATCGAAGGCTGCAGTTACCAGGAAATCGCCGAGATCCTGGGCATCCCGGTCGGCACCGTCCGCTCGCGCCTGCACCACGGCACGGCCCACCTGGCCGACCTGCTCCGACCCTATCTGGAGGGTGACGATGACCCCGCATGACCGCTTCGACAGCCGCCTGCAGGCTTACCTCGACGGCGAACTCGACCGCGCCGAGACGCTCGCGCTCGAAGCCGAGCTGAAGCACAACGCCGATCTGGCCGCGCAGCTCGAGCTGCTCCGCCGCGTGACCGACCTGGCCCGCGCCAGCCGCCCCACCGAACCGCCCGAGGGCCACCTGGCCGCCATCCGGGCGCGGCTCCAGCAGGCGCCGCCGCCGTGGTACCAACGCCTCTTCCCGGGCCCCGGCCGGCCGGCGCCGGCGCTCGCCTGGGGCACCGTCACCACCTGCCTGCTGGCGGTGCTGATGATGCCCGCGGCCCAGCCCAACGCGCCCGCGGGGCCCACCGCCGCGCCGGCGGGCGTCACGGCAATGCCCGCGATCTCCGGCGCCGCGGTCGACTCGTTCGCCTTCGCCAAACCCAAGGCCGAGGAGCCGCTGCCCGGCTCGGCCGAAAGCCGCGTCGCGCGGCCCGAGCTGAGCGAGGAGGTCGCCCCGGCGGGCGACGTCGACGCCCGCCTGGCCAGCCCCGCCACCCCGCCCCCGGCAGAGGCCGACGCGCCCGTCGCGCCGCCACTGACCATGATGGCCGGCGGTGCGACGGCGGCCGAATCGGAGGTCGCCGGCGACGTCGAGTTCTACGACGCCGACGCCTCGACCCGCGCGCCGCGCCGCCGCTTCTCCACGGCCGAGGGCACCGCGATGATGCGCCAGTCGATGCGGGCCGAAGCCGCGACCGACTACGCGCCGTACGAACCGAGCTTGCAAGCCGGCGAAATCGACGACAACGCGACCTTCGGCAAGTATCTCAAGTACTGGCACGAAGAGGCGCCGCGCGATGCGATGGGCGTGGCCGGTTTTGAGCCCACCGAGCGGTACGTCATCCAGGTGGTCGACCGCGACGGCCGCGGCGTGGCCGATCGACCCATCGAGGTCCGCGCCGACGGCGGCCAGAGCCGCACCGTCTGGCTCCGCAGCGACAGCTCGGGCCAGGCGGTCTTCTTCCCCTCCGCCGCCGGCATCGGCGCGGCGCGCTACGAGGTCGCCGTCGACGGCGCCCACGGCCGGTTCGCCGCCGAGTCGCGCCAGCCGGCCTGGCGGCTCGAGCTCGGCCGCGCCGCCGATCAGGCCTCGCTCGGCGCTCGTCCGTCGCTCGACGTCGCCTTCGTGGTCGACACCACCGGCTCCATGTCCGAGGAGATCGACCGCATCCGCGAGACCATCGACGAGGTCGCCGGCCGCATCGCCGCGCTGCCGCAACAGCCCGCCCTGCGCCTGGGCCTGGTCCTCTTCCGCGACCAGGGCGACGAGTACGTGACCAAGGTCAAGAACTTCACCCCCAACGTCCAGACCTTCCAAGGCTACTTGCAGTACGTCGCGGCGAACGGCGGCGGTGACGGGCCCGAGGATGTCTGCGCCGCGCTCGACGCCGCGGTCGACCAGCTCGACTGGACCCGCGCCGGCCTTCGCGCCGCCTTCCTCGTCGGCGACGCGCCGCCGCACCTCGACTACGCCAACAGCGTGCCCTACCTCGAATCGACCCAGCGCTCGGCCGCGATGGGCATCAAGTGGTTCGCCATCTCGACCTCGGGCAACGAAGACGTCGGCGAGCTGGTCTGGCGGCAGCTCGCGCTGCTGACCCGCGGCCGGTTCCTGTTCATCACCAAGGGCGGCGCCGCCGGTGTCACCCCCCACCACGTCGAGCGCCAGGATTACACCGTCCAAGCCTTGCCCGACCTGGTGGTCCGCTGCGTCGAACGCGAGCTCGCCGCCCTCGGCACCCGCCCGCCCGAAGTCACCCCGGTCGACTTCACGCCGCCGGCCGAGCCGGTGGTCCAGCCGCCCCCGCCGCCCGCGCCGCCGGTGGTCATCTACACCGCGCCGGCACCGGCGCGCCGCGGCCTGCCTGCCTGGGCGGTCGTGCTCGTGCTGCTGGCCAACCTGGCCGGCTGGGGCTACGCCTTCCAGCGCTCGCGCCAGCCGAGTAGCGCGCCGCGACCGCCGCGCGGGCCACGGTGGCAGCCGCCGGCGAGCGAGGATCTCGAGGAGTAGGTGTCTGGAATCGTCGCGCCGCTCGGCCCCGCGGTCGTATCGCGGGGGCGGGCGGCGCCGCGAGGTTCATCCGCCACGCCCGCCGGGCTGGTCGGGCCGGCT
>CAYONP010000026.1:20689-52973 GCA_964405335.1 uncultured Fimbriimonadaceae bacterium
TGGGTGTGTGTGGGGGTGTTGGGGGGGGGGGGGGGCGCGCCGCGGGGGCGGGGGCGGGCGGGGGGGGGGGGCCCCCCGCGGCGAGGTTCATCCGCCACGCCCGCCGGGCTGGTCGGGCCGGCTCAGACTCTCGTCCCGAGGGGCCAGCCGCGCCCGCGACAGGCCCGTCTCGGGCACCATCCCCGCCGCCACCTCGATCGACCGCTTCCAGCCCACCGCGCCAGCCGTGCGGAAGATCTCCGACCGGTCGGCGAGCGCCAGCACCAGCGTCCGCCGGAACAGCGCGCCCTCGATCCGGATCTCGCGCAGCTCCGTCAGCGCCGCGCTCCAGCGAATCTGTTCGAGCGTCTCGAACACGCCCGCGGGCACCGGCGCGTGGGCCCACCTGGTCACCGATTCCGCCATCCATCGGATGTACGGGGCCAGGTCCCACGCCACCTCGTCGCGGGTCAGCGTCAGCACGCCGGGCAGGCCCGACTCCGAGCGCATGCCGCCCCCGCCGGCGACCCGCTGCACCACTTCGTAGAGACTCGCCTCCGACGCAAGCCACCAGCCCTTGCCCTTCCGCAGCACTTCAGCCACCGGCCGCCTCCGCCAACGGGCTGCGCCACCGTCCCGCCTGCACGGCGCGCTGGATGTGCTCGACCAGCTCGACCATCATCGCCACCCGCCCAAACGGGGTAACCAGGTAGATCCCCGGCGCGCCGCACTCCAGCGCCGTGTCGATCCACTCGGCGCACAGCGCGATGCCCTCCGCCTGGCTCGCCTCGCGATCACCGTCGACCGCCGCCATCCGCTCCTGCACCGCCTCCGGGATGCGCATCCCCGGCACCTCGTGGTGTAGATACCGCGCGTTCCGCGCGGAGACCAGCGGCATGAACCCGGCCAAGACCGGCGGCGCCAGATGCGCCGTCGCGGCGTACATTTCCCGAACGCGGTTCGGGTCGTAGATCATCTGCGTCATGACGAAGTCAACGCCGAGGGCGACTTTCTTCTCGAGCCGCCGCACCGCCGCGTCGAGCCGCGCCGCGCCGGGATCGAACGCCACTCCGACGACGAACCGTGTTCGGCGGTCGAGGCTCTGGCCCAGCGCGTTGCGGCCCTGGTTGAAGTCCTGGATCATCTGGATCAGGCCGAACGAGTTGGTGTCGAACACCCCCGTCGCCTCGGTCAGCGAACCGAGGTTCACCGGATCGCCCGTCAAGGCGAGGATCGTCTCGACGCCCAACGCGCTGGCGCCCATCAGCGCCGACTGCTGGCCGAGCAGGTTGCGGTCGCGGCAGGTCAGGTGACAGACCGCCGGAATCCCCGCCCGGCACTGCACCAGGTGGCTCAGGGCGATGCTCGACATGCGAATGCTGGCCAGCGGATTCTCGGCGATGCTGATCCCGTGAACGCCCGCGGCAGCCAGTCGCTCGGCGCCGTCGAGCACCTGCTCATATGCCATGCCCCGCGGCGGGTCGAGCTCGACGATGATCACCGGCTCGCGCCCCAGCCGCGACAGCAACGGCGGCACCACCGGCGGCCCGCTGACCAGCGCCGGCGGCGGCGCCGGCGGCGGCAGCGTGGCGGTGACCACGCGGCGCGGCAGGTCACGGCCGGCAAATCGGCCGGCCAGCGCGCGGATGTGCTCGGGCGTGGTGCCGCAACAGCCGCCGAGCAGGCCCACGCCGGCGGCGACCAGCCGCTCGGCCGCGTCGACGAAGTAATCGAGGTGATCGGAAAACAGGTACCGCCCGTCGACCACATGCGGGAAGCTGGCGTTCGGCTGCCCGCTCAGCGGCGAATCGGTCAGGGTCGCCAGCCGCTCCAGCGCGCCGACCAGGTGCAGCGGACCGAACCCGCAGTTCGCCCCCAGGCTCGCCGCGCCGGCCGCCTTCGCCTCGAGCAGCACGCGCAGCAGCGCGTCGACTTCGACCGGCTCCAGCCGATCGGTCACCGCCACCTGGACCATCACCGGCACCGAGACGGCCGGAATCACCGCCTCGAAGGCCAGCCGCAGCTCGCGCGGGTTGGCGAAGCTCTCGAGCAGTACCGCGTCGGCGCCGGCGCCCTCGAGCGCGACCGCCGACTCGGCGAAGGCCTGTTTGACCGCCTCGGGATCGCCGGCGAACGAGGCGCCCGCCCGGCCGATCGGCCCGATGCTGCCCAGCACCCAGCCCTCGGTGCCGGCCGCCTGGCGCGCCAGCTTGACCCCCGCGGCGCAGATTGCGCCGACCTCGTCGGCCATCTCGTGCCGCGCCAGGTTCAGCCGGTTGGCGCCGAAGGTGTTGGTCTCCAGCACCCGCGCGCCGGCGGCGCGGTAGGCGTAGTGCACCGCCAGGACCAGCTCGGGCTGGGTCAGGCAGAGCGCGTCGAGCGGGCGGTCGGCGGCCACGCCGCGGGCCAGCAACTGCGTGCCCATCGCGCCATCGGCGATGACCACCTGGCGGCCCAGCGTCTCGAGCAACTGCTCACCGCGATCGGACAATCGGTCGCTCCCGGCACCGATCGTATCATAGCTGCTCGACAGGCTGTTCGACGGCGCCGACCGCCGGCTACCGCCCGGCCAGAATGTCGTCCAGCCGCTGGCTGTGCTCCTCGAGGCTCACGTTGCCGCCCTCAATCGTGCACCAGCCGTCGTAGCCGACCTCGTCGAGCGCGCGGCGCACCGCGGGCCACTCGACACTGCCGTCGCGGATGTTGACGAACTCGCCGCCCTGGCCGTTCTCGTTCAGCTTGAAGTCCTTCACGTGGACCTTGGCGATCCGCTCGCCCAGCGCGCGGATCCAGTCCTGCGGCCGGCCATACTTGACGTGGTTGCCGATGTCGTAGTAGGCCCGCACCCAGGGGCTGGCGCAGGCGTCGACGAAGGCCGCGAAGTGCGTCGGATCGACCCACAGGTTGTTCCACACGTTCTCGACCGCAATCACCACGCCGCACTCCTCGGCCACCGGCACCAGCCGGGCGATCGACTGGAGACTCCGGTCCCAGGCGGTGTTCTGGGCGCGGAGGTAGTCGGCATAGCGCGCGTTGTCGCCCTCGGCACAGCGGGTCAGGTGGCCGGTGTCGGGGTCGAACTCGATCCGGAACTCCCACGCCTCGGGCATGGCCATGCCGCCGACCCGGCAGGGCACCAGCAGCACCGCGTCGGCGCCATAGCCGGCGGCGGCGCGCAGCGCGTCGGCGGTGACCTGCTCGGTCTCGGCCACCTTCGCCGCGTCGTCGCTGTTGAACTCGGCCCAGCCGCGCAGCACGCTGTGGATGCGCACCCCGAGCCCGTCGGCAATCGTCTTGGCCGCCGCGGCCTCGTCGGGCGGAATGATCCCCGCCTCGACGCCATCGAACCCGGCGGCACGGATGGCGGTCAGGTTCTCCTCGGTCGGCCGGCCGACGATGACGGCTTTCTTGAGCGAATGCATGAACGGCTCCTGCGCGCGAACGGCCCGTGCGGCCAGCAGCGCCGCGGCGGTGCCGATGAACCGGCGGCGGTCGAGGTCGAGCGGCATCGTGGGCTCCTGGCCGATGTTTCGGCACCGCCGGCGGTGGACCTGCCGCGTTCGCCGCGCTGCGGGCTTAGGCGTCCGGTTCGTGGCCGAGTTGCGCGCGGACGTGGGCGAGGTTGTCACGGAACAGCTTCGTGTGCGGATGGTCCTGGCCGAGGACCCGCTCGGCGATGGCCAGGGCGCGGGCGACCAGGGGCTCGCCCTCGGTGGGGTTGCCTCGCTCGGCGAGGAACATCCCCAAGTTGTAGAGACTCCCGGCGGTGTCCGGGTGGTCGGGGCCGAGGACCCGCTCGCGGATCTCCAGCGCGTGGCCATAGAGCCGCCCGGCCTCCTGGTAGCGACCCAGGCTGCAAAGCACCTGGGCTTGATTGCCGAGGCTCGTCGCGGTGTCCGGGTGGTCTGCGCCGAGGGTCTGCTCGCGGATCTTGAGGGCGCGGCGAAAAAGCCGCTCCGCCTTCCTGTACCTGCCCTGGTCGTGCAGCAGTCCGGCGAGGTTGTTGAGGCTGTTCGCGAGGTCCGGATGGCCGGGACCTAGGGCCCGCGCTCTGAGCTTCATCGCGCGGCGATTGAGCGCCTCGGCCTCCTCGTGGCGGCCTTGCTCCGCCAGCAGCACGGCGAGGTTGCTGAAGCTCGCTGCTGTTGTCGGGTGGCCGGGGCCGAGTTCTCTTTCGTAAACCTTGATCGCGCGGCGATAGAGCGGCTCGGCTTCCTCGTACCGGCCCAGGCCCTCCAGCAGCCCGGCGAGGTTGTTGAGGCTCGTCGCGGTGGCCGGGTGGTCGGGCCCGAGGAGGCGCTGGCGGACGGTAAGCGCGCGACGATAGCGCTGCTCGGCCTCGTCGTTCCTGCCCAGGGCCACCAGCAGCGTTGCGAGGTTGTTGAGGCACACCACGGTGTCTGGGTGCTCGGGGCCAAGGACTCGCTCGCAGACCCCCAGCGCGCTGCGAAGGAGCGGCTCCGCTTCGGCGAAGCGGCCGCGACAACGGAGATAGAGGCCCGTTTGGTTCAGAAGCTGGCCGGCCTCGTGCCGCTGCCACGCCTGCTCGTCGTCGGCGCCGGCGAGGTGGTGGACGTGCGCAAGAAGCTGCTGGCAGCGCGGCCAGTGGTCGACGGCGTCCGCGTCGCAGGGAAACGCCACATTCAGCGCCAGCACCGCCCGCTCCTCCCACAGGGTCCGGTCGCTCTCCGCTCGCACCACCTCCTGCACCAGCCGGTGGACCCGGAACGCCTCGTCGCCCCGCTCGATCAGCGACAGCCGGCCGAGCGGCGCGAGCAGCTCGGGCACCGCCAGCGGGTTTTCGGCCGCCCCGGCCAGCGCCGTCGCGATCGGCTCGCCGAGGTGTGGCGCGCCCTCGACCAGCAGGAAGTGCGGGATCCAGTCGGGGGCGAGGAAGCTGCTGAAGGTCAGTACGTCGGCCGAAGCGGCGTTCTCCTCACGGACGGTCTCGATGCTCAGGTACCAGGTGGTCAGCACCGTTTCGCGGTAGTCGCCAGTCTTCGGCCGCGTCTTGAGCAACTCCAGGCGACGTATCCGGAAGGCATCGAGATAGGCCGCTAGACCGATCTTCTGGTCGACGATGTACGCCGCCGCCTGCTCCAGCGCCAGGGCCAGGCGTCCGAGCTCGGCCGCCAGCGCCCGGGCGGCGCCGCGCTCCGACTCGGGCCGCTTCGTGCGACGGAGCAAGAAGTCGGTCGCCTCGTCCTCGGTCAGATCATCGAGCTCGAGCGGCTCGGCGAAGCCGAGGTGGACGATGTCGGCGTCACGCCCGGTAACCAGCACGTGGCCGGGCATCTTCGACAGGTCCGGCGGCACGACGTGCTCCCAGACTTCGCGCAGCGCCGCGACGTCGTCGGCCTGATCGAGCACGAGCAGCCAGCCGGTGTTCCCGGCCAGCCAGGCCTTCCAGGCGTAGCTGAGGTCCTCGGGCTTGGCGTCGTCGGGCACCCGCAGCCCAAGCTGCCGGGCCATGTCGCCGATGTCGCGCAAGAGCGCCGAGGCGCTGTCGGCCGAGGCCCAGAGGATGCCGGCGGGGTAGAGGTCGGCGTGGCGGTGGGCATACTCGTTCGCGAGCTGGGTCTTCCCGCGCCCGCCGAGGCCGGTGACGGCCAGGCATCGCCTGGCCGCCAGACGACGGAACACGTCGTCGAGCTCGGCAACGCGCCCACTGAACCAGGTATTCCGCCGTGGGAGGAACCGCGCGACTGAGGTCGGCTCCGTTGGCTCCGAGGCGGTGGGCAGAGCCGCTCGGAGATCGGCGAGCAGTGTCTCGATGCGCTCGCGCCACGCTGCCTCGGCGGCGTCGGCTGTTTCCGCGGCGGCTTTGTCCTGCGCCTCCACAAGCGCCCCGGCAATGGGGACGTCCCGCCAGAACTCGCGGATCAGCCGCGTGGTGGCCGCCTGTCTCCGCTCTGCATCCTCCTGCTCCGGCATCCCGAGTGGCTCCGAAACGGCACGCTACCGTTGGTCACGAAGCCGACCAGTCCTCCTTACGACGCATCGCCGGCCATCCGCGTCGCCCCAGGCTGCCCTATGGTAACGCCCGCACACTGTCGCCGCCGGCGCGCCACCGGCAGGAGATCCCTCCCCCATCCCCAACGCTGCCTCTGGAGCCGTGCCATGCCCGACCCGCGCGCCGCCGAGTCGATCCTTGTCCTGCTCGCCCTCAGCCTGCCCGCCCTGGCCGTCTTCGAGCCGAAGCCGTGGCTGCCGGTCGAGGCGCTGCCGGCCGAGATGCGCCTGATCCGCGAGCGGTGGCTCGAGCTCAACGCGCTCTCGGCCATCGTCGGCGACCCGCCGGCGGTGCGGCGCACCGCCGAGCAGATGGCCGAACGGGCGCGCGAACTCATGGCCGGCCAGGTGAGCGATCCGGCCGATCCGGCGTTCGGCTCGCAGGGCAACATCGCCGATCTGCGCAACGAGCTGATCTCGTTCAATGGCGGTTACTTCGCCGAGCCGCATGCGCTCGCCGCGGCGTTCGCCTCGAACGTCTCGCCGCTGCGCGGCGACCCGGCGGTGCTGCGCGCGCTCAACGCCGCGCTGACCTTCGGCCGGCGCTTCTTCTACATCGACGCGCCGCGGCCGAACAACTGGTGGGCCTGGGACATCGGCATCCCGATGCGGCTGCAGCCGGCGTTGCTGCTTGCCGGCGAGGCGATCGACCCGGCGCTGCGCGACGCCCTCATACAGACGCTCTACTGGCAGGGCAACCAGCCGGTCGGGCTCGGCTACGACAAGCCGGGCACCGGGGCCAATGCCATCTGGATCGCCGACAACGCCCTGCGCCAGGCGCTGCTCTGCGGCGACGAGGCGCTGCTCCGCCGGGCCAGTGAGATCTTCGCTGACGTCTGCCGGCTGGGCGGCGAGAAGGGCGATGGGATCATGCCCGACGGCTCGTTCCACCAGCATGGCAACGGGATCAACATGGGCTACGGCCACGCGATGCTGGTCGACTGCGCTACGTATCTTTGGCTGACCCACGGCACGGCCTATGCGCTGCCCGACGAGAGCGTCGAGGCGTTGCGGCGGTTCTTTGCCGAGTATGCCGTCTGGGACACTTACCGCGGGACGACCAACCCCTATTCGAGCGGCCGCGCGGGGACGCGGCCAGGCAACTTCGAGACCGCCGCGGTCGCCCGCGCCGCGGCGCTGCTGCTCGCCCGCGGCGTGCCCGGCTGTGTCGAGCCGGCGCGCAGCCTGCTGCGCGACCGCTACGGCGACGCCACCGACGCGCTGCTCGCCCTGGAGCCGGCGCTGCACCAGGCGCTCGACGCCGAGCTGCCGGCGATCGCGGCCGCGCCGAGGCCGACGGGGGTGCGCGCCTGGCCTTACTCAGACATGCTGCTGAGCCGCGGCGAGAGCCACTTCTACGCGGTGCGCATGGCCTGTGACACGAAGGGTTGGTTCTCGATCCACAACGAGAACCTGCGCGCCCACCAGACCGGCGAGGGCAGCGTGGTGATGATGATCGACGGCCGCGAGTATGACCAGGCCGGGACGATCAACCAGCCGTGGGACTCGCTCATGGGCGTCACCCGGTTGCCCGGACTGACCCGCGGGCGCGAGGCGATGGGCCAGTCGCTGGCGGTCGGCTGCGGCGCGCTCGAGAGCATCGGCCTGTTCGCCGCCGACTACCGGATCGAGAACGAGGCCGACCGGCTGGGCGGCAAGAAGGCCTACATCCTGTTCGACCATGCGCTGGTGCTGCTCGGCGCCGATCTGGTCACCAGCCAGCGCTCGGGCATCACCACCACCATCCTGTCGCACAGGCTGGCGGCGCCGGCCGGGACCGCGCCGGCGCCGCTGCCCGAGGGCGGCGTCTATGCCCACGAGGGTTACCACCTGCGGCTGTTGCAGGGTGATGCGAAGGTGGCCGCGCGGCGGCTGGAGTGCGACTACACCGAGGTCAACGCCCGCTACCCCGGCCGGCCGCGGTTCGACGACTGGCAGCAGGAGATCACGGTGCTCACCCTGCCGATGCGCCCGCACCGCTACGCGGCGGTCGTCGGCCTCGGCGCGGAGCCGCCCGCGGTCGAGCTGGTGGCCAACGGCGGCGAGGCGCAGGCGGTGCTCACCGCCGACGGCCGCCGCGGCGCCGTGGCGGTCTACGGCGAGGCCTACCACGGCTCGGCGGGCGGCCTGTCGGCCCGCGGTGTGCTCGTCTGGCAGCGTGACGGCGAGCGGGTCGCGCTGCTCGTCAACCGCCGCAACAGCCCGGCCGAGACGCTGCGCATCACGCTGCCGTTCGCCATCACCACCGCGCCCGAGGGTGCGCGGGTGGAGAATGGGGCCCTGCTGGTCGACCTGCCGGCTGGGTATGTGGTGACCTGGCAGGGCACCTGCACCGTCGGCGCGTAGGTCGACCGTCCCGGTCGACAGCACCGTCGGCGCGTAGGTCGACCGTCCCGGTCGACTTCGCCTCTGGGCGATCCGGCAGGACTCTCTTGACTGCCGTCGCATCCCCTCGCGGAGGACCCGCCATGCCGTCGTCACGCCTGCCGCTCGAGGAGTTCGCGCGGCTGCCCAACTTCTACCGGCCCGTGGTCTCGTGGGCGGGCGACCGGGTCGCCGTGTATGGCGATTGGACCGGGCGGATGGAGCTCTACCTGGTCGACCTCCGCTCGGGCGAGCGAACGCAGGTGAGCGACGGCGAGCCGCCGGCGACGCCCTTCTCGGGCTTCGTCTGGACGCGCGACGATGCGGCGATCGTGTTCGGCAAGGACCACGACGGCGACGAACAGAACGACCTCTGGCGGTTCGATCTGGCCGGCCGGGCCGCGCGGCAGTTGACCGACCTGCCGCGGGCGCAGGAGTACCCCGGCGAGGTCTCGCCGTGCGGGCGCTGGTGCCTGTTCGCCAGCAACCGCGCGGGCCAGATGAACGTCTGGAAGATGGACCTCGAGTCGGCCGAGGTCGAGCCGTTGACCGCCTTTGCCAATCCCGCCGGGCCGGGTCACTGGAGCCCCGACGGCGCCTGGCTGTCGCTCGGCGCCAACCTCACCACCGACCTGCGCAACCGCGACGGCTACCTGCTCAGCGCCGACGGCGCGGTGCTGCGTCGCGTCTTCCGCACTGAGGTCGGCATCGGCGACGACCTGGGCGACTGGCTGCCCGACGGCGAGCGGATCCTCTGCTCGAGCGAGGTCGGCGGCTTCGCCCGGGCGGGGGTGCTGACGGTCGATTCGGGCGAGGTGCGCTGGCTCGGCTCGGGCGAGGTGGAGGAGTATCTCGGGCCGCTCAGCCGCGCCGGCGACCGGGTGGCCGTCACGCGGGCGCACCAGGCGGCGGTGCGGCCGGTGATCTACGACTTGGCGACCGGCGAGGAGCGGCTGCTCGACCTGCCGCCCGGTGTGGCGGGGGTGGTCGATTGGGCGCTCGACGATCGCAGTCTGGTCATCAGCCAGCACAGTCCGAGCAAGCGCCCGCGGCTGCTGCGCTACGACCTCGAGACCGACCAGACGACGGTCCTGATCGACGCCGAGTATGGCGGCATCGACCCGGGCGTGTTTGTCGAGTCGCAGTTCATCGAGTACCAGAGTCCAGACGGCGAGCGGGTGGAGGCGATCCTCTACGTGCCCGCCGGCACTCCGCCCGAGGCGCGGCTGCCGGCGGTGGTGCACGTTCATGGCGGGCCGGCGGGGCAGTGGGTGCGGGGGTTCAACCCCTACAGCCAGTTCCTCTGCGACCAGGGTTACGTGGTGCTCGAGCCGAACCCGCGCGGCAGCACCGGCCGTGGCAAGCGCTGGCGCGAGCTGAACATCGGCGACTGGGGCGGCGGCGACCTGGCCGACGTCTGCGCCGGGGCCGAGTGGTTGCTGGCCAACGCGCCGGTCGACGGCTCGCGACTGGCGGTCTTCGGCGGTAGCTACGGCGGTTACATGACCTACCTGGTGACGGTCAAGCGGCCGGAGCTGTGGCGGGCCGGCGTGGCCTGGGTCGGCATCACCGACCTGCCGGCGATGTATGCCGAGTCGATGCAGCACTTCCAGTACTTCCTCCGCCTCTACCTCGGCGATCCGACAGAGCAGGCCCAGCTGTGGCGCGACCGGAGCGCGATCACGTTCGCCGACCGGCTGGCGGCCAAGCTGCTGATCGTCCACGGGATCAACGATCCGCGCTGCCCGATCAGCCAGGCGCGGCGCTACCGCGAGCGGCTGGACGAGCTGGGCCGCGTCGAGGGCGAGGACTACGAGTACGTCGAGCTGGCCGAGGAGGGCCACGGCAGCGCCGACCTGGACCACAAGGTGCGGACGTTCGGCTTGCTGGCGGATTTTCTGGCGCGCAGGCTGTAACTGCCGGTCGTCAAGCGGCTTCGCGCTTGAGGTAGCGCTCGATGTCCAGCACGTTCTCAGCCAAACTGGTGAAGGCTTTGCCGGCGACGTCGGTGTAGCGGGCGAAGTCCTTGCGGTTCAGCCGGTCCAGGTCTTCGAAGATGGTCAACACGTCGAAGTCGCGGCCCCATTTTTCAAGGGTCAGAATGGTGATGTGGGCTTTCTGCATCCGGTCATCGGTGGCGATCAAGAACGTCATCAGTTCACGGTCGCGGCCTTCGATGCGGTAGTCGACGCGGTAATGTCCGCCCGGGTCGTGCACGGCGTCGAACCAGCCGGCGGCGCGCTTGTCTGCCGGGATGACCCGCTCCAGGAGCGACCGCGCGTCGTCGGCGAAGGCGCTACGTACGCGGTCCTCCGAGAGCAGTTTGAGGCTCTCGATCTGAACCAGCGCGGTGGCATAGTCGTACAGCGCCAGACCCTCGCGACCTGGGGCAGCGGTGAGCAGGAGCTCGCCGCGGCGCTCTTCGAGACCGAAGCGCTGGCAGGTCTGGTCGATGAGCCGGCGGCGGGTCGGGCTGGCGAGCTGCTCGTCGTCGAACTCGTAGCCGAGCCGCAGGTAGGTGGTGCCTTCGTCGCCAAGGACCCAGCGGTCACCGTCGCGCTTGACCACAATCGTCGGGTAGTCGCCGTCATCGAGCAGCAGCGGCACGCCGACCGCGAACCGGTCGATGCCGTCCGGCTCGACAACGACCTGGTCGCGAAACGCCGTCTGAAGCCCCTCCAGGTCGAGCAGGCCGGTCACTGTTGCTCCTCCAAACCCGGCAGATTGAGCTGTCGGGAATCGCCCGGCTGGTAGAACCCGCACTCGGCCAAGGCGCACGCCAGCGCCGACGGCAGGCTGTCGAACCGGTCCGTCGCCACCGCGTAGTCATCCTCTTTGAGGCCGAGGCGCTGATATCGTGCCGTGGCGGTATGCACATGATACGTGTTCTCGATGGTCTCGTCCTCGATCTTGTTGCGATGCGCGAGCGCTCCGTGCGGGCTGTTGTACCGCCGCAGCCGGAACAGCCGAGAGCGACCGGCTAGGCGCACGAACCGCACCACCGAGAACCTCCGCGGATGGGTCGGAGGCTGGGTCAGCAGCAGGCGGAACCGCTGGCCGGAGTCGCCGGTCACCTCGACCTCACGCCGATGCCGCTGTGCGCCCGCGCGGAGGTGAAGCAGGGCCGCTGGGCCGTCCTTCAGAGGCTTGGGTTCGGCGATCAGCTCAGCGATCTGCTGGTCGGTCAGCAAGACCTCGCCCATCGAGTGCCGTCTCCGCTGCGGCCACGAGGTCGCCTGGCCGAGGCTGTCGGGCAGTCTGGTTCGCCCGTTTTGTGATCAGACCTGCCATCGATGCCGATCCATGGCCACCCTGGGTTCCTTGGCAGGGAAACCAACCCCCGACCTAGAACACCGAATGCAGCTTCGGGAGCGATCGACGTCATGACACGCGACTGCGGGTGCGCCGGGGGCGACTGTGGCGGGCCGATCCTGCCGCGACGCGAGTTCATTCAGACGCTGGCGGTGACCGCCGCCGGTGCCGCGCTGGTCGGCGCCGAGGCGGCCCGGGCACGGCCCCTGCCGCCCGTGCCGAAGAGCGCCGGCGGGGCGGTGCGCCAGTCGCCGCGGGTCTACTCGGGCGAGTACCTCGAGTACGTCCTGATGCCCATCGGCGGGCTCGGCACGGGCACCATCTGGCTCGACGGCCAGGGCCGCCTGGCGGTCTGGCAGATCTTCAACAACTTCAGCGAAATGCGCGTGCCGGACAGCTTCTTCGCCATCCGGGCGAGTTCCGGCGGCGAAACGGTCAGCCGCGTGCTGCAGACCGAGCCCGAGGCCGAGCTGACGCCGGTGGACGCGCTGACCTACGAGGGCGGGTACCCCATCGCGCGGCTGCGCTTCAGCGACGCCGCGCTGCCGGTCGAGGTGATGCTCGAGGCCTACAACCCGCTGCTCCCGCTCGACGCGACGGCCAGCGGCTATCCCGGCGCGGTGTTCCGCTGGACGGTGCGCAACCCCGGCACGCAGGCCGCCGAGGTGAGTCTGCTCGCGGCGCTGCAGAACGCCGTCGGCTGCGGCGGGGCGAACGACCTGAGCGGCTACCGCCATGCCGCCTATGGCCGCAACCAAAACGCCGTCACGCGCGCCGCGGGGCGGACCGTGGTGATGCTGGGCCGCGAGCAGTCGCCGCCCGAGAACGGGCCGATGAAGGTCCGCGACTCCAGCGGCGCCGAGGTGGCCGGGCCGGCGGCCTACTGGCTCGACCAGCTTGGCGGCATCGCCGAGACGGCCGGTGACGCGACCACGACCCAGATTGTCGAGGGCGCGCGGCGGATGATGGACGACGGCGGCGGGCTGGTTGTCGGCCGGGCCGCGGCCGAGTTCTTCACCGCCCTGGGCGAGGTCCGCGCCGAGCGGGCCGAGTGGGACGCCCTGACCGTCTTCGCCGACTTTGACGGCGACGACTATGGCGGCTGGACCGCCGAGGGCGAGGCCTTCGGCACGCGGCCCAGCCGCGGCACCGAAGGCGGGCAGCAGCAGGTCTCGGGCTTCCTTGGCCGCGGGCTGATCAACAGCTTCATCGCCGGCGATGCGCCGCAGGGCACGCTCACCTCGCCTCCCTTCGTGATCGAGCAGCGCTACCTCGGCTTCCTGCTCGGCGGCGGGAACCACCCGCGTGAGTGCTGCCTCAACCTGGTGATCGACGGCCAGGTGGTGCGCACGGCCACCGGTCGCGACAACGAGCGGCTGGAACCGCGGACCTGGGACGTCGGCGAGTTCGCCGGCCGCACCGCGACGCTGCAGGCGGTCGACCGCCGGTCAGACGGCTGGGGGCACATCAACGTCGACCACATCGTCTTCGCCGACGTGCCGCCCGAGGCGCTGTTCCGCCTGCGCGGACCGTTGAGCGACCTGATGGCGGCCCTGCCGCTGACCGTCACCGGCGCCTCGGACGGCGACGGCGGCGAGGTGACCTGGAGCGACGCCGGCCGGCGGCTGGCCGGCGATCCGCCCGCCTTCGCCGCCACCGCGCGCACGGCCCTTGGCGGGCTCGAGCTGGGCGACGGCGCGGAGGTGCTGGCCACCTTCGCCGACGGCGCGCCGGCGGTGTTGCTGCTGCCGGTCGGCCGCTCGCGCTGGGTCGTCAGCCTGGCCAAGGGCCTGCCCGAGACGGCCCTCGAGCCACTGCTGCTGGCCGCCCGCGGCGCCGGCCTGGCCGCCGGCGAGCGGCTGGTCACCGCCTCGACCCGCTACGGCACCATGGCGCTCGCCTGCGACCGCGAGGCGAGCGGCACCGCGGCCTGGCGCGACGCGGCCGAGCTGACCGGGCCGTTCGTCGCCACGGGCCGGCTCGACGGGCCTGATGCCGCCGGGCCGAGCCCGTCGGGCGAGACCATCAACGCGGCGCTCTGCCCGACCTTCACGGTGGCGCCGGGCGCGAGCGAGACGGTCAGCTTCGCGGTCACCTGGCACTTCCCGAACGTCGACCGGTTCGGCCACCCGGGCAACGCTTACAGCCTGCGCTTCCCCGATGCGACGGCGGTGGCGAACGAACTGCTCGACCAGGGCGACGAGCTGTGGGGCTGGACCCGGCTCTATCACGAGACGGTCTACGAGTCGAACCTGCCCGAGCCGCTGCTCGACGCCTACACCAGCCAGAGCGTGATTGCCCGCGGGCCGACCTGCTGGTGGTCCGAAGAGGGCTACTTCGCCGGCTTCGAAGGCTGCTACGGCTGCTGCCCGCTCAACTGCACCCACGTCTGGAATTACGCCCAGACCCACGCGCGGCTGTGGCCCGAGATCGACCGCAACCTGCGCGAGTCCGACCTGATCACCTACCTGCTCGACTCGGGCGAGACCCAGCACCGGCAGCACAGCCGCCACGGCGCCTTTGTTGACGGCCACTGCGCGGTGATCGAAGGCGCTCTGCGCGCGCACCAGACCTGCGCCGACGAGAGCTTCGTGCAGCGCATCTGGCCGAACACGAAGAAGGCCATCGAGTGGCTGATCGCCACCTTCGACGCCGACGAAGACGGCGTGCTGGCCGGCCACCACTGGAACACCTACGACTGCGCCACCGGCGGCGCGCACACCTTCTGTGGCAGCCAGTACCTGGCCGCGCTGGGCGCCGCCGGGCGACTGGCCGGCGCGGCGGGCGACACGACCGCGGCGGCGCGCTACGCCGAGCTGCGGGCGAAGGGCGCGGTCAACCAGGACCGGGTCTGCTGGAGCGAGGAGCACCAGTACTACATCCAGGTGCCCGATGAGCGGCCGGCGCACGACTACAACACCGGCTGCCACAGCGACCAGTTGCTCGGCCAGTGGTGGGCGCACATGCTCGACCTCGGCTATCTCTACCCCGAGGGCCACGTCAAGGCGGCGCTGACGCAGATTGTGGCGCACAACTTCCGCTCGAACTTCGACGGCTTCGAGCAGCGGCCGCGGCGCTATGTGCCCGACGACGAGCCAGGCCTGCTGATGTGTTCGTGGCCGACCGGCGGCCGGCCCGAGCCGTTCATCATCTACGCCGACGAGATCTGGACCGGGATCGAGTACTCGACCGCCGGGCTACTCATCTACGAAGGCATGATCGACGAGGCGGTGGCCATCGTCACCGCCGCGCGCAGCCGCTACGACGGCCGCCGGCGCGACGGTCTGAACAGCGGGCCGGGCGGCAACCCGTTCAACGAGCTCGAGTGCGGCAAGTTCTATGCCCGGGCGATGTCGTCGGGCGGCCTGCTGCCGGCGGCGCAGGGGCTCATCCTCGATGGTCCCGCCGGCCTGCTCGGCTTCGCGCCGCGCTGGCAGCCCGCCGACCACCGCTCGTTCTACCTCGCCGCCGAAGGCTGGGGGCTGTTCAGCCAGCAGATCACGCCGACCGAACAGCGCGAGACGATTGAGGTCCGCTACGGCCGCCTGCGCCTGCGCGAGCTGCGCTTCGCCGCCCCCGCGCGGCTGCGCAACGTCGAAGTCCGCCTCGACGGCCGCGTCATTCCGCACCGGCGCGAGAACGAGGGCGGCCTGGCCCGGCTGATCTTCTACGCCGAGCAGGTCGCCGCCGACCGGATCGAGGTGCGGTTCACGTAGGCCGACCATCCCGGTCGGCGGCCTGAGGCGGCGCGGCGAGGACGAGGATAGCCGGGTGGCGGGAGCTGCGAGAGGGAGGCTGGCCGCAGCTCCCGCCGGTGACGTTGGTGTCCGGAGACCCCGGCGTTGGATTGACTGGCTGTAACTGCAAGCCGCGTGCCAACGGCGTGGTCTTTTCTCAGACGCGCAGGCCCAGCCGCTGGTACTGCTCCGCCGGTGCCTCGGCCTCGCGCATCAGCTCGGTCAGATGCTCGGTCATCTGGGCTTCGACCGCCGGGTCGTTGATCGTCGCCGACTGCGTCGGATCTTCGCGTACGTCATACAGCAGCGTGCCCCAGCTGTGGGCGTTGGCCCAGCGGCCGTCGGCCGGCGTGCGGACCAGCGGGCAGCCCTTGGTGAAGCCGAACGGCGGCGCCAGCGTCGCCTCGGCGAACCGCTCGGGCCGCCAGATGCGGGTCATGTCGGTCGGCATCAGGGTATAGTTGTAGAGGGGCTGGTTCGTCTCGCCCGGCGCGCGCAGGTAGACATAGCGCCCGTCGGTCACGTTGACATGCCCGCCGTGCATGCCGAAGATGCCCGCCTCGCGCACCGGCTGGTCGTCGGCAATCGTCGCCGCCAGGTCGCGGCCACACATCCGCTCGGTCGGCTCCAAGCCGAACGCGCCGAGCAGCGTCGGGCCGAGGTCGAGCGCCGGCTGCACCAGCGCCTGCCGCCGTTCGCCGGCGACGCCGCAGCGCGGGTCCCAGACGAAGAACGGCGTGTGGGCGATCTCCTCCCAGAACGGCATCCAGCACTTCGCCCAGCAGTCATGCTCGCCGAGCAGGAAGCCGTGGTCGGTCCAGACGATCAGCATCGTGTCGTCCCACAGGCCGAGCCGGTCGAAGGTGTCCAGTACGTCGCCGAGCTTGCTGTCGCACATCGACAGCAGCGCGGCGTATTCGAGGCGGCCGTGCTCGGCCTGGTCAGGCGTCTCCTGCACCCGCCGATAGGCCGGCCAGTCGAAGTGCGGACCGTCATACTCGTGCGGATAAAGATCCTTGAACTTGCGGTGTGAGTAAAACGGCTCGTGCGGGTCAAAGGTCTCGATCTGCACGAACCACTCGTCGTAGGCGGCGTTGCGCTCGATGAAGTCGATCCCGGCGGCGAACGTCTGCGCCTGCGGCCACTGCTCCTCGCGGCGGATGAACATGCGGTTGACGAAGTCCTGCCGCATCGACGGGTTGTTCGGGTCGCGGGCCAGCACCTCGGCCGGCCGGTCGGGCTCGCGCGCCAGGCCCATCCACGGGTCGCCCTCCTGCCCGCGCTGGAACTGCCAGGTCGAGTACTGGCAGTGGTACGTCGCCCCGCCGGCCTCCCAGTAGTGGTAGTGGTCGCTGATCAGGTGGCTGCTCACCCCGCCGCCGGCGAGCATCTGCGGCACCGAGTCGTCGAACGGCTCGATCGGCCCCCAACTGCGGTGCAGGAAGTTCGGCCGCCCGGTGATGAAGTCGCGCCGCGCCGGCATGCACGGCATCGAGGCGACATAGCTGGTGTCAAAGGTGGCACACCGCTCGGCCAGCCGGCGGAAGTTCGGGGTATGGGTCCAGTCGCAGCCATAGGGCGCGAGCATATGGCGGTTGAGCGAATCGAACATGACCATGACGGCGCGCATGGGCGGCTCCGGGGGTGCGTTTGGCGGGCGGGGGCCGTGGTCCTGCCGGCTAGCGGGAGGTCAAGAGAATGGCGCTCGTGCGAGCTCCGAATGGTAGAGCGGGATGGTCAGCTCGCACCTGTTGAGTAGCTCGATCAAGGTGTGCTCGAGCCAATCTCCTGCGAGAGGCGAGACGTAGACTGCCTGTATCAACCTGCCTGGATTGACACTATAGCACTTACCTAGTTCAGGCGCTACTGGCCTGCTGGCCACGTCGTCTGGAATGACTTGGTCGACGGCTCGTAGCTCCTGCTCATAGGCGAATTCGCGACGTTTGTAAAGAAAAGGCCAATACAAGAAGTTGATTGGCATAATGTGGTAGTTATAATCGATATACCCAACGCTCCCAATCAGTACGTCGGGTGGCAGCTCGCCTCTCAGCCGGCCTGCCGTTGTTTGGATGGCTACGGCGTCGCGGCTATCTCCGTACACCCGCCAAAGCGCTGCAGACTCCTGATCTGAGATGTGCCAGCAGCTGATGTAAGTCCACTGTCTCATGTAGGTGAAGAACTCGAGCAACTCGATCACCTTCTGCTTTGGAATTCCGTGGCTCTCATTCACTGCCGGAGCGAGTTCCACCACAGGGCGCGGTAGCGTGCCCTCAAAGGGATCCCCTAGCCGATCTGCACGGCTAAAGTAGAGCTGCCCCTTCAGCAGCAGGAAGCAGAGCTTTGACAGCTCCATGTAGCGCCAGATGCGGGTATCAGGTGGCGGCATCGCAAAGCACGGGTGATCTTGCTGTGGTCCCTCGCCAGGGGGAACCGAGGTGGCTGCCGCCGCGGACCGGCCATCGTCCGCGGAACCGGGCGCATTGTCGACCATTAGGCACTCCTAGCTCAGCGTACTGGAACCTGCCGGTGCCTGTAGTCTTTCATCAGCCGCATTGCCGACGATCGCCGACAGACGGCACAACTGAGGAAGCCACCCGCCCTGACCGCCTGTAACGTCGCCGCAGCGCTGGCCTGACGACGCCGACCTACGCGCTGACGACGGTGCCGCTCCGCCCCCATCAGCCTCAACCGGTAACCGACCGAACCGCTCGGTCGCCGTCCGCGAATTGCCGGCCGGCTTGCGGCCGTCGGGTAAGAAACTCCCACCTCAATACCTGGCGCGGCTTCAACAATCAGCAGCCCCGCCGAAGCGAGCTTCGCTCATCACCGCGCGGGTCTCTCCCCAGGCGAAATATGGCCCCGCGCTTCCTCGACGCGTCGGCGAAACTCCTCGTTGCGTTGGCGCCAGTACTCCACTTGCTCGTCGCGGCTCATGGTGCTTAGCAGCTCGTGGATCCGCCGCGCGCCGGCGCGCTTCATCTCGACGCAGTCAAAGCTCTTGGTCATAGCCGAGCACCTCCGGCGGCGAGTGGATCGCGATCGGCCCGTATCCCTCGTCCGCGTTCACCTGGTTGTACAGCCTGATCTTGTCAAGGTGCACGATGTGGCGGAAGTTCCAGCTCACCAGCACGTCGCAGGCCGCCACCACGGCCGTGGCGACATGCAGCGCGTCGGCGCGCCATTGCTCGGTCACGACCTGCGCACGAAGGTAGGCGTCGCTCAGGTTAACGGCGCGCTCCGGCTCCCCGGCCGGTAGTACCCAGGGCAGGACCGTGGCCAGCGTCGCCTGCACCACGGCCGGCGCCGTCTCCAACTCGGCTTCGACCAACGACGACACGACGAGCACGAATCGCCCCTGCCGAACCTCCTCGAAGAAGGCGCGGCTGGGCTGCTCGAACTCGATATCGTGGCAGCCGCCAAAGACCGAGGTGTCGGCATACACTCGACGTCGCCCGCGCATCGCATTGGACCCCCAGCGCCGCGCACTTCGATGCGCTTACCCCGCCCCCTGCAACGACATTGCACCCATTCCCCCCGCCCGGCAGTGATCCGCCCCTCGGCGGCGAAACCGGCGACTGGAGCGCATCCTTGGCCGACACGCCCGATACCAGCCTGCTCGCCCAGGCCACCGCCATCATCTACTAGCTGCTCATCCTCGCCAGGAGTGGTAGCGCCCCTGCCACAGCCGTCGGGGCCGGTCGGGCACACGATTGACGTGCTGGCTGTGACGCTGGTGATCCGGCCGCAGCCCGGCGGGGAGCCAGGCCGCGTGCTCTGGCACCACCACCAGATGAACGTGTTGGGTCACCCGGGACCAGGCGTGGGTCGCGAGCCGGTGCGCGGCGGGTTAGGTTCGCGGGCGGCCAGCGCTCGGCGAAGTTGCGCTTGACGCTCGCGCAGCAGGCGCCCCTGCTCGGCCCAGAAGGCGACCTGTTCATCGAAGGTCAACCCAGCGAGCTGCGCCTGAACCGCCTCGGCACCCCGGCGCTTCATCGCCACACAGTCAAAGGTCTTCTTCATAGTGCAGCACCTCGGGAGGCGCATGGACCTCGATCGGTTCATACCCGTGGAGCGCATTGATCGCATTGTACAGCCGGATCTTGTCGAGGTGAACGATGTGTCGGAAGTTCCAGCTCACCACGAGCCGGCATTGTGCCACCACCGCCGTGGCGACGTGGAGCGCGTCATCGGCTGACTTCGCGGTGACGATGCCGGCACCTAGATAGGCTTGCTGGAGTCGCAACGCGTCCGCACTGGGCTCGATCGCCTCGGCGATTGGCAGGATCTCGTCGTGGGCCTGCCGGACGGCTGCAGGTGCCAGGCTCAGTTCGGCCGTGACCAACGAGGAGATCACCAGGACGAACCTGCCTGCCCTCACCTCGTCGAAGAACCGCCGACTCGGCTCAGCGAACTCCGGGTCTTGACAACCACCGAACACCGACGTGTCGGCGTAGACCCGCCGCGGTTCTCTCATCGCCTCAGACACCTCTGCGACGCGCGATTCCAGCTGCGCACCCGAGGCCCTGCAACGTCATTGCACCCAATCCACCAACCCGGCAGTGATCCGCCCCTCGGCGGCGAAACCGGCGACTGGAGCGCATCCTTGGCCGACACGCCCGATACCAGCCTGCTCGCGCAGGCCACCGCCATCATCTACTGGCTGCTCATCCTCGCCTGGAGCGCCATCCTGGTCTTCTATGTCCGGGAGTACCGCAAGCTCCGGCCGCTCAACCCGCTGATCGCCACGCTGATCGTGGTGATCTTCATCGACGGCGCGCGGACGCTGATTGAAAGCGGCTTCTTCGGCATCTGGTACACCGCCCGCACCGGCTGGTTGCCATTCTACCTCTATAGCCTGTTGGCCGAGCCGGAGTTCGTCTTCATCCCCAAGTTCCTCAACCTGGCCGCGGCGATCATTATCATCCTGTTCCTGGTCAGCCGCTGGTTTGCCAACGTCGAGGACGAGACCCGCCGGCACCGCGAGCTGGCCGCCGCGCACGAGGAGCTGACCCGCCTCGAACGGCTGCGCGACGACCTGGTGCACATGATCGCCCACGACATGCGCACGCCGCTGACCGTGATCATCGGCTCGCTCGAGACCGCGCGGGGTGACCTGAGCGATCCGGTCGCCAGAGAGCTGATCGACAACGCGCTGGAAGAGGCCGGGCGGCTGCGCTCGATGACCGCCAACCTGCTCGACGTGCGGCGGCTCGAATCGCAGGAGCTGCCGCTGAACCTGGAGCCGGTCACTGTCGCCGAGGCGCTGCACGCCGCCGCGCGGGCCGTTGCCCGGCTGGCCGAAGGCGCCGGCGTGGCGCTCGCGGTGGAGCCGGACGGTGCCGAGCTGGTCACCGCCGATCGCTCGGTGCTCGGCCGCGTGCTGGTCAACCTGCTGCAGAACGCGCTGCAACACACGCCGGCGGGCGGGCGGGTGACGCTCTCGGCCGAGCCGGTCGACGGCCAGGTGCGGCTGGTCGTGGCCGACACCGGCGAGGGGATCGCCGACGAGGTGCGCGACCGGATCTTCGACCGCTTCTTCCATGCCTCGCGGCAGGAGGGCCGGGCGGTCGCCTCGATCGGTCTCGGCCTGGCCTTCTGCAAGCTGGCGGTGGAGGCGCACGGCGGCGAGATCGGCGTCGAGAGCGAGCTTGGCCGGGGCAGCCGGTTCCACATCACGCTGCCGCGGACGGCTTGACCGCGCACACGCGGGCGGTTACACTCGTGCCGGGGCCGACGCCGTGACGCGACTCGACAAGCTGATTGCCAAGCTGCGCAACAGCCCACATGGCGTCAGGTTCGACGAGATCGTGCGCGCGCTGTCGGCCGCCGGCTTTGTGGAGGTGCGGGTGGTCGGCAGCCACCACATCTTTCGTCGGTCCGACGGCTTCGGTATGCCGCTCACGATCAAGCGCCCGAGCAGCGGTCACGTGGCCCCAGGCGCTGTCCGCGACGTGCTGGACGCGCTTGATCTGGAGATCTAGCGATGGCAAAGCCGCCGACATATCCGGTCACCTTCGAGCCGGACGAGACCGGCTACATCCGCGCGCGGTTTCCTGACTGGCCGAACATCGTCACGGGCGGCGAGACTCTGGCCGCGGCCGCTGAGGCCGCCGAGGAGGCTCTCACCGCGACCATCGGCTACTACCGCGACGAGGGGCTGCCGTTGCCCGAGCCGCTGGCCGAGCACAGCGGGCAGGTGAACCTCCGCATCCGCCGCACGCTGCACCGCCAACTGAAAGCGCGCGCGGCAGCGGAGGGCGTCAGCCTCAACGCCCTGGTCGGCTACCTGCTCGCTCGGGCGGTGGACGAGCCGTCCCTCACCGGTAGATCGTGAAGCACTCGGGCTATTCAGGATATCCTTGTCCGAAATGCTCGATTGTGGCATGATGAGGGCAGGAGCCCGACATGCCTATTCAGATCGGCGGGCGGCTCGACCGGGGCTTCGATGATCCGGTCGGCCTGATGGAGGACTGCCACCGCCGCATCGAGCGCTTTCTCGACACCTTGCTCACCGTCGTCCGGCAGGCGGGCGGCGGCGCGCTGAACGACCTGCAGCGCGAGGCGATGGACCAGGCGCTGCGCTACTTTGCCGGCATGGCGCCGAAGCACACCGCCGACGAAGAGGAGTCGCTCTTCCCGCGCTTGCGTGGCCGGCTCGATTCGGTTGCCGCCGCACAAGTGCAGGCGCTCGAGGCCGACCATGACCGCGCCGAAGCGGCCCATGCCGACGTCGAGCGGCTCGGCCGCAGGTGGCTCGACTCCGGCCGGCTGGAGCCCGAGGCGGCCGCGCGGTTGCTCGAGCTGCTCGAGGCCCTGCGCGAAACCTATGCCGCGCACATCGCGCTCGAGGACGGCACCGTCTTTCCGCTCGCCCGCGAGATCCTGTCGGCCGAGCAGGTCGCCCAGGTCGGCCGCGAGATGGCCGAGCGGCGCGGCAACCTGAGCTGCTCGGAACGCAAGGCGCTGGCCGGCTGAGGCAGGTTAGCCGCCGAGCGCACCGAACGCCGCGGCGGGGAACCGCCATGGTTGCCGTCGCGCCGCTCTTGGTCATCGCCGCGCTGCCCGAGGGTAATGCGCCACCGGCGCTGCGCTTCGAGCACTTTCCCAGCCCGCTGCACGCCGTCGTCTGGCGCAACTGGGAGCTGGTGCCGGCCGAGCAGATCGCCGCCGTCGTCGGCGCCGAGCCGGCGCAGATTGCCGCCCTCGCCGAGCGGCTCGGCCTGCCGCCGCAGCCGCCGATCAGCGACGAACTGCGCCGGCGGACCTACATCACCGTCATCCGGCGCAACTGGCACCTGCTGCCGTACGATCAGCTCCTGGGGTTGCTCGGCTGGAACGAGGAGCAGCTCGCCTTCACGCTCAAGGAAGACGACTTTCTGTGGCACAAACTGGGCGCGCACAAGCCGCGCTGCGAGCCGGTCCGCTGGGCCGAACCAGATGAGGCCACGCGGGCCGCGGAGGCAGCGATTGCCGACCTCGCCGCGCCGCTCTGCCGGCTGATCGCCGAGCGGCCCGAGCCGTTGTTCGGCTTTCTCGACGAGCTATCGCCCGTCCCGCCGCCGCCGCCGCGACCGGGCGGGCGGTTCGCCCCGCGGTTCTGCTACAGCTACTTCGCGCCCTACGGCGATCCGCTGCTCGAGGGCGACCTGGACCCCTACCCGGACGGTTATCTCAGTCGGCTGGCCGAGTGCGGCGTCGACGGCGTCTGGTTGCAGGGCGTGCTCTATCAACTGGCACCGTTTCCCTGGGGCGAGGCGCGGAGCGAAGGCTGGCAGACGCGGCTCGAGAACCTGCGCCGGCTGGTCGCCCGCTGCCGCCGCCGCGGGATCGGCGTCTGGCTCTACCTCAACGAGCCGCGAGCCATGCCGCCGGAGTTCTTCGACGACTTTCCCGAGCTCCGCGGCTACGAAGAGGGTGGCATCGTCACCCTGTGCACCAGCGTGCCCGCCGTGCGGCAGTGGCTGCGCGAGTCGGTCGAGACGCTCTTCGCCGCGGTGCCAGACCTGGCCGGGGCGTTCACCATCAGCGCCTCGGAGAATCTGACCAACTGCTGGAGCCACCACCGCGGCGACCTCTGCCCGCGCTGTGTGGCCCGGCCGGCGGCCGAGGTGATTGCCGAGGTCAACCGGCTGATCGCCGAGGGCATCGCCGCGGGCAGCCCGACGGCGCGGCTGATCGCCTGGGACTGGGGCTGGCGCGACCAGGACACCGCCGACATCATCGCCGGCCTGCCCGCCGGCGTGGCGGTGCAGAGCGTCAGCGAGTGGAGCCTGCCGATCGAGCGCGGCGGGGTGGCCAGCGAGGTGGGCGAATACTCGATCTCGGCCGTCGGCCCGGGCCCGCGGGCGCGCCGCGCCTGGGAGCTGGCCACCGCCCGCGGCCTGCCGGCGATGGCCAAGCTGCAGATCGGCTGCACCTGGGAACTGAGCGCCGTGCCCTATATCCCGGCCGTCGAGCTGGTCGCCCGGCATCTGTGCAACCTGACCAGCGCCGGCGTCGACGGCATGCAGCTCGGCTGGACGCTCGGCGGCTATCCGTCGCCGAACCTGGAACTGGCCGGGGTGATCGACACTATGCCCGAGCCCGACCCCGACGAGGCGATGCGGATCGTCGCCGAACGGCGCTTCGGCCGCGCCGCGCCGGCGGTGGTCGCGGCCTGGCGGGCGATGAGCCGGGCGTTCGAGCAGTACCCTTATCACATCGGCGGGCTCTACACCGGGCCGCAGCAGTATGGCCCGAGCAACCTGCTCTGGTCGGCGCCGACCGGCTATCGGGCGACGATGGTCGGGTTTCCCTACGACGACCTGACGAGCTGGCGGTCGATCTACCCGCCGGAGGTCTATGCGGCTCAGATGGAGCGCGTCGCCGAGGGCTTCCGCGCGGCATTGGCGCTGATCCCCGGCGAGTCCGACAGCGCCGCGCACGAGCGGGCCCTGGCTGCCGAGCGCGACGTGGCCGCCGCCGCCTGGCTCCACTTCCGCACCTGCGCGCAGCAGGCGCGGTACGTCATCGCCCGCGACGCCCACGCCGTCGCGCCGTCGGCCGCGCTGCGCGGCGAGTTGGCGCACTTGCTGCGCGAGGAGATCGACACCGCCGAGCGGCTGCTGGCTATCCAGTGCCGCGACTCGAGGATCGGCTTCGAGGCCTCGAACCACTACTACTACGTGCCGCTCGACCTGGTCGAAAAGGTGCTGAGCTGCCGCCGTCTGCTGGCCGAGCTATAACCCGCCGGCAGACTTCCCCGCACCGCCGGCGTCGCCGCCCTCATGCGGCGCCGAAGGGTAGGGCGCGCCATGCGCGCCGCGGCCGGGACCAGGCCCGGGTCGACGATCGGCGCCCCGGCCGGCAGCTTACGGTCGGCCGGCCGGGCCCGCTCGCCGGTCACTCGATCGGAATCACCTCCCCGCCGTCGGCGACGTTCGCGGCGGTGAACAGTACCGTGCCGAGGGTCACGTTCTTCGGCAGCTCCTGGCCGAGCAGGCAGCGGATGGCGGCCTCGATGGCCAGCTCGCCGCAGGTCGGGTACTGGAACGTCGCGTCGAGAATGCCGTCCTCGACGTACTTGACGCCCTCGTGCGGCAGGGCGTCGATGCCGATGAACTTGATCGTCTCCTCGCGCCCTTTGCCCTCCTGCTTGGCCGCCTGCCAGGCGCCGTGGGCACTCGGGTCGTTGTGGCCATAGACGGCGTCGATCTCCTCGTTGACCGCCAGGGCGCTCTGCATCTCCTTCTGCGCCTTCTCTTCGAGCCACTCGCAGTCGGCCGAGAAGACGACCTCGAGCTCGCTGCCGGCGATGCCCTCCATAAACCCGTTGTGCCGGTCCTCGCCCGGCGGCGAGGTCTGCAGGCCCATCAGCTCGACCACCTTGCCCCGCCCACCGAGCAGCTCGACCAGGTACTTGCCCGCCTCGCGGCCGATGTGCACATTGTCCGAGCCAATGAAGCAGGTGTAGTTGTCACCCTCAATCGCGCGATCGAGGATGATCACCGGGATGCCGGCCTCCATCGCCTCGGCCACCGGCGCGGTCATCGGCCGCGACTCCTTCGGGCTGACGATGATCAGGTCGACGTCCTGGGCGACGAACTCCCGCACCTGCGCCTGCTGTGTGGCGACATCGTTCTGAGCGTCCTTGAGGATCAGCTCGAGGTTCGCCGGGTACTTCGCCGCCGCCGCCTCGAGGTCGGCGTCCATCTGCACCCGCCACGGCTCGGCGCGGTTGCACTGGCTCATGCCGATGGTCCAGCGCTTGCCCTCGAGGCCCTCGGTCGACAACGCCATCACGTCGTCGGGCGAGGCCGCCGTCGGAGCGGCCGGCTCGCCCGGCTCGGCCGGCGCGGTCGGCGGCGCGCCGCCGGGCAAGACCGGCTCGGGAATGGGCGGTGGCTCGGCGGTCTGCTTGCCGCAGGCCCAGAGCCCCACCACGGCCGCGATCCAGAGGCCGAAACCGATGCGCTTCATGCTGCTCTCCTCGCTCAATCCTGCTTACGCCGCTGGGTCTGAATCACGACCGCGGCGACGATGATCGCACCTTTCAACATCAGACGCTGCGCCGGCGGCACGCCGTTGAGGCTCAAGATCTTGGCGATGTAGGCCATGATCAGGCAGCCCAGGAAGGTCAGCCCCACGCCGCCCCGGCCGCCCATCAGACTGGTCCCGCCGATGACCACCGCGGCGATGGCGTCGAGCTCGTAGGTCGCGCCAGCCTCGGGATCGCCCAGGGTCAGCTTGCAGGCGTTGCAGATGCCGGCCAGCGCGGCGCAGATGCCGCAGATGGTATAGGTCGCGACCTTCACCCGACCGGTGCGCATGCCCGACAGCCGAGCCGCCTCTTCGTTCCCGCCGACGGCGTAGATCGCGCGCCCGAACCGCGTGGTGCGCAGCACCACGGCGGTGACCACGATGGTCAGCAGGAACAGGATGGTGATCGGCTGGAACATGCGGCCGACCAGCGGGGTGGTCATCCACTCCATGAACGGCAGATCGCCCGACTGAACGGCATACCACGGCTGTGCGCCGGGCTGCGCCTTGGTTCCGCCGGTGACGAACTTGGCCGCGCCGCGGGCGGCGACCATCAGCGCCAGCGTGGCGACGAACGGCTGCAGCCGCAGGCCGGTGATGACCAGCCCGTTGACCAGCCCGCAGGCCGCGCCGGCCAGGACCACCAGCAGCCCGGCCTGCGCCGCCGGGTAGCCCTTGCCGTACATCAGCAGGGCGAACAACGTGGCGCAGAAGCCGAGCACGCTGCCGACCGAGAGGTCGATCCCGGCGGTCAGGATGACCAGCGTCATGCCGGCGGCCAGGATCCCGAACTCGGCATACTCGAAGACGATGTTGGCCTGATTGCCGCTGGTCAGAAAGACCCGCTGGCCGCTGCGGTTGATGGGCGTGAAGACGCAGCCGAGCAGGAACACCGCCGCGAGCGCAATCAGGCCGCGATACTCGCCGAGCAGGCGGAGCAGCCGGACCGCCCGGGGCGACACGTCAACCTTCGCCGGGGCTGTCTGGCTCACCGTTCTTGTTTCCCTGCAGCCGGCCGTCGATTGCCCGTGGCGCCGCCGGCTCCTCCCTCGCCTCGGCGACCTGGTCGACCAGCGCCCGCGCCGCGGCCAGCCAGGCGTCGGCCGCCGCCGGAGCGAACGGCGCGGGCATGTACCAGCCGGTTTCGACCGGCAGCGGTAGCCGCTCGTCGGTGAGCACGCCGCGCACGCCGTTGGCGCCGCTGATCACCTGCAACCGTTGGGCGAAGGGCGATGACTCGAGTTGCCAGGCGACCGACGGCGAGACCAGCAGCGGGGTCAAGAGCCAGGCGCCGTCGCCGACGGCCAAGGCGGTCAGCTCAACCTCGATGGTCGCCGCGCCGCGCTCGACCGCCTCGAGCGCCGCCAGAGCGCGCCCGCGTTCGGCCTCGGCCGCGCGCCGGTAGAGCGGGTCGGTCGGCCCCTCGAGCCGCGCTTCGGCGCGCTCGAGCCGCGCCTCGGCCTCGTCGGCCGCGGCCAGCTCCAGCGGCAGCTCGACGGTCGTTGCCGCGGAGCGGAGCACCAGATCGGCGGCCGTCTCGCCGCCGACCGAGGCGGCCCAGGCCAGCCCGGCAAGCTGCTCGCCATAGAGCCGAGGCGCCCACAGCGTCGGCTCGACACCGACCGCCGGACCGAGCAGCGCCACGGCACCGCAGCTCGGCCCGAGGCGTGCGATGGTCTCCGCGAAGGCGCCCGGCCCACCGGCGCTCATCACCCGGTCGGACTCACCCGCCAACACAGGCCACTGCACCGCGACCGCGAGCGGCGAGCCGTCGAGCCGATCGGCGACGAACACCCGCGGTCCGCGCAGGCTCATCCCGGCCTGGCCGACGACCGCCTCGCCGGCGGCCCAGCCGACCGACGCCGCCTGCCGGCCGCGGGCGGCCAGGATCACCGCCGAGGCCAGTTGCCGGCCGACATATTCGACATAGGCCTCGGGCCGCGGCCGGCCGTCGGGCGGGGTCATCGCCAGCGGCGTGGTCATCTGCCCGGTGGGCACAAAGAAGACCCGCTCGGGCCGGATCCGCGCCGCCTCCCAGATCAGCTCGCCGGCGGCGGCGCGGGTGTCGTCGTCGAGCCCGAACAGGTCGACCTGCACCAGCGCCGCCTGCTGATAATGGTCGTCGAGCACCAGCGCGCGGGCGAACGGCTCGTCGGCCAGCTCGACAAACCCGTCGGGCTGCGGGATGCGCCCACCGAGCGGACCATCGAGCCCGCCAACCAACGGCGCCACGGCACTGCCGACGAGAATCACGCGCGGGGCTCCAACCCGCTCTACGCCCACTGCGCCACGGCTCCTGCCCGGCTCTTTGTTTCCGGCATGTTTCGCGGCCCTGGGCCGATCGGGCTCAAGGAACCGTTGGCGCGGCCGATGCGTCTGCCTGACACCAGCCTCCAGAGCCGGCTAACGGCCGTTGCGAGGGAAGCAATCGGGCCCGCCGAGTTGCGCTGTGCGATACCTGTTGGAAATGATGGTGGGTTCGGCCCGAACTTCGGGCGCTGGATGACCATAATGGAGTGTGGCTTGGCCTGCCGCGCCGGACTGGCGGCACGTTGGGGAGACGCGACTTGGCCGTGCGGATATGGCTCTGCGGTCTGGCGGTGTGCACCGCGGTGATGGGTCAGGAGCGGCCGACCTGGTTCGTCCGCGACGTGGCGCCGATCTTCGACCGCGAGGGCTGTTCGGGCGGCGCCTGCCACGGCAAGATCGGCGGGCAGGGCGGGCTGGCCATCACGCTGATGACCCTCGCGCCGACGATGGACCATGCCCCGCTCGAGCCGTTCGTCAATCTCGCCCAGCCCGAGCTCAGTCCGTTGCTGCAGAAGCCGACCATGCAGACCGCCCACGCCGGCGGGCTGCGGTTCAGCGAGCGCTCGCGCGAGTACCGGACCATCCTCAAGTGGATCACCGAGGGTGTGCCGGCGCCGGACAAAGAGGCCTTGCCGGTGAAGATCGATGTCTCGCCCGAGCGGTTCGTGTTCAGTGAGGAGGTGAACCGGGCCGAGATCAAGGTCACCGCCACCTTCGCCGACGGCACGACCGAGGACGTGACCGACCGGACGCGGTTCATCAGCATGGATGACAACCTGGTCGAGGTCAACGGCCGCGGCCAGGTCAAGCCGGTGCGTTGGGGCTCCACGGCCGTGGTGGCGCGCTATGTCGGTCTGATCAAGCCGGTTTTCGTCAGCAAGCCGCGGCCGAAGGAGGAGAATCCGACCACCTACGTGCCGATGCCGGCGGCCAACATGATCGACGCCCTGGTGGCCAAGAACCTCGAGTGGCTCAACGTCAAGCCGAGCGCCAAGGTCGACGACTACGGCTTCCTGCGCCGGATCCAGCTCGATCTGGTCGGTGCGCTGCCGACGCCCGACGAGATCGCGGCCTTCGTCGCGGACGCGGACCCGGACAAGCGGACCAAGAAGATCGAGCAGTTGCTCGACGACCCGCGCTTCGTCGCCCTGCGCACGCTGCGCCTGGGCGACATGCTGCGGGTCAATCCGCGCAAGCTGGCCAACGGGCCGCTGCAGGCCCGGGCGGCGATGGTGTTCGACGACTGGCTGCGCCAGAGCGTGGCCGCGAACCAGCCCTATGATGAGTTCACCCGCGAGCTGATCACCGCCACCGGCTCGACCATGCTGAACGGCCCGGCGAACTTCTACCGCGTCGAGCGCACGCCGCAGGACCGGGCGGAGACCATCGCCCAGGCCTTCTTGGGCAAGCGCATGGCCTGCGCGCGGTGCCACAACCACCCGTTCGATCGCTGGACCACCGATGACTACTGGCAGTTCGCCGCCTTCTGCGCCAAGGTTCAGGAGCGGCCCGGCGAGCTGTACAACGAGGGCGTCATCTTCCACAACAACGCCCGCTCGTTGAACAACCAGTCGGTGACCAGCCCGAACCGCAACAAGGTCGCCGTGCCGACGCTGCTCGGCGGCGAGAGCCTCGGGCGCGAGTATGCCGGCAACTACGTCGACACCCTGGCCGACTGGATGGTCGCCGACGCCAACCCGTTCTTTGCCGAGGCGGCGGTCAACCGCATCTGGAGCCACCTGCTCGGTCGCGGGATCATCGATCCAGTCGACGACATCCGCGACACCAGCGTGGCCAGCGTGCCGGCGCTGCTGCCCATCCTGGCCAAGCAGTTCCGCGAGCACGACTACGATGTGAAGTGGCTGATCCGCGAGATCTGCACCTCGAACACCTACCAGCGCGCAGCGCAGACCAACGAGACCAACGTGCTGGACGACCGCTTCTTCAGCCACTACCGGCCGAAGCAGATGCTCGCCCAGGTGCTGCTCGACGCGATCAACCACGCCACCGGCAGCGTCGATCAGTTCGAGCGCTTCCCGCTCGGCACCACCGCCGTCGAGCTGCCGCTGCCCATCCCAAATGGCTTTCTCAACCGCTTCGGGCGCAGCAACCGCGAGTTCCTGGCGGTGCTCGACCCGCATGTCGAGCCGACGCTGCCGCAGACGCTGCACATGATCAACTCGGGCTATGTCAACGGCAAGATCAGTAACAACAACGGCGTGGTGGCGCAGCTCGTCAAGGAGCATTCCGAGGACGATCGCGCGCTGATCACCGCGCTCTACCTGCGCACGTTGTGCCGGCCGCCGACCGAGGTCGAGCTCGAGGATGTGCTGCTCTACGTGCAGCGCATCGAGGACCGTCGCCAGGCGTTCGAGGACCTGCTCTGGGCGCTGATCAGCTCGCGCGAGTTCGTGTTCATCAGTTAGGAGCGACCATGCCAACCGATCGTCACGTCGATTGCGAAGGGAATGTCCGCCGGGACATGATCAAGGTCGGCACGTTGGGCCTGTTCGGCTTCGGGCTGAGCGACCTGTTCCGGGCCAAGAAGGTGCTCGCCCAGGCCGACGCGGCCGAGACCGAGGCGGCCGAACGCGAGCGCCGCGAGCCGGCCAACCCGCACCTCAAAGAGGGCACCGCCGACGCGGTGATCCTGATCTGGCTGGCCGGCGGGCCGTCGCACCTCGACATGTGGGACCCGAAACCCGACGCGCCCGACGCCGTCCGCGGCGAGTTCGGTGCGATCGACACGAAGGTCGGCGGCGTACGCTTCTCCGAGCATCTCAAGCGCAGCGCCGAGGTGGCCGGCGATCTTTGCGTCATCCGCTCGATGACCTCGAACCTAGGCGCGCACGAGCAGGGCACGCACTACCTGATGACCGGCTTCCCGCCGCTGCCCGGTTTCGGCGTGCCGAGCTTCGGCAGCGTGGTCGCCAAGATGATGCCCCGGCGCAGCGCGCTGCCGCCCTATATCGCGGTGCCCAGCCCGGTCGAGTATGGCGGCGCGGGGTTCCTCGGCGCGGCGCTCGACCCGTTCGCGCCGGGCGGCGATCCGGGCAATCCCAACTTCGCCGTGCAGGACCTGGCGCCGGCCGGCGGCTTGACCATGGAGCGGGTCGAGCGGCGCCGCGGGCTGCGCGAGGCGGTCGACCGCACGTTTGCCCAGCACGAGGCCTCGAGCGACCGGGCACGGACCGTCGATGAGTTCTACTCGGCGGCCTACGACCTGATCGCTTCGACCGAGGCGCGGGCGGCGTTCGACTTGAAGCAGGAGGCCGACCCGCTACGCCAGAGCTACGGCATGAACGGCTTCGGCCAGAGCTGCCTCATGGCCCGCCGGCTGGTCGAGGCGGGGGTGCGCTTCGTCACCGTCCAGAACGGCGGCTGGGACACGCACAACAACGGCTTCCGTGCGCTGGCCGGCAAGCTGCCGCAGTTCGACCAGGGCTTCGCCGCGCTGGTCGCCGACCTGAAGCAGCGGGGCATGCTTGACCGCACGCTGGTGATTGCCATGGGCGAGTTCGGCCGCACGCCGAATGTGAACCCGCAGGGCGGGCGCGACCATTACCCGGCCTGCTTCAGCATCGCCTGCGCCGGCGGCGGGATGAAGCCCGGCACGGTCGTCGGCGCGAGCGACGGCCGCGGCGCCGCGGTGGTCGATCGGCCGGTCAAGCCCGAGGATCTCAGCGCCACCATCTATGACTGCCTGGGGATCGACTACCTGGCCGAACTCGAGTCGCCCGAGGGCATCCGCATCGTCCTCTCGCGCGGCGGCCAGCCGGTGAGCGAGGCCCTGGCGTGAGGCGACCGGGCGGCATCGGCGGTGTATGCGGCCGGAGCGCCGTCCCTGCCGGCCGGCCGACGGGCTCGCCGGCCGTGCCCCCACCCCCAGCCCCTCCCCCGCGCGGCGCGGGAGAGGGGGGCCATCGCACGGCCCGGACCGCCGGCGTCGGTGGGCGTGCTGAAGAGTGCGGTAGGGGCGGGTCTCAGACCCGCCCGTATGCCGACGAGCGCGGCTCCAGAGCGAATCCACCGCGGGGTCGGGCAGGTCTCAG
>CAYONP010000026.1:53073-60707 GCA_964405335.1 uncultured Fimbriimonadaceae bacterium
CCCTCCCCCGCGCGGCGCGGGAGAGGGGGGCCGCTGCACGGCCCGGACCGCCGGCGTCCTTGGGTGTGCTGCAAAGTGCGGTAGGGGCGGGTCTCAGACCCGCCCGAATGCCGACGAGCGCGGCTCCAGAGCGAATCCACCGCGGGGTCGGGCAGGTCTCAGACCTGCCCCTACCATGAAATCCAACGCGCCTGTCCCTGCCGGCCGGTCGACGGGCTCGCCGACGATGCCCCCACCCCCAGCCCCTCCCCCGCGCGGCGCGGGAGAGGGGGGCCGCTGCACGGCCCGGACCGCCGGCCTCCTCGCCGGCCTGGTCTGCCTGCTTGCCGTGCTGCCCCTTCGCGCTCAGGAGCCGCCGCGGCTGCAGGCCGTCTTTCCGCCCGGCGGGCAGGTCGGCCAGACCGTTGAGGTAATGCTCACCGGCGTGCCGGGGGCGCGCGAGCTGGTCTTCTTCGGCGAGGGGCTGTCGGGCGAGGTCGATCGGGCCGAGGGCGCCGACGATCCAGAGGCGAAGCAGGTCTTCGAGAGCAAGTGCGCCAACTGCCACGAGCTGCGCAGTCCGGACAACCGTTCGCTCGCCCCGGCGGCCTGGGAAGCTACCGTGCGGCGCATGATCGACGTCCGTGGCGCCGATATCAACGACGCCGACCGGGAGAGGATTGTCGCCTTCCTCAAAGCGCGTGCCGCCGCCGCGAACGTGGTGGCGCGGATCACCATCGCCCCCGACACGCCGCCCGGCAGGCACGAGCTCCGGGCGGTCAACAGCGCCGGTGTCTCGACCGCCTATCCGTTCTACGTCTCCGACACGCCCGAGGCGGTCGAGGTGGAGCCGAACAACCAGCCCGACCAGGCCCAGCCGGTGGCCCTGCCGGCGGTGGTCAACGGTGTCTGCCTGGCCAACGGGGACCGCGACTACTACCGCCTCGAGGCGAAGAAAGACCAGCGGCTGACCTTCCGCGCCGAGGCCTATGGCCTGAACCACGACACGCAGAACAGCTTCGACGCCTGCCTCTTCGTCTATGACTCGACCGGTAAGCGGCTGGCCAGCAACCTCGGCTTCGACAACCTCGACCCGCTGATCGACTTCACCGTGCCGGCCGACGGCAGCTACACGGTCGAGGTGCGCGACCTGCTCTATCGCGGCGGCGCCGGCAGCGTCTACCGCCTTTCGCTCGGCGAGCTGGGCTATCACCAGGCCATCTATCCCCTCGGCGGCCGGCGCGGCGAGGAGGTCGAGACCTTCATCTACAGCGAGAACCAGCCCGAGCAGACCTGGCGCCAGCGGCTGAGCGACAAGCTGCTGCCGGGCATCCGGCGGCTCGCCACGCCGTTTGGCATCTTCCCGTTCCACATCAGCGACCTCCCCGAGGTCTACGACGCGGCCGAGGGCCTGCCGCAGGAGATCGCGCCGCCGTGCATCGTCAATGGCTGGATCGGCGAGCCGGGCGAGCGCGATGGCTACGTGATCGACGTCACGCCGCAGATGGTCACCACCCTGGCCGAGTGGGCGGTGGTCGGCCCGTTCGCCGTGCCGGGTCCCGAGGCGCTCGACACGCCGCTGCCGCCCGAGCAGCAGTACCTGGCCGGGCAGCTCAGCCCCGAGGCCACTTACCCGGGCGGCGAACAGCCGCTGCGCTGGGAGATGAAGCAGGCCAGCGGCGACGGCGTGATCGGCCTGCCGGCGGGCGAGAACCAGGCCTGGTTCGCGGTGCGGCAGTGGGACCTGGCCGCCGAGGCGAGCGGGCTGCTCGCCCTGGGCACCGACGACGACGCGAAAGTGTGGGTCAACGGCGAGCTGGCCCACGTCTTCCGCGGCGGACGGGCGGCGATTGTCGCCAGCGACCTGGTGCCGCTCAAGTTGCGCCGGGGCAGCAACACCATCTTCGTCAAGATCATCAACCGCAGCGGGCCGGCCGGTCTCGCGGCGGCGGCGGGCGCCTGGTCGTTCGAGGTCTTCGCCGAGCGGCTCGGCTCGCCGCTGAAGCCGAAGATCAGCCTCTGGTTCGACAACGCGATGAAGAAGGAGGCGGTCGACGGTCCCGGCGGCGACCCGTGGATCGACCATGCCTACACCCAGCCGGGCAAGTGGGGCCTCAAGATCGAGGACGAGCTCAACGAAGGCTCGCCACGCCACGCCTATCGGCTGCGCATCGGGCCGACGCGGCCGGCCGTCTCGCTGCGCGCCTTCCCCTCGAACCTGAGCATCGGCCGCGGTGGCGTGGCGCCGCTGTATGTCGAGCGGAACAGCATGAACGGCTACCGCGGCGACATCACGCTCCGCGTCGAGGGCCTGCCCGACGGCATGTGGGCCGACGAGGTGATCATGCCGGCCGACAAGCCGCGGGTGGTCATCCCGGTCGAGTGCTACCGTGACGCCAAGCCGGCGGTCTCGGTGCTCCGCGTGGTCGGCGAGGTGCCGTCGATTGACGGGACCGTCGAGCAGGTCGCCGAGGCGGTGGCCTTCTACCGCATCCAGAACGACCGCTTCCCGATTGAGCAGCAGGCGCTGGCCGCGGCGGTGGTCGACGCCGACGCGCCCTACACGGTCGACGTCGAGCCGAAGCGGCTGTCCGTGCGGATCGGCCAGCAGGCGCAGCTGAAGGTCACCGTGACCCGGCGCGAGGGCTTCGGCGGCGACCTGACCCTGATTGCGGTCAGCCTGCCCGACGGCGTGCAGGCGACCACACCGACACTCGGCGGCGGCCGCAACGAGGCGACGATTGACCTCACCTTCACCGAGGGCCTGCGGAACACGCCGTTCGGTGCGTCATTGCAGCCGGATGTCTACCAGTTCGCCGTCGCGGCGATTGCCGGCGGCGACGGGCTGAGCGGTGGAATCAGCCTGTGCAGCGCGCCGATTGTGCTCGAGCCGGGCTCCGGCGCCGAGCCGCCGCCCCAGCCGGGCGACCGTGGCCGGGCGCTGCTCGAGCAACGCTGCACCACCTGCCACCAGCTTTATGACCCGATGATCATTCGCAAGACGCCCGACGAGTGGACCGCCACCGTCGACCGGATGATCGGCAAGGGCGCGCGGGTCAACGCCGATGAGCGCACGGCGCTGCTGGAGTACCTGCACCGCATCGCCCGGATGCAGTAGTCGGTTCGCCACGTCAACGGTCAGGGCAGCGCCACGCGGCCCTCGTCGCCGAGTGTGACGCGCCGCGTATCACCATCGATGATCACCACGCAGCGGCTGCCCGGCCGGCCGCGCAGCTCACCGGCAGACAACCGGCCGCCCTGCCAGCGCAGGTCGACGGTGAACCCGCCGCGGGCGCGCAGGCCGGTGACCGAGCCCTCCGGCCAGGCCGAGGGCAGGGCCGGCAACAGGCGCAGCACCGGCATGGTCCAGAGCAGACCGTCGGTCGGGTGGGCCGGCTCGGCGCCGTCGGGGCCGGCGGTCTCGTGGCTCTGCAGCAGCATCTCGGTGATCCCGCTGGTGGCGCCGAAGTTGCCGTCGATCTGGAACGGTGGATGGTTGTCGAACAGGTTGGGCAGCGTCATCGGCGGGGTGAGCTGGTTGGCCAGCATCCGATCGGCATGGTCGCCGTCGAGCAGGCGCGCCCAGCAGTTGATCTTCCAGCCCATCGACCAGCCGGTGCCACCGTCGCCGCGGAACTGGAGCGAGCGTCGCGCCGCGGCGAACAGCTCGGGCGTGCCGGGCGTGATCTCGCGCCCCGGGTGCAGGCCGAACAGGTGTGAGATGTGTCGGTGCTCGTTGCCCGGGTCGTCCACGTCGGCCAGCCACTCCTGCAACTGCCCGTGCCGGCCGATCTGGTTCGGCGCGATCCGCGGCAGCAGGCGGCGCAGCTCGGCGGCGAGCTCGGGCTCGACCGCAAGGGCCTCGGCCGCCAAGATGCAGTTGGCGAACAGCTCGCGGATGATCTGGTGGTCCATCGTCGGTCCCATCACCAGCCCGCCCTGCTCGGGCGAGTTGGATGGGCCGCAGATCAGCCAGCCGGTCTGCTCGTCGGTCACCAGCGTGTCGACGAAGAAGAGCGCCGCGCCACGCAGGATGGGCCAAGCCGTCTCGCGCAGCCAGGCGGTGTCACCACTGTAGAGATAGTGCCACCAGAGGTTCTGGCACAGCCAGGCGCCGCCGGTCGGCCAGATGCCGTGATCGCTGGCGTTGATCGGCGCGGCGCCGCGCCACAGGTCGGTGTTGTGGTGCAGCACCCAGCCGCGCGCGCCCCAGTGCCCGCGGGCCGTGGCCGCGCCGGTCTCGGTCAGGTCGCGCAGCATCGCGGTCAGCGGTTCGACACACTCGCCCAGCGCGGTCGGCTCGGCCGGCCAGTAGTTCATCTCGGTGTTGATGTTGACCGTCCACTTGCTGTCCCACGGCGGGCTCAGGCTCTCATTCCAGATGCCCTGCAAGTTGGCCGGCTGGCTGCCCGGGCGGGATGAGGCGATCAGCAAGTAGCGCCCGAACTGAAAGTAGAGCTCGGCCAACTGCGGGTCGCCGCCCGCCTCGCGAAAGGTGGCCAGCCGCTCAGGCGTCTCGCGCCGCGCCGCCGCGGTCACGCCGAGGTCGAGCCGCACCCGGCGGAACAACGCCTGATGGTCGGCCAGGTGGGCCGCGCGCAGGGCCTCGTAGTCGCCGTCGATGGCCGCCAGGTCGGCCGAGCAACGGGCCGCCGGGTCGGCTGAGCAATCGTCGTAGCGCACATGGTTGGTCGAGCCGACAAGGATCAGTGTCGCCGCATCGGCGCCATCGACGCGCACTTCGCCATCGGCCGCCGCGGTGGTGCCACCCTCGGCGAGCACATTCAGCCGCGCCTCGAACCGAATCGCGCCGTCGCGCACGCCGCCGGTCAGGCGCAGGCCGTTCGGGACGGCCTCCACGGCGCATCCGTCGTGCGGGCTGCGCAGCGTGGTGGTGAAGCTGATTGCGCCCGGCCGGTCGGCGGTCAGGCGGACGATGACCGCCCGCGCGGGGTATGAGGCAAAGGCGTCGCGGCGGTAGCCGACCCCATCGCTCCGGTAGCTGGCGCTCGCCGTGGCTGTGTCGAGGTCGAGCTCGCGGCGGTAGTCACTGACCTCGTCCAGCCCCGGCGTGGCGATCAGCAGGTCGCAGAACGGCTGGTAGGCCATCTGCCGCGGCGGGACGCTCATGAACTCGCGCCAGGCCAGCTCCTCGGCCTGGCGCTGCCGGCCCTCGCGCAGCAACCGGCGGATCTCGGGCAGGTGCTCGACAGCCTGCTCGCGGTGATAGTCGCGCGGCTCACCGGTCCAGACGGTGTCCTCGTTGATCTGCAGCCGCTCGAGCGCCGGCTGGCCGAAGACCATCGCACCCAGCCGGCCGCAGCCGATCGGCAGCGCCTCGACCCAGTCGGCTGCCGGGCGGCGATACCAGAGCGTCAGCCGACCCTCCGGCGCCGGCGCCCGGCCGGTGAAGCGTACGTCGGGAAGCTCGTCCATCTCGGCCAACTCCGCGGCATAGCCCGCCGCCCCGCGCACGCGCACCAGCTCCGGCCCGCCGGCGACGAGCGAGGCAATCCGCGGCCCGGCCGCCGGCCGCCAGGCGGCGATGCAGCCGGACAGCGCCTCGGGCGATGCATCGACCGAGGCCGCCAGCGCGGCGACCTCATCGGCGCTCAGCCCGCGCGAGAACACCGCCGCCCGGGCGATCTCGCCGCGGAACCCGTTGGCGCCATCGCTGTCGAGGCCCAGCCGCAGCGGCAAGCGCGTCCCCTCGAGCGGCCGCATGGCATCGTGGTCGCGCCGGGCGACCTCGGTCCCGCCGACATAGAGCCGGTGCACGCCGGCGGCCCGGTCGAACACCCCGGCGACGTGGCGCCACTCGCCGGGCGGCAGCACGTCCCGCGCGGTCAGCGTGCCGTCGGCGGTGATCATGCGCAGCGAATTGCCCGGATAGGTGTCGAGCAGGTAGCCCGTCGACGTGCCGGCCTGCGACTTGTCGAGGATGCGCGCGCCGCCCGGCGCAAACCGCTCGGGCCGGATCCAGGCTTCGAGGGTGACCGCCTCGGTCAGGTCGAGTGACGGCCCGTGCGCGGCCTGGAACCAGGGCCCGTCGGCGCCGATGCGCAGCGGCTCGGCGAGCAGCACCAGGATCAGCACGGCCACGCGCGACTCCGCCCCCCGATTGGCCGTCGCGGCGGCACGGCCTCCCGGCCGGCAACGGGCACGCCGACCGAACCTTGCGGCCGGTCGGCGTTGGGTGGGCCCGAGAACCGCGACGCAACGGCCACCAGCGCCGTGCCGGTGGCACCGAACGGACAGGCGAAAGAGCTTGGACTCCGCGGCGCTCGACCAACCGACCGGACTCCCCACCGGCGCCGCACCCTCAGGGTGCGATCTGCACCGGCCGGAGGGAAGCCCTCGGGCGTTGCTAAATTGTTAACGCTGAGGTGGGCGGTGGTGGCGCGGAGGGCCGGCGGGCTCGGCCGCGAATCGATCGGTCGCACGGGGTACACGATGGCCGAGAGAGACCTGACCCGCCGCCGATTCGTCGCCGCCGGAGCCGGCGCGCTGGCGCTCGGCGCCGCCTCGCTGCGCCGCGTGCGCGGCGCCAACGAACGCCTCAACCTCGGCGTGATCGGCTGCGGCGGCCGCGCCGGTAGCCTGATGAACGAGGTCCACCGCTGTTACGACGAGCTTAACGTCGCGCTTACCGCGGTGTGCGACGTGTGGCGGCCGAACCGCGAACGCGGCGCCGCGCGGATGACCGAGTGGGGCGCCGGTGAGGTGCGGCAGTTCAGCCGCTATGCCGACCTGCTGGCGCTCGACGACCTCGACGGGGTGATCATCGCCACGCCCGACTTCGCCCACAGCCCGATCCTGGCCGCCGCCGCGCGCGCGGGCAAACACGCCTACTGCGAAAAGCCGATGGCCACGCGGATCGAAGACGCCCGCGCGGCGGTCGACGCGGTGCGCGAGCATGGCACCATCGTGCAGATCGGCACGCAGCGGCGCTCGGAGGGGCGGTGGAAGGGCGCGGTGAAGCTCATCCAGGCGGGCACCATCGGGCAGGTGACGCAGATCGACTCGGCCTGGCACGACAGCGGCTCGCGCTGGTCGCGCGGCTTCGGCGACGTGAACGAAGACGACGTCGACTGGGCGCAGTATCAGATGGACCTCGAGCCGCGGCCGTTCGATCCGCGGCGCTACCGCTGCTGGCACCTCTACCTCGACTACACCAATGGCACGCCCGGCCTGCTCGGCGCGCACCTGATCGACTCGGCCGTCTGGTGCATGGACGACCCGCTGCCGACCAGTTGCGTCGCCCATGGCGGCACGTATGTTTGGCAAGACCGCGAGCACTGCGACACGATGGAGTGCCTGTACGAGTATCCGAGGGGCTTTCTGCTCAGCTATTCGACCCGCCTGGGCAACAGCGCCAACCGGGCCGAGAATGTGTTCTACGGCACGCGCGGCGTGTTCGATTCGAGCACCTGGACGGCCACCGGCGAGGGTGGCGGGCGCGACAAGCTGGCCGAGCCGGTGCGCGTGACCGACGAGCCGAGCGAGAACCACATGCGCAACTGGCTCGAGTGCATTCGCGCCGGCCGCGACCCGAACGCGCCGGTCGAGGCCGGCTTCGCCCACTCGGTCGCGGCGATCATGGCCGACCAGAGCTGGCGCCAAGGCCGCCGCATGGTCTACGACGCGGCGACGCG
>CAYONP010000027.1:0-2403 GCA_964405335.1 uncultured Fimbriimonadaceae bacterium
GGTCGGACGCCGCACGGCCGGGTCCCAAGGTGTACAGCGGTTGGGGTGCACCACAATCGGCGAAGTCCATTCGGGTACTCCCCGTCGTAACGGCTCTACTGGACGTGCGGAGTGTAGTAGGCCTCCGATGGTCAGGTCAACGTGGTTGCTGGCAATCAGTGGGCAGCCATCACCTCGCGTCATGGTCGGTTGCCTGGGCCGACCGTCTCGGTCGGCGCGGAAAGGCGAGTCGACCGGGACGGTCGACCTACGCGTCGGCCGCCCGCGCCGCGTTGTAGTCGTCGACAATCCTGCCCACCACCCGGATCCGCTCAATCTCGCCGTGGCTCGATAGCTCGTCCGAGATGCCCAGGATCAGCCTCGGCGCGAAGCGCTCGAGCACCTCGTGGGTGAACTCCTCCAGCGCGCTCTGGGGCCAGGCTTCGTCGAACAGAATCGCCGGGATGCCGTCGAGCAGGAAGAGCTCGTCGCCGAGCGCCTCGGCCACCTCGTCGAGGGTCACATCGCTCTGCGGTTGCGGCGTGATCGCCTCGATCCCGTCGAGCCGGCTGCGCCGCGCGAACGGCAACAGTGCCCGCGTCTCGCCGTCCCAGTGCGAGCAGGTCCACTTCCCCGCCGCGTGCAGCACATCGTTGCGGTGATGATAGACCGATTCGACGTACTTCTCATAGAGCGCCGGCGAGAGCGTGGCGCAGTGTAGGTTGTCGCCGTAGTTGATCGGCTCGATGGGGCAGGCGCCGATCACCTCGAGCAGCTTCGCCTCGCTCGCCTCGAGCGCGCGGAAGTACTCCTCGACCGCCTCGGTCCAGTCGGCCAGGGCATAGACCGCGCGGGCCACGCCCATGGTGTTGATGTACAGATCCTGCACATTGACCCGCGGCATGAACATCGTCGGCAGGCCCAGGTCGCCCCACTCGTCGAGCAGCCGGTCAAAGGTCGCCTGGTCCCACTGCCACTCGGTCCGCCAGGCGCGCCAGGTGGCGGTGCGCAGGTCGTCGGGGGTTTCGATCCAGCGCTTGAGCGGGTGTTGCCCCCGGTTGTTCGGGCTACTGCGGTAGATGGCCGTCTGCGTGCCCACCGGCGTTTCGATGGTGTGTTGCCAGTCCCACTCGTTGAGCCGGTCGACCCGCCCGCGGACGGCCGGGTCCTCGCGCGAGACGAAGCAGGCGTTGAACCAGTAGAGCCGGGTCGAGCAGCCGAGGCTGCGAAAGATGTCGGCGTCGCTCAGGCCCTCGTACGGCGCCGGCAGCGGCTCGCCGGCGAAGCGCTTGTCGTCGAACCAGCAGCCGATCCGCGGCTGCCAGATGATTTGCCCGCCCGAAGTTCCGCGGATCACCTGCCGATGCAGCTCGGCCAGGTCGCGGCGGGCGTGGTCGGTCGGTCGGCCGGTCATGAACATCCCCGCGCAACGCCGGCGAGTTGGCGCCGCGGGGGGAATCTCCTCGTGCCGGCCCGTTCGGCGACCGGGCCCGACCTTCCCGCCGCGGGAAGGGGGTCGGGGGGTTAGGTTGCCGCGGCGATCTCAGCCAGGACGGCTTCGATGTCACCCAGCACCCGCGCGTTGGCGAACCGAAGCACTGTCAGCCCACGTACCATAAGCGCACGGTCACGCGCGGCATCGTGTTCAATCTGTTGTTCATGGATCGGTCCATCCAGTTCGACAACCAAGCCACGAGCGTGGCAGTAGAAGTCCACCACGAACTCGTCAATCACCTGCTGTCGCCGAAAATGCAGTCCGGCAAGCTGCGAGCGCCGCAGTCGTTGCCACAGGGCCGCCTCGGCGGGCGTTGGCCGGCGCCGCATGCCGCGTGCGACCTGACGTTTGTCGTCAGCGCACTGACCCATGACAATCCCGGCGCGAAGTTCGGCTCGTGGGTCGGGCATGATCACGGTGGGCGTTCGGCCTAACCCCCCGACCCCCTTCCCGCGGCGGGAAGGGGGAGTCAGATGGTCGAGTGGTCGTCTCCATCGACCGCAGAGCCTGTGCCGCCGGCCACTACCGCTTCGCTTCGCGCGGTGGGGAATGGGAGTCAGATGGTCGAGTGGTCTCCTCGGTCGAATGGAACCATCTGCGCCAGGCCATGACTCCCCCTTCCCGCGGCGGGAAGGGGGAGACAGATGGTCGAGTGGTCGTCTCCATCGACCGCAGAGCCTGTGCCGCCGGCCACTACCGCTTCGCTTCGCGCGGCGGGGAATGGGAGTCAGATGGTCGAGTGGTTTCCTCGGTCGAACGGAACCATCTGCGCCAGGCCATGACTCCCCCTTCCCGCGGCGAAAACAGATGGTTGCGTTATCGTCTCCATCGAACGGAACCATCCGCGCCAGGCCATGACTCCTCCTTCCCGCGCCGGGAAGGGGGAGTCAGATGGTCGAGTGGTCGTCTCCATCGACCGCAGAGCCTGT
>CAYONP010000027.1:2503-59105 GCA_964405335.1 uncultured Fimbriimonadaceae bacterium
GGTCTCCTCGGTCGAATGGAACCATCTGCGCCAGGCCATGACTCCCCCTTCCCGCCGCGGGAAGGGGGTCGGGGGGTTAGGTTGCGCAGCGCACCCCCCCCCGCTACCCACCCTCCACCGTCGTCAAGGTCGTCAGCGACTGGGCCGCCAGCTCGAGCGTCACCCGCCCGCCCTCGACCGCCACCTCGCCCAGCTCGGCGAAGCCCTCCTCGGCGCTGGTGCGCACCGCGCGTAGGTGGGTCAGGTTGGGCGGCAGGCCGGTCAGCGTCGCCTCGCGGGCGGCGGCGCTGTTGACCATGTGGATGGTCCACTCATCGCCGAGGGTGAAGGCGGTGACCAGCACCTTGGCGTGGTCCGACTCGCTGCCGACGGCGACCGCGCCACGCGGGGTCAGGTTGCAGAACTGGCGCACCAGGTGGTAGCGCACCGTCGGCACCACCTCACCGTCGATTACCTGGCAGGTGCCGTAGTCGCTGGTGAACTCCCACTGCATGGTCGCCGTCGGCCGGGCCCAGAGCAGGATCTCCTGGTAGTGCCACATCTCGCGCAGGGCATAGGCGAAGCTGTCGTAGGTGCGGCCGCGCCAGGCGCCGGCGTCGACTCCGAGCTCGGCGACCAGCAACGGCAGCTCGTGCGCCTCGGCCAGGTCGGCCCAGGCCTCATACTGCTCGCGCGTGCCGCCGCCCCACGAGTGGAACGCAATCGCGCCGATGTAGCGCCGCGCCGCCGGGTCCTCGAGCGCCGGCAGGCAGTAGCGGTGCGTGTCGCGGGCGTTGGTCACGTCGCCGACCAGCAGTCGCGTCTTCAGCCCGTGCGCCTCGAACCAGGCGCCGAACGCGTTGATGGCGTCGCGGTGCTCCTCGGGCGTGAACTTGACCCGCACGCCCCAGTCGGGCTCGTTGAAGCTGAACAGATCGGGCTCGACGCCATACTGCTGCTTGGCATAGAGCAGATAACCGCCGACCAGCTCGAGCATCTCGGGCCACATCTCGCGGGCGATCACGCGGCCGCTCGCCTGCGGGCCGCGGCCGGGATCGGTGTAGATCCACTCGGGCATCTGCCAGGTGCTGGCGACGTAGGGATAGCCGAGGTCCTGGATCTGGCGGGCGAGCAGGAACTCGCGCCGCAGGTTGCTGCCCTCGGTGTCGTTGGCGGCCAGCTTGGCCAGGTCGAGGTCGGTCGGGTCGTCGTTGTCGTTCTCGGGCTCCCACTCGTTGCCGGTCAACTCGACCCGGACCCAGTTCTGGCGCAGATTGGCGAGGGTGTACTGGGTCACCGGCGACTCGATGTTGAAGCAGTAGTTGCCGCCGATGCCGCCCAGCCGGTAGCGCTCGTTGGCCGGGTCGATGGTCAGCCGCGCCGGCGAGGTGTCGGGCACGCCGCCGGGGGTGAGGGTGACCGTCAGGCTGGCCGATTCGCCGGTGGCCAGACTCTCGTCGAAGCGGGCGAAGAGCGTGTAAGTGGTGCCCTGCCACTCGCGCGTGTCCTGGATGGTCACCGGGATGGCGCGGCTGAAGCCGACCTCGAGCCGGCGCGCGCCGTCGGCCGAGGCGAGCCGCGCGCCGGCCGCCTCGCCGCTGAGGAAGTGGCGCCGCTCGGGCTGCTCGACCGGCATCACCGCGCTTGGCTCGCCCGCGGCCACCAGCGTCGCCGTGCCGCCGGCATAGTCGGCCAGCGGCAGGTCGAGCCAGAAGAAGACCCCCTCGCTGTCGCCACCCGCAACGGCGGTGATGTTCAGCGCGATGGTCACCACGCCCCCGGCGTCGGTCAGACGCTGGTCAAACCGGTACTGGTTCGCGCCCTCGCCGACCAGCCCGCGCCAGGTCTGAGCCGCGCCGTCGCGCCCGGTCTCTACCTCGCGCGCCTCGCCGGGCGCAAACATGCGGTCCCAGCCGCGGGCGGGCACGCGCCAGGTGGCGGTCAGCGCGTGCAGGTCGCCGGCGGCAAACAGGCCGCTGACCACACCGTTGCGGTCGACCACGGCGCTTTGGCCGGCGGCGAGGGGCAGCAGCAGGGCAAGGCTCGGTGGCATGATCGGCTCCCGGCCAACCAGTTCGACGCCGACCCGTCAGATCCCGTTTTCGGGTTGTTCAGATCATCCGGCACGGCGGTTGCACCGGCACCTGCACGAGAGGGAGTTGCCCCATGGTCTGGCAGGCGACCTGGCCGATGCTGATACCAACCGCCTTCGCGCTGGCACTGCGGGTCCACCTCGCGGTTCCGTTCCTGCCGGCCTGGCTGGGCGACCTGCCCTATGTCGAAGCGATTGTGGTGCAGTACCTGATCTGGTCGAACTACTGCCTGGTCGCCGCCCGGCGCCGACGGGCTCAGACTCCGGTGGCCTGCGCGCACTGCGGCTGCCGCCACACCATCGCCTGGTGGGAGCAGTTCGGGATCTGTCGCTTCTGCTACGAGGGCGACTTCTACGTGCCGCCGGCTCGGCACGAGCTGTCGGCCACGGCGCCGAACCCGCGCCGGCGGCGAGAGCGGCCGCTGCGCCTCGGCGCCGAGGCGAAGGCGCGCCTGCGCGAGCGGCTGCGCGACGCCGCCTGACCACCACGGCAGGGCGGCGACGGCGCGGCGCGAAGCAAGTCGGCCGGAGCCGCCGGTGTGGTCCTTCCCGCTCTTTGCCCTGCTCCCGGCGGCGCCGCCGGCCGACGGGCTGATCCTCTGGCTCGACGCCGCCGATGCGGCAACGCTGAGCCTCGCTGATGGACGCCTGCTCGAGTGGCGCTCGAAAGCCGGACCGGCGGTCCTCGGCGCCGACGGCGGCATCACGCTCGACGCCCCGCCCGGCCAACGGCCCGCGTTGCGCTTCGACGGCCGGAGCGTCCTGCGCTGCTTGGACTTCAACCGCACCGCGACGACCTGGACGGCGTTGATTGTCGCCGCACCCGAGCCGCCGGCGCGGGGTGGGGGGTTGCTCAGCGCCACCACCGCCGACGGGCATGACTACGATCCCGGCCTGACCATCGACCTGTACGGCTCGGGCACCGGCTTCGACAGTCTGAGCATCGAGGGCGCCGGACGGCTGGCCGGGCAGCTCAACCAGCGCACCCGGCGCAGCGCCTGGGGCGGCTTTCACCTGATCCGCGTCGAGCGGCACGAGGCCGAGGTACGGCTCTACATCGACGGCGCCGCCGAGGGCGCCCGGCCGATGGCGCCGGCGGTCACCCGCCTCGACCAATTGCGGCTCGGGGCGCGCTGTTACGACCAGACCGAGAAGCACCGCTACACCGGCCGGATCGCTCAGGTGCTGCTCTACGATCGGCTGCTCGGCGAGGCCGAGATCGCCGCGCTTGAGGCGGAGCTGGCCGTGGGCGAGGCCGAGCGCACCGCCGGCGAGGAGGCCGCGGCCGCGGCCCGCCGCGACTGGCTGGAGAACCGCATGACCGCGCCCGAGGTGACCGCGCGATGGCCCTCGCCCGAGGCGGCGGGCTGGGACATCGCCGGACTACCGCTCAGGACAGACCTGCGCGAGGCGATGGTGCTCGGTGTCCGCTGCCTGTGCAGCATGTTCGACGCCGACCGTGACGACGAGCCCTACTTCTACAGCAATCGCCGGGCCGACGGCACGGGCGAGCTGCTGCACTCGGTCGAGATCGGCATCCCGCACGTGGTCGGCCGCTGCCTGCTCGGCGTCCGGCAGGCCGAAGAGGCGGCCGGGGTCGAGTGCCCGGCCGAGGCAGAGGCCATCCTCGCGCGCTACCTGCGGCAGTCGTTCGACAACGAGGACCATCTCAATTCGTACGTCGATGCCGCGGGTGCGCGCTACATCGAATTTCACAACATCCGCGAGGGGCTGTGGGGCCTGTGGGCGATGATCCGCCGCGGCGACGCATGGGCCGGTGCCACGGCCGCGGCGGCGATCACGACCCTCGCCGCGCTGACCGACGAGACCGGCCGCTGGTCGCTCGCGCGGGCCGGTGCGCCAGGCCTGGCCGAGCGCTGCCGTGGCGTCTCGGTGCCCAACGCGGCCCGCGCGGTCGAGCCGCTGCTGGCGCTCTGGCGAGAGACCGGCGACGAGCGCGCCCACCGCTTGGCCGGGCAGTATGCCCGCGCGGGACTCGAGACGATGTTCGAGCCGGACGGCCGGTTCGCGCCGATGGACCGCTCGTCGGGCCATGTCCATTCGATCACCTCGTCGCTGAGCGGGATCGTCGAGTATGCGCAGGTCGCGGGCGATGCCGCGATGCTCGAGTCCTGCCGGCGCATCATCACCGTCGGCGTGCCCGAGTACTTCAGTTCGTGGGGCTGGGGCGACGAGGTCTATCCCGACCATCCCGCCGACGAGCCGGGCCGCGGTGAGATGAACCAGACCGGCGACGTGATCCGCGCGGTGCTGCTGCTCGGCACGCCGGCCGACTACGCCCTGGCCGAGCGCTGGCTGCGCGGCATGGTGCTACCGACCCAGCACCGCGAGCCCGAGCTGCACGCCTTCTTGCGCAACGTCGCGGAGCCGCGCGGCGACTTCGAGCGCGATGTGCTCGAGCGCACCGTTGGCGGCTACGCGATGCAGTTGCCCAACGACCGGATGCAGGCCGGCGCCTGGCCGTTGGCGACGCTCGACATCACCAGCGGGACGGTCCATGCCCTGGCGGCGGCCTGGCGCGCCTGCGTCACCGGCGAGGGCAACGCGGCGCGGGTCAACCTGCTGTTCGACCACACCGACGAGCGCCTGACCGTGCGCAGCGGGCTGCCGCTCGATGGCTCGGTGGAGCTGACCGGGCGGGTCGATCTGGAGGTCGCCGTGCGGGTGCCGGCGGGCGTCGACGCGATCACGGCGCGCTGGCGCGGCGCCCGGCCGCCGGTAATCGGCGGCTACTTCGCCCTGGGCCGGCTGGCCGCCGGCGAGTCGGCAAGCCTGACCTTCACGCTGCCCTGCCGGACCGAGCGCGAGCGGGTCGACGGGGTGGACTACAGGACCCGCTGGCTGGGCGAGCAGATCGTGGCGATCGAGCCGCGCGGCACGGTCAGCCCGTTGCCGTTCTGAGGGTGGGGTGGGGTTACAATGGGGAGAGAGACGCTGAAGGCGAAGCTGTGGCGCTCCGCGCTGTTCTCGAGCTGGACCATGTGCGTGCCGTGTTGGCATCGGCCTCCCCGGGCCGGCAACAGGGGCCCGGTAGGGGCAGGTCTCAGACCTGCCCGGTGCCGCCGCGATCGACTTAGGGAGCGACCGACCCAATGAACCGGTCGGAATGGCCCCAACGGCGCTCAATCCGACTGCCCGACTACGACTACGCCACTCCGGGCGCCTACTTCGTGACGGTCTGCACCCACGGCGGCGAGTGCATCCTCGGGCAGATCATCGATGACGAAGTGCAGCTCGGAAGCGCAGGAGCAGCCGTGCAGGAGGTGTGGCAGCACCTGCCTGAGCACTACCCACACCTCGAACTTGATGCCTTTGTGGTCATGCCCAACCACTTCCACGCAATCCTCGTGCTGCACGAGCCAGCTGAGGCGGCGAGTGAGGGCGGCGCGGTAGGTCTTGGATCGGCCAAGACAACGGCCAAGCAGCACGCCCTGCCGGAAATCGTCCGAGCGCTGAAGTCCTTCTCCTCACGCGAGATCAACCGGTTGCGCGGCACGCCGGGCGCCGCGGTGTGGCAACGAAACTACTACGAGCACATCATTCGCGATCAGGACCAGTTGGCCCGTGCGCGGGCCTACATCGCCGACAACCCGCGGAGGTGGGCGCTGGACCAGGAGAATCCCACGCGCCGTCGAGCCCGGGGATAGCGTGCCCACGTCTGGTCCGCGACCGCGCAGAGCGACATCGCGCGGGTCGGTCTACCGTTCCGCCGGGTTGCCATGTGGACGCCGCGCGGGTCGGTCTGAGACCGACCCCTACCGGGCCCTGCTGCGCCGGCGGGTTGCCGTGAGGACACGGCGCGGGTCGGTCTGAGACCGACCCCTACCGGGTCCTACCGCGCCGGCGAAGGTGTGGGAAAGGCGCGGGTCGTCTCCATCCGGTTCAGCCCCGCAAGGTGATCCCCCCACCACGGCCAATCCACCCCCGTCGTTGGGAGATGCGCCATGCGCGCCGCCCTGCTGGCCCTGCTCTCGACGGTTGTTGCCTCCGCCGCGCCGCTCGGCGTGCTCGTACGGCTGGGGCTCACCGATACCGAACCGACCGTCTGGAATGGCTCTGTCGCCGTCGACGGTGGCACCATCCTTGGCGTTGAGCCACATCTCTTCGGCAACGAAGACTCGCTCCAGCCCGACGGCTCGTTCGCGCTGCGCACCGATCCGCGACCCGGCCGCCCACCCGTCGTGCCCAACGGCCTGTTGGTCACCGTCGACGCCGGCGCGACGGCGGCGCTGCGGGTGTCCGCCAACGGCGCGACCTGGTCGGTCCCGCTGGCCGCACTGCGCTGGGGTGAGCCGCTCGCCGGGCTCGACGGCGCCGCCGAGGCCGAGCGCGCACCGGTCTATCGCACCCTCCAGGAATCGGCGCGCGAGGACGATCACCCCGCCGCCTGCACGCTCGCCGACGGCACGGTCATCGCCGTCTGGCAGAGCTGGAGTGAGGTCGACGGCGACGATCAGTTGTTCCTCGCTCGCCGGCGCGACGGCGCCTGGTCGGCGGCCGAGCCGGTGCCCGGCGTGCGCGGCGATCTCTGGCGCGCCGCCGTGGCGCCCGACGGCGGTGACGCCTTCCGCCTGGTCTGGAGCCAGTTCGCCGACGGCGACTACGACCTGTGGCAGGCGCGCTGGGCCGGCGGCGCCTGGTCACCGCCGGCGCGGCTGGCTGAGCGCGAGGGGCACGATGTCGACGTCGCCCTGGCGACCGCCGCCGACGGCGCGATCCATGCGGTCTGGCGCGGGCAGGGCGAGACCTCGTCGGACATCCTGCACGCGGTCTGCCGCGACGGCACCTGGTCGGCGCCCGAGCCGCTCGACGGTTCACCCGGCAACGAGTGGCAGCCGGCGATTGCCGCCGGCCCCGGCGGCGTCTGGGCGGCCTGGGACAGTTACGAGTATGGTAGCTACGACCTGTTTGCCATGCGGCTGGATGAGCAGCCGCGTCGCCGCATCGCCATCGCTGCGTCGCCGCGGTTCGAGGCCAAGGCGTCGGTCGCCTGCGCGCCCGACGGCACGGTCTGGTTCGCCTGGCAAGAGGCCGGCGCCGACTGGGGCAAGGACACCGGCCTGACCGTACCCGAGGCCCAGCGCCGGCAGGGCATCTACCGCGAGCGGAGCGCCCGCGTCGCCTGCCTGCGGAACGGCCAGTGGTTCGACGCGCCGGCGCCCGAGACGGCCTTCGCCGAGGGCGAGCGGGCGCTGATCGAAGCGCCACGGATCGCCGTCGACTCGGCCGGCGGCGTCTGGCTGGCGGTCCGCCGACCGCTGCAGGTCCCGCGCCAGCAGGGCGACCGCACGCGGCAGGAGCGAGTCTGGGAGAATTACCTGACCCACCTCGCCGGCGACCGCTGGGCGCCCGCGCGGCGGCTGGCCAACCGCCTCGGCCGGCAGGACGACCAGGCCGTGCTGTCGCCCGCCGGCGACGGCCTGGCGGTGCTCTTCCACACCGACGGCCGTGGCCGGCCCGACCTGCGCGTGATGCAGGCCCACCGCATCTTCGCCACGTCATTCGAGGCCGAGCCGGCGGTCGAGCCAGCGCTGACGCCGCGGCCCGAGCAGGTGCCGGCGGCGGTCCACCAGGCCGAGGCGGCGCAGTTGCGCCTGTGCCGCTCGGCCATGCTCGAGTCGGCCGACGGGCCGTTGAGCCTGGTCCGCGGCGACACGCACCGTCACACCGAGGTGAGCTGGGACGGGACGGGCGACGGCGGGCTGCTCGACGCCTATCGCTACGCCCGCGATGCAGCCGGGCTCGACTTCTTCGTGGTCACCGACCACAACCAGCGCAGCGGCGTCGACCTACCATACATCCGCTGGTGGAACTACAAGGTGGCCGAGGTGATGCACCATCCCGGCGTGTTCGTCACCTTTTTTGGCTACGAGCGCAGCCTGGGTTATCCGAACGGTCACCGGAACATCATCCAGACCACGCGCGAGCATCCCAGCTTCCGCTTCACCGGAGCGGCCGACGACCTGCAGCAGCTCTACGCCTACGCGCATCAGACGCAGTCGATCATCATCGCCCACACCACGGGCACCAACCACGGCACCGATTGGTATGCGTTCGATCGCGAGGTCGAGCCGGTGATCGAGATCTTCCAGGGCTGCCGGCTGAGCTACGAGTACGAGGGCGCGCCGAAGAGCGGCCGGCCGGGCGACGCCCAGGCGCAGAACACCGGTTACCAGCCGAAGGGCTTTCTCTGGCGGGCCTGGGAGCGCGACCTGCGGCTTGGCATCACCTCGTCGAGCGACCACGGCTCGACGCACTACAGCTACTCGGGCGTGTGGACCCGGGAGCGCAGCCGTCAGGCGATCCACGACGCGCTGCGCGCGCGGCACACCTTCGGCGCGACGGACAACTTCATCGTCAAGCTGCGTGCGTCCGGCCGGGTGATGGGCGACGAATGGCCGCAGCGCGAGGCGCCGCGGCTGGAGATCGACATCCAGGCGCCGGGCGAGTTGACCCAGGTCGACATCATCCGCGATATGCAGTTCGTCTACACCACCGATCCCGACGGCACGCGGTACGCGGTCACCTGGCAGGATGAGCAGTGGACGCCCGGCGCGCACTTCTACTACATCCGGGCGATCCAGGCCGACGGTTCGCTGGCCTGGGGGAGTCCGGTGTGGATTGAGGAGGGGTGAGCGATGGCGCTGACGCGGGCGGAGTTCGAGGCGATTCTGCAGGATCGGAGCAAGACGATAGAGGGAGACCTCGCCTGGGCCGACGACGAGGACCACTCGCCGTGCGTTGAGTTTCGAGCCGAGGTGGCCTCGGAGCTGGGGTACCCGTTGTTCGTTCGGGCCAGCTGCAATGCAGTCGCCGGAGCTCTGTCGTACGGGCTGATCCATCCGGGCGTCGGTCGGATCTACGCGCTTGATCTGGGGAAGGACCATCACAACCCGTCGTGCGAGCACGTCGGCGAGACGCACAAGCACACGTGGTCGGACCTGCTGCGCGACTAGGAAGCCTATGCACCACCCGAGATCACGGCCGGGGCGCACGAACCTGTTCTCGCCTGGGAGCAGTTCTGCCTTGAGGCGGCCATCGATCACCGCGGCCAACTGCGGCCACCGCCGCCGGTTCAGATGGAGCTGAACTGATGGAACCGGCACTCTGCGAGCGCCTGTCCGAGGGCCTGGGTGGCCTGTACCACTGCGCGCAGCACAACGGCATGATACGCATTCGGACGCCGTTCCTTTACCCCGACGGCGATATCATCGACCTGTTCTGGCGCGACGGCGACGAAGTCGGCACGCTGACCGACCTCGGTGAGACCCTTCGCTGGCTGCGCATGCAGTCGCTGGCGCAGCGCCGAACTCCCAAGCAGGGACAGCTCATCGCCGACGTCTGCCTTAACCACGGCGTCGAGCTCTTCCGCGGTCAGCTCCAGCTTCGGGTCAAGCCGGCGGACTCCCTCGCCGCGGCGATCCACCGCCTGGCACAGGCCGCGCTCCGGACGGCCGACCTGTGGTTCACCTTCCGGACCCGAGCCGTCGAGTCCGTAACCGACGAGGTGGCTGACTGCCTCGTCGAACGACGCATTCCGCACGAGCGCGGAGAGAAGCTGCCGGGCCGGTCGGGCCGGACCTGGACGCCGGACTTCTACACCAGGTCCGAACGACGTAGCTCACTGGTCTTCGTGCTCTCGACCGGCAGCAGGACTGCTGCTCGCCGGGTGACCGAGCACGTTCACACCGCGTGGTACGATCTCAGCCAGCTCAAGCTCGGTCCCGAGCCGCTCCATTTCGTCTCGCTGTTCGATGACACCATGGACGTCTGGGCCGAAGAGGACTTCCGGCTCCTCGACGAGTTGTCCGACGTTCAGCACTGGTCCAATCCAGATGCGTTCTGCGGCGCTCTGGAGGCTCGTTAGGTGCACCCTATGCCCCGGTTCCTTGGAATACTGGTCCTCCTCGCCCTCCCCGCCGCCGGCGAGGTGATCTTCGCGGACTCGTTCGAGACCCTCGACACTAACCGCTGGACCGTCGACATCCGCGGCGAGGGTGAGGGGGCGAGCGTCGACATCGTCGACGGCGGCGTGCGGGGCAGGTGCTTGCGCATCACCTCGCGCGGGCAGTACGTTTATCTCACCCGCCGCCTCGAGATCGAGCGATTCCGCGGCTCGACTCTGGTCATGACCGGCATGGTCCGGCTCGAGGGGTGTGAGCAGGGGCCGCAGGTCTTCTCCACGCCGAAGTTCCACTTCGCCTATCGCACCAACGGAGCCGGCACCACGGTCAATGCCGCCGAGCGATGGACCGGCACCTTCGACTGGACCGAGAAGCGGCTCCAAGTGGACGTGCCCGACAACGCCACCGAGCTGGTCATGGACATCGGCAACCAGAACGGCACGGGCGTCTTCTACGTCGACGAGTTCCGGCTCGAGGACACCTTCGGCAGCGGCCGGCCAATCAACCTGCTGCCGGCCTGCAACACCGGGCGCAGCGACGGGGTGGCGGGCGACGGCGCCGGCAGCTTCATCGACACGGGGCCGCGCGACCTGTTCGCCCTGCCCGAGGGCAACCTCGATGCCGGTGAGGTGACCTTCAGCCTACCGCCGCCGGGGACCAACGGCGGGCAGGTGATGATCGCCCTGGCCGGCCGCGAGCGACCCGAGCTGCCCCGGCAGAGCGAGCCGGTGCCCGTCGGCCGGCGATTGTCTCGCCTGGCGGTGCTCCACGCGGCGGCCTTCGCCACCGCCGGTGAGCCGCTCTACACCCTGCGGCTGCACTACGGCGATGGCTCCACTGCCGAGGTCGCCTTCCGCGCCAGCGTCGATGCACCGAACTTTGATGCACCGGACGACGTGCCGCCCGACCGCCTCGCCTGGCGCGGCCGCTGCGCGGCCGGGATCGAGGTCGGCGTCGGCTGGTCGTTGGTCGACAATCCGTCGCCGGGCAAGGTGGTGCAGCGGCTGAGCTTCGAGTCGGCCGGCGGCGGCGTGCCGTTGATCCTGGCGGTGAGTTACCTGCGTTAGGGGCGCCACCGCACGACGACCGCCGGCTTGTCGGCGCATTGCCATGCGCCGCTACGGGCGTCATCCGGGTGCTGGTTGCTACCCCGATCCTATTGTGCGCTACACCGCCACCGCGGTCGATTCGCTCAGCTCGGCAATCTCCTCGCGGCCGACCTCGCGGCCGAGGCGGTCGGACAGGTAGATACCCTCGGAGATGAGCATCGTCTCGAGCGCCGCCTCGGCGGTGGGCAGCAGGTCGACCTTGCCGAGCAGCGCGGCAATCCAGTGCTGTTGCGGCGAGTCGTAGCAGCTCTGGAGCGGGTCGAGGCTGTGGAAGCGCCGCTCGGCGCCGTCGAGCTCGAAGGTGGCGTTCATCTCCATGTCGGCCACGGTGCTGTGGAAGCTGAACGGGCTCAGCCGCACTCCGCCGAGCGCGCCGGCAATCGCGCTGCCGCCGAAACTGTCGAGATGGATCGCCCACGACTCGATGATGTCCAGCGTCAGCCCGCCGGCGAACTTAACCAGCCCGACGGCCAGCTCCTCGACGTCGTAGCCCGACGACTCGCGCCGGCCCGGGTCCATCGCGGTTTCCTGATAGACCTTGCCGCTGACCCGCTCGGCGTGGGGCAGGTCGAGCAGGTAGATGAGCTGCGCGATGTGATAGATGCCCGTGTCGTACATGGTGCCGCCGGCGGCGACCTTCTTCTGCACGAACGCCGGCGTGGCGTAGCCGTCGACGAACGGCCGGCCGCGGCGCCGGAAGCCCGACGAGCGGGCGTGGTAGAGCTTGCCCAGCAGGCCGGCGTCGATCAGCCGCCGCGCGGCGCGAGTCTCCTTGCTGAACAGCGTCGCCACCTGGATGCTCAGCTTGCGGCCGGTGGCCCGCGCGGTGTCCATCATCCGCGCCGCGTCGGTGTAGGTGCCGGCCATCGGCTTTTCGCAGAAGACATGCTTGCCCGCCTCGAGCGCCGCGCAGGTGACCGGCGCGTGGAGGTTGTTGTGCAGGCAGACATCAACCGCGTCGAGGTCGTCGCGGGCGAGCAGAGCGCGGTAATCGGTGCTGGTGAACTCGAGGCCGTTGGCTTCTTTCACCCGTGCCAGCTCGTCGGCGTTGACGTCGGCGGCGGCGACGACGTTGGCGCCGGGGATGTCGCGGTAACGGTGGATATGCTGCTTGCCGATGATGCCGACGCCGATCACGCCGATGCGCACGTTGTCCATGTCCTGCTCCGCCGCGGAATGCTCCGGCACGGGCCGGCCTCCTTCCCCGGGGACAGGCACTGATTGGCTTGACGCGCCGGCCGGCCCGATCTACGCTCGACCCATGGCAAGACAACCGCGCCTGGTGGTGCCCGGCGTGCCGCACCACGTCACCCAGCGGGGCAACTTCGGCGTCGAGGTGTTCACCAGCGACGCCCAGCGTCAGCGCTATCTCGACTGGCTGCTGGACGACGGGCGGCGCTACGGCCTGGCCACCTGGGCCTACTGCCTGATGGGCAACCACGTCCACTTGATCGTCGTGCCCGAGGAGGCCGATTCGCTCGGCCGCGCGCTGGCCTCGGTGCACATGAAGCATGCTCAGGCGGTCAACCGCGAAGCCGGCCGCACCGGCCACCTGTGGCAGGGCCGGTACAGCTCGTGCCAATTGGACGGCGAGCACCTGCTCCGCGCCGCGCTGCACGTCGAGCGCAACCCGGTCCGCACCGGACTCGTGCCGGTGGCAACGGCCTGGCCGTGGTCCAGCGCCCGGGCTCATGCGCTCGGCGCGGCCGACCCGCTGGTCGACGGCGCCGACTGGCCCACCGACGAGCTGCGACGCAAGTGGGCCGGCTGGCTGGCCACCGAGCCGACGGACGCGGAGCAGCTCCGCCTCCGGCTGCACCGTGGCCTGCCACTGGGCGATGAGGCGTTTGTCGCCCGGCTCGAGCGCCAGACCGGCCGCCGCCTGCGGCCCGGTCGGCGAGGCCGGCCGAAGAGCAGTCCGGGTCGGTAGCGCTCGGGTGTAGCGCGCGGCCGCGGCGCGGGTACCGTGGCTGGGAGCCGACATGGCGCGGGTCGAGCCGGTGCTGGTCAACGACGCCGCGCGGCCCGGGCTGCTCGCCGGGCTGCGCGAGCTGTGGCGCTACCGCGAGCTGACCTGGGAGCTGTGTCTCCGCTCGCTGCGACTGCGCTACAAGAACAGCGTCCTGGGCGTCGCCTGGTCGCTCGCCACGCCGCTGATGCAGGCCTTTCTGATCACCGTCGTGGTCAAGCATGTCCTGAACAAAGACATCCCCAACTTCTCGGCCTACGTGCTGATCGGCCTGTTCGTCTGGTCGTTCTTCGCCATGGCCATCCCCGACGCGTGCACCTGCCTGCTCGAGAACCGCAGCCTGATCCGCAAGGTCGCCTTCCCGCGCGAGCTGCTGGTCATCACCGTCGTGCTGGCCAACCTGTTCCACCTGCTGCTCGCCCTGGCGCTGGCCATGGGCTACCTGGTCTGGCTGAAGGTCTTTCCGCAACAGGTCGGCTGGCAGGTCTTGCTGCTCTTCCTGCTCATCCCGCTCCAGGCCGCGATTGCGCTCGGTGTCGGCTATGTCGTCGCGGCGCTCAACGTGCTGTTCGAGGATATCCGCTACATCGTCAGCGTCGGCATGACGCTGATGCTCTATGTCGTGCCGGTGATGTACACGGTCGAGTTTGTCGCCGCCAAGCAGGTCGGGCCGTGGTCGAACGTCTGGCTCGACACGCACATCCGCCCGCGGCTGGTCGATCTCTACCTGCTCAACCCGTTCAGCGCCTGCGTCGAGCTGTACCGCAAGGCGCTGCTGCCGCCGATCCAGGGCACGCCGGCGCCGGCGCTGCCGTGGAGCTGGGGGCTGCTGGCGCAGACGGCGCTGATCGCCCTGGCGCTGCTGGTCTTCGGCGCCTGGGTGTTCGACCGGGCCAAGTGGGCCGCGGTGGAGCGGCTGTGAACCCCGCGCCGGCGATCCGGGTCGAATGCGTGGGCAAGCGCTTTCGCCTGGTTCACCATGCGCGCAGCCTGAAGCGGACGGTGATTGACCTGCTGACTTTCCGCCGCGTGCGGATCGAGCGTATGGAGGCGCTGTGCGAGGCCTCGTTCGAGATCGCCCGCGGCGAGGTGGTCAGCCTGATTGGCCGCAACGGCAGCGGCAAGAGCACGCTGCTGACCCTGCTGGCCGGCATCTACCGCCCGACCAGCGGGCGGATCGAGGTGCGCGGGCGGATCGCCAGCCTGCTCGACCTGGGCGCCGGGTTCCACCCCGACCTGACCGCCGCCGACAACGCGATCATCAACGCGATGACCTACGGCCTGACCCGCCGCCAGGCGCACGAGCGGCTGCCGGCGATGATCGCGTATGCCGAGCTGGGCAGCTTCGCCGACACGGCGATCAAGCACTTCAGCGCCGGCATGACCATGCGCCTGGGGTTCAGTGTGGTGATCCACAGCGATCCGGCGGTGCTGCTGATCGACGAGGTGCTGGCCGTCGGCGATGAGGCGTTTCAGCAGCGCTGCCGCGAGACGCTGCGCGAGTTCCAGGCTGGCGGCGGGACGATCGTCTTCGTCAGCCACGATCTCGACGTCGTGCGAGCGATCAGCGACCGCGTGATTTGGCTCGACGGCGGCCGCGTGCGCCAGGTCGGCATCGCCGATGAGGTGATCGCCGCCTACCTGGCGGAGGCGTAGGTAGGGCCCGTTCGCCGAACGGGCCAAGGCCGACCGGAGCGCCGGCGTCCCCGCCCGCCCCGTTACCGCGCCCGCCGTCAAGCGGCCGGGCTTTGCGATCATCCGTGGTACATCGGCCGGTTCACCAGCGGACCAGCCGCAGACCGCGCATCTCGAGCACCACCCGCTCGGGCTTGCAGTTGGCGCCGATGCGGAGCAGCGACAGCCGGCCGGTGTCGATCGTCGGCCCGTGGCCGGGCGGCGGGCTGCCCATGGCCACCAGGCGGTCGAACGGGATGGTCGCCTGCCGCCACTCGGCGCTGCCGGGCAGGCCGGCGGCGGTCATCCAGCTCAGGCCGCCCTGTTCGACGGCCATGAACCGCACCACGCCCATGTCGGTCGGCTCGGTTCGGTACTCGAACCGCACACCCGAGTACGCGGCGGCCTCGAGCGCCGGCTCGAACCGCGCCTGCGGATAGGCCCACGGGTCGCCCGCGCCGGTGAAGGCGAACTCGAACCGCACGCCGCCGTCGGCCCCGGCGCTCGCCGTCTGCGTGCCGTGCCCGGCGATGTTGCGCTCCCACCGCTCCGGTGCATCGAGGCCGAGTGGCTGCTCGGCCAGCGGCACGATGCGGTTGAGATCGAGCATCAGGTTGACCACCGCCGGTGAGCTGCGCCGCTCACCAGCCACCACTTCGCCCCGGACCTGCGCCCGGGCCTTGTTGGCCGGCAGCGTGACGCTCGCTGGGAAGGCGACCATCTCGCCCGGCGGCAGCTCGACCGCGAACCGGGCCGGCTCGATCACCACGGCCGCCGGCGCGGTCAAGCTCAGCTCGCCCCGCAGCGGCTCGAGGCCGAAGTTGTAGACCTGCACGCCCAGCGGCGTCAGGCGGTCGGGCTCGACTTGATAGGCGTCGGCGTCCTTGTCGACCGTCGCCTCGCTCACGACGATGCGCACCACTGCCGCCGGCAGGCCGGGCGGCGGCGACAGGGGCACCTCGGGCGCCGGCGGCGGCAGTTCGAGCGGCGGCAGTCGGTCGACGTCGAGGAGCAGGTAGCTCGCGGCGCGGGCGAGGTTGAGGCGCACCGGGCCGTCGCCGCGCGGCAGCGGCGTGCCGAGGTAGCCGGCGGCCTCGCTCACCGCGGCCCAATCGAGCGGCAGGGCAAGCTCGGCCGGCGCGTCGTCCTCGCGCCAGACGGCCAGGCAGGCGGAGCCGTCGCCACGGGCGAAGGCGAGCGCGCGCGCCTCGTCGGGCAGGCCGGCCAGGCGGCCTAGGTAGTCGCCCCGCCCAAGCGCCCAGGTGGCCGCGGCCAGGGCGGGCAGGCCGGGGAAGGGTTCGCGGTTGCCCGTCCCGAGCAGCCCCCAGCCGATCTCGGCCTCGCGGTAGAAGGGGAAGATGAACCAGAAGTGCTTCTCGACGCCGGCGGCCAGCGCCTGCGGGAAGGCCCGCGAGATGAAGGCCGCCTGGTGCCGCCGGCTCTCGGGCGTCAGCACACCGTCGGGCCCCGGCACGCGGTCGCCCGCCTCGGTCACCCACATCGGCTTGCTTGCGCCATGCTCGGCCAGTTGCGCGCGCCAGCCGTCGGCCCGGGCGGCATAGGCCGAGGGGTCGGCGTAGATGTGCCAGTTCCAGATGTCGAGGTAGTCGGCGATGCCGTTCTCGAGCAGCCCGGCGCTGTGCGGGCAGGCGCCGTGGGCCATCGACGGGCCGAGGATCAGCACCTCCGGGTCGACCGACCGATAGCCGAGCCAGGCCGCCTTCTGAAACGCCGCCATCTCGCTGGCGGGGTGGCTGAAGAAGCTGATGTCGGGCTCGTTCCAGACCTCCCAAGCCTGCACCACGCCGCGCCAGCGGCCGGCCAACTCGGCGGCGAAGCGGTGGATGTCGCGCAGGTCGTCGCAGGCGGCGCGGCCGTCGCCGTCGGCCCGCGACCAGCCCGGCACGCCGTGGTAGACATCGAAGATCTGGATGCCCTCATCGGCCAACGCGCGCAGGCTGCGGCCGTACTGGTTGTCCCACTCGTAGGTGCCGCGCTCGCGTTCGACGTGGCCCCAGGCCAGCCGCTCGCGCACCCAGCCGAGGCCGCACTGGCGCAGCAGGCGGGCCAGCGGCACGAACTGCGACTCGGGCACCAGCCAGCTCATCGCGTTGTCGCTCGCCAGCCGGCTCTCGCCCGGCACGCGCCGCGCCGGATCGATGATCACCGCCAGCGGCAGCACCGTCTCGCCGGCCACCACCTCGTAGTAGCCCGGCGGCAGCGGGCCGAACACGACCGCGCCGGCACCGGCCGCCGGCCGCCGCGTGATCTCGCGGCCGTCCAGGTCGCGCAGCAGCAACTCGGCCGGCTCGCCCGGTCCGGCCTGGACGACCACCGGCTGCTCGCCGACGAAGACGTTGGCGAAGACCTCGGTCGACAGCTCGCGCGCCGCGCCGGCGCCCGCGACGATGACCAACCCCAGCATGGCTGCCTGCCTCCTCACGATGTGCTCCCACGGCTCTCTGATTGGCCGCCGCCGCCGGCTTGCCTGCCGGCAGGAGTCGACCGGCCCGGCGACGCAACCACCGTCCATGACGCAGGACGTGGGGACGAGTGAGGCGCCGCGCTCGCCCGTCTCGCTGCGCGTGGTGCTGCTCGCCCTGCTCTGCAGCCCGTTCCTCGGCCTCTGGATCTTCAACGCCGAAATCGTCCACGGCGGCATCCATGCCACGGTGCTGTCAGTCTTCTTCACCAGCATCTGCGGCCTGGCCGCCGCCGTGGCGGCCAACGCGCTGCTCCGCCGCCTCGCCCCGCGGCTGGCGCTGCGGCCGGGCGAGCTGGTCGTCTTTTATGCCCTGCTCAACCTGATCACCAGCATGGGCAGCCACGACCTGGTCCAGATTCTGCCGCCGCTGATCACCTATCCCTACCGCTTCGCCACGCCAGAGAACGGCTGGGACGAGCTGTTCGTCAGCCAACTGCCGCGCCGGCTGACCATCCCCGACGAGCGGGTGCTGACCGGCTTCTTCGAGGGCCACGCCAGCTTCTGGGCGCCCGACGTGCTCGGTACCTGGGCCGGGCCGCTGCTTGCCTGGACGCTGTTCATCGGCCTGGTGCTGACCGCCACGCTGGCGCTCTGCCTGCTCGTCCGCCGCGCCTGGTGCGACGACGAACGGCTCAGCTTCCCCTGCATCCACCTGCCGCTGCAGATGACCACCCCCGGCGGCCCGTGGCGCAGCGGCTGGCTGTGGGCCGGATTCGCCGCCGCCGGACTGCTCAACCTGCTGCGCGGACTGCACGCGCTCTATCCGGCCGTGCCGACGGTCACCACCGTGTGGGATGCGCAGACCTTCGTGACCACCCAACCGTGGCGCGCGATCGGCTGGACGCCCGTCGCGCTCTACCCCTTCGCGGTGGGCCTGGCCTATTTCATGCCCCAGGACCTGGCCTTCTCGACCTGGTTCTTCTACCTCTTCTGGAAAGCCCAGATGGTGGTCCGCGCCTGGCTCGGGTTCGACCCGCTGGCCGGACCCTATGCCAGCGATCAGTCGGCCGGCGCCTGGATCGCCCTCGGCCTGTTCGCCCTCTTCGCCACCCGCGGGCAGCTCGCCGATGGGCTGCGACAGGCGCTGCGCGGCGAACGCGACCCGCGCGAGCCGGTCAGCCGCCGCACGGCGCTGCTGCTGCTCCTCGGCGCGCTGGCCGGGCTGGCCTGGTTCTTGCGCGGCATGGGGTTGAGCTGGCCGGTCATCGCCGGCTTCTGGGCCGTCCACCTGACCATCTGCGTGGCGGTCACGCGCATGCGCGCCGAACTCGGCCCGCCCACTCACGATCTCTTCTTCGCCGGCGGCGACTGGTTGCTCACCGCCGCGGCCGGCCCCGGCAGCCTCGGCCCGGCCAACCTGCGCGGGCTGACACTGCTCTACTGGATCACCCGCGACTACCGCAGCCTGGCCATGCCGCACCAGCTCGAGGCACTGAAGATGCTCGAGCTGCGCGGCAGCGTCCGCCGCGAAGGAGCCCGGCTGGCCGCGGCGATGATGCTCGTCGCCGTGGTCGGCTTCCTCGTCTGCGCGGCGATGGCGTTGCACCAGTACTACGACCAGGGCGCGTCGGCGGGCATCCGCGGCTATGCGCTCGGCCAGGCGCAGGAGGCCTACACGCGGCTCGACCAGTGGCTCACCGCGGCCGACCCGGGGCCCGACCACGCCGGCCTGCGGCAGTTCGCCGGCGGGGCGGTGTTGACGCTCGGCCTGATGCTCCTCCGCCGTCGCTTCCTCGGCCTGCCGTTCCACCCGGTCGGCTATGCCATCGCGGGGAGCTGGACGATGAGCTGGCTCTGGTTCAGCGTGCTGCTGAGCTGGCTGGCGAAGGGCCTGATACTCCGCCACGGCGGCCTGAACCGCTTCCGCGCGGCGATGCCCTTCTTCCTCGGCCTGATGCTCGGCGATTACCTAGTCGGCGGCGGGCAGACGATCGCCGGGATGCTCCTCGGCGTGCGGGTGCCGGGGTTCTTTACGTAGCGGAGTGTCGGTCGGTCGCCCTGCCCGTTCGCCGCGCGCGCACCCCTGGCGTCTCCAGCCCGTTAGGAAACTCACGTAGGGGCGGGTCTCAGACCCGCCCGAACGCCGGGAAACCCGCTTCCAGAGCGGATCCAACCGCTACCGGGCAGGTCGGAGACCTGCCCCTACCGCAAGGTCGACACGCCCCGCCGGCCGACGTCGATCACGCGGGCCGACACTGACGGTCGTCGGCGCCGCCAGTGCCACCGACGTGCTGCTGGACGGCATCAGCGCGCGAGCCTCCCATGGCGCTGAGTCGGGAGCCGTCGTCTGCATCAGACCGCAATCCACTCCGCACGATCTGCGGGCACCCGCTCGCCATGCGCCGCCAGGGACTCCAGGTAGAGCGCGATGGCGTCCTTGATGTTGGCCACCGCGTCGTCCCGTGTTTCGCCCTGGCTAACACAACCCGGGAGCGATGGGCATTCGGCCACCCACCAGCCATCTTGGTCGCGGGTCAGGACCACTCGTCGATGCAGTGTCGTCAGCATGACGACATGATACCGCGACCGAGCTGGTCTGTCGACACGCCGGCTGCGCTCAGCCGCTACGGCGTCGCCTGCGTCAACCGGTACCGCCCCGAACCCAGCGCCACGCGCGTCCGGCCGGCCAGCCTGGGCAGACGCACCGTCGGATCGTCGACGCTGATCGGCGAGGCGTAGGGCATCACCACCGAGGCCGTGGTGTTGGCCGGCAGGTCGACCTCGAGGCTGAACTGGCCGCCCTCCTGGCGCCACTCGAGACCGAACGTACCACGAATGGACTCATATCGCCCGCGCGCCCAGGTCAGCCCGCCGCCGGGCACCGGCTCGATGGTCACGTGCTCGAACCCCGGCCGCTCGGGATCGACCCGCAGACCGAGGATCGTCTCGACCATCCACTCGCCGACCGAGCCGAAGGCCCAGTGGTTGAAACTGTTCATGCCCGCGTTCTGGAACCCGCGCCCGGCGACGTAACCGTCCCACCGCTCCCAGATCGTGGTCGCGCCCTGATCGATGGTGAACAGCCACGACGGACAGCCACGCTCATTCAACAAGCGATAGGCCTCGTCCACGTGGCCCGTGTCGCGGAGCGCCTGCATCAGCCGGACGGTCGACTGGATGCCGGTCGAGATCTTCCCGCCATACGGCTCGAACGCCGCGACCAGGTGCTCGGCCGCCGCGCCGCGCAGCTCGTTGGGCAGCAGATCGAAGGCCAGGGCGAGGGCGTAGCCCGACTGCGTCTCGCCGGTCAGCCGGCCGTCGGGCTGCACAAAGGCGCGCTGGAAGGCCGCCTCGATCTCGCCGCGCAGCGCGCGGTACTTCGCCGCCTCGGCGTCGCGGCCGAGCGCCGCCGCCAGGTCGGCCAGCAGGCGGGTCGAGTGGGCCCAGAAGGCGGTCGCGAAGAGCTCTTTCGGCGGCGCGCCGCCGGTCTTTGGGAAGCCCTCGAGGATGAGCGTGTCGGCGTTCAGCCAGTCGCTGTAGTTCGCGCCGACCGATTCGCGCCAGAGCCGGTCGGGGTTGCTCTCGGCCAGGTGGTCGATGAACCGGCACATCGACTCGAAATGCTCCTCGAGCAGCCGCCGGTCGGCGTAATGAGTCCACTGGTGCCAGGGGATGATCACCCCCGCGTCGGCCCAGGCGGGCGCGTTGCCCGGCGGTGTGGTCGGCAGCAGCGGAGCGAAATCGGGGTAGCGGCCCTCGAGCCCCTGGGCGTCGCGGACGTCTGCCAGCCACTTGGTCATAAACCCGGCCAGGTCCATGTTGTACATCCCGGTCGGGCAGAAAGCCTGGATGTCGCCCATCCAGCCGAGCCGCTCGTCGCGTTGGGGGCAGTCGGTCGGGGTGCTGAACAGGTTCGCTCGCTGCGTCCAGAAGATCGCGCTCCAGAGCTTGTTCAGGTCGGCGTCGGAGCACTCGAACGTGCCCGCCTCGGGCGACGACGAGCAGATCACTCGCGCCAGCAGATCGCCCGGCGCGGGCCGGTACTTCAGCCCGCTCACCTCGAGGTAGCGGAAGCCGTGATAGGTGAATCGCGGCTCGTAGATCTCCGCTCCACCACCGCGACAGAGGTAACGATCGACCTGCGGCGCGCCGCGGAGGTTGTCGACATAGAGCGTGCCATCGTCGTTGAGCATCTCGCCGTGGCGGATAGCCAGCTCGTCGCCGGCCTGGCCGCGGACCGTCAGCCGGCCCCAGCCGACCAGGTTCTGGCCCAGGTCGAAGATCGCCACTCCGGGCGCCGGCTCGGTCACCGCGATTGGAGTCACCTCGTCGACCACCCGCAGCGGCTCGTTCGGCTGCATCACCAGCAGCGCCGCCGGCTCCGGCACGGCCGCCGCGGGCGACCAGGCCGAGTCGTCGAACGCCGGCTCGTTCCAGCCGCGCATCTGCCGCCGCGCGTCGTAGACCTCGCCGTCGAGGATGTCGGCACGGCGCAGCGGACCCTCATCGGTCATCCGCCAGGTGTCGTCGCTGAGCAGCACCGGTGCGCCATCGAGTTCGAGCTGGACCAGCAGGCTGGGCAGCGCGCCGTAGTGCCAGCGGCCCGGCCCGGCCAGACCCAGCCGCCCGGCGAACCAGCCGTCGCCGAGCACCGCGCCGAGCGCGTTGGCACCCGGCCGCAGCAACTCGGTCACGTCGTACGCCTGCGCCTGGATGCGCTTGCGGTAGTCCGTCCACTCGGGCGCCAGTAGCTGCTCGCCGACGCGCCGGCCGTTGAGCCACAGCTCGTAGACACCACGGGCCGTGGCATAGAGCATCGCCCGGCCGGGCGCGGCGGGCAGGTCGAACTCGCGCCGGAGCATCGTCGCCGGCAGCGCCTCGGCCGGCTGTGGCGCCAGCGAGCGCGTCTCGCCGTCGGTCAGCCGGTCGCGCGACCAGCCGGCGGTTTCGATGCTGTCGAGCGCCGTCACCGCCGCGCCGCGGGCGAGACTCTCGCCGCGGGCGAGCACCTCCAGCTCGGCCAGGGCCAGCGCGCACGCCTCGGCGTCGCGCCGCCAGAGCAGCGTCGCGGTGAGCCGCACGTAGCGCGCGGAGACCGGCGCGAACTCGAGCGTCACCGGCTCGCCGCCGGGGTTCGGCTGGTCGGCGTCGGTGCGATCGGCCAGCAGCCGCGGCGTGGCGAACTCGGGTTCGTCCGAGGCCTCGAGCCGGTAGCGAACGGGGAAGCCGAACCCGGGCGTGCGCGGATTCCAGTTGTACGGATTGGCCGGATACAACCGCACCGCCTCGATACGTGTCGTCTGTCCGAGGTCGACCTGCACCCACTTCGTCGTCGCGGGTTCGGGGGTCAGCTCGCTGTGGTAGCCGTTGTGGTCGCGCGACGAGGCGGGCGGCTCGCCGGCGGGGCCAATCCAAGCGGCCCGCCAGTCACCCGGCTCGAGCAACCCGACGGCGAAGCTCGCCGGCGGCGCCCAGGCCGATGCGTCGCCCCCGGCGTCCCACACCCGCACGCTCCAGTAGACGCGCTGCCGGGCGGACAGCGGCGCGCCGGCCCATTCGACCTGGCCCGTCTGCGAGGACTCGATGCGACCGCTGTCCCACAGCTCGCCCCGACCGGCGGCGACGGCCTCGGGCGTGGCGCCCGCGACGATCTGGTAAGCCGTCTGCCGCTGCCGGCGTTCGGTGCTGGTGACCGTCCAGCTCAACCGCGGCCGTGGCGTGGCCAGGCCGAGCGGCTCGACCAGGTATTCGGTGCGCAGGTGACGTGGTTCGAGCCCCATCAGCGACCCCAGCAGCAGCAGCGCCGTAGCGACCGGCATGACCGGCTCCCTGCCGTGCGGGCGTTCACGCCGCGTGGCCCGAGTCCTGCGGCGAGGAGTTGCGCGTCGGCTCGCCAATCGACCGGCGAGGGCGCCGATGACCGACCGCGAGCTTACCAACTTGGCCGTGGCCACCGCGCGGGCCGGCATCGCCGTCGGCCAGTCGCCGTTCGGGGCGGTGATCGCCCGCGGCGGCGAGCCGGTCGCCGCGGCGCACAACACCGTCTGGGCCGACGGCGACCCGACCGCCCACGCCGAGGTCAACGTCATCCGCGAAGCGACCGAGCGGCTGGGCACAATCGACCTGAGCGGCTGCGTGATCTACACCACCTGCGAGCCCCGCCCGATGTGCCTGGCGGCGATCCACTGGGCCCGGCTCGACCGCTGTGTCTACGGCGCCAGCATCGCCGACGCGGCCGAGGCGGGCTTCCACGAGCTGCACCTGCGCGCGGCCGACCTGGCCCGCGAGGGTGGCAGCGAGCTGATCGTCGAGCAGCTCGACGAGGCAGAGGCCTGTGTGGCGTTGTTCGCCGAGTGGCGGCGGGCGGGTCGATCGCGGTCGTACTGACCGAACGGACCGCCGGCGTCCCGCCGGCACGTACCGTAGGGCGCGCTCTTGCGCGCGGGAGGCGGTCACCGCGCGCGCAGTAGCGCGCCCTACAGCGCGCCGAGTCGGCCCCACGGCCCGCGTCGTATCGCCGGTGGACGGTCGGCCCGCGCGCAATAGCGCGCCCTACCGCTTCCGCCGCGTGTCGACCAGCACGGCGCCCAGGATCACCAGCCCCAGCACCACCTTCTGCGTGTAGCTTTCCACGCCGGTCAGGTTCATGCCGTTCTGGATCACGGCGATGATGAAGGCGCCGATCAGCGTGCCGTGGATGGTGCCCGAGCCACCCGACAGGCTGGTCCCGCCGACCACCACCGCGGCAATCACGAACAGCTCGTACATCTGGCCGTAGGTCGGCGCGCCGCTCTTCAGTTGCGAGGCCATGATCACCCCGCCCAGGCCGGCCAGCACGGCGGTGATGGTGTAGACGAAGAGCAGCACGCGGTTGAGCCGCACGCCTGACAGCCGCGCCGCCTCGGCGTTGCCGCCGACGGCATAGATGGCCCGGCCCAGCCGCGTGCGGGTCATCAGCAGGTGGGCGGCGAGGTAGATCAGGCCCATCAGCACCACGGCGTTGGGCAGGCCGAACAGGTCGGCGCCGCGACCGAGCCAGACGAAGCCGTCGGGCACCTCGTAGATCGACTGGCCGCGCGAGAGGATGTAGGCCAGGCCGCTGGCCACCTGCATCATGCCCAGCGTGGCGATGAACGGCGGCAGGCGGAAGCCGGTGATCAGCAGGCCGGAGAGCGCGCCGACCAGGCCGCAGCCGACCAGCGCCGCCAGCGCGCCGAGGAGCATCCCGCCGAGCCCCGCCTGCGGCCCGCCGAGCAGCCGGATCACCGCCGCGCAGACGCAGGCCGAGAGGGCGAGCAAGCTGCCGACCGAGAGGTCGATGCCGGCGGTGATGATGACCATCGTCATGCCGACGGCGATGATGGCGATGACCGCAATCTGGTTGGCGATGTTAAGCAGGTTGTCGCGCTTGAGGAAGGTCGGGAAGCGGCGGCTTGGCGGCGTCTCGACCGGCCGGCCGGCGAGCAGCGGCCAGGCTGCCACCTCGGGCGTGCCGACGACGGTCACCTCGCCGGCGGCCTCGATCGCTCGGCGCAGCTCGGGCGGGCCGCCACAGACCGCCGCGGCGACCCGGTCACCCCGCTCGCGGAGCCGACGCTCGGCCTCGGCGACGAAGGCCCGGTCCTCGACCCCCGTGCGCCCGGCGACCAGCCAACCGCCGGCCGGCGGCGCGCCGAGGCGGTCGACCAATGCGACGGCGGCGGCCGCGCCGACCGGCGTCTGCTCGCGCAGCGTGGCCAGTGAGTAGTAACCGCAGAGCAGCAGCAGCACGGCCAACATGCCGTAGCTGCTGGTCAGGCGGGTCATCGCGTCACGTCGCGGCCGCCGCCGCTGTCGGGCGATTGCCCTGCCGGCCTCACGCGTCGCCCTTCAGTTCGGGATCGGCCTGCGCGTCGGCCTGGTAGTAAAGCGAGGTCGGGATCCGGATCTCCGGCTCGACCTCCTCACCGCGCAGGTAGCGGGCGATCGCGTCGATGGTCATCGCGCCGATGCGGTCGGGGTACTGGATCGGGTCGGCGTAGATCTTGCCCTCGAGGATGGCCTGCTTGCCTTCGGGCTGGCCGTCGAAGCCGACCACGATGATCTTGCCCGCCCGCCCCGCCTTCTCAATCGCCGCCACCGCGCCGAGCGCCGAGGGGTCGTTGATGGCGAAGATGCCGGCCAGGTCGCTGTGCGCCTGGAGCAGGTCTTCGGCGGCGCGGAAGGCCTTCTCCTTGTCGCCGCCGCCGGGCACCGTTTGGACCACCTCGATGGTCACCCCATCCTCGCGCCGCGCGCGCTCGAGCTCTTCGTGGAAGCCCTTGGTGCGCAGGATCACCGACTCGACCTGCGGGTGATCGATGATGGCCACCTTGCCCTGGCCGTCGAGCGCCTCAATCAACGCCTTGGCCGCCAGCACGCCGCCGCCGTGGTTGTCGGTGGCGATGTGGCTGACCACCTCGATGCCCTCGGCCATGGCCGCAATGTCGGCGGTAAAGACGGGAATCCCCGCGGCGTTGGCCTTCTTGATCGCCGTGCCGACCGACTGGCTGTCGCACGGGCAGAGCACAATCGCGTCGGCGCCCTGGACGATGAAGTCGTCGACCTGCTGATCCTGCCGCGCGGCGTCGAACTCACCCGAGACGACGACCACCTCCCAGCCCAGCTCCTTGGCGCTCTCGCGCATCGAGTCGGCGATCACCTGGAAGAAGTCGTGGGTCAGCGTCAACACCGAGACGCCGATGGTCACCTTGCCCGCCGACGGCTCGGGCGGGCCGCTCGCCTCGTCGGGCAGGGCCGGCCCCGGCGCCATCGGCGGCGGCTCCGGCGCCGGCTTCGCGCAGCCGGCGACCAGGCCGATCAGCAGGGCCAGACCGAGTCGCTTCATGGCCTTCTCGCAGCGCGGAGCATTCGGCGCGCCGAGCGCGACGCCTCCCTCACCGGCGTAGGAAATCGAGCCCTTCCTCGACCGGTCCGGTGGTCAGCCAGGCCTCGCCGTTCAGCCCGCCCGCGCCGACCCAGTCGTAGACCCGCACCACGACCAGGTTCTCGCCCCCCGGCTCGACGAACGGCGTGATGTCCTGCCAGGTCCGACGGAGGAACGACGACTCGCTGCGATCGAGCTTGCCATACCCGCCGACCAGCCGGCCGTTGACGTACAGCTCGTACATGTTGTCGACGCTGTCGAAGACCAGCCGGATGCGCTTTCCGGCCCAGCCGGCGGGGATGGTCAACCGCTGGCGGTACCAGCCCCAGCCGTCGTAGGCGTTCCAGATCGCGCCCTCCTCGGGCGAGCGGGCGAGCAGCTCGCGCCAGCCGGCGTCGTCGAAGGCGAGGCGCTCGTAGCCGCGCTCGAGCCCGTCGCCGGCGGGATCGGTGACGAACCGCCAGGGCGTCTCGAGCTTGACGATCTCGGCGTCGAGCGCGGTGCGCAGTGCGTCGCGCACCTCGGGCGACAGCTCGCGTTCGGGCGGTGGACCGTCGAGCAGCCAGGCGGCCAGCTCGCGCGCCAGCCAGAGGCCGGCGTAGTTCTCCGCCTCGCCGCCCTCGTGGCGCAGGCAACTGACCGCCAGCCGGCCGGCGCCGACGCGGGTGTCGAAGAGCAGCAGGTTTGGCCGCACACGATCGAGGTCGTGGGTCTCGACGAACATCAGCAGCGGGTCGACCTCGCGCCACAGCCGCTCGCCGCGCAGGCAGGTGTTGCCGCCGAGCTCGAAGAGCTGCAGGTAACGCAGCAGCTCGCCGGGCACGCGGTCAGCGAAGCCGGTCGGCCGCGGCGGCGACCAGACCGTGCCGCGCAGCCACCAGGTCCCCTCGTCGCGCCACGAGCCGCGCTGGCTCGAGGTCAGGTGGAGCACCCGCCCGCCGGCTTCGAGGTAGTCGAGCACCGGGCCGCTGAGCGCCGAGGTGACCACCAGCGCCGTGCCGGCGGGGATCGGCGCCTCGGGGGGCAGCGCCGTCGCGCCGGGGAAGAGCGTCGCCGGCTCGCGCTCGCCGGGCTCGCCGTGGAGGATGGTGTTCGGCGGCACGGGGGCGGGGTCGGGCAGCGCCCAAAGCGGCCATTCGGTGACCAGCGGGATGCGGGTGCTGCCTCCCCCAAACATGCCGCCGAACGGGCCGTGTGGCGAAAAGCCGCCCGTCGGCCGCGGGTAGGGCTTCGACTTCGCTGTCACCGCGAGCGTAACAAGCTCGGGCCGCGCCACGGCGCGCGCCGGTTCGGCCGGCAGCTCGACCTCGGTCACCGGCTCGGCCGGCGGCTGCCAGTCGGGCTGGCCGGTGCCGTAGTTCCACACCCTTGTCGGCGCGGTGAAGCGCACCGGCCAGGCCGCCGGCGGCTGAGACGCCCGGTAAGCGCGCTGGTCGCCCGGGCTCCGCAGCGCCGCCTGCGGGTCGAGGTGCCAGGTCTCCCACTCCGCCTCGCTCCACTTGGCCGCGCCGTCGTAGCCGTACAGACCCATCGTCGCGCCGGTGAAGTCGCTCATCACGCTGACCACGTAGCCGGCGTCGGGCAGCATCTCGCCATACGTCTCGATCTGCCAGCGGCGCATGGTCATCGCATACTCGAGCGACCAGGCGCGCAGGTCGGCGACCGGGTCGTACCCGCCGCCGCCCCACCGCGCCTGCAGCTCCTGCTCGAAGGCGAGCTGGGAGTCGAGCCACTTCGGCAGCCACCAGGGCCGGCCGCCGACGGACTGGTTGAGCAGCCGGCGCGTGTCGGGCCAGGTGTCGGCGGTGATCGCCTCGCCGAGCAGCAGCGGCTTGGCGCCATGCTCGTCGATGTGCGCGCGCAGCCGGCCCAGTTGCCCGCGCCACCAGCGGTTGTTGCCGTAGCTGTGGTCGTCCCAGAAGTCGTGGATGCGGTTCCAGCCAATCCACGACGAGTCGTCCTCGACCAACGTGCCCGGCGCCATCTGCTTGCACAGGTCATAGAGCGACTGGAGCACCTCGAGATCGGCCGTCGGACCGGTCTCGCAGGTGATGCTGCGCAGGATCACGCTCGCCTGGTTGCGGTCGTGACGGAGGAACTCCGTGTACTCGCGCAGCAGCTCGGCCCGGTGCGCCTGGTCGAGCGTCGGGTGCCAGGTCGGATACTCGATCCAGACCAGCATCCGCTCCTCGTCGCAGACCTCGAGCAGCGCCTTCGGCGGCACCCAGAGACAGAACTTGATCAGGTTGAAGCCGCACGCCTTGAGCTCGCGGAGCTGCTCGCGGAAGCGCTCCGGGTCGAGGTTGGGATCGAGCTGCGGCGGGTTGTAACCCCAGTGTAGCACGCCGCGGACCACCAGCGGCTCGCCGTTGAGCAGGATCCGGTGGCCGTCGGCGACGACACTGCGAAAGCCGACCGAGACCGTCTGCTCGTCGAGCACCTGGCCGCCGGCCTGCAGCGTCAGGTGGAGCGGTAGGCGCAGGATGTGGCGGCCGGTGTAGCCCATCTCGCCCGACCAGCGCCAAGTCACCTCGTTGCCGGCCGGCACCGTCTCATCGGCGACAAACTGACCCGCCGGGCCGAGGCCCTGAAGCTGCAGCCGCAGCTCTGCGCCGGGCGGGAGCTCGCCATGGATCGGCACCGTGGCGGTCAGCTCGAGCGCCACGCGGTTAGGCGCCAGGCGCCGGAAGTCGGTGGTCACCGCAATGGCGGTCTCATCGAGCGAGGCGCCGGCGAAGTCGAGCAACTCGACGCCCTGCCACAACCCGCCGAAGTGCGGCGCGATGACCGGCAGAAACCCCTGCGTGTTGTGACCGACCTGCTCGTCGAGGCGGACCAACAACGTGGCCGGCTCGCCCAGCACAAGGTGGGGCGTGAGGTCGAAGGTGAACGGTGTCCAGGCGCCGAGGTGGCGGCCGAGCTCGACTTCGTTGAGCCAGACCGTCGCTTCGGTGGCCGCGCCCCAGAAGCGCAGCAGCACCCGCCGGCCGGCCAGGTCGGCGGGCAGCGGCACGGTCCGGCGGTACCAGGCGACGCCATCGAAATCGACGCCGAGCACGGTCTCCCAGCTTGCCGGCACGGCGATGGGCAGCCATTCGTCGTCGCCGTCGGCGCGGATCTCCCACACGCCGGCAAGGTCGGTCACCCGGCGCGGTGGCAGGTCGGCGGCGAGGGCGGTGAGCATGAGCAGCGGCAGCATGGGCGTGGCTTGGACCTTGTCGACCGACACCCTTCCGCAGACCACCGCGCGACCATCTGACTCCCCCTCCCGCCGCGGGAAGCGGGTCGGGGGGTTAGGCCTTGCCCAAGCGCAGAAACAACTCGGCCACGCGCCGCGCATGTTCGTCATAGGCCGCCTCGAAGGCCTCGCGCGCCGCCTCGGCGCCGACCAGGCAGCCGGCGACCAGCACCGGCGGCGGCGCGCCGACGGCGACCAGGCGGGCGGCCACCTCGGCCTTGAGCGCGTTGATCAGCAGGCAGCCGCCGACGCTGGAACCAGGCGAAACGGGCGCGGCCAGGCCGGGGACGGTCACCATCGCGTCGCCCGGCGGCGCGCCGGTGTCGAGCACCAGGTCGGCGAAGTCGGTCAGCTTGACGCCGCGCGGATCACTCGAGGCGCTGGCTTCGAGGTGGCGGCGGCTGACGATCACCACGGTCTTCAGGCCGCGCGCCTGGAAGCCCTCGGCCATCTCGATCGGCACCCGGTTGCAGCCCGAGGAGCTGATCACCAGCGCGGCGTCGGGCGGCCGGAGGTCGAAGTTGCGCAGGATCCGCTCGGCCAGCCCGGCGACGTTTTCGAGGAACATCGCCTGGCGCTGGCCGTTGGCGCCGACGACCTGGTTGTGGTAGGTCAGCGACAGCTCGACGATGGGGTGGAAGCCGGGAAAACTGCCGTACCGCGGCCACATCTCCTCGACCATGATGCGGCTGTGTCCGCTGCCGAACAGGTGGACCAACCGCCCGGCGACGATCGCCTCGGCAAACCAGTCGGCCGCGCGGCCGATCGATTGGAGCTGCCCCTCGACGGCATCACAGATCAGTCGGCACCGGGCCAGGTAGTCGGCGGCCGGGGTCATGCGCGCCCTCCGCGGCGCAGTGTAGCACTGTCGCGGGCGTTCAGGCGGCCCGGCTGCGCAGCAGCTCGTCGACCTTGCTGGTCAGCGCGGCGGCGCTGAATGGTTTGGCGAGGAACTGCCGGCCGGGCAGGTTGATCCCGCGCCGGTCGAGTTCGTCGGCGGGATAGCCCGACATGAACAGCACGGGCAGGTCGGGCGACGCGCGGCGCACCTGCTCGACCAGTTCGACGCCGCTCATGTTGGGCATGACCAGGTCGGTGAGCAGCAGGTCGAGCACCGGGCGGAGTTCCTCGAGCAGCGCCACGGCGGCGGCACCGTCGCGGGCGAGCAGGACCTGGTAGCCGCGCTCGCCGAGCACCTCGGCGACCAGCTCACGGACCATCTCATCGTCTTCGACCAGCAGCACGGTCGCGCCGCCGACCGGTGCGATGGGCGGCGGCGCCGGCAGCGCGGGCGCGACTTCGGGCGTGGCCACCGGCGCGAAGGTGAGGTGAAAGCGCGTGCCGCCGCCGGGCGCGCGGTCGACCTGGATGTCGCCGCCGCACTGGCGCACGATGCCATAGACACTGGCCAGCCCGAGCTTGCCGCCGCGGCGCACGCTGAACGGCTCGAACAGGCTCTCGCGCTCCTCGTCGCTCAGCTCCTGGCCGTCGTCGCTGACGGTCAGGCCGACCCGCTCGCCGGCGCTGGTGCTGATGCTCAGCGTGCCGCCGGTGGGCATCGAGTCGCGGGCGAACAGGGCCAGGTTGACCACCACCTGCTGGAACTGCTGCTCGTCGCCGGTGACCGCCGGCAGGTCGGCGGCGAGGTGGACAATCAACCGCACATCCTCGGGCAGCAGGCGGCGGACCAGCGGTTCGGCGGCCCCCACCGCGGCGTTCAGGTCGGTCGGTCGCAGGTCGAGCACCTGCCGGCTGCTGAACGCCTGGAGCTGTCGGGTCAGCGCCGCCGCCGCCTCGGCCGCCTGACGGATCTGGCGCAGGTCGCGCTGGCCGCGATGCTCGGGGCCGAGCGAGGCACCGAGCAGCTCGCCGAAGCCCAGGATGCTGGTCAGCAGGTTGTTGTAGTCGTGCGCCACACCGCCGGCGAGCCGGCCGAGCGCCTCCATCTTCTGCGCCTGGCGCAGCTCGTCCTCGAGCCGGTACCGCTCGGTGATGTCCTGCAGCAGGCCGACGGTGCGGTCGAGTTTGCCGTCAGGGCCGCGGAACTGCATCGCGATGTCGGTCACATACCGCCGCGTGCCGTCGCGGGCGAGCAGGCTGTAGGTGTTGTAGTACAGGTGGCTGGCAGGCTCGGCCAACTCCTGCTCGAGCCGCCGTTCGGCGTCGGGCAGCGGGCGAATGCGGCTCTCCAGCAGCGCCGGCGTGACCTCGTGCGCCGGGTAGCCAATCACCTTCTCGATTTCCGCGCTCAGGTGGGTGAAGCGGTCGCCGCGCCAGTCGCGCTCATAGGTCACGCCGCCGGCGAGGGCGATCATCCGCCGGTGGCGCGACTCGCTGTCACGCAGCGTCTGTTCGGCGGCGCGAAGCTCCATCAGCCGCCCGAGCAGCGCGCCGAAGACGACCAGCATGTCGTGGACCATGTTGTCGAACGGCGCCTCGGTGCGGCCCGGATCAGTGGCCATCACGGCCTTCAGCTCGCCGCCGGCGGAGATCGGCACGCAGCCGACGGTGACCCGTCGGCCGGTGTGCACGATGCCGCCCTCGACGAGGTCCATCTGGTCGGTCTCGAACTGCCCCCAGTGGCGTGCCGGATCACCGGTGATCTCGTCGATGGCGCGGTTGCCCGGCATCGCCTCGAGCAGCCAGGCCGACTGGTCGACCACCTCGCCGTCGAGGTTGTGGCCGAACGTGCCGCGGAAGACCCCCGGCTTCGCCGTCGGGACCAGAATCGCGCAGCGTTCGATGCCGAACCGCTCGTGCACGAAGGACACCGCCGCGCGGTGGAGTTCGGCCACGTCGGCGCAGGCGAGCAGCCGCTCGGAGGCCTCGGTCAAGGCGAGGCGGAGCCCGTCGCGGCGGGCCAGCTCGTCGTGCGCCGCCCGAAGCTGGTCGTAGACCGGCAGCGCGGCGCTCAGGCCGATCAGGAGCAAGGCCGAGACGAGCAGCGCGATCACCTCGGGGAGCAGCGGGACGTCGTTGCCGTGGCCGAGTTCGAACGACAGGGCGAGCGCGCGGCGAGCCAGCATCAGGACCAGCGCCACGGCGACCATCAGCCAGGGTCCCGGCCGGCCCGTGGCCCTGGCCAGGCGCACCGCCGTCCAGGCGCTGAAGAGCTGCAGCACCGCGGCGAGCGCAAAGATGACCAGGGGCAAGCCCATGGCGGCACCACTCCAGAACCGAGACCCGCTAACGCTTTCTCGTCCGCCGCGCCGGTCTCTTGAGGCCCAGGCCCACGTCGTCTGAGCGGCTCCAGGAGCCGCCCGGCACAGGCGGCGCGGCCATCGGCGGCCCCCTACGCTGCGGAAATGTTGCGGGAATGCGTCAGGAAATGGTAACTCAGCGGTTACCTGATCGTCAACCGGGGAAGCACAACGGGGAAGTCCGGGTTGTTGGGCCGCGGTCGTCCGCCATCGCGATACAGAGAGCCGGAGGAGCACATGGCGAAGACGGGCTACGAACCGAAACTGATCTGCGGGCCGTTCACCAGCCTCGACCTGGCGGTGGTCGCTGGCATCATCTGCGTCCTGGCTGCCATCCTCTTTCCAGTCCGTGCCCAGATCTTCGGCGCCGCCGAAGTCGCGGCGATCGCGCCGACCAGCGAGCTGGACAGCACGGTCTACCGCAGCGCCCGCTGGAACCCATAGACCGCGACCTTACCCAGATTCGTCGTCGCCGCTCGCCGCTCGCCTTGCGCTGGTCGGCGTTGCGGTGGCACCATGTCGGCGCGAGGTGCGCACCATGGGCAAACCGCCGATCTGGCTCGTACCGCTGCTGTTCACTTCGGTTGGCTGCCGTCCCGAGCCACCCGCGCCGCCGGCGGCGCCACCCGACCTGACCGAGCTGGCGATCCAGTTCGTCGACCGGCTGGCCGCCGGTGAGTGGGCGCAGGCGGCCGAGCCGTTCGACGCCGACATGCTCCGCGTCATGCCGCCCGACGTGCTGCGCTCGAACTGGGAGCAGCTCGTCGCCCAGGTCGGACCGTTCATCGAGCACACCGGCACGCGGCAGGTGATCGACGGCGACATCACCGCGGTGTTCGTCGTCTGCCGGTTCGAGAAGGCGGCACTCGACCTGCGCGTGGTGTTCGATGCCGAGCACCGCATCGGCGGTTTCTGGGTCTCGCCGGCGGACCGATCGGGCGAGTACGCTCCGCCCGACTACATCGACCCGACGAAGTACACCGAGCGCGAGGTGACCGTCGGCGAGGGTGAGTGGGCACTGCCCGGCACGTTGACCGTGCCGGTCGGCGCTGGGCCGCATCCGGCGGTGGTGTTGGTCCACGGTTCGGGCCCGCAGGACCGCGATGAGACCATCGGCCCGAACAAGCCGTTCCGCGACCTGGCCGGCGGGCTCGGCTCGCGCGGCATCGCGGTGCTGCGCTATGTCAAGCGAACCAAGCAGCACAACGCGGCGATGGCCGCCGCCAAGGTGGAGCTGACCGTCAAAGAGGAGACGGTCGACGACGCGCTGCTGGCGGTCGAGCTGCTCCGCGCGACCGAGGGCATCGACCCGGCGCGGATCATGGTCCTCGGCCACAGCCTGGGCGGCATGTTGGTACCCCGCATCGGCGTCCGCGACGCCGGCATCGCGGGGTTCATCATCGCCGCCGGCACGACGCGTGACCTGGCCGTGGTGACCATCGACCAGCTCGACTACATCGCCTCGCTGCACCCCGACCTGCCGGCCGACGAGCGCGCCCAGCTCGACGCCCTGCGCGCCCAGGCGGTCCGCGCCGCCGATCCCGCGCTGTCGCCCGACACGCCGGCCGACGAGCTGCCGCTCGGCGTCAGCGCGCGGTACTGGCTCGATCTGCGCGCACCCAGTCCGGCCGAGCTGGTGCGCGAGCTGAACCGCCCCATCCTGGTGCTCCAGGGCGGTCGCGATTACCAGGTGACCGAGGTCGACTTCGCCGGCTGGCAGCAGGCCCTGGCCGGCCGCGACGACGCGACGTTCCACTTCTACGCCGACCTGAACCACCTCTTCGCGCCGGGCGAGGGCAAGGCAACGCCGGAAGAGTATGAGCGGCCGAACCACGTCGCGGTCAGGGTGATCGACGACATCGCCGCCTGGATTGCCGCGCTCTGATCACTCGATCGGCACGCAGACCTCGGTCAGCAGCTCGCTCTCGGGGGTCGCGCGCGGGTCGTTGAGATACCACTCGAGGCAGGGCGCGTCGCGCAGCGAGCGACCGCTGCCGGGCAGCCAGTCGCGCAGCAGCGCGTCGTAGACCGGGCCGACCTCGCGATACGGCCCCTGATGCACGGCGACGGCGTAGGCGCCGGCGGCGATGGTCATCACGCCGACGTCGCCCTTGCCGGCGGTGCCCGGCGCGACGGTGACGCAGGCGTCGGCGCGCAGCTTGTCGGGCGCGGTCAGATCGGGGTCGTCGTAGTAGATGCCGAGCGTCCGGCTGTTTGGCCCGAGCAGGCGCCTCATGCCGCACGACATCATCAGCTTGCCCCAGGCCCGGCCGATCTGGTCGTAGGGCCCGATGTGGCGCACGTAGGCGACGGTCGTCTCGGGCAGCTCGCGAATCTCCACGTTCATTGGGTGAGCCTCCTTGGCCAGCCACGCCGAGGCGAGTCCGTCGGCCTCGGTCGCGGGTTCGCTGCTGGGCTCATCGCGCAGCTCGCTGGGGGCGCAGCCGAAGGTGCGCTGGAACGCCCGCGTGAAGGCGCTCGGCGTGGCGTAACCACACTCGACCGCCGCGCGGGTCACGCTCCAGCCGTGGTGGAGCAGCCGCTGCGCGGCCCAGTGCAGGCGCACCCGGCGGCAGAAGGCGCCCAGCGTCTCGCCGCAGACCGCGCCGAAAATGCGGTGGAAGTGGTAAGACGAGAAGCCGACCTGCCGCGCGAGCTCGTCCAGCGACGGCACCTCGGGCGCACGCTGCTGGATCAGATCCATCGCGGCGCAGACAGCCGCCGCATAGTCGCGCAGCGTCGCCTCGCGATGTGCTTCGTCCCGCTCGTGGCTGGCGATGAGCATGGCGGCAGGATAGCTCCGACGACGCGCGGCGACCGTCCCGTTCTTGCGGAGTTCAGCGCGCGGGGCTGGTGACCTGCCGCGGAACTTGCGAGAATGCTGCGATGTTGCGAGATCATTGCAGAACTGCGCTTGACACCGCGGAGTGAGCGTGTGCATAACCATGGCGCGGTTCTGACGGTGTAATGGGGAACCACCATGCTAGAAACCGGCGTCGGGCTCGTTCGGCTGCTGGTGGGGGGGGGTATTCCTTTTCAGCGGCATCGGTAAACTGGCCAGCTTGGACAGCGTGGTGACAGCGATGGCGGGCACGCTTCCGTATTGGCCCCATGACTGCAAGCAGGGCGGCCCATAGGCAACGGCAGAGCCACGGCCGCCCTGGGTCAGGGCGGGCCGCGGCTCCACAGGCGAGAGCCGCAGGAGACGGCCATGTCATCGGCACGACGGACAGGCTCCGGAAAGGGCGCCGGTCGCGGTCCGGGCGACCACCAAACCGCCGCCCAACGTGCGCGCCCGGCCTTCACGCTCGTCGAGCTGCTCGTCACCATCGCCCTGATCATGATGCTCAGTTCGCTGCTCTTCCCGGTCTTCACCGCCGCCCGCGAGCGAGCCAGGGAGTCGGTGTGTCGGTCGAATCTGCGTCAGTTCGGGTTGGCGATGGGCATGTACTGGCAGGACTACGAAGCACCACCGCTGCTGTTCCGACAGTTCGTGCCCAGCTACGTCGAAAAGCCGTTGATGGTTTGTCCGTCAGACCCGTTCATCGCCGAGGGCGGCTACTACACGCTCGACTACGTCATGTGGAAGCCCCACCCTCCGGACTGGGACCCGCCCGGGCCGCTGCCACCCTGGGGAGAGGTCATCACCGACTACCCAATCTCGTACTGCTACTACTACTCGGTCGCAGGTTGGCCTTGCGCGTGGAACCACGCGCAGAGCCTGGAGAACGGCGGCTGGCTGGTCTGTGTGCTGCATGGAGATCGGTATTCCTGGCACTCCCTTAGGTACGACGGCCGCACATTGCGCCTGCTGTTCGATGGCAGCGTGCGGGTCTTCAACGTCGTCTGGGAGCGGGGTGACGACATGCACTGGAAGAGGTGTACCGATGAGGGTGGGGACTCCTGGCCGAAGTGCGACGAACGTTGGTGAGGCACAGCCGAATGGCGGAGGCTGGTGGCGCCTTCCGAGCCTGACCGGACTACTTCTCGCCGCGCTGCTCGGGTCACTCCTCGGTGCGGTGGTGATGATGCTGTGCGAATGGGGACGTGTGCTGATCGGGAACACGCCCTTGACCCCCCTCGCCGGGCAGCTGCTGCCGAGTCCCTTGGGCGGCGGCCTCCGCTCGGGCGCGGCGGCCGGTTGCTGGACCGGTCTGATCGCCAGCCTCCTGTCACACCCGCGGCGGCGTTGGTGGCTGGTGGCGTTGGCGGGCCTGCTGATCGCCGCCGGCGGCTATCTGCTGCCACGGATCGAGTACCTATCTCGCCCTGGGTTCCTAGTCATCGTCACTGCTCGTGTGCTGGCCGGCCTCAGCATCGGCCTGTTGCTCGCGCTGCTGGTGCCGCTGCTGCCGATGGCGAGGGAATCGAAATCCGGGTAGAGCGCCTGTGCGTACTTGCGCGGTTTCAGCGCGCCGGGCTGGTGACCTCGACCTGGCAGCACGGCGCGCCGTTGTGGCCGGCGGGGGTGAGCCGGATCTCGAGCGGCTCGCCCAGCGCGGTGGCGATCCGCTGCAGGGTGGCAAACCGCGGTTCGCTCTCGCCGTCTTCGAGCCGAGCGACCTGCGGCTGCTTCATGCCCAGCCGCGCAGCGAGCTGCGCCTGGGTCAGGTCGTGCTCGGCACGATAGGCGACCAGCCAGAGGGCGACTCCGCGGGCGTAGGCGGTGCGTTCCCACTCGGCGCGGAACTCCGGGTCCTCAAGCTGCCTTGCCAGAACGTCTTCCCACAGGATCCCGCTACTCATCGTTGCCCTCCGAGCGATAGGCGGCCAATCGCCGCTGGGCCGCGTTCACGGAGCGCCGGAATCCCCGCGGGTCGTGCAGCGCTTCCGGGCCGATCGCCGCGATGACCATCTCGTCACCGATGCGGCGATAGAAGGCCCGCCAAGCGCTGCGCCCCGACCGGGGCCGAAGCTCGCGCAGCATCTCGTCGCTGCCCTGAACTGAGCTGCTGTCGGGATAACCGAGCGTCTCCCCGCCGAGCCGCAGCTTCTCGATCGCCGTGGAGAGCGATTGCCGCTCGCGCAGCGGCAAGGCCAGCAGCTCGTCCACGGCCGCCGGCAACACCACCACCTTCCTCGGATTATAACGCATTCGTTATATCCCGTCGTTCTCGGCGCAGCGCCGGCGCCGGGAACGACGAATGCGTCAGCTCACCTTCACCGCCTGCCCCGTTCGCGCCGACTCGTAGATGGCGTCCATCAACTGGCTCTGGATCACCCCGTTGGTCGGGCTGGTCTGCGGCTCGGCGCGGCCGAGGACCGCGTCGATGAAGTTGTCCATCGGCGCCTGCGGCGTGCCGGGGATCACCGGGTACTTGACCGGCCCGCCGTGGAACACCCGGATCCACGAACCGCCCCAGCCGTCGACTTCGACCCGGCCGTGCTCGAAGATGAGCACCAGTCCGGCCCCGCCGTCGGGGCAGTTGCCGCTGATCGTGATGGTCGCGAACACCCCGCTGGCGAAGCGGATGTTCACGCTGCCGTTGATGTCGACCGGCGTGTCCATGTTGTCGACGAAGGCGTGCACCGTGTCGATTGGCTGCTCGACCGTCCAGACCAGGCTGTTGAACAGGTGCGCACCCGAGTCATACATCTGCCCGCCGCCCGACAGCGCCGGGTCCTGCCGCCACGAGCCGGTCGTCCCGCGGCGCCAGTTCTGCGCCAGCCAGCCGGTGACCAGCTCCAGCCGGCCCAGCTCCTCGGCCCGCACCAGCTCGCGCAGGTAGCGGAACTCCGGCGTGCAGGGCGTGTTGTAGCCGATGCAGAAGACCTTGCCGCTCCGCTCCACCTCGGCCGCCAGCGTCTTCGCCTGGGTCGAGTCGGTGACCATCGGCTTTTCCATCAGCACATGGCAGCCGGCGGCCAGCGCCTGCATCCCGTGCTCGAAATGCAGCGTGTGCGGCGTGACGATGCTCACCGCGTCGGGCTTCGCCTGCGCATACATCGCCGCCGGGTCGGTGAAGATGGGCGGGGCCGGCGAGCAGTCCTTGAGGTTCCGCTCGATGAACCGCTGGACCTGTTCGACGGTGACATCGCACAGCCCGACGATGTCGACGTCGGGGTTCGCCGCATAGCGCCGGGCATGCCCGCCGGCCATGCCGCCGCAGCCGAGGATCGCAACCTTGACCTTGCTCATGGGACCTGCTTCTCCGCGCGGGTAGCCTAGCGCAATGCTCCCCCGCGCGCCAGGGGATGGGGCAAGGTTGTTGCCGGGGCATCGCAGGGCGGCGTAGAATGGGAGCGAGACGTGGCGGAGCACGCCGTGGTGCCGGTCCGGTTCGTCATTGAGCAACACCCTGAGGGATTCGTCGCCTATCCACTCGGCGTTGAGGGCGTCGTGATCGGCGAGGGTGACACCGCCGACGAGGCCCTGGCCGATTGCCGGTCGGCGTTGGCCTTCCATGTCGAGACCTTTGGGGCCGAGGTGCTCGGTGGCGCCGAGCCGATTCTGGATGCGTTCCTGGTCGAGGCTGGCGCCGATTGAGCGATCGATTCCCGATCGACGCGCCTCAAGCCCGAGTGCTTCGAGCCCTGCGCTCGCTTGGCTTCCAGGTCCTGCGCGAACGCGAACACATCGCCCTGGTACGCCTCAACGCCGACGGCACTCGGACTCGGATGTCGCTGCCCAACCACCCACGGCTGAAGGGCAGCACGCTCCGCACCGCCTGCCGGCTCGCCAGGATCGACCGGGATGAGTTTCTACAGGCGTACGACGCAGCTTGAGCGTCCGGCCGTCCACACCGGCCACAGCCATCGCTCCGGACCCGTCTGACCTCACATCGCGCGCAACCGCTCGCAGCAGGAGGTCGGCCTGGTTGGCCGAAACGCGAGTTGCTGTCTTGGAGAGCAGTGTGGCCACCGAGCCAAGTGGCGCCGCGACCAAGCCGAAGCGCCCGCTGCGTACATGCCTCGTACGGATCGTTGTTGTCGCCGGCCTTGCGGCGGCTGGCGTCTTTGTCCTTTACTGGTTGCCAGCCCAGAGAGAGCGTCGGTTCCTTTATGCCGAGGCAAAGTACCGCCTCGATGGGCCCGCCGCCCTTGGCGCCGACCTTAGCCCGACCGAGCAGATAGAATGGCGTGGCGTCGTCACCGCGGAAATGCGGATCACTGACAATCAAATTGATGAGCTACTGGCCGAAGGCGATGCCCGCGATTGGCCGACGACGCTGGATTTCGATGCGGTGATGCCGTTGCCAGAAGCGGAAAGGCGTCGGGTGTATTACGCTTTCTTGTCCGCCAGAGAGGCCATCGAGCGAGAAGCTGATCGAGTACGGTCGCTAAGTCTGGATGGCCGCCTGTCTTTGGACTATGAACAACGCAGCACGTCGGAGTACATCGCCTGGGTGACCGACACTGAGGGCCTCAACGAACGCCTCCTCGGGCTGCTAAGACTAGAGGGTTCCATCAAGCAGTGGCGACTCGGCGACCGGTTAGGTCCCGAGCAGCGCCGTCGAATCTACGAAACCTGGCTTGCATCGACAGCGAAGATCGAGGACCTGGCAGATCAGGCCTATGGAGTCGATGGGCACCTCGAGCTGAGGGCCACCTACGAGCGAGAAGCTCGCGACTACGCCATAGGTCAGCTTCAGGTCCTCTGGAACATCAGCTCCGACGAACTTTGGGACGTTATCGACGAAGGAACGGAGAAAGAGGACGCGAGGAAGGCAATCTACGCCGAATACCGAACTGGCGAACGCGCTCTCCGGCACGAGGCGGAGCAACGATACGGACCGGAGTGGAGCCCGCTGCATGAGGCTCACCTCGATGGCGGGCTAGACCGGCTGGCCAGTCTTATTGCGGAGAAGCACGATATCAACGCAACAGACCTTGGCGACATACTGCGCGAAGGCCAGTTGGTGGGATGGGGTAAGGATGCTGACTGACTGCGGTTGGACGAACAGCCGGTGGAGGGGGTAGCGTTGTCGGCCGACGCAGTCCAGGCCTCGCGGCCTCGCAAGCCCAGATCGTGCGCGCACCGGGCCGCCCTGTTGTGCCTAATCGCCGGATGCCTCTTTGCTGCATACAAGGCCACCTCTCGATACCTGGAGCGAGGACTGAAAGGCGCTGCCGGCGGTGATGGTCCGGAGTGGCGACCGATGTCGGCAGAGGCTTTTCTTGCCGACGTCGACCCGTTTGCTGCCAGCCGCAGTGAGCGGTTGAGCATGTGGGAGCGGCACGTCGGGCAAGCGCTCGACGAGGCAGCAAGCGACCTCGCGGAATGGCTGGAACCGCTTTCGGTCACGTCTGCGACATCCCAATGGCAAACGGCGACTGATGGCGAGTTGGCAGAGCTGAGGGTCGTGGCGTTGATCACCACGCCGCCTCGCCGCAGGTGGACCGAAGCTCGGGTCCAAGCTGTTGGGCTGTGGATCGGCGACTACGTCGAGGCCAACTGCCCAGACCCGCAGTTTGGCTGGGAACTGACGCTGCATTGCGATGACCCCTCCTATCCGCGGGAGAGTGGAGAAGCGGCACTGCGCATCGCGTCGGGCGCCTACCGGGCAGGCGAGTACGGCAAGCGCAACACGCAGCGCTCTGGAGTCCGAACCGTTGCAGAACCTGACCCTCACGAGATCGCCGATGCCCTGGAGGCAAAGCGAGCCGGTAAGCTGCGGGAGGCCGCTACGCGACTCGAGGCCTATCTGCGGTCGAACCCAGACAGCACGCGGGCACACGAGGTGTTGGCGTGGACTTTGGCCGCGATGAAGGACAGCGCAAACGCCTCAGTGCACTTTCGCAGGGTCACTGAGCTTGCACCTGGCACGGAGCAAGCCGAGCAGGCACAGCGAGCGCTCGAGCGGCTCCGCTAGCCTCCGACCAGCCCGAGAGCGCGCGGATTGCCCAATGCCAGACGCACCGCCGCATTCCCCGCTGACAGATCCCGACCTTTGCCGTATCGTACGCCCTGACGATAGGTCTACCGAGACGTGCCATGGCTGCTTACACCGTCCGTGCCGCGCGGTGCGACCACCGTGCCGACCAGGCCGACATCGACGCCGCGCTGCGGCGCATCACCGCGCCGCTTGAACGCGCCTGGCAGCGCATCGAGGCCGCCGCGACCGTCGGCCTCAAGGTCAACCTGGTCTGGCCGCCCGAGAAGATCCGACGCACCGCCGAGCGGCACCAGGAGCTGGTCGACCCGGCGGTCTTCCGCGGCGTGCTGAAACTGCTCCGCGAACACACCTCGGCCCGGCTGGTGGTCTGCGACACGACCCTGATGCACGGCGAAGAGCGCGGGCGCGACGTTCACTTCCGCCCGCTGCTCGACGAGTTCGGCGCCGAGTATGTCGAGTGCAACGACGAACCGTCGGCCGCCTATGACCTGCCTGACGGCCTGATGTTCGGACGCTACTTGCTGCATCCGATCTTCCGCGACATCGACGCCATGGTCAGCGTGGCCACGCTCAAGTCGCACAACTTCATGGGCGTTACCCTGACGACCAAGAACCTGTTCGGCCTGCCGCCGATTCATCCGAACAACCGCAACCGGACCTACTTCCACCACATCATCCGCCTGCCCTATGTGCTGGCCGACCTGCACCGGTTGCTTGACCCGGCGTTGTGCCTAGTTGACGGGTTGGTCGGGCAGTCGAAGCGCGAGTGGGGCGGTGAGGCGCGCATCTCCGACACGCTGCTGGCCGGCGATCACTCCATCGCGACCGACCTGTGCGGCGCCTGGCTAATGGGTCACGACCCCTACGGCGACTGGCCGCACCCGCCCTACCGCCGCGACCGGAGCCACCTCAAGGTGGCCGTCGAAGCGGGCTGGGGCCCCGGCTCGCTGGACGAGGTCGACTTCGCGCACGACCTGGAGCGCCCGGTTGGCGAGTACGATTCGGACGAGGTCGACGCGCCCGAGACGGTGGCCGGCTGGCGTCGCAGCATGTGCGAGCAGGCGCTGCATTTCCTCGATCATCGCGAGCAGTATTTGTCCGAGTATGCCAATCAGTACATCTATCTACAAGATGGCGAGGTGCTCTGGCACGATGCGTATCCGCCGCGCGGATGGTTCAGCCGGCGCGAGCTGGCCGGGGCGAAGAGGGGTGTGGCCATCTGGCTGAAGTACGCCGACCCGGCCGAGTGGGAGCAGGAGCGGTTCGACGTCTACGCGCGGGAGTTGGCGAAGATGGAGGGGGTGTTGGTTGCGTGAGTTGAGGTAGCCCGGCGGTCGGCCAGCCGCGGGAGGGGCTAGATTGGAGCCGGGCTTTCATCGTCCTGAGCCTCAATCTCCGCGTTCCCACCTTTCCACGATGGAGAGGCTACGCAGCCGTAGCCGTTCTGGCAATGCCAGCCAACCAACGTCATTGGATGTGGCCCGGAGGATCTCCTGCGCTGGACCAAGAAGCTGTCTAGCCAATGTGCAGAGTCTGGCTCGTCGACTCCCAGACGATACGTGCCGCGGCACGACTATGTAGCTAATCCCTACAATCGGGTAAGCCGTCTCGCCTGCTGTGTTAATGGTCGACGCGTCGGGTTCCCGCTCGATCCGCGATTCTAGTGAACGGAGGGCGGCATAGCCGGATTCAGCGGACGCAGCCACATCTCGACCGTTAGCGTTGCGGATGAGGCACTCGTTGGGCCGTTGCGGCCACCGCCCCGGTACCAGCGAGCCCTCAGACTCCGCCACGATGTCGCCTGACAAAAACAGCGAACGCTCGCGCCCACAAGGCCAGACGGGGCGCGGCGATGAGCCAACTGCCTCTCGCCAGCGATGGCTCGCGACGGCAAGGTAGCTGGCGAAGAGGAGCGTTTCCGCCGACCACCGGTTCTCGCCAGGTCGGACTCTGGTGTACCGCAGCGGTCTGACCACGCAGTCAGGCAGCTTCAAGGTCGGGTTCAGGCGTTTGATTGCGGGGTCACTCCAGCGCCGGATCTCGCCGACGTAGATGGCGGCGAGCACGTCGCTCGACAGCACCAACTGGGAGCCAACACCGGGGACGCTGTGGCGGATGCTGACCATCCATCCAGCGATCGGAATCTCGAGCGTACTGTCTGGTGCAAGATCAGCCGCGCCCGGCCAGTATTGCACGGGCATGTCGACGCACGCGAAGTCGAGGGATCCAGAACCGAACACCTCCAACGCAGCATCCGAACCGACGTAATCATACCGGATGGCAACAACCGGCTCACCGTCCACGCCCTCCATCAGCTCACGATCGTCGAACAGAGGAGCCCCGGCTCCGATAAGGACCCGCTCCTCATCCACGTCAGGTCGCGCTTTCGGCTGGGTAGACCTGCATCCCAGCAGACTCGCTAGCAGCACCGCCGTAACGGTGCGGCAGACCCGCCGCGGCTTCGGAGAGACTCGGTCGCCGTCTTCTGGATCACTCATCCGAACCTCACCGCACGCCTGAGCGGGGGACGTCCGTCTGGTGCCCACTTGGGCACTTGAAGCCCTCTGCACGTGCACTCCCCGCGCGGTCCATACAGTCATAGTCACCATTGGGAGGTCGGATCGGGAAGTGACTGCCGAGAACTCGCCTGGCTGCCAGTTTCCCTGCCCCCGACCGGGGCGATTGATTGCACATGCGTACGCAGCCCCGTCGCGTCGCAAGCGCAGGTCTCGACCGTCTCGCCGTCGTCGTCCTCGACGAGGCGGTTCTCGCCATCCCAAGTGAAGTTGAGTTCCCCCGCCACGCTCTGCTCGCCGACCGTGTTGCCGACGGGATCGTAACTGAACGTCGTCACCGCCTCGCCCACCTGCGTCGTCAGCAGCTCGCTGGCGGGGTTGTAGGTGTAGGTCGTCAACGTACCGTCGGCTTGCATCTGGGTCAGCCGGTTCCCGGGCCCATCGTACGTGAACGTACAGGCATAGGCGCCGGTTCCCGAGCGGTGTTCCGCGACGAAGTGGACCCACGACGCAGCAACGCGCGATCCGGCGTTGAGCCGCACAGCGGCACTCACGGCTAGAAGCGACGCCGCCAAGCCGTTTCGGCCCGCGCGAGCGGCCACGCAGCTCGCAGGGCGACGGCTCTAGGGAGCGGACGGTTCGTCGTAGCTGGCTCCTCCCAGACTCTCCACCAATTCGCGCAGTCGCAGGTCAACCTCGGTCATCGTCCGGTTCGGCTCGACTCCATCCACGCCCATGATACCAACCCGTGTCTCACCCTCCTCCACGTACATGCGCACCGTGAGGCGCGACTCGCCGGTACCATCGTCGATCGAGAGCACAAGGCCGTCTGCGGTTGTGCCTACTCGCGCCCGAGTTCGTCCGGATTCATCGGTCAACGCGGCGTACGGACCAGCGGCCTGCGGTGCGCTCTGACCGAGGCCTGCCGGACGAGCAGGGCTACGTGCAGCGCGCGCCGTAGTGATTGCCACGATCACGGCAAGCGCCGCTAGAACCAGTGCGAGTACTGCCAAGCTCGACGTCCAGCGGTACTGGCGGTTCATTCAGCTTACCCTCCTTTCATCAGAAGACCGATAGATCATGGTGCAGGCACTCACTATGCCGGTCCCAGCACTCCTTCTGGAGTGGCCACAACTGGCCAAACCGATCCTCTGAGTCAGCATCGACAAGACCGTAGTGTTGCTCACAATCACGCCGGCAGTCATGGCAGTAGAAGTACATCCTGCACCCGCTACCCGCGCTGGAGCGGTAGTACCGCCATGGATCTCGGCTGCAGATGAAGTAAGGCGGCCTGCGGGCACATGCTCGCCGCTTCTCTGCCCGCTTGCGCCGCTGACAGTCCGCTTCTCCCCACAGACCAAACACCGGACACAAGGCGCACACAAAGCCGCTCCACACTCCTATCAGACAGGCCACCTGACAGGCCAGCTCTGTCTGGGCTCCCTCGAGTTGGCACGCCGCCAACTCCGACACAGATAGGCTTTGCAACCCAAGCGGATCGGCACGCGCAATCGGGTTGCCGGTGCCGTACTGGTACCGACCCTCGACGATGCAAGCGGCGTGTCGATGTGGGGCGACGGCCTGCAGAGCGTGCGACCGCGCCCAGCCCGTGAGCAGGCGGTGCTCGAGCGGATCCCGCGACATCCACCTCCCCACCCCCACCGCATACCATCTAGCCCGCCCCTACAACCTCGCGGCCAAGTCGCGATAATACCCCACCCGCCCCCCAAACCGCAACGGATTCACCGTCGAACCCGTAGCGACCTGCTCCACCCCAAACGCCTCATACAAATACCGATCGGTAATCCCACCACCATTGAACAACGCCCGCGTGTTGGCGCTCAGGTCGAAGGCGTAGTAACTGGACGTGGCACCGCGGCGTTGGCTCGACAGACCGCCCCATACGCCGGGGTAGTCTGTGTACTGCGCGAGTCTGGCGAGCGTGTCGTCCAGCTCGGCCAGCAGGATGACGCGGTCCCAGACGAAGTGCGTGGTCGACCCGCCGGCGGTCTTCTGCCGGCGCAGGCCCGTCGCATCGTAAGCGCTGGTCTCGACCGTCTCGCCGTCATCCACCTCGACCAGGCGGTTCTCGGCGTCCCAGGTGAAGTTGGTTTCGCTCGCCTCGGTTTGCTCGCCGACCGTGTTGCCAACGGGATCGTAACTGAACGTCGTCACCGCCTCGCCCACCTGCGCCGTCAGCAGCTCGCTGGCGGTGTCGTAGGTGTAGCTGGTGATCTCGCCCGCGGCGGTCATCTGGTTCAGCCGGTTACCCGCCCCATCGTACGTGAACGTGCAGGCGTACGCGCCGGTTCCGGGCGGTGACCGGCACGCTGTCGCTGATTCGGATCAGAGTCATCGCCGAAACCGACGCTTGACCCACAGCATCGCCCCCACCATCCGCATCAGCAGCCGCGACGAGCGGGGTAGGCGGTGGCCCATGCCCTCGGCCACCGCGTAGCGGCAGGGCTGGCAGATGCCGCAGGGGCGGCCGGCGCGGGGTGAGTGGCAGAACCAGGTCAGCTCCATGACCTCCGTCAGCCCGCGGGCGGCGGCCCAGGCGGCCATGTCGGGCTTGGTCCGCTCGAAGATGGGGAAGGAGAACGCCCGCAGCGGCGCGCAGAGCGGCGAGGCGTCGTGGCGCACGCGCCAGGCGCCCGTCTCGTCGCGAACGACCTCTGCTGAGATCAGCCGGTGAAGCTGATCGTCACGGTGGACCGCCAGCTCCAGCCCGTCGAGGCCGTGCTGCCGCGCCAGGCGGACCAGCCAACTGTATTGCGAGCCGAGGTGCAGCGCCGCGCGCGCGCCGGCCAGCCAGGCGGTCACCTCGGGGTCGTCGGCGAGTTCGTGCTTGGCGAAGTAGCGCGTCGGCAAGATGGGCGGCAGGTCGCCGCGCTGGGCGACGGCGCGGCGGATACGGCCCATCGCCGCGAGCTCGTGCGGGATGGACTGTCGTCCCGCGTCGAGCACGTAGTGGGGCTCGACCGGCCGGCCCTCGTCGAGCAGGCAGTGCAGCAGGCGGAAGGTGGAGTCCCAGCCGCCGGTCCAGAGCAGCTTGGCCGGCGCATCGATCGAGCGAGGCGTCGCGCGGCCCTGCATCTCGCCGCTCGAGCCGGTATGGACCACCACGCTGAGCACCTTCCGAATCGCTGCCGCCGGCCAGGAACCGGTTGGCGGTGACCGCGGAGGTACCGCAGCTCGGCTTGCCGAACAAGACGGTGATGCGCGGCGTGCGGGTCGTCAAGGGCGGGGGCGCGGGGAGTTGGTCGGCATGTGGTGGTTCATCGGCCTGTGCGTGCTCTGTCTCTGGGCGCCGCGGGTGGCGGCCGAGCCGACTGCGGGCTACCTGCCCGGCCGGCCCTGGACGGCCATCGTGCCCGATCCCGACACGTTCGACTGGAGCGCGACCGACCGGCCGGGTTACCGCTTCCGCGGCATGGAGCCGATGCAACAGCGGTTCTACGACTACCTCCTGGCCAAACGCGCCGCGGGCCAGGCACCGAGCAGCGTCGACCAGATGATGGTCCGCCGACTGATCGCGGCCCGTCGCTGGCCCGAACCGCCGCGGCCGAACGAGTTCTGGGCCGCCTACATGCGCTGGCTCCGCGAGCAGACCAGCGACGAACTGAACACGGCGCAGAACCTGCTGCTCACCGAGCTGATGCGCCGCGGCCTGGTGGCCCACGACCAGGCGCCGAGCGAGACCATCCGACGGTTGCTGGACTTGCTCCAAAGCCAGCCGGTCGAGCGCCAGAACTGGTTCGAGCGCAACATCCTCAGCGTCGAGCAGGTGATGGACTACACCTTGGCCAGCCAGGGCGTGCCGATGGCGCCACCGGCCGGGGCCGTCTACAGCGAAGGGCCGTTCCGCGGCTTGAGCCTCGAGTATCGCCTATCGGGCCTCGGCCTCGCCGGGCCTGGCGAGGCGGTCGACCGGCCCGATGGCGCGGCCCGCGCGCGCAGGCTCCGGGGTCACTTCGCACCGCCGTGCACCGTGGTGATCTCGGGCCGGGCAACCGTCGAGGGCCAGGCCGCCACGCTGCGGGTCTCAATCGGCGGCGTGGACATCACGTTAGGCCGACACCAACAGGAGGCGATGATCTGGCCGGAGCAGGGCGGGCGGGCCGACTTCCAGGTCACCACGGAGCTGCCGGCGCACTGCGATCAGGCCCACTTCACCATCGTGCTGGACCGCGGCCACGGTCCCGAGGGCTGGGGCGGCGAGCTGCGGGTTGAGGGTAGTTTGTCGCCCGCGGCCCCGGGCGACCCGGCCCCGGCGGCGGACGACGAGCCGTGGCGCCGCACGGTGGCCGAAACCGTGGCGCGTCTGGGCGACACCGGTACGCCCCTGGGCCGCGAGCTGGCGGCCATGCGCGAGGCGCTGCGCGGTGGCGACGCCGACTGGCGACGCTACGTCGACGAACAGCAGCGCAAGCTGAGCCAAGGCCCCGAACCGACGGCTGAACCGCTGCGGCAGTTGTGGCAGGCGGCGGAGCAGGGCGGCCCGGCCTGGGACGACCATTTGCGCCGGAACCTGGGCGTGCAGGCCCCGTCAGCCCCGGCCGATGCCGCCGGAGTCGGCGATGACCAGGGCGGGACGATCGAGGTCGGCACCGAGCTGGTCGACGGCCGTCTGATCGGCGTCGCCGGCACGTTCGTCCAACCGCTTCAACTGAGTTGCAGACTTGACTTTGTCGATCTGCCGCAGGGCACCCAGGTGGTCGCGGTCTGGCACCGCGACGGACGCGAGCTGGCCCGCTCGGCGCGCGAGGCCTCGGGCACCGGTTGGGTCAGTTTCACGGTCATGGGCGGCGACGGCGGGCCGCTGCCGCCGGGCAGGTATAGGCTGGTGGTTAGCGCCGGCGAGCGGCAACTCGGCTGGCGAGACTTCACGGTCCAGTGAGCGGCGGGCCGAGCGCGGCCGGCCGCCGGGAGCGCGCGGTCGCCGCGACGCTACGCGCCCTCTTCGTCCCGCCAGCCCTGCATCAACTCGATGATGTTCCCCTCGGCGTCGCGCAGGAAGCAGATTCGCAGACCGGGGACGATGCTACCGCAGTCGATGATCGGGTCGGGCTCGATCCCGTCGGCCCGCAGGTCGGCCACCGCGGCGTCGAGATCCTCGACCTCGAAGGCCAGGTGCTTGAAGCCGACCGGTTGTTCGCCGCCGCGGGCGGTGCCGTCGGCGGCGCCGAACAGCTCGAGGCAGCAGTCGCCGCGGCGGAGCATGACGAACTCGCCCGGCTCACCGCGCCGGAAGACGCGGCAGCGCTCGAACCCGAAGTGCTGGCGGTAGAACGCCTCCTGAGCGTGGCGGTCGGCGCAACTGAAGGCGATATGATGGACGGCGGGCAAGGCTGTCTCCCCGGCGGCGATTCGCCGCCCGCCGCCCATCCCTTCAGTCGCCGGCTCAGATCCGATAGCCCGTCTCGCCGTGCAGCGCCAGGTCGAGCCCGTCCTGCTCCTCCTCTTCGCTCAGCCGCAGCGGCGTCACCGCGCCGATGAGCTTGAGCAGGATCAGCGTGACCACCGCCGCGTAGGCCCAGGTGATCATCGTCGCGACCACCTGCGTGCCGGCCAGGCTGGGGCTGCCGGCGAACAGGCCGTCGGCACCGGCGGCGTTGTAGACCGTGGTGGCGAACAGGCCGGTGGCAATCGCGCCCCAGGTGCCGCCGACGCCGTGGACGCCGAAGGCGTCGAGCGAGTCGTCGTAGCCGAGCTTGCTCTTCAGCTCGACCGCATAGAAGCAGAGCACGCCCGCGCCGAGGCCGATCAGCAGCGCGCCGAGCGGCGCCACGAAGCCGGCCGCCGGGGTGACCCCGACGAGCCCGGCGACCGCGCCCGAGACGGCACCGAGCATGGTCGTGCGGCGATGCCTGAGGTACTCGACCACCAGCCAGGCCAACGTCGCCGCGGCGGCGGAGGTGTTGGTGTTGATGAACGCCAGCGCGGCGGTGCCGTCGGCGGCCAGGGCGCTGCCGGCGTTGAAGCCGAACCAGCCGAACCAGAGGATGCCCGCGCCGAGGACGGTCATGGTCAGGTTGTGCGGTGCCGGGATGTCCTGCTCGTCCTGCCGCCGCGCGCCGAGGACGAGGCAGCAGACCAGGGCCGAGACGCCGCTGGAAACATGGACGACATTTCCGCCGGCGAAATCGAGCGAGCCGAGGTGGCCTTCGCCGGCGCCGAGGAACCCGCCGCCCCACACCCAGTGGGCCACCGGAGCATAGACCAGCAGGCTCCACAGGCCGATGAACCAGAGGTAGGCGGAGAACCGCATCCGCTCGGCGACCGCGCCGGAGATGAGCGCCGGGGTGATGATGGCGAACATCCCCTGGTAGACGACAAACACGTAGGTGGGAATCGAGCCGGTCACATCGCCGGGCAGGATGCCCTTCAGCCCGAGGTGGGCCAGCCCGCCGATGAAGGCGTTGCCCTCGCTGAACGCCAGCGAGTAACCGACGAGCACCCATAGAACGCCGACCAGGGCCACGGCAATCATGCTGTGGAGCATCGTGCCGAGGACGTTCTTACGCCGCACCATGCCGCCGTAGAAGAGGGCCAGGCCGGGGGTCATGAGCATGACCAGCGCGGCACTGGCGAGCACCCAGGCGGTGTCGCCACGATCCATCAGGCCGCCTCCTTGTCGCCCGATTGTTGCCGATGTGGCCACCTCGCTCCGATTTCGCGGCGGCCGGGCCGGGCGTTGATGTCGAACGCGTTAACAACGTTCGCGGTCAGGGTGGCGGGATAATGTTTCGGGAAGATGTCCCGCCGGTGAACAATGGGCGTCTGCCTGGCGGCCACATGGACCTGTTGAGCACGGTCACCGAGCGCCGAACCGGTCGGCGCGACCCTGGTGGTCGCCCGCTGCTGGAGCGGGTTGGTTGAACGGGTAGGGGAGACCCTGGTGGTCGCCCGCTGCTGGTGCAGGTTCGTTGAACCGGTAGGGGCGGCCCTTGTGGTCGCCCGCTGCTGGAGCGGGTTCCTTGAACCGCGGGCAGCCACCAGGGCTGCCCCTACCAGGGCATTTGAGCGGGGCGCACGCCGCGGCGGTCAGGCGTCGGCCGCGCAGCGGAAGCCGTAGAAGTTGGCCGAGTTGTTCGCCCAGCCGCTCATGATCCGGCAAGCGCCGCGCAGCGTCAGCGGCGTCGCCGTCTGCCAGCAGCCGCCCCGGATGGCCGCCGCCTGCGGGATCGGCTGGTCGGCGCACCATTCGGCCACCTGGCCGGCCATGTGCAGGCAGCCGAACGGGCTGGCGCCCTGCGGGTAGCTGTCGGCCGGCTCGGTCGTCGGGCCGCGCAGACCCTTGCGGTTCCAGACGCAGGCCTCGGCGTCGAACCGGTTGCCCCACGGCCAGATCAGCGACTCGGGCCCGCGCGCGGCATACTCCCACTCGTCCTCGCGCGGCAGGCGTTTGCCCGCCCAGGCGGCATAGGCGCTGGCCATGGCGTGGTCGATCCCGGTCACCGGATGGTCGCCCAGCCCGGGCGGCGGACTGTTCTCGCGCCAGCCCATCGGCCGGCGCGCCCCGGTGGCGGTGATGAACGCGGCGTAGTCGGCGCCGGTCACCGGCGTGCGGTCGATCCGGAAGGCCGGCAGCTCGACCTCGCGCGGCTCCTCGCCGACGAGCCACGAGACGTGGCAGTCGTACATGTCGGCCAGTCGCGCGGCGAGGTCGGGCGGCGTGCCGAGCCGGGCACGGCCGGCGGGGATGAGGATCATCGCGTCCTCCTGCGCGGGCAGGGCCGCGGCGGCGGCCAGGCCGGCGGCCAGGTGCAGCAGCTCACGGCGCGACAGCTCGTTCATCGCTCACCCCATCTCGCGCTTCATCCGCGCGTACCAGTCGGCCAGGCTGGCGGTGACGTAATAGGTGCGGTTCAGCCCGCTGCCGGTCTGCCCCGGTTCGAGCCGCCCGAAGCCGACGGCGGCGTGGATGCACGAGTATTCCTGGTTCTGAAACAGGTACATCGCCGGCTTCGCGACGGTGGCCACCAGCTTGGTGCCGTCGTCGTTGGCGATGGCCATCCAGCCTTCGAGGGTCACCTCGGGCGTGGCCCGAAAGCCGGCGACGAACGGGATGCTCATCCCCGGCGGCGCACCCTCGACGCTGTACAGCTGCACCGTCGGCCGGATGCTGAACACTCGCGGCACCGAGCGCAGCGGCACCGGCCGGCCGGCCAGCCCGACCCAGGTGCGCAGGCAGTCGTGGTCGCGCGTGCTCGGCGCGCCGCCGCACTGGCAGCAGCAGAAGGCGTGCGACTGCTCCCACACTCGTTCGGACAGGTTGGTCACAGCGAACGTGGCGTCGACATAGTCCTCGGTCGAGGTGACGGTCATGGTGTAGCGCAGCTCGCCCGGCTGCTCGCCGAGCTGCACCTGCTCGCCGGCCGGGCCGGTCTCCCAGGTCGGGGTCAGATTGCCGAACCAGACCGAGCGCGCCGTGTCGCCAATCGATTCGGGATAGCCGAGCCCGAAGCCCTCGCCGGGGAAGGCCGGCACGTCGCGGATGTCGCAGGCCATCTGGTTCGGTCGGCCCTGGTAACGGATGTTGGGCATTGCCTCGCTCCGCTGACACTGATCGCTTCGCCCGCCTGTACCATCCTCCTGCGCTTATTGCCCGGCGGGGCATGTGTCATGCTCCGCGGCGGAGTTGGTGGTGCGCTACCCAGTGGTCCTCTCGCTCGTCGCGCTGCTCGCCTGCGGCCGCGCCGCGCCGCCCGAACTGGCCGCCCGGCCGGGCAATCTGCACGGCGGGTGGCGCTTCTCGACCGATCCCGACGACGTCGGCGAGGCCCAGGGCTGGCAGCAGGCCGAGTTCGACGACTCGGCCTGGCGCACCATCGCCGTGCCCGGCTACTGGGAGCCGCAGGGCGTAACCGACCCGCGGCCCGGCCGCCCGCCGACGCCGCCGACCGGCGCGGTGCGCTTCACCGACTACGACGGCGTCGCCTGGTACCGCACCCGGGTGACCCTTCCGCCGGCCTGGCGCGGCGCGCCGCTCGAGCTCCACCTGGCCCAGGTCGACGACCAGGATCGCAGCTTCGTCAACGGCACGTTGGTCGGTGCGACGGGGCCGGGCGTCGAGCAGCCGGTCGGCGTCTGGCGGCGCTACCCGGTGCCGGCCGAGCTGGCCACAGAGACGCTGGTGATTGCCGTGCGGGTGACCGATCTGGGCGGCCCGGGCGGGCTGCAAGGGCCGATGCTGGCACTCCTGCCGGCGGACTTCGCGAGCCGACTGATGACCCTCCCCAGCGACGATCGACCGGCGGCCGAGCGCTTCGCCGACCCGCCGGGCTCCGCGCGCATCCTGCCCATCCACCACCGCTGGCCCGATGATCCCGAGGCGGCGCGGATGCAGCTCGCCACCGACCTGGCCAACGGCTTCGGCGGCGCGGCGACGAACGTCGACTTTCGCGGCTACCTGGAGGACGACGCGGCCTGGGCCCGGCTGCGCGACATCGTCGCCACTGCCCGAGAGGCCGGCGCCTCGCTCTGGCTGTATGACGAGGAGGGTTATCCGTCGGGCGCCGCCGGCGGCATCGTGCTCCGCGATCATCCCGAGTTCGAGTCACGCGGCCTGCTCGTCGCCGAGGCGGTCAGTCGCGGCGAGGCGATCGAGCTGACCGCGCCGCCCGGCCGGGTGGTCATGGCCGTCGCCCTGCCGCTCGGCCCCGACGGGGTCGACCTGACCGGCGCCGTGCCGCTCACCGCCGCCGCCGGTGAGCCGCTGCGGTTCGCGCCGCGTGGAGGCACGTGGCTGGTCCAGATCATCTGCGACGACGTGCTCTACGAGGGCACCCACGCGACGAACAACGTCTTCAGAGACCGGCGCGTGCCGAACCTGCTGGTCGCCGAGGCGACCGAGTACTTCCTGCGCGTCACGCACGACCGCTATGCCGAGCAGTTCGGCGCCGACCTGGGCAACACGTTCGTCAGCACCTTCACCGACGAACCGTCGCTGATGAGCGTTTTTCTCAAGCCGATGCCGTACCGCCCGCTGCCCTGGTCGCCCGACCTGCCGCGGGCCTATCAGGCGCGCTGGGGCGAGGAGCTCTGGCCGACCCTGCCGCTGCTCGCCGCCGACGGGCTGGGCGCGGCAGCGGCGCGCTACCGCTACTGGCAGCTCATCGCCGAGACCACGGCGGCCAACTATTTCGGCCTCATCCGCCGCTGGTGCGAGGCGCACGGTCTGCGCTCGGGCGGGCACCTGCTGTACGAAGAGCCACTGCTCATGCACGTCCCGTTCTACGGCGACTTCATGGCCTGCGCCCGGGAACTGACCGCGCCGAGCATCGACTGCCTGACCAGCCTGCCCGAGACCGTACCGCAGCAGATCGGCAAACTCGTTTCGTCGGCCGGCGAGTTGGCCGGCAACACCTTGACCATGTCCGAGGCGAGCGACTTCTCGCAGCGCTACCGCCCGGCCGGCGACACGCGGCCGGTGGTCCAGGTCAGCGAGGCGCAGATCCGCGGCTCGCTGCACCGCCAGCAGATCAGCGGGATCAACACCTTCACCAGCTACTACTCGTGGGACGGGCGCGACCAGGCCGAGCTGCGCCGGCTCAACGAGCAGATCGGACGGGTCAACACGCTCATCCGCGGCGGCCACCTGGTCGCCGACGTGGCGGTGGTCTATCCGGTCAACAGCGTCTGGCCGCACTACCGGCCGCGGCAGCACCTGGCCACCGACGCGCCGGGCGCGGTGGCGATCGCCCAGGCGTTCCAGACCGCGGTCGATCAGCTCTTCGCCGCCGGGCGCGACTACTGCCTGGTCGACGCCCGCGGCCTGGCCGAGGCCACCGTCGAGGGCAACACGCTGGTTCACGGCGACCTGCGCTGGAAGGTGCTCGTGCTGCCCGGCGTCGAGACGCTCCCGGCGGCCGCCTGGGCGCAGGTGGCCGCCTTTGCCCGCGGCGGCGGCGCGGTGGTCGCCCTGGGGCCGCGGCCGCGCAACAGCGAGACGGAGTTTCCCGCCCCGGCGGTGCGGGCGCTCGACGACGAGCTGTTCGGCGCCGACGGGCGTGGCGTCTGGCTCGATGCGGGCGAGGAGATCCTGCTCGCCACGGTGGTCGACGGCCTGCTCGAGCGCGACGTGAGCTGGCAGCCGGCCGGTCCGCTGCGCACCACCCACCGTCGGGTCGAGGAGCATGATCTCTGGCTGGTGACCAACGACGGCGACCGGTCCTGGAGCGGCACCATCAGCGTCGCCGGCGAGGGCGAGGGCGAGCTGTGGGACCCGGTCGACGGTAGTCGCCGGCCGATCGGCGACGGCACCGTGACGCTGCCCGAGTACGGCGCGGTGGTCGTCCGCTACCCGGCGGCGCGCGAGCGGCAGCGGCGCGAGGGCGGCGCGCTGGCCCGCCCGGCGCTGCGCGTGCTCAGCTTCGAGGCGGTCACTGTGGGGCATGGCGAGCATGTCGCCGGCGAGCTGACCGAGGGCCAGGTCGAGGGCGACCTGCGCGCTTGGACCGCCGTCGGCCGGCTGACCCGCGGCGAGGTGGACACGCACCTGATGGTGCGCTTCCAACTGCCCGCGCCGCTCGATCTCACTGCCACCGACTGGCTGGTGGTCGATAGTTGGGTGCCCGAGGGTCAGGAGAGCGGGCCGAACCTGCTGGTCGTCGCCGGCGACGCCGACGGGAGCGTCTTCCTGGCCGAGGCGGGCCGCTCGCTCGGCCGGCCCGGCAAGGCCACCTCCTACGTGCCGTGGAATCGCTTCACTCCCCTCGGGCAGCAGGGCGGCGACGGCCGGCTCGACCGCGCGAAGATCGCGGCGATCACCGTCGGCTGGGGCGGTCACATCGGCCGCGAGGGCGACCGGATCGAGTTCACCTGCACCGCACCGATGACCGCGACGGCACCGCGATGAACGAACTCGAGGCACTCGATCGCTGGTTCCCCGGCGCCGAGGGTGGCTGGTCGCTGAGCATGCGGCAGATCGACCGCATTCGCGAAGCCGGTGGGCGGCCGAACCTGACCGTCTACGGCGCCTGCCTCTGCAGCGACGAGTTGTGCGCCGGCGCCACGCGGCTCGACGACAAGCTCGACGGGCCGTTCCATCTCGGCGGCCTGGCCGGCCTGCCGCACGTTGGGCGGACCGGCTTCACCGCCCTCGGCCACCATGTCCCCGACCGCGGTACGGCGTTCATCCTCTACGGCCCACACGTCGGCATCGACGAGACGGGCCGCCTCGGCTACGTCCGCCGCCCGGGCCAGCGCGAGGCGAGCCCCTGCTGCGGCGCGCTGATGCTCGCCCTGAGCCGCTTTGCCGCCGCCCGCGAGCGGGGCGAGCGGTACCCGCCGGCCGCCGACCCGGCCGACCCGCAACAGAGCCGGCTGGAGCACGAGCTGGCGCCCTACATCGAGCTGGTGCTCGACGACGCCGAGCCGGTGGCCGCGCTGACCGAGCTCGCCTGGCAGCTCATCCACGAGCGGGTCGACGCCCTCGTGCGGGCAGTCGAGAGCGAGTTCCGCGGCGACGAGATCGTGCTCTGCGGCGGGGTGATGATCCACCTTCGGCCGGGCGAAGAGGACCGCTTCCAGGTGCGGCACGAGGAGGTGCGCTCGCACGACTCACGGTAGCTGCTGGGCGAGCGGCACGGGCAGGTGGAAGTTGCCGGCAGGGGCAGGTCTCAGACCTTCCCGCCGGCACGTGAATCCGCTCTGAAAGCGGGTCCGTCGGCGTTCGGGCGGGTCTGAGACCCGCCCTGTACAATCTCCACCGTTCGCGACCCGCCAA
>CAYONP010000028.1:0-58866 GCA_964405335.1 uncultured Fimbriimonadaceae bacterium
TCGGCGGCACTGGCGGGCAAGCCGCCAGTGGCACCGAGAGGCGGTCTTGGGGCTCAAAGTGAACGCCTATGGGTGGGAGGGGTGATCATGTACCGTCACGTCTGGCCGTTCGGACTGCTGCTGCCTCTCGCCGTCGCCGCCGCGGCGTTGCCGGGCCTGCCGCGCATCCCCGGCGTGGAGATCCGGCTGCCGGGTCTCGAGGATCTGCTCCGCGACGACGACGATCCGCTGACCACCAGCCTCGAGGACGCCACGCTGGAGCTGCCCTGGCTCGACGGCTGGGAACCGGGTCCGCTCCAGCCCGGGCTCGACCTGCCGCGCGACGAGGCGAAGCGGTTCGTGATCGACCAGCCAGGCTGCTACGAGTTTGACCTCGAGAGCTACTGCCTGCGCGCCGGCACGCACGGGCCGGGCAAGGGCGACGGCTATCGGCACGCGGTCTGGAGCGGGCCGAAAGCGGGGCTGGTCCGCAACATCCTGAACCGCTCGATTGACCACCCCGACGTCCCGCGCGAGGATATTCAGGTGCTGCTCTGGGCGATTATCGCCCGCACCAACCTGCCCGACTGCGCACCGGAGGTTCGCCGCACCGCCGACCTGCTGCTCACCCGCGACGAGCGGAAGCAGCTTGAGGGCAGCGCCTGGAGCAAGCTGCCGCGAGAGCTGCTCAACCGCTTCTATGGCCGCCTGCCGGCACCGCTGCGGGAGGTCTACCGTGCCGAAGAGCGGCTGCGCGGCGCCTTCAGCGCTCGCCGCCTGCCCGGCTACGGCGAGCTCGAGCGGATCGCCGTCCTGGCCGGCGACGCGCCGGCCGACGACGGGCCGCTCGTCGCCCGCGGGCGCTGGAACGTGATGCGCGGCGGGCTCTACGTGCGCTACTTCCCCGATGGCTACTGGCGCACTTCGGTCCAGGTCTATCGGCCGGCCAAGCACACCATCGAGCGCGATGCGCTGCGACGAATCACCAAGGTGTCGGATGAGGCCGGCAACTACATCGCCACCACCTATGACGACACCATCGCGCCGCTCGAGGTCGACGAATACCCCGGCGTGCGCGGCTATCGCTTCAAGACCATCAGCTACCACCGCGCCGATGGCACCGAGCTCGTCGCCGAGAACGAGGGCTGGACGCTGGTCGGCCGGCCCGGCGCCGAAGCCGCCGCGCTGCCGCGCGAGGGGCGGTTCATCCTGGTCGATGGCGGCGACTTCCCGGGCTGGGGCGACCGGTTTGACCAGGCGAAGCAGAACTGGGACCGAGCGAACAAGGTCAAGGACTGGGTCGATCAGCAGAACCGCCCGCCGTCGCCCGACGCGATTGATGACCTGACCGACATCAAGCACTACGAAGACGGGCTCGATGCGGCCGGCAAGGGCAGCCTGTATGACAAGGCCGAGTGGATCATGGACCACACGACCATCAACAAGCGCGCCTGGGACTACGTCAACTGGCGCATGATGGGCGGCGAGGACGACGACGACAGCGGTGGCGGCGACGAGGACGACGACAGCGGCGGCGAAGACAGCGGCGGCAACAACGGCCGGCGCTGGGGCCCCGGCAACGGCGGCGCCATGCCGGGGAATCGTGGCTCGCAGCGGCTCGGCATGTCGGGCCGCGGCGCCGGTCGCTGAGCGTCAGAGCTGTGAGCCGGGCGCCGGCTTGAGGCTCAAGTTGGTGATCCGCCGGATGATCCGCCCGTCGGCGAACTCGGGCACCTGCCGCAGCCGCTGCCACTCCTCATCGGCGCCGAACGCGCGCCAGGCCGCCTGCTGCGCCGCCTCGCTCTCGAACGCCAGTAGGTAGACCAGGCTCGGCATCTCCGCGCCGTAGATCGTCTCGGCAAAGAACACCGGGTTCAGCCCGACGCGGTGGAAGATCGCCAGCTCGGCCTCGTTGAACATCCTGATCTTCGCCCGGCCGGTCAGCGTGCTCGGGCTCTCGTAGATGCGCAACTGCAGCACGCGACCATCACCGAGCGGCGGCGGCTCGAGCGACGGCATGGCGTCAATCGCGCGGAGCAGACGCGTCTCCAGCGTGTCGTACGGCGGGTCGTCCTTCGGCGCCTCGAGGAACGCCGCCGCGCGGCCGGCGAACGCCGCATCGGCCAGCAGCCGATCGGTCGTCGACAGCGCCGACTCGGCCGTGGGGTGGGGCAGCAGCGCCCAGATGTCGTTCTCGCCGGCGCGGTCGGTGAACAGCCCGACCGGCTCGATGCCGAGGCGACCGAGCGCCGGCATCGCCGACTCGCGGAAATAGGCCTCGAGCCCCGCCCGCTGCCCGGGTCCGCTCAGGCGGTAGCGGTGCAGTTCATACCATTGACGCTCGGGCGGGGTATCGGCGCGGCCGACGGCGGCGACGGCCAGGCTGCTGGCGAGCAGGTGTCGGCGGTCCATGGCAACTCCTCAGTCGGGCAGCTCACCGCCCTTGGTCTCGGGGATGAACCAGACGCCGATCAGGCCGACCAGCCAGATGCCCGACATCAACGCGCAGGCCTTGGCCGGCCCGCCGACCAGACCGGCGATCTGCCCGGTGACCAGCACCCCGGCGGCCGAGATGACCCGCCCGCAGTTGAACGTCAGCCCCTCGGCGGTGGCCCGGATGCGGGTTGGGAAGAGCTCGGGCAGATAGAGCGGCAGCCAGCCGAAGAAGGCAGTGGCGAACACTCCGCCGACGGCCGAGAGCACCAGCAGCCGCTGGCCGAACTCGTGGCAGGTCAGGAAGAGCAGCAGCGCCGAGGCGAACGCGCCGGCGCAGAACAGGGCATACGATCGCCGTCGGCCGAGCCACTCGGCCAGCGGGCCGCCGAGCAGCGCGCCGGTGGTCGAGCCGTAGCTCATCCAGAGGCTGACCTGCGCCCGCGCCACGCCGACGGTCGCGGCGTCGGCCAGCGGATCGGCCTGCTGCACCAGATCCTGCACCCACTGCTGCAGCCAGGCCTGGAACACGCCCCACATGCCGAGCACGGCCACCGCCGAGACGGCGATGCCGACGATGGAATGACGACGCAGCGAGGGCTCGAACAGCTCGCCGAAGCGCGACCGCTCGCCCCGCGCGCGGCTCGCCGTCCAGCGCTCGGATTCGCGCACGAAGAGCCGCACGACCAGCGTCAACAGGGCGGGGACGAAGCCGCACATCAGCGCGATGCGCCAGTTCGGCAGGCCCCACAGCTCGGGCACGTCGCTCAGCACGCGGGTCAGCCAGGCGGCAATCAGGAAGCCGACGTTGGCCGCGCCGCCGAGCAGGCCGGCGAGCACCGGCCGGCTGGTGTTCGGCCAGGTCTCCATGACCAGGGCGACGCCCAGCCCCCACTCGCCGCCCAGCCCCATCGCGCCCAGGAAGCGGCAGGCCGCGAGTTGGCCGAAGCTCTGGGCGAAGCCGCTCAGGCCGGTGAACAGGGCGTAGACCAGCACGGTGAGGATCATCGTCCGGACCCGCCCGAGGTGGTCGCCCAGCCGGCCGAAGAGCAGCCCGCCGGCGCTCATACCGACGAGGAAGAGACAGATGGTGTAGGACAGGTAGGGCCCGGTGACCGCCGCGTCGGTGGTGCCGAGCAGCTCGCGCAGGGCCGGCGGCACGGCCCACGAGTAGAGGCCCATCTCGAGGCCGTCGAACATCCAGCCGAGCCAGGCGACAATCAACGCGGCCCACATCGCCCGCCGCCCGGCCGCCGCGGCCTGCACCTCCACTCGGCCTCTCCGCGCGCGGACGCTACCACGCCGGCGCGAGCGGGGCAAGAGGCGGATCCACGCCCCACGGCTCGTCGTCCAACCAATGACTGGCCAAATCGTGGCAGCCGGGGGATTGCCGGATCTGGGCGTTTGGGCGTCCCGTGGTAAGATCGCAGGCGAGCCGGTTGCGGCCGGGCATCTGGAGGATTGCGCATGTTGAGGCGTTCGATGGTGGTCGTCGCGGCGCTGGCGCTGACCGCGGCGTTGGCCGATGGGGGCAGCGTTCCGCTGCCGTTGCGCCTGCCGCGGCCGGCGTTTGTCGGCACGCCGAAGGACATTCCCCCCGGCACCGATATCGAGGCGCCGTCGGACAAGCCGCGCGAAATCCCGCAGGTTCCGCGCGGCACGGTCAATGTGGCGCTGAACAAGCCCGTGACCACCGGCGCGACCAGCACCTTCAATGGTGAGCTGGCGCAAATCACCGACGGCGACAAGGAAGTCTCGGAAGAGAGCGCGGTCGAGCTGAAGCCCCGCCTGCAGTGGGTGCAGATCGACCTCGGCGCGCAGGTGCCCATCTCCTGGATCTGCATGTGGCACTACCACGGCGAGCCGATTGTCGTCCACGACGTGATTGTCCAGGTCTCGAACGACGCGCGCTTCGTCGACGGCGTGACCACGCTGTTCAACAACGACGCCGACAACTCCGCCGGCTTCGGCGTCGGGCGCAGCAAGGAATACTGGGAGACCTACGAGGGCAAGCTGATCGCCGGGAACAACACCACGGCGAGGTACGTCCGCTGCTATAGCTGGGGCTCGACCTTCCGCGACCCGCTCAACCGCTACACCGAGATCGAAGTCTTCGGCGTCCCGCCGCGGTGAACCGCGCGGGCCTCCTAATCGGGCTGGCGGCCGCCCTCGCCCTCGCGGCCTGGCTGCGGCTGCCGGCCCTCGACTTCTCCATCTACGACGACGCCTGGCGCGAGGCGCTCCCGCCGCGCCTGCGCCACCTGGCCGAACGGCCCTTCCACGGCGACGAGGCGGTCCACGCCTTCCGCTTCGACGAGCTGTGGCGCAGCGGCCGGTTCACCTACGACCCGAACGAGCACCACGGGCCGACGCTCTACTACTTCACCCTACCGGTCGTCTGGCTCGGCCTGGCCGACACCTTCGCCGACAGCGACGAGGCCGACTACCGGCTGGTCACCGTCGCCTTCGGCCTGGCCACCGTCCTGCTCTGCGCGCTGTTCGTCCGTGGTTTCGGGGTCTGGCCGAGCGTCGTCACCGCGCTGCTCATCGCCGCCTCGGTGCCGCTGGTCTACTACAGCCGCTACTACATCCACGAGACGTTGCTCGGCTTCTTCGTCGTGGCGGCGATCGGTTGCGGCTGGCGCTATGCCTGGTCGCTCCAGCGTGGCTGGCTGATTGCCGCGGGGGTCTGCGCCGGGTTTGCCCTGGCGACCAAGGAGACCGCCGTGATCGCCGCGCTGGCCGCGTTGCCGGCGCTGCGGCGGCGGGCCGACCAGCGGGCGATCGGCCTGGCCGCCGGCGTGGCGTTATTCACGGCGGTAGTGCTGCTGAGCGACTTCGGCCGCAACCCGCGCGGGCCGGTCGACTTCGTGCTCTCGTTCCGCTACTGGCTGCCGCGCGCCGGAGCGACCGAGCTGCACCAGCAGCCGCCCTGGTATTACCTCGAGCTGATGGCCTATGTCCACCGCTCGGGCCGCTCGCCGGTCTGCAGCGAGGGGCTGATCCTCGGTCTCGGCGCGCTCGGCCTGCTCGGCGGCCTGCTCGCCAAGCCCGGCGACGACCGCGAGCCACACCCGGCGCTGCACCGATTCCTCGCCATCTACACGCTCGCGACCATCGCGCTCTACAGCCTCATCCCCTACAAGACGCCGTGGATGGTGATCAACCTGGTCCTGCCGCTGGCGCTGCTCGCCGGCGCCGGGACCCTGCAGATCCTGCGCGGCCTGAAGTGGCGGCCGCTGCAGGCCGTCGGCGTGGCCGCGCTGTTGGCCGGGGTGTGGCAACTGAGCAGCCAGGCGGCCAAGCTCAACGGCGACTACGCGACGCACGGGGGCAATCCCTACGCCTATGCCCACCCGGTGCCCGATGTGATCGACCTGGGCGCCCGCGTCGAGGCGGTCGCGCGGGTCTCGCCCGCGGGCCTCGCCGAGCCGGTCTACGTGCTCACGGCCGACGACTACCACTGGCCCATTCCGTGGTATCTGCGGCGGCTCGAACGGGTCGGCTACTTCGTTGGCGAGGTGCCCACGCCGCCGGCGTCGATCGTCGTCGCCGACAGCACGCTGGATGAGGCGCTGCGGCCGTTGCTCGAGGCGACCCACGACGACGTCGGCCTGTTCGGCCTGCGGCCGCGCAGCTTCTTTGTGGTGTGGGTCGAGAAGGGCCTGTGGGCCGACTACCTGGAGTCGCGCGGCGCGGCGACCGGCGGCTGACCGCGCGGCTACCTCGCCGCGCCGCTGGTGACGGACAGGCCGGCATCGACCAACAACGTCTGCCCGGTGATCTTCGCCGCGTCGGGCCCGCAGAGGAAACAGACCGCCGAGGCGATCTCGCTCGGCTGGGCCGGCGAGCCGAGCAGGCCGTAGCCGGCGCTGCGCTCGAACAGCTCGTCGGCCGTGCTGCCGCTGCGCCGGGTGTGGTAGTCGGTGACGGTGAAGCCGGGGCAGACGGCGTTGACCCGCACGCCGCGCGGCCCGAACTCGACCGCCAGGCTGCGGGTGAGGCTCAGCACGGCGGCCTTGGTCGCGTCGTAGAGCGGCATCGAGGCGCGGCCGACCAGCGCATTGGCCGACGAGATGATCACGATCGCCCCGCCGCCGGCCTCGAGCATCGCCGGCAACACGTGCTTGCAGGAGTAGGCGACGCCCTTGAGGTTGACGCCGAGGATCAGCTCCCAGTCGGCCTCGGTCGCCTCGAGCAGGCTGCCGAAGACCCGCGCCCCGGCGTTGGCGACCAGGGCATCGATACGGCCCCAGCGCTCGCCGGCCAAGGCCGTGAAACCGCGGACATCCTCCTCGCGAGCAACCTCACCGACCGACAGGAGTGCGTCGGCGCCGGCCTCGTTCAGTTCACGCAGCGCGGCACGCCCGGCCTGTGGGTCGTGGTCGAGCAAGCCCACCGCCCAGCCGTCAGCGGCGAAACGCCGCACGCAGGCACGGCCGATGCCCGCCGCGCCGCCGGTGACCAACGCGACCCGTCGCTCGCCCATGCGCACCTCCGCTACACGCCCCACTCACTCCGCGCGGTCTGCATCGACTTGACCTCGCCCTGGCCCCAGGCATAGTGCGCCTTCGGGTTGTCGCCCACCCAGCGCTCGTCGACCGGCTCGTCGGCCCGCTGGTAACGCGTGTCGCAGCTCAGCCGGAAGCGGTCGGTCTCGTTCTTCAGCGAGCCATGCATGAGGAACATGCCGAACATCAAGATATCGCCCATGGCGAACTCGGTGGTCAGCCAGCGCCCGCCGTACTTCTCGACCAGTTCGAGCGGATCCTCGCTGAACGAGCCGCCGACGTTGTCGCGGTCGACGTCCATCTCGCCATACGTCCGGCGCACCCGTTCCAGGTGCTGCGAGCCCTGCCAGATGACCAGCGGGCCGTGGCGATACGGGATATCGCTGAGCGGCGTCCAGCAGGTGATCAGGTTGCGCGTCCCGCGGCCCATGTAAACCACGTCGTAGTGCGCGCCGGTGTTGCCGCCGGGGCCGACGGCGCGGACCCACTTGTAGTCGAAAGTCAGCGACGGCGCGCCGAAGAAGTCGCTGTAGAACTGCATCAGCGCGTCGGACTCGACCACCGCCAGCAGCTCGGGCGTGTGGCTGATCGCCTTCCGGCCGCCGAGGAACTGCCCCGTCCCGCCCGGCCCGACCTTGGCCTCGGTCACCTCGGCGCCGGGGTCGAGCTGACCGTTGGCGGCGAGGCTCTCGCACAGCATCCGCCGTGCCGCGGCGACCGTCTCACGCGGGTGGAAACCGCGCAGCAGCAGATACTGGTCCTCGGCGAAGCGCGCCCGCAGCGCGTCGACATCGCCGAGCAGGTCGTTCGCGTCGCGCAGCTCGCCCAGGTGCGGCCCGCCGAGCTCGAGCTCGGCGTCGCCCATGCGCAGGATCATCGTTGGCCCCGTCTTCATCGGTCAGCATGGGTCGGATGGCGTGGGGCGTAAACGCGCGGCGGCTACCGCCCCGCCCGCCCAACCCACTTCCGCCACACCCCCGCATCGGTCAGCATCGGCAGGAACACCCCGCCGACCACCGACCGCGCCCGGAAGCCGACGCACGTTGCGTCGGTGGTGCGATACCAGTCGGTGAACGGCAGGCGGTCCGGCGTCTCGTGCAGGAAGCGGTGCAGCGGGGCAATCAGGGCGTCGAAGTCGGCGCGGTCTTCGGCCAGCACGGCGCACCAGACCAGCCAGTCGCTCTTGGTGTAGACCTCGCGGCTGTCGAGCGGCAGGCCATAGTCGTTCTGGTGGGCCAGGTACCAGGCCACCTCGCGCCGGGCGACTTCGGCGGGAAACAGGTTCAAGCCCAGCAGCCGGTCCCAGACCAGGTTGTACTTCATGCTCCAGGTGCCGGGCCGGTCGAACGCCAGGCGGTAGTGGTCGCCGTCGTCGGCGAGCTCCATCCAGCGGGCGGCGAAGTCCTCGGCCGCGGTCTGGTAGCGCCCGGCCTCGTCGTCGCGTCCCGCGCGGCGGCACAGCTCGCCCCAGGCGCCGAGCGCCAGCGTGGCCTTCAGCGAGAGGTTCGCGTTGTGCGCCAGGTGGCCGGCGAAGTCGTCGGTGCAGAGCTGGTTCTCCGGGTCGAGGCCCTTGTCGAGCAGGTACTCGGCCCAGCCGCGCAGCACCGGCTCGTACCGCTCGGCAAACTCGACGCTCTCCTCGGCGGCGCACAGCGCGGCGACGAGCAGCAGCATGTTGCCGCACTCCTCAACCGGCATCTGGTTCTCTTCGGTCGCCGCGCCGCCGCCGTAGACCTGGCCGTTGGCCAGCGGGTAGGTGCCCAGATCGTGCGGCGCAAAGGCGAATGGCCAGGCGTCGCTCGCTGCGTAGTCGAGGATCGGGATCAGCATCCCGTGCAGCAGCTCGGGGCTGAACAGCAGCATGAACGGCGCGCTCGGGTAGGTCACGTCGACGGTGGCGATGCAGCCGTTGCTGAAGTTCTCTTTCGAGAAGTAGAGCGGCGTGCCGTCGGGCCCGGCGGCCAGCTTGTGCGCGGCGAGGCACTGGCGGAAGGCGAGCGTGGCAATGTCGGCGTACGCGCTGCCGCCGGCGGCGGTCAGGTCGGCGGTCAGCTCGGCGTCGAACGCCGCGCACTGCTCGCGCAGCGCCGGGTAGTCGGCCGCCGCCGACTGCAGCAGATCGGCTGCCTCGTCGCCGTTGCGCCGCCACCACGGCAGCAGCCGCTCGCCGTGGTACTCGATGCTGTACTCGTCGTCATAGGCCAGCATGGCCCATCGCTCGACGCGCGTGGTGACCGCGCCGAGGTCGTAGCAGAGCGCCATTGCCGGCCAGCTCTGGCTAGCCGGCCGCGGCGGACCGGCATCGTCGGCGGCCGGCAGCCCGCCGGACAGAGTGAACTCCGTACGGGTGACGTGCGCATCGTGCAGCGCGCCGATCGCCTGGTCGCGCGGCGCGGCCAGGTAGGCGTGACCCCAGTCGATACGCAGGTTGTCGCCCCGCTTGGCCAGTACCGGCTGCTCGACCGTGCCGATGCGCAGGGTGGTCAGGCCGGCCATCTCGGCGCGGCTCCAGGCGACCGGCTGATCGACGGTGTTGACCGCCAGCTCGCCGGTGACGTCGAGGTAGAGCTCGACGCGGTGCGCTGCGCCGTCGGTGCTCTCGACGGCAGAGGTCAGGTAGCTCACCGGCCGCGCCAGCAGATCGAGATCGTGCGGCAGGGCGGGCGTGGTGAAGGTCAGCTCGAGCCCGATGCCGCCGCCGGCGAAGCGGTAGACCGTGCGCGTGGGATGGACCTCGAGCGCGACCTGCTCGAGTGGCCTCGCCTCGTCGGGCCCCGGCCCGCAGAAGCGGTAGGGCGCGCCGTCGATGCGCACCAGGCCGCAGATGGCGTTGATCGCGCCGGTCCAGTGGCGCGGCCAGTCGTCGGTCAGCCGGTCGGTGAACGACCAGATGCTGAAGTAGGGGTCGTGACAGACCAACGGCACCGCCGGCGGGCGGAACCCCGGATCGGCAGCGAGCAGCAGCGTCGGAATCATCGCGGACAACGTCATGGCTCCCTCATTCCGGCTCGAACAGCACCACGCGCGCGTTCCAGTTCAGCCACGAGGATTGCGCGCGGCCGACCGGCGCCCCCGGCACCATGCGGCCGAAGCTCCACTGCTCGCCCCGCGGCGGCCGGTAGCCGAAGAAGCGGACGAACGGCCCGGCTCCGTCGCCCGGCCCGGCCAGCGCCCAGCAGAGCGCCGCGTCGCCGTGGTCGCGCAGGCGCGCCAGGCCGAGCACGTCGTTGCTGGTCACCGGCGGGATGTCGGCCCGCCAGACAGCCGGCGCGGCGTTCTGCAGGATCGGCACGGCCATCGCGGCCCGGTCGCTGTGCCGGCCGACCCGCCACCGCTCGCGTGGGAAGCGGCGCAGGATTGCCTCGCCCGGCTCGCCCAGCAGCAGCGCGCGCAGCCGCGGCAGGCCGGGCTGGATGTGCGCCGTGTCCTCAAACGGCTTGAACTTGTACAGCGCGTCGTCGGCGCGGCCCTCGAGCAGCTCCAGCTCGGCGCGGATGCCGGCCGGATGCACGTCCTGGTAGTACCGCCCCACCGCGGCGTCGCTGAAGCGCACCCAGCGGTTGGTGAACTGCCGCTCGCCATGCTCGCGCGGCCAGGCCGGGCCGTCAATCCGCCAGCCGGCCACGTCGCCCCAGAGGTTGGTCAGATAGACCTCGTCGGGATACGGTTCCAGGTCACCGAGCGGCGGATGCGCCTGGAAGTAGCCCGCGCCGACCTGCTTGACGTAATGGTGGACCAGCTCGCGGGCGAAGATGTAGCTGGAGAAGGCATAGGTCTCCAAGTCGCCCACGCGCCAGGCCATGCGTGCCAGGGCGCGGGGCGGCGCGGCCTCGTCGCCCAGTTCGGCGATCGACATCCGGCCGAAGCTGCGCCAGTCGCACTCGCGCGGCGTGACGTCGAGGCGCAGGATCAGCTCCCAGCGGTCGCGGATCAGGTCCCAGCAGCCGGTCGCCTCGGCAATGGCGGCGATGGTCTCGAGCAGGTTGCTGCTGAACTTGCCCGCGTCGTCGTATCCGCCCCAGGTGCCGATGCCCGGGCCCCTGAGCAGCAGCAGCCCGCGGAACGGCGTATACCGCTCCTCGCGCAGCACCCACTGGTCCAAGTAGTCGACCAGCACCTTGCTCGCCCGTTCGCGCAGCTCGGCGGGCAAGAAGGGCAGCGCCTTGGCATACCAGCGGTCGCCCATCACCTGCCAGCAGTAGTTCTCGGGCCCGCCGTGGTCCCAGATCTGCTGCCAATCGTCGGTCTGGAACTTGCGCTCCAGGTCGGCGACCAGCCAGTCGCGCAGTTCGCTCAGCTCACCCGCGGGGATGTCGGGCGCGGCCGGCTGCTCGCGCAGGTAGGGCATCACCGCCAGCCGCGCCTCGATCGCGTCGGTCCCCTCGGCGCCGAGATAGGGTCCGAAGGGAGTGAACAGGCCAGGGTCGGTCAGCCGCACATCGAGCGACAGCGGGAACGGCCGCTCGGCGCCATGCTCGCCCGCCCACCAGGCCAGCGCCAGGACGGGCGGCAGGGGGAGCAAGCGCTCGGCCGGCGTGCCCCAGTCGTCGTCGATCTCGAGCCAGTCGGCGTGCCAGCGGATGACCACCTCGTCGCCCTCGAGCCGGAACCGCTCGTCGAGGTGGACCGGGATGCGCCGCAGCCAGCCGGCCCAGCGCCGGCAACGGGCGACGGTGTCGTCGTCGACCTCGCCGAGCGGTGGGCCGAACTGCCCGTCGAGCGGCATCATCGCGGTCAAGCCGGCCTCGCCAGCGAAGTTGAGGGTCAGCCCGTCGTCGGCGAGCGCGGCTCCAGCCGGCCGGTGCTGAAGCACGATCAGCACCGGCGCGTCGCGCGGCCCCCAGCCCGCGGCGCCGGCGAAGCTGGCCAGCAGCCAGGCCTCGCTCATCGCCGGCAGAGGATCTCCCGGCGTCAGTCGCCGCACGCCCGCGTCGGTCGGCACGAAGAGCCGCGTCGGCGCCCCGAGGCCCCACTCGTCGAGCCCGGTGAAGAGCCGCAGTGCCGGCGCGGCGCAGCGGACCACCACCGCCGGCGAGAGCTCGCTGGTCAGCACGCCGAACGGCGCGGCAAGGAAGTCGTCGAGCGACGCCTCGGCAACCAGCGAGGGCGCGCGGGCAGCGAGCGTAACGGTCTCCTGCCCGCCGGCGGCGAGGGCGACCAGCAGGCAGATGGCCAGGCGGGGCATGAGCCGCTCCGGCGGGTACGTTGGCAGCAAGGCCGCTGAACCCTCCCCAGACAGGCGCGCCACGCACTGTGGATCGTAGCGCCGGTTGGCAACCGGCGGTGCCGCGTAGCGGCACACTGCCGCGGTCACGCCGTGCAGCGCACGCACTTGAGCCGGTTATCAACCGGCGTTACGGCGCTTGCGCGTGCTGGCGCATCGAGGATCGCGGCGCCGGTTGACCACCGGCGCAACGGCGCGGGTGTGTGCTCGGCCCAGGCTCACCAAGCAAAAGGCCCCGCCAACGTCGCGGGGCCTTTTGCGGTGTGGTGGTGGGGTGGGTAATCAGCTACACCCGCTCGTCGCGCCGCAGGTGATGCACTTGAGACAGGTGCCGTTGCGCACCATGGTGAACATGCCGCACTCGCTGCACGGGTCGCCCTCGTAGCCTTTCAGCCGCGCTTCACGGATCTGCTCCTCGTGCAGCGCGTCGACCCGGCTGAGCACCACCACCTGGTCATACGCCGCCGGCCGCGGCGCGCCGGGCGGTGGCGAGGCTGCCGACCGCCGCTCGGCCACCGGCGGCGGCGGGGCCAGGTCGACCGGCTCGAGGTCGTCTGCCTCGGGCTCCTCGGTGATCGCGTCGAGCGCCTCGTCCTCGTCGCCATCCTCGCCGCGCACCGCGTCGGCGCGGAGATCCTCGGGGCTGACCTGGACCAGGTCGGTGCGGCCCAGATAGGTCAGGGCCAGGTCGCGGAAGACGTAATCGATCACCGAGGTGGCCATGCGAATGTTGTCGTGCCCGGAGACCATGCCGTTCGGCTCGAAGCGGGTGAACACGAACGCGTCGACATACTCATCGAGCGGCACGCCGTATTGCAGGCCGAGCGAGATGCTGATGGCGAAGCAGTTCATCAGGCTGCGGAAGGCGGCGCCCTCCTTGTGCATGTCGAGGAACACCTCGCCCAGCGTACCGTCGGGATACTCGCCGGTGCGCAGATAGACCTTGTGCCCGCCGACAATCGCCTTCTGCGTGTAGCCGCTGCGCCGGTGCGGGAGCTTCAGCCGCCCGCTACGCACGGCCTGCATCGCCGCCTGCTCGGCCACCCGCACCACCTCGCGCACCAGCGGCGCGGGCGCGGGCGCGGGCAACGGTGCCGGCTGGGCGACCACCGCGGCCGGCTCCTCGAGTTCGACACTCAGCGCCGCGGCGACGACGCTCTCGGTCGCCTCGGCGGTGGCGCTCAGTGGCTGGCTCAGCTTGCTGCCGTCGCGATAGAGCGCCACGGCCTTGAGCATCTGCCGCCAACTGACCAGGTAGGCCTGCTTGACATCCTCGACTGTGGCGTCGTTGGGCAGGTTGATCGTCTTCGAGATCGCCCCGGAGATGAACGGCTGCGCCGCGCCCATCATGCGGATGTGGGCCTCGGTCGAGAGCGAGCGCGAACCGTAGCGACCGCACCGGTTGGCGCAGTCGAACACCGGCAGGTGCGCCGGCTGCAGTCCCGGCGCGCCTTCGAGGGTCATCGTCCCGCAGCAATAGTCGTTCGCCGCGCGGATGTCGTCGGCGCCGAAACCGAGCGCGGCCAGCATGTCGAACCGGAAGTCGTCCAACTGCTCCAGGCTGAAGCCCAACACCTCGGTGCAGAACTCATCGCCGAGCGAGTAACGGTTGAACGCAAAGCTGATGTCGAAGGCGCCCTCGAGCGCCGTCTCGACGCGTGACAGCGCCTCCTCGGTGAAGCCGACCGCGCGCAGCGACTCGTGGTTCACCCCCGGCGCGCCGGCCAGCGTGCCGGTGCCGACACAACTGCCGATGATCTGATCGATCTGCTGCTGCTGGTAACCCAGCTTGCGCAACGCCGCCGGCACGCTCTGGTTGATGATCTTGAAGTACCCGCCGCCGGCCAGCTTCTTGAACTTGACCAGGGCAAAGTCGGGCTCGATGCCCGTGGTGTCGCAGTCCATCACCAGGCCGATGGTGCCCGTCGGCGCCAGGCAGGTGGCCTGCGCGTTGCGGTAACCGTGCTGCTCACCCAGCTCGAGCGCCCGGTCCCAGGCCGCCCGGGCCGCATCGGCCAGCTCGGCCGGCAGCAGCCCGGCGGCCAGCGGCTGCGGCTTGATTGACAGGCCCTCATAGTCGCCCGCATCGGCGCCCATGGCCGCCCGGCGGTGGTTGCGGATGACCCGCAGCATGTGCTGCCGATTCTCCTCATACTTGGGGAACGGTCCCAGCTCGGCGGCCATCTCGGCCGAGGCGGCGTACGCCTCGCCGGTGAGCGTAGCGCTCAACGCCGCGCACCAGGCCCGCCCTTCGTCGCTGTCGTAAGGCAGACCCAGACGCATCAGCAGCGCGCCGAGATTGGCGTACCCAAGCCCCAGCGTGCGGTACTCATAACTGAGCTGCGCGATCTTCGCGCTGGGGAACTGGGCCATCAGGACACTGATCTCCAGTACCATGGTCCACAGCCGGATCGCGTGCCGGTAGCCGTCGATATCGAACGTGCCGGTGTCCTCGTGATAGAAGCGCGCGAGATTCAGAGAGGCTAAGTTGCACGCCGTGTCGTCTAGAAAGACGTACTCACTGCATGGATTACTGGCGTTGATCCTCCCGCCGGCCGGGCAGGTGTGCCACTCGTTGATCGTCGTGTCGTACTGCAGGCCCGGGTCGGCGCAGCACCAGGCCGCGTTGGCGATCTCGTCCCACAACGAGCGGGCGCGCAGGGTCTTGACCACGTGCTGGCCCACCCGCGCGCGCAGCTCCCACTCGTCGTCGTTCTGCACCGCGGTGAGGAACTTGCCGGTGACCCGCAGCGAGTTGTTCGCGTTCTGGCCCGAAACGGTGGTGTAGGCCTCGCTCTGCCAGTCGACGTCGTACTCGGGAAACTCGATCCCGGTGTAGCCCTGCTTGCCGAAATCGACCACCCGCTGGATGTAGCTCGCCGGCACCTCGGCGGCCAGCGCGGCGCGGACCGCGCGTGAGAGAGCCAGGTTCTCGCGCGGGTCCCAGCGCGCCGACTCGTCGTCGCGCCACTCGACGCCGGCCTGCATCACGGCGCCGAGCAGGCGGTGGCAGTTGCGGCTGCCGGCGACCATCGCGGCGACCTTCTGCTCCTCGGTCACCTTCCAGCGCACGAACGCCTCGACGTCGGGATGATCGACGTCGAGGCAGACCATCTTGGCCGCCCGCCGCGTCGTCCCGCCCGACTTGATCGCCCCCGCGGCGCGGTCGCCGATCTTGAGGAACGACATCAAGCCCGAGCTCTTGCCGCCGCCCGAGAGCGGCTCGTTCTCACCGCGCAGCCTGGAGAAGTTCGACCCGGTGCCGCTGCCGTACTTGAACACGCGGGCCTCGCGGACCCACAGGTCCATGATCCCGCCCTCGTTGACCAGGTCGTCGTCCACACTTTGGATGAAGCACGCATGAGGCTGAGGATGCTCATACGCGTTCTTAGAGCGCGCCAACTGCCCCGTGCTCGGCTCGACGTACCAGTGCCCCTGCGCCGGCCCGGCGATGCCGTAGGCCCAGTGCAGGCCGGTGTTGAACCACTGCGGCGAGTTCGGGCTGGCCATCTGCCGGGCGAGCATGTAGCACAGCTCGTCGCTGAACGCCTGGGCATCGTCGGCGCTGTCGAAGTAACCGAACCGCTCGCCCCAGTGGCGCCAGCAGCCGGCCAGGCGACCGAACACCTGCCGCGCGTCGGTCTCGCCGCCGAGGATGGGATGGCCGTGCGCATCGAGCTTCGGCTGGCCCGCCTCGTCGAGCTGCGGCACGCCGGCGCGACGGAAGTACTTCTGAGCCAGGATATCGCTGGCCACTTGCGACCAGCCGAGCGGCACCTCGAAGCCCTCGAGCTCGAATACCACCGAGCCGTTCGGATTGGTCATCCGCGAGCTGCGCCGCTCGAACGGAATGTCGGCATACGGGGACTCGCCCGCCCGCGTGAACCGTCGCTCAATCTTCATCGCCGTCTCTCGTCCCGGTCTGGCGCCGGGTCGGCCACTCCCCGCCAAGGTCAGACAACCACAAGATATAGTGGTTCCAGCCAACCTGAGCCCCACATGTGGTGTCTTCCCTGCTCGCGGGGAACCAGGTTATACGACCCCGGCGAGGGCCGTGTCAAGGCGAATCTCACGCCTTCCTAACACCCCGTCCGGCTCGCTCTGTGAGCCGATTTACCCCCAATCCTCCCGACCCGGCGTCGGTCGCCAACCTCGTCGGCAAGCCGCTCCGCGGCGTCGTCGGTTACAAAGAAACTTCTTTGCTCTCAAACATTGAAGCGGAAGAGGATGACGTCGCCGTCCTGGACCACGTAGTCGCGGCCCTCCAGGCGCCAGCGTCCGGCCTCCTTGCAGGCCGCCTCGCTGCCCAGGCGGGCCAGGTCGGCGAAGGCGATGGTCTCGGCGCGGATGAAGCCGCGCTCGATGTCGCTGTGGATCACCCCGGCGGCCTGCGCCGCGGTGGTGCCGCGGACAATCGGCCAGGCGCGCACCTCCTTCGGCCCGTGGGTGAGGAACGAGATCAGGTCGAGGCTGGCGTGGCAGGCACGGATGACCTTGTCGCGGGCCGGTTCGGCAATCGCATAGTCGGCCAGGAAGGCGGCCTGGTCGGCGGCGTCGAGGCCGGCGATCTCGGCTTCCAGCTCGGCGCAGAAGGCCGTCGCGGCCAGGCCCCGCTCGGCGGCGAGGTGGGCCAGCTCGGCCGGCACGCCGGCCGAGAGCGACCCCTCGCCGACGTTGGCCAAGATGACCATCGGCTTGAGGGTCAGGAAGCGGAAACCGCGCAGCATCCGCTCTTCTTCGGCGTCGAGCCGCATTCCGCTGAGCGGCTGCTCGGCCTCGAGCTGGGTGTGGCAGCGCTGCATCAGCTCGAACTCGGGCTGTTGCTGGCGCAGGCCCTTGCGCAGGTCGCCGGCCAGTCGTTCGAGCCGGCGTCCGACGGTGGTATGATCGGCGACGGTGAGTTCGAGCAGGACCTCGTCCAGCGCGGCGGCGGGATCGAGCGGCGAGCCGTCGGCGTCTAGGTCACCAAAGCAGCGGATGGTCACCGCCAACATGTCGGCCTCGGCCAGGGCGGTGGTGAACCGGTCGGCGGCCCGGCCCGACAGCTCGGCGGCACGCTGCTCGAACACGTCGCAGAAGATGATCTCGGCCGGGGTGACCTTCTGCGGCCGGGCGATCTCGGCCAGGCGGTCGAGCCGCGCGTCGGGCACGTGGGTGACCCGCCGGTGGCCCTCACCGCTGCCGGTCAGGGCACGGAAGGCGGTGGTCTTGCCGCTCTGCGGCCGGCCAATCAGGTAGACTTCGAGTGCGCTCGTGTTCACCGGGTGCCTGCTAGACCCGGCCGCGCCGTTCGCGCCGGGCCGGCCGGCTCCTGCCGGGAGGCGACCATGCGGCGTGTGGCGGCCGGTTGGCTGATCTGCTGGACTCTGGCGCTCGGCGCCCGCGGCGACAACATCCGGCGGATCGAAATCCGCGGGATCGAGAAGGTCAGCGAGGCGGCCGTCCGCCGCGACCTGCCGGTCCAGCAGGGCGAGCCGTTCGAGCCCGCGCAGCTCGACGCGGCGCGCGACTACCTGCTCGGCCTCGGCTTCTTCCTCGAGGTCCAGGCGACCAGCCGGACCGAGGGCGCCGCGGTCGATCTGCAGTTCGTCGTGGTCGAGAACCCGACCGTCCAGCGCGTGCAGTTCGAGGGCAACACCGTCATCGCCTCGGCGGCGCTGCGCGAGGTGCTGGCCACCCGTCCCGGCGAAATCCTGAGCATGCTCGCCGTCCGCGCCGACGCCACGCACATCGGCCGCATCTACACCGAGCGCGGCCTGTTCGTCAACGTCGAGCCGCAGGCCGCACCGCAGCCCCTGCGACACGACCAGCCGGTGACGCTCACCTTTCAGATGGCCGAACTCAAGCTCGGCGCGGCCCGCTGTCAGCCGCTCGGCTACCTGCGCGCCGAGACCGTGTCGCGCCTGTTCAACCTTGAACCCGGCGCGCTGCTGCGCCGCGGCGAGCTCGTCGGCCAGCAGCAGCGGTTGTTCGAGACTGGGCTGTTCAAGGGCGTCGACGAGCCCCAGACGGTCGATACGCCGCAGCCCGACGTGGTCGACCTGGTCTATCCGGTGGCGCTGGCCGATCGACCGGTGCTGACCGCCGAGACGCTGCCGCTGGTCGACCTGCCTCGTCTGGCGCGCGCCGCCCGGCTCGGCGCGGTCGATATCACGCTGACCGCCGACGACCTGCTCCCGGCGGTGCCCGTCGAGGAGCTGGCCCGCCGGCGCGGCGCCGCACGCGCGGCCCTCGAGACCGGCACGCCTCGCCAGCGGGCCAACGCGGCGGCCGACCTGTTCGCGGCCACGCGCGGCGCCGGCCGGCCGGCCGGCGACGAGGCGGCGATGGCCGCCGAGCGGCTCGGCGCGCTGGCCGACCGCAACGCCGACGAACAGCTCCGCTTGGGCTCGGCGCTGGCTTACCTCGGCCGTGCCGACGAGGCGGTGGCCCCGCTGACGGCGGCGCTCGACGACACCGGCCTCCGGCTCGACGCCGCGGCCGAGCTGGTCAACGTCCATGCGGCGCGGGTACGCACCGGCGGCGAGGCGGCGATGGCCGACCTGACCGCGGTGGTCGACCTCGGCTGCGCCGCCTGCCTGGCCCTGCCGGCGGAGCCATCGCTGGCGCAGTTGACCGCCGGTGTGCGGTTCTTCTACAACGCGCTCGGCGTCTCACCGCTCGGGCCGGGCCTGGCGGCCAAGGTAAGCCTCGACGGGCCGGTCTGCCGCCGATTGATGTCCGCCGTGCAGCCCCTCGTCGCGGGTGAGCCGGGCGACGAAGCGATCCGGCACATCGGCAAGCTGGTCACCGCGGTCGCCTTTCTCGGGGTCAATCTGCCCCGCGACGGCGCGGGCGAGCGGGCCTGGACCGAGTTCCGTCTACTCCTCACCCCGACCCGCGACGTGCTGCTCAGCGCCGGGCTCGAGGGCTCGGCTGACCGCGAGGGCTGGTTCTTCGCCGCGCTGTGCGACCTGCTCCGCGGCACCGGCGGCACCTGCCGCGTCACGGCCTTCGCCGGCCTGGCCGAAGAGAGCGACAACGAGCCGCTGATCGACCTGCTCGTCATCTCTGCCCTGGAGGGTCCATTGACCGGTCTGGACGGTGGCCAATCGGCCGAGCTGCTCGCCCGATTGGCCGGCGACCCGGCCGAGCCGCGGCCGGCGCTGAGCGGGTGGGGCGCGGAACTGCTCCAGGCCAAACTGGCCCTGGCGCTCCGCGACGCTCTGCCGGCAGAGGCCACGGCTGAGCGCGAGACAGCCCGCCAGACCGCCGAAGCGGCCGCGAACCGGGCCGCCGAGCTGCGGCCGGATCACCCCAGCGCCTGGTGGCTGCTCGCCCTGGCGCGGCTCAAGTCATCGGAGCCGCTCACCGCCAGCACGGCCTGGGACCGGCTGAACACCATCGATCCGCAGTACCGAGACGCCGCCTACCTGCGCGCTCTGCTGCTGCTGCTGCGCGGCGAGACCGAAGCCGGTCTGGCCGCCATGGCGCCGGCGGCCGGCTAACGCAGCCTTGGCCCGGCGTCGGGCGTGGCGCCGTAGCTGTAGATCATCCCGCGGCGCGGCTGGTCCGACTGGTTCGGCGGCGAGTAGTGCAGCGTGAGGCAGTCGAACAGCACCATGCCGCCTGGTCGCACCGGGCAGTGCACCGCGCGGTCCAGGTCGATCGCCTCGAGCGCCACCTGCAGCTCGGCCCGATGGTGGTCGAGCAACCCCAGCCGGTGGCTGCCCGGGATGACCTGCAGGCAGCCGTTCTCGGGCGTCGCCTGGTCGAGCGCAATCCAGGCCGAGAGCTGGTTCGGCTGCGGGTTCTGCTTGCGCCAATAGGCCCAATCCTGATGCCAGGGCTTCTCGCTTCCGTGCCGCGCGGGTTTGAGCATCAGCTTGTTCGAGTGGGCGTAGACCTCGGGCCCGAGCAGGCCGGCCACGATGTCGAGTAGCGCGGGCCACTCGCCGAGTTCACGGAACGGCGCCGAGATCTCGGCCAGGCTCTGGATCTTGCGGAACACGCCCGCCGCCTTGACATCGCCGCGGAACGGGTTGTCGCCGCTCTTCTCGAGGTTGAACCCCCCATCATCGGCGCTCAGCCCGGAGCGCTCGGCGACGATGCGATCGACCTCGGCGCACAGTGCATCGACCTGCTCTGCCGACAGGAAGTCATCGATCAGCAGGTAGCCGTCACGCTGGTAGTCGGCCACCTGGTCCGCCGAGAGTCCGGCCATGCACTGCTCCCGAAACGGTTCACCGCGGCCCGCCGGGGCGGACCGCGGTGAGGCAACTCGCGCCGCGAGCGGCGTCTAGTTGAAGTCGTACCGCAGCGCCTCACGCAGGGCGGCATCCTGGAAGATGACGGTGTTGATGGTGCGCGCGAAGTGCCCCACCTTGACCTCGTCCTTCTGGCTGCCGGCCGCGCCACCACTGCCACCCGGCATGCCGGGCCCCATCGAGCTGCTGCCGCCGCCGGGCATGCCGGGCATCATGCCACTGCCGCCGGGCATACCAGGCATCATGCCGCCGCTGCCGGGCATACCGCCGGGGCCCATCGCCGCGCTGCCAGCGGCCGAGCCGGAGCCGGGCGGGCCGGCGGGCATCAGGCCGGGCATGCCGCCGCCGGGCAGGATCGGCGGAGCGCCGCCGCCGCCCATGCCGCCCGGAGGCCCGATCGGCGCGCCGCCCATGATGCCGGGCGCAACGTCCATACCGGGCCCGGCCATGCCGGCCGCGCCGCCGCTGCCCGACGACTCGATGGCGCAGTGCTGCTCCATGTTCTCTTCGACGCGCAAGATGCTGCCGACCTCGGGCTGGAAGGCGAAGTAGGTGGTGCGCACGCCGCGGAGCAGGATGGTCGTGCCCCACTTCTGCTCTTCGGGCGGGCCGGGCTGTCCGCCGCCGGCCGCACCACCGGCCGCGCCGGGACCCATCGCGCCGGGCGGTCCGCCGGCCGCACCGCCGGCGCCGCCGCTCTCGGGCACCCGCACGCCGGCGAGGGTGACCCGGTAGGGCCCGCCCTCGAACTCGCTGCGGATCACCGCGCAACGCGCCCCGGCGTACCACTGCACACCGGTCAAGGTGTGCGTGGCCACCACCTCGTCAATGTAGTTCGACCGCGGATCGACCAGAATCCGCAGCTCCGACCGCCACTGGTCGCCGACCTTGACGGGCTCCTCGGGGAACTCGAGGTTGAGCTCGGCGTACGGAAACTCGACCGGGGTCAGGTCCTCGCGGCGGATGATCTGCCCCAGCGGCTCCTGCAGGAACGAGAGGAACCGCCCGTGAGCCTGCATGTCGCGGCCGCCGAGCATCGGCCGGCCCTCGACATGGCCATAGACGCTGTTGCGCACCTGGGCCTTGCCGTCGGGATTGCGCCACAGGATGCGCTCGTCCCACCGCGCGGCGACGACGCCGCCAAACCCGCCGACGCGCAGCTCCTTGAACGCGTCGTCACCCAGGCCGTCGCCGCCCTGGACGTTGATCGACGAGGAGCCGCGGTAGCCGCTCGAGCGGCCCGGCGTGAGATTGTAGCGGAGCAGGATGCCGGTCGCCGGGATCTGCGTCTCCGGCACGTCGTTCTGCACCTCGATGGTGATCGACTTCTGGCCGATCACCTCGCCGGCGGCGTTGTAGCCAATCGCCAGCACGCGGTACTCGCCGTCGGCGATGCGCGTCTGCTCGCCCTGGGTCTGCCACTCGAAGCTGAACAGGCCGTTCGCATCGGAGATGGTGGCGCTGTTGAACTCGAGCGTCTCATCGGCCGGACCGATGTAGAAGGCGACCGAGCCCGTCTCATAGGCTGCGCCGAGGTCGACCTGCACCGTCACATCGCCGCGGACGGTGGTGCCGGCCGGCTCGATGAACTCGATGTTCTGCGCCACGACCGCGCCGCCGGCGGCCAACAGGCCGATCAGGACCGTGACCATACGCATCGCCGTCTCCTAGCTTTCGCCGACCGCTTCCCAGCCGGCCCTTAACTTCGCAAAGGTGTCCGGAAGTTCCTCCGGCAACACCCGCGTCTCGCCAATCACCGGCATGAAATTCGTGTCGCCAACCCACCGCGGGACCAGATGCAGGTGGAGATGATCCGCGATGCCCGCCCCGGCCGCCGGGCCGAGATTGAGCCCGACATTCACGCCGGCCGCGCGCAGCACCTCACGAAGCACCGCCGTCCAGCGCGCCGCTGAGTGCATCATCTCCGCCAACGCCGCCTCCGAAACCTCGCTCAGCCAACCGGCATGGCGGTACGGCACCACCATGATATGACCCGGATTGTACGGAAAGGTGTTCAGGATCGAGAAGCACTCCTCGCCGCGCGACAAGACGTAGCAGCGCTCGTCGCAGTCGCCGGCCGCCGCCGCGCAGAAGACGCAGCCGCCGCCCGGTTTCTTCTCCCCGACGACATACCGCATCCGCCATGGCGCCCAGAGGCGCTTCATGCTCCCGTCCCTCTCCTTTACTTCGGTCACGCGACGCCCGTTGACAGGGCCGGACGCGAATCCGCCCCCGCCGCCGCATTATCGCCAATCTGCCGGTGGGTCGTCAACCGCCATCGCCTCGGCAAGGCGATCGATCGGCACTGACCCAAGCTCTGGGCCCCAGACCGGTGCCACTGGCGGCTTGCCCGCCAGTGTCCGGACGGTGTAGGATCCGCTTCCAGCGCCGCTTCCAGCACTGGTGGACACGCCGCCCGCGGCACACCAGGCCGGCCAAGTCCGCGCCGTTGGGTGGCGTCCGTGGGTTCACCCATCCATCAGATGGCGGAGGATGAAGATATCCAGCTCCTCGTAGTCCCGGGCGGCGATCAACTCGCGCTCGGCCGCGCGGTCGAGGCTGCGCACCTTGTCGACCAGGCGCAGGAAGACCTCGCGCGAGTTGGCCAGGTGCTTGAGCTGGTGCTCCTGGCGGGTCGTCCGCATCGCCTTGACGTCGAAGGCGACCATCTCCCCGTTCGCGCCGTAGCCGGCGTCGTCGAGCACGCGCACCTGGTCGAATGCGGTGCGCAGGTTGGCGCTGCCGAACGACTTGTCCTGGTCGTACTTGAGCCCGTTCTGGTCGTTCAGATGCACGCTCCACAGCTTGCCCGCGCTGAGCGCGAAGGCCATCTCGTCGGACGGGTCGAGCCCGGCCAGAACCGCGTGGGCCGACTCGACCAGCGCCCCGACGCGGCTCGGGTCGCTGGTCCGATAGCCGAGCGCCAGGGCGTGGCCGATGGTCGGCAGATAGGCGATGTCCATCGGCTCGTTCGGCTTCGGCTCAATCGCGATCCGGACCTCCGCGTCGTAGGCCAGCAGCGCATCGACGGCGTCGATCAGGTGCTGCGTGGCCGTCCGCGCGCACTTGCTCTCGCGCTGGTAAGTGCCCTCGCGCGCCAGCCACAGCACGACCAGCCCACAGCCCAGCGCGCGGCCGACGTCGATGGTCTTCTTCGAGCGCTCGATGGCCGCCGCGCGGACCGCCGGGTCATTGGCGGTGTAGCCGCCGTCGACCCACTTGGGGTCCTCCCACAGCCGCGGGGCGACGATCTCGGCGGCCAGGCCGAGGTCGTCGAGCCGGCGCTTGAGGCCGCTCGCGGCGTCTTGGATCTGCGCGGGCGTCAGCGCGTCGATGCCCGGCACCGCGTCGTCGTCGTGGAGCATGACGGCCTCGAAGCCGAGCTCACGGAACCAGCCGAGCTTGGTGTTGAAGGCGACCGATTCGCGGACCGTCGGGCCGAACGGGTCGGCGCCCTCGTGGATGTTCCACGGCCCGAAACTGAACTTGTACACGCCCGGCATGCCCATCTCTCCTTGCTGCCCGCACGGTTGGTCGGGCCGTGCCGGCGACCTTCTCGCGGTTGACTTGCACCCGGTCAGGTGGTACGCCTTGCGCGCGGCCGCGTGCCGCGGGGAAAGGACTCAGTTTCATGGCACGACCCGTGACGTTGTTCGTCGGCCAGTGGGCCGACCTCGATTCGGAGACGATGTTCGCCAAGGCCAAGTCGTTCGGCTACGACGGGGTCGAGCTGGCCTGCTGGGGCGACTTCCTCGATGTTCGCCGCGCCGCCGACGACGCCGCCTACGTGGCCGAGCGCAAGGCCCTGCTGGCCAAGCACGGGCTGCAGCTCTATGCCATCAGCAACCACCTGGTGGGCCAGGCCGTGTGCGACCTGATCGACGAGCGGCACCAGGCCATTCTGCCGCCGCACGTGTGGGGCGACGGCGACCCCGAGGGCGTGCGCCGGCGCGCCGCCGAGGAGATGAAGACCACCGCCCGCGCCGCGGCGAACCTGGGGGTCAAGGTGGTCAACGGCTTCACCGGCTCGTCGATCTGGCACAAGCTCTACTTCTTCCCGCCGACCGGCGCGGCCGACGTCGAGGCCGGCTTCCAGGACTTCGCCGACCGGTGGAACCCGATCCTCGACGTGTTCGACCAGGTCGGGGTCAAGTTCGGCCTCGAGGTCCATCCTACCGAGATCGCCTATGACATCTGGAGCACCGAGATGGCGCTCGAGGCGGTCGGCCGGCGCGAGGCGTTCGGGTTCAACTTCGACCCGAGCCACCTGCACTGGCAAATGGTCGATCCGGTCAAGTTCATCGACCGTTTCGCCGACCGGATCTACCACGTCCACGTCAAGGACGCGATCATCACCCTCGACGGCGAGAGCGGCATCCTGGCCAGCCACCTGTCGTTCGGCGACCACCGCCGCGGGTGGGACTTCCGCAGCCCCGGCCGGGGCGGCGTCGACTTCGAGGAGATCATCCGCGCGCTCAACCGCATCGGCTACGGCGGGCCGCTGTCGGTCGAGTGGGAAGACTCGGGCATGGACCGCGAGCACGGCGCGCGCGAGGCCTGTGACTTCTGCCGCCGGATCGACTTCGAGCCGAGCAGCATCGTCTTCGACGCGCAGTTCGCCGAGTAGCAGTCTCGACCGGCTGACCCCGGCGCGCGCCGGGGTCAGTCGGCGATGAAGATGGTGTCGAGCGGCAGGGCGAAGCCGGGGAGCAGGTCTTCGCAGGTCAGGGTGTCGGTGCGGGAGAGCGTCTCGACCCGGTCTCGCCCGCGCCAGACTTCGACCGTCGCGGTTGCGGGCCAGACGACCCAGACGACTCGCACGCCGGCCTCGAGCCAACGCAGGATCTTGCGCTTGACGGCCACCGCCCGATCGTTGGGTGAGACGACCTCCAAGACCAGGTCGGGCGAGCCTAGAACGTAGCTGCTGCCGGCTCGGCCGCTCGTCGCGGCGATGAACGCGCCATCCGGCTGGAGGACCACATCCGGGTCGCGACTCAGGATGACGCCGGTCGACGCGCCGACAGCGCGACCGAGGTTGTATTGCTGCGCGTGCTGCCGCACCGCGGACATGATTCCGAGTTCGATGTCACCATGTTCTTCACTCGCCGGCGCCATCTCCACCACCTCGCCGTCGATCAGCTCGGCCCGCCGGTCGGCATAGGTGAGTTCGAACTCCTCGATGGTCATGCGCCGGGTCAGGGTGTCAGCCATCGTCGTCTCCGAACACCTCGCGCAGCGGGAGGGCGAAGCCGGGGAGCAGAGCTTCGTGCCGCAGCACGCCGTCCATCCCGACGGTGGTCACATCGGCTCGGCCGCGCCAGATCTGGGCCACCTGCTCGTCGACCCACAGCATCCACAACTCGCGCACGCCGGCATCGAGGTAGATGCCAATGTTGCGGAGCAGGCGCGGCACCGAGCTGTTGAAGTAGCTCTGGACCATCACGATATCGGGCACGACTTCGATGTAGCCTTGAGTCGGCGGCCAGCGACGTGATGCTTGCCAGAAGGACATCATCGGCGCCAGCACCGTGTCGGGATTGCGGCGGAGGATGATCCCGACCCGGCAGCCACGCCAAACGCCGAGCCGATCGTCCGGATCCCACTCCATGACCGCCATCAGCACATTGGCCGAAATGAACCCGTTGATCGCACCGCCGAAGCCGTACTCGTGAACGACGCCGTCGACCAGCTCGAGAAAGCAGGCTCGGTCCGGCATGACGAGCAGCTCTTCCGCCGTGACCAGGCCGGGCGCGGCGCCGATCTCGCTCATCGCGACACTCCACGATCATTGTAACGAATCGCCCGCGCGACCCGTCACTCCAGCTCCAGCCCGAAGAACAACCGCAGCCAGGGCTCCAGGTCAGACAGCTCGACCGCCTTGCCGCTGCCAATCAGAAACGCCTTCATGTTCTCGGTGAAGCCCTCGCCGGCGAAGACCACCAGTCCGGGGATGGGCCAGGCGGCGATGTCCTGAAGGGTCACGCCGGTCTTCTCTTCGGCCGAGCCGCGGACCCCCTGCCACTTGCACTCGATGCCCAGCCGGCGGCGGTCGCGCGGGTCGGTCAGGACCACATCGATCAGCCGCTCGGCACCCCAGATGCGGCGCGCCACGCGCACCTGGCAGCGCGTCTCGAGCCCGAGCGAGGTGGCCAGCTCGACCACCGCCTGCTCCAGCTCCCGGCCGCTCCGCACCGCTGTCGCTTTGCCCGGCATCGGCTCACCTGATGATCAGCTCGGTCACATGCCCGCGGCGCTCGGCCCGGCTGTTGATCTGCCGCGTGGCGCGGACCTCGAGGATGTCGAACCCCTCGTACAACTGATACACCGCCGGCGCGGCCGAGTTGCTCAGCATCACGTGAACGCCGCGCGACTTCAGCTCGGCGGCCACGTCGCGCAGGCGCACCTGGTCGTCGTTGCTGAACCCGTGCCGGGTGTAGTGGGTGAACGACGAGGTGACCGACAGCGGCACGTAGGGCGGGTCGAAGTAGACCAGATCGCCCGGCTCGGCCCGCTCGCGCACCGTGCCGAAGTCCTCGTGCTGCAGCTCGGCGCCGGCCAGCGCGGCGCTGCAGGCGCGCAGGGTGTCGACATCGCAGATGTTCGGGTTGACGTAGCTGCCGAACGGCGCATTGAATCGCCCGCGGCTGTTCACCCGGTAGAGCCCGTTGTAGGTGGTCTTGTTGAGGTAGATCAGCCAGGCCGCCACCTCGACGTCGGGCCGCGGATCGATGTCCTGCTCGCGCAGTTGGTCAAAGAAGCCGCGGTCGTGCGGGTATTCGGCGAGCAGCGCAATGACGCCCTCGACATCGTCGCGGATGGCGCCGTAGGTGCGGATCAGCCGCTGGTTCAGGTCGCTCAGCACGGCCCGGCCGGGCTGCAGGGCGAAGAACACGGCGCCGCCGCCGACGAACGGCTCGTGGTAACGGCCGGACCAGTCGGGCAGGTTCTCGAGCAGGCGCGGCAGCAGTTGCCGTTTGCCGCCGGCCCATTTGACGAACGGCGTGGCCTTGCGAACACCGGGCTGGGAGGCTGGTTCGGCCATGGGGCTCGTCGGCGGCCGAGTATAGCACAGCCGGCTCAGACGATGATCCGTCGCCAGACCCCGCGCCGCCAGCGCCACCAGGCCAGCACGCCGCGGCTCCAGCCGGCCAGGATGATGCCGACGAACACCCCCAGGTGGCCCAGCCCGCAGCCGGGCAGCGTGACCGGGCCGAGGTGCACCGCCGGCAGGGCGAGCAGCGCCGCGGTGGCGATGCCGATGCCGAGCAGCGCAATCAGGTTCTGGATCAGCGGCGCCACCGCGTCGCCGGCGCCGCGAAGAGCGCCTTCGTAGGCCATGCCCATGCCGAGCAGCGGCAGGCCGATCACGTTGGTCTGCAAGAACAGGATGCCAATCGCGATAACCTGCGCCTTGACCGCCGCGTCGGGCTCGTCGAGCAGCACGGGCAGCGCGAACGGGGCGACGGCGGCCATCAGCACGCCGAGGGCGACCAGGAACGCGCCGGCGACCCGCGCGGCGACGTGGCCGAGCCGGTCGGCCCGCTCGAGCTGCCGTGCGCCGACATTCTGGCCGACCATCGCCATGGTCGCCTCGGACAGGCCCCAGGTGGTCCAGGTGCCCAGATTGCGCAGCATCATGCTCATGGTGTAGGCGGTGACCGCCAGCGCCGCGGCATCGGTCCGCGCCAGGATGCCGACGACCAGCACGCCGTAGAGGTTGAGCACCAGGCTCGAGATCGAGGTCGGCACGCCGATGCGCAGCGTACGGATGAGGATGGCGAGGTCGAACCGCCACCGCCGCGGCGGCTCGATGCGGACCAGCAGCCGGCCGCTGGCCAGCCAGTAGAGCAGGATGGTGCTGGTCGTCCCGCGCGCGCAGGCGGTGCCGATGGCCGCGCCGAGCACGCCCAGGCCGGGGATGCCCAGCGCCGGCACGCCGAAGATGAAGACGTAGTTGAAGCCGATGTTGAGCACGTTGTCGTAGAAGGTCAGCTTGAGCGGTGTCCGCGTGTCGCCCGCGCCGCGCAGCGAGGCCTGCGCCGCGAAGCCGGTCATGGTGAACAGCCCGCTGAGAATGACCACCCGCAGGTAGGGCACGGCCAGCTCGACCACGCCGGGCGAGTCACCGAGCAGCGCGCCGACGAGAATTGGCGAGAGCCACCAGCCGAGCGGGATGAAGACCAGTCCGATGGTGGCCAAGAAGACGAGCAGGCCCTGGGTCAGGATGTGGTTCGCTTCGTCCCGATCGCCGCGCCCGACGGCCTGCGCGACCAGCGTCCCGCAGCCGGCGGCGACGGCGCCGGCGGCGACCATCAGGACCATCATCACCTGACGGCTGCTGCCCACCGCGGCGACGGCGTCGGAGCCGAGCCGGCCGACCATCAGCAGGTCGACCATGGCGACCAGCCCGTGCAGCATGGCGGTGGTCGCCGTCGGCCAGGCGAGCCGAACCAGCGCCGAGGTCAGCGGCCCGCGGAGGATATCCTCGCGGGCGGCGTTCTCGGGCGGGACGAGGATCGGTTCTTCGTCGTCGGCCAAGCGGTTAACAGCCTCTCACGGCAAACCGGATGTTGAACCCGCCGGATGCCCAGCCCGGTTCCCCCAGCCCAAGCGTATCACGCGGTGGCCTGCTGACAACCGCGGGTGGGTAGGGCGCAACCTGGTAGGGCGACTTCGCCGAAGGCGCCCGCCGCGCGACCGGGAGGAGCCATTGCGCGCACCCCGAACCGCCCGCCGGGAGCATCCGGTGGCTAGACAGGCAGGCATGGCCGACGACGGACCGAAGGCCTATGGGCCCTATTCGCACTACAACATCGCCAACGGGTTCGTGTTCGTTTCGGGCCAGGGGCCGATCGATCCCGCCAGCGGCGAACCGCGGCTCGGCTCGATCGACGAAGAGACGCGGCAGACGCTCGAGAACATCCGCACCATCCTGCGCGCCGCCGGCTGCGACCTGAGCGACGTGGTGCGCTGCACGGTGTTCCTCAAGGACCTCAACGACTTCGCCGGCATGAACAAGGTCTACCGCGAGTTCTTCCCCGCCGCGCCGCCCACGCGCTCGACCGTCGGCTGCGACCTGCTGGTCGGCATCAAGGTCGAGATCGACGCGATCGCCGCCCTGCCGGAGGCCCGACATGCTGTGGGGTGAGCAGCGCTGGCCCGAGGTGGCCGACGGTGACAAGGAGCGGGTCGTCGTCTGGCCCATCGCCTCGCTCGAGCAGCACGGTCACCACCTGCCGCTGCTGACCGACACGATGCTGGTCAGCGCCGTGGCCGAACGGTGTCGCACGGCGCTGCCCGACGACCGGTATCTGTGGCTGCCGACGCTCTGGCTTGGCTGCAGTGAACACCACCGCGCCATGGCGGGCACGCTGAGTCTACCCGCGGCGGTATATGTCGAAGTGCTCGAACGCGTGCTCGAGAATCTGGTCACCGACGGCTACTCGCGGATCGTGCTCCTGAACGGCCACGGCGGTAACATCGTGCCGGGCAATCTGGCGGTCTACAACGTCTGCGACCGGCACGACCGGGCCGACCTGTGGGTCGTGCTGGCCAGCTACTGGGTCTGCGCGCGCGAGGCCATCGGCCGGCTTGACTGCATGGAGACCCCTGGCCTGACCCACGCCTGCGAGTACGAGACCTCGATGATGCTCAGCCTGCGGCCCGACCTGGTCGACCTGGCCACGGCGCATGGCGGGGTGGGCGCGTGGCACAGCCCGTGGTGGGACGCGACGGCGGGCGGGACGAGCCGGGTCGCGGCCAGCCGGGGCTTCCACCAGATCACGACCACCGGCGCGATGGGCGATCCGAGCCTGGCCACCGCCGACAAAGGCGCGCGGCTGCTCGAGGCGGTGGTCGGCGACGTGACGGCGTTCCTGCGCGAGTTTGCCGGGTGGGGGCCGATGGGGTAGCGTGGCCGCGGCAGCCGGCCGGCCGAGGTAGGGCGCTTTCGCCGAAAGCGCCGCCAACCGGCCGCCGTGCCTGCGCAGACCGCCCCGCCGGCGCGCTCGGCGAGCTGCGGGACAGCACTGGCGGGCAAGCCGCCAGTGGCACCGACCGCCGGGCCGGCGCTAACTGCCCCATCGGCGCGCTCGGCGAGCGCGCCCTACCAGGCCGGTGACGCGAGAGGTGACGGTGCCTTGCTCGGCTCCACAGCAAGTAGCCCCCGGGCGCCTCACGACCCCCGCGCGACGCTGTAGTAGATCTGCCCATCCTCGGTCGTGTCGGTGAACAGATAGCCCTTGCGCGCCAGCTCGTCGAGCGTCGCCGAGACTGCGTCGTCATCCTGGCCGAGCATCGCCGCCAGCTCGCCGGGCGACGAGCGACGGGTGGTTCTGAAGGCGCCCAGGATGCGCGCCCCGAGGCCCGAGACGGGCGTCTCGGGCGGCGTCAGCGCCGGGCCGCGGTCGAACGTCAGGCCGTACGGCCCGAGCGTGAACGGATGCTCGCCCGGGCGGTACGGCCGTCCTTCGAGCTTGTGCACCAGCAGCCGGCGGCCGCGCACGCCGTCGCCGCGGAACAGCTCCATGAACAGTGTCGCCGTGGCGGTGACCGGGTGGCCCGCATGAAACAGCAGCGAGCAGAGCGCCACGGTGGCGACGTGCTCGCGCCAGCTCAGTTGGCAGACACGGGTGAGCACGCGCATGTAGTCGGGCCCGGGCAGCCCGAGCAGAAAGTCGAGGGTGTCGAAGATGACCAGCTCGACGCCGTCGCCGGCATAGGCGGCTTCGAGCTCGGTCATCACCGGTTCGAGCGTCGGCTCCTGCAGCGCCGGGCCCAGCTCGACGTAGGTCGGCCGCGGCTCGGCATGGCGGCTGGCGTGGGCTTCCGCCGGCACCCCGTCGCATAGCACGTAGCGCGTGGCGGCCGGCCGAGCGCGGGCGAGTTGCTGGCCCAGCATCGACTTGCCCGAGCCGCTCGGCCCACCAATCACCGTCAGGCCGCCAATGGGCAGCCCGCCATAGAGCACGTCGTCGAGGTGGGCGATGCCGGTCGGCTGCACGGAACCCGCCCGTCCCACTGCGTTCATGGCGCTCTCCTCGCGGTTCAGCCCGGTGGCGCCGCGGACCAGCGGAGATCGAGCTGGCGGGCGGCCCGGACCTCGTCGAGCCGGCGCACCGGGGCGTTGTGCGGCGCGCCGTGGACCCAGCCGGGATCGGTCCGGACCTCCTCGGCGATGCGTTGCATCACCGACGCGAACGCCTCGAGCGTCTCGCGGGTCTCGGTCTCGACCGGCTCGATCAACATGCACTCCTCGACGGTCAGCGGCCAGTAGATCGTCGGCGGGTGGTAGCCGAAGTCGATCAGCCGCTTGGCCACGTCGAGCGTGCTCGAGCCCTGCTCCTTCTGCCGCCGGCCACTGAGCGCGAACTCGTGCATCACCGTCCGGTCACAGGTCACCTCGTAATCGTCGCGCAGCAGCTCGCGCAGGTAGTTGGCGTTCAGCACCGCGTCGCCACTGACCTGCCGCAGCTCCTCGGGGCCGTGGGCGCGCAAGTAGCAGAGGGCCCGTAGCAGCACCCCGATGTTGCCATGGAACTGCATCAGCGGCCCGATGCTCCGCGGCGACGACTCGATCAGGTGGTAGCTGCCATCCTGCTCGGCCACGCGCGGCAGTGGCAGGTAGGGTTCGAGGCGGGCCGCCACGCCGACCGGCCCGGCGCCGGGTCCGCCGCCGCCGTGCGGGGTCGAGAAGGTCTTGTGGACGTTGACGTGGACCACGTCGAAGCCCATGTCGCCCGGTCGCGCGCGGCCGAGGATGCCGTTCAGGTTGGCCCCGTCGTAGTAGAGCAGCGCCCCGGCGTCGTGGCAGATGCGGGCAACCTCGAGGATGCGGTCTTCGAACAGCCCGAGCGTGTTGGGGTTGGTCAGCATCAGCGCCGCGGTCTGCTCGCCGACCACCCGGCGCAGGTCGTCGCAGTCGACGCCGCCGCGGGCGTCGGACTTGACCTCGACCACCTCGAACCCGCACAGCGCGGCGCTGGCCGGGTTGGTCCCATGCGCGCCGTCGGGCACAATCACCTGGCTCCGCGCGCCGCCCTGGTCGCGGTGCCAGGCGCGGACAATCATCATCCCGGCCAGCTCGCCGTGCGCGCCGGCGGCAGGCGCCAGCGAGAAGGCGGCCATGCCGCAGATCTCGGCGATCAGCCGCTCGACCGACCAGAGTGCGGCCAGCGTGCCCTGCACCAGCTCGTCCGGCGCCAGGGGATGCGCGCCGAGGAAGGCCGGCTGCCCAGCGACCCGCTCGTTGATCTTCGGGTTGTACTTCATGGTGCAACTGCCGAGCGGGTAGAAGCCGACGTCGATCCCGAAGTTGCGTCGCGACAGGGCGACGAAATGGCGCACCGTCTCGGGCTCGGCCAGCTCGGGCAGCAGCGGTGGATCGGCCCGGCGCAGCGCCGGCGGGAGCAGCTCGTCGAGCGGCCGCTCGGGCACGTCGCTGCCGGCGACGACGTTCGCGCGCCGGCCGGGAACCGACTTCTCAAAGCTCAACTGCATCGGCTACAACTCCGTCAGCGCATCGCGGAAGGCCTCGAGCGACTGGGCCCGCGGCGCGGCGACCACGGCGTCGAACAGCCCGCGCAGCGCGAACACGCCCGCGGCGCCGGCCAGCTCGTTCATCGCCGTTTCGCCCAGCACGGCCAGCTTCTCATCGAGTTGGTTGAGCAGCGTCAGGGTGAGGCTGCCGTCGGCCGGCCGCACCTGCTGCTTGACCTGGATCGCGGTGTAGGCCAGGTGCACCGCGAAGTCGTCGCGCACGGCGGCGCGCTTGCCGCCCTCGGCCGGCGTCCAGGCGAGCTTGCCCGCCTTCGTCTTCTCGGCCAGTTGGTTGACGATGCGCAGCCACTCCTCGCCGCTCATGACGCTGCTCCGAGGACCGCGACCAGGCGGTCCATCTCGGCCCGGGTGCGCTGCTCCGTGGCGCAGAGCAGCAGCCCGCCGGCCAGCTCGGGATCCCAGCGCTCCAACGGCAGGCCGGCCAGCAGCCCGGCCTCGGCCGCGCGGCGCCAGGCGCCGGTCGCGTCGGGCAGCCGGACGGCGAACTCGTTGAAGTGCGGACCGTCGCCGAGCGGCTCGACGCCGGGCACAGCCAGCAGCCGCTCGCGCAGATAGGCCGCGTGGCGCAGGTTGACCTCGGCCAGGTCGGCCAGGCCTCGGCGGCCGAGCAGGGTCAGGTAGATGGTCGCCCGGAGGGCCATCAGCGCCTGGTTGGTGCAGACGTTGCTGGTCGCTTTGTCGCGCCGGATGTGCTGCTCGCGCGCCTGGAGCGTGAGCACGAACCCGCGCTCGCCGTTGGCATCCACGGTCGCGCCGACGATCCGCCCGGGCATCTTGCGCAGCAGCGTCTCGCGCGCGGCCATGAAGCCCAGGTAGGGCCCACCGTACTGCAACGGGATGCCGAGCGGCTGGCCCTCGCCAACACAGATGTCTGCGCCCATCTCGCCGGGCGACTTGACGATGCCCAGCGCAATCGGGTTGGCGACCACCACAAGCAGCGCGCCCTGGCGGTGGCAGACCTCGGCGGCGGCGGTGTAGTCGACCACCTCGCCGAGCATCGTCGGCAACTGGACCACCAGCGCGCTGGCCGGTGCGCGCGTCAGCTCGGCCTCAATGGTGTCGGTGGTCAGTCGGCCGAGTCGGTCGCCGACGGCGTCGAGCTCGAACTCGGCGGCGCGGGCGTAGCTGGCCAGCGCGGCGCGGATGCGCGGGTTGACCGCCGTGCCGAGCAGGAAGCGCCCCGCGCGGACCTGCCGCTCAGCCATGATCAGGGCTTCCCAGGTGGCGCTGGCGCCGTCATAGAGCGAGGCGTTGCTGACCGCCAGACCGGTCAGCTCGCAGATCATGGTCTGGTATTCGTAAATCGCCTGCAGGATGCCCTGCGTCATCTCGGGCTGATACGGCGTGTAGCCGGTGTAGAACTCGGCCCGGCCGGCGAGCTCATCGACGGCGGCGGGGACATAGTGGTCGTAGGCCCCGGCGCCGAGGAAGCAGATCAGGCCGGCGGCGCGGTTGGCTTCAGCGTAGCCGGAGAAGAGGCGCAGTAGCTCAGGCTCGGCCAGCGCCGGTGGCACCGCGAGCGCCGGGTTGCGCAGCGCGGCGGGGATGTCGGCGAACAGCGCCTCGACCGACTCGACGCCGATCCGTTCGAGCATGATCCGGCGATCGTCGGGCACATGTGACTGGTAACCCACGGGCGCTACGTCCTCTCCGTCCGGTCGCGCCGGCTGCGCCGCTCTTCGCCGGCGGCTTGACCGGCCCTTCTCCAGACCGCTACAATGCGCTTGATGAGCGCCCCCCGCCGCCTCGTTCCGCTGCTCGTCCTCGGCGGCCTCGCCGCGGGCGCCCCGCTGCCTGAGCCACTCGGCCCCGGCGCCGGCGGCTACTGGCTCGACTCCTCACCCGAGCTGCGCTGCGACACCGCCGCCAAGGCGCTCCGGCCGACCCGGCGCGGCGTCCCGGCCTGGTGCGTCTACGAGTTTGAAGCGACCGGCCCGCAGCCGCAACTGCTCGTCCGTTACCGCGCCGCCTGCGGCCTGGACGACCGCGTGTTGACCGAGGTCGCCTGGCCCGGCGGGCCCTTCGCACCGCTGCCCGACCCGGAGCCGGCCGGGCAGCTCCGCCGGCACGACCTGACGCCCTACCTGCGCGAGGGCGGCCGGCTGCTGGTCCGCCTGACCCTGGCAGCCGCTGGCGAACCGGCGCGCGTCGGCCTGAGCGAGCTGAGCTGGGAGCTCGACCAGGTGCGGCGCACGCCCGGCACCGCGCCACTGCCGCCGGCGACCTGGCTGGCCGGCGCCGAGCGCGCGCTGCGCGAGCGTCGCCTGGCCCCCGGCCGGGCGCCCGATTCCACGCCGCCGCGCGGCGCGGGTCGGCGCCGACAGGCCGTCCCGGCGCTCTGGCAGCCGCTGGGGCAGGGCTGGCTGGCGGCCGACTGGCGACCCGGTCGCGATGCGCCCGCGCTGATCTGGACCGTCGTCGCCCGCCCGGGCGGGCAGGGCGGCAGCCTGGCCGTCGACGAGCTGCCGCGCGACGCGCATGCGCTGGCCTATCTGCCGCTCGGCGCGCGGGTCGATCCGCCGCCGACGGCCGCCACGCCGTGGCCCGAGGTCGCCGTCGAGGGCGTGGCCGAGCCGGGCGACGCGGTCGAGCTCCGCCGCTGCGGGCGGCTCGAGCTGCGCTGGATCGCCGTCCGGCGCCCGCCCGGCAGGCTGCTCTGCCAGGCGGTGGTGCACAACCACACCAGCGAGTCGATCGCAGGCAACCTGCGCCTCCGGCTGGTCGATGATCAGGATAGAGAGACGGCGCGCGCGGTCGCCGGCGCCGATTTCCCGGCCGGCGACTGGCTGGCCGAGGTGGTGGTCGAGCATCGCCCCGCGGCGCGCCTGGAGCTGACCGTCGACGACGGCACGGTCGTGCTCGATAGCCAGACCTGCGCGGTCGGCGGCGGCTCGGTCGAACTGGTCGACGGCGAGGTCTATGTTGATGGTCGGCCTCGCGCGGTGCCGCGACTGACCGCGCCGGTCGCGCCGGCCCGCGTGGCGGCGGCCGAGGCGGCCGGCGAGCTGCTGCTGATCCGGGCGCCGTCGGCGCAGCTCGCGGCGCAGCGGCTGCTCTGGTCGGCCAGCCCGGCGGTGGCCGGCGTGCTGCCGGTGGAGTGAGTGTGACCCCGCGACGCGTGGCGGCGCTGAGCGTGCTGACGGCCCTCGGCCTGGGGGTCGGCGCCGGCTGCTACGCCTGGCGGCAGGGCGAGCAGGCGCTGGAGCGGCTGCGTCAAGGCCTGCCCGAGGTCGACCCGCCGGGCACCTATCGCCCGCCGCTGAAGACCCGCATCCTGGCCGCCGACGGCACGCTGCTGACCGAGATCTACAGTGAGAACCGCGAGCTGCTGACGCTCGACGAGGTGCCGCCGGCGCTGATCGCCGCGACCGTGGCCAGCGAGGACCGGCGGTTCTACCGCCACAGCGGCATCAGCCTGCGCGGCGTGGCGCGCGCGGCACTGGCCAACTATCGCCGCGGCCGACAGGCCGAGGGTGCGAGCACGATCACCATGCAGCTCGCGCGCGACCTCTACCTCAGTCGCGAGAAGACCTGGGACCGCAAGATCCGCGAGGCGCTGCTGGCCGTCGAGATCGAGAAGCTCTACGCCAAGGAAGAGATCCTCGAGCTTTACCTCAACCAAATCAACTACGGCAAGGGCGCCTATGGCGTGCGCACCGCGGCGCGGATGTATTTCGGCTGCGAGCCGCGCGAGCTGACCCTGGCCCAGTGCGCGGCGCTGGCCGCGGTGCCACAGCGGCCGAGCGACTACCACCTCTACGCCGACGCGGCCGGCGCCGCGCGGCGGCGTGACCGCATCCTCGACCAGATGTTCGAGCAGCGGGCGATCAGCGCCCCCGAGCGCGACGCGGCGAAGGCCGAGCCGCTGGTGATCGAGCCGTTCGTGCCGCCCGACTGGACCCCGTCGCACGCGCCATACTACACCAGTTGGGCGATTCGCGAGGTGGTCGACCTGCTCGGCGAGGATGCCGTCTATCGCGGCGGCCTGCAGGTCCAGACGGCGCTTGATCTGGAGCTGCAACGCGTGGCCGACCAGGCGGTGCGGGCGGCCGTCGCCCGTGCCCGGCCGCGCGGCGCGACCGACGGCGCGGCGGTGCTGCTCGATCCGTTCAGCGGCCGGATCCTCGCCCTCGCCGGTGGCGGCGACTGGGGCAGCAGCCAGTTCAACCGCGCGACGCAGGCCCGCCGCCAGCCCGGCTCGGCGTTCAAGGTGTTCGTCTACACCGCCGCGCTCGACCGCGGCTACCGGCCCGACGACACCATCCTCGACCGGCCGTTCACCTGGCGCGAGGAGTATGCCGAGCCGTGGAGCCCGCGCAACTACGACGGCGTCTACCGCGGCGAGGTGAGCCTGCAGACGGCGCTCGGGCTGTCCATCAACGTCGCCGCCGCGCGGCTGGCCGAGCGGGTCGGCATCCGGGCGATCATGGGCTATGCCCAGCGGATGGGCATTCGCTCTCCGCTGCGCCCGGTGCGTTCGCTCTGCCTCGGCACCAGTGAGGTGACCCTGCTCGAGCTGACCAGCGCCTACGGCTGCTTCCCCGCCGGCGGACTGGCCGTCGCGCCGTCGACGCTGGTGCGCATCGACGGCCCGGACGGCAAGCCGGTGTTCATCCGCCGGCCGAAGCGCCAGCCGGCGATCAGTCCCGGCGTGGCGGCCGAGATGGTCGGTATGCTGCGCGGCGCGATGCAGAGCGGCACCGGCCGGCCGGCGGCGTTCGGCGTGCCCCACGGCGGCAAGACCGGCACCACGCAGAACGCCCGCGACGCCTGGTTCATCGGCTTCACCCCGCACTATGTCTGCGGTGTCTGGCTGGGCAACGACAACACCCGGCGCGGCATGAGCGGCGTCTATGGCGGCACCTTCTGCGGCCCGGCCTGGCGGAGCATCGTCCAGGCGGCGATTGCCCGCGACGGCGGCCCCGGCGAGTTTCGTTCACCCGACTGGAGCGCCCGCTTCGACGACTCGGACGAGGCGCTCGGCGAGCGGATCACGATCACCAGCCGAGTGATTCCCGCGGCGCCCGAAGAGACGGTCGATCCCATCGACGAGGCGGTGCGCCAGATTCAGGAAGACCGCGCGGCCCGGGGCGACGATCCGGGCGACCTGCCGGCGCAGCGCCCGGCGCGCTGGTACGAACCCGAGCCCACGCCGCCGGCGACCGGCGAGCTGCCCGAGGCGGCCGGGCCGGCGGCCGAGCCGGCACCGCTGGCCGGCGAGGCGACGCTGCCGGCGGCGCCGGACGAGAAGGAGCGGCCCGAGCCGCGGCCGGCGCCGCCGCCGGAGCCGTGAGACACCGCCGATGATGCGCCTGCCGGCCTATAGCCTGGACACCGACGAGAGCCTGCCGCGCGACTGCGTCAAGCGGGTCTGGATCCTGCGCGCCGGCATTCTGCTCCTGCTCGCCGGGCTGCTCGCCAGGCTCTGGGTCCTGCAGGTCGTGCGCTACACGCAGTATGAGCGGAAGGCCAGCGGCAACCGCGTGCGGCTGGTGCCGACCGACGCGCCGCGCGGCGGGATCTACGACCGCCGGGGCCGCGTGCTGGCCACCTGCCGCATGGGCTACCGGGTCTCGATTCTCAATCTGGCCGCCGACCGCACGCGGCCCGAGCGGCGGCGCTTCGGCGCCGCCGCGGCCGCCGAGGAGGCCCTGCCGCGGCCCGCGCCGGCCGGCCAACTGGCCGAGCTCCAGGCGTTGCTCGGCCTGCCGCCCGGCGAGGTGGCGCGCATCACCGCCGAGCTGTCGGACGAGACGCGGCCGCAGTTTCAGCCGGCGGTGGTGCGCGACGACCTGACCGTGACCGAGCGGACGCGGATCGAGGAGCGGCTGTGGCGGTTGCCCAACGTGATCATCGAGAAGGTGCCGCTGCGCTACTACCCCGCCGGCGCGGTCACCGCGCACCTGGTCGGTCATGTCGGCAGCATCTCGCCCGAGCGGCTGGCGCAGCGACAGGAGCGGCAGAACGCCGAGGGGCGGGCGCTCGAGGCCGAGCTGGCCCGGGCGCGGCGCGAGCTGCCGGACGAGCAGGTCGGCCGCATCGCCGAGCTGAGCGAGCAACTGACCGTGCTCGACCGGCTCCGCCGGCGGACCGACCTGATCGTCGGCATCGGCGGGCTCGAGCTGCAGTATGACCAGCAGCTCGAGGGCGAGGCCGGCCTGCGCACCTGGCAGGTCAATGCGCGCAACCTGCCGGTCGAGCTGATGTCAACCGCCGACGGCGAGGCCGGCCGCGCGCTGGTGCTCAACCTCGACCTCGACCTGCAGCGCCTGGCCATGCGCCTGCTCGCCGGCCGAGCGGGCGCGGCGGTTGCCATCGACCCGCGCGACGGCGCCGTCCTGTGCCTGGCGGCGAGCCCGAGCTACGATCCCAACCTGTTCATCCCGCGCATCTCGCGGGCCGATTACCAGCGGATCCTCGACCATCCTAAGCACCCGCTGCAGAATCGCGCGATCCAGAACACCTATGCGCCCGGCTCGACCTTCAAGATGGTCACCTCCACCGCGGGGCTGGCGAGCGGGGTGATGACGCCGCAATTCGGCGTCTCGTGCGCCGGCGGGCTGACCATCGGCCGGCGGCTCAAGCGCTGCTGGAACGTGCACGGCGGCGGGATCGATCTGACCCGGGCGCTGGCCGTCTCGTGCGACACTTACTTTTACGCCGCGGCGCTGCGCATGGGGCCCGAGGTGATCCGGCAGGCGGCCCGCGGCTACGGCCTCGGCCGGCCGACCGGCATCGACCTGCCGCACGAGGCGTCGGGCCGCGTGCCTGATGCCGAGTGGCACCAGTCGCACCACGATCGGCCCTGGTCGGCCGGCGACACGGCGAACATCAGCATCGGCCAGGGCGACATCGCCTGCACCGTGCTGCAGGTGGCCCACTTCTGCGCGGCGGTGGCCAACCGCGGCGTGGCCTACCGCCCGCAACTGGTGCGCGAGATCCGCGACCGCGAACGCGAGCAGGTGCTCCGGCCGTGGCTGCCTGAGGTCAGCGAGCGGATCGACCTGCCGGCAGACCAGCTCGAGCGCGTGCGCCGCGGGATGCTGGCCGCTGCCGAGGGCGGCACCGCGTCGATCCTGCGGCTGCCTGGCGTTGCCGTCGCCGGCAAGACCGGCTCGGCCGAGGACCCGCCGCGCCCGTTGCCGCACGCCTGGATCGCCGGCTTTGCGCCGTACGATCAGCCGACCATCGCGGTGGCGGTGCTGGTCGAGAACAGCGGTCACGGGAGCGAGCACGCCGGGCCGATCGCCCGCGCGCTGATGGCGCAGCATCTGCAGGTGGCGGAGACCAGCGAGTGAGCCCAGTTCGGCGCGCGCTAAACGAGTTCCGTGCCGCGCAACGCGCCTCGTGGGCGGGTCGCCACGCCGACGCGGTGGCGCGGTTCGCCCAGGCGGCCGATGCCGACCTGCCGCACCTGGCGCTGCAGCAGGCGCTGGCCCTGGCCCGCGCCGGCGACCTGCCCGCGGCGAGGGCGCTGCTCGACGGTGCCGAGCAGCCGAGCGAGCGGCTCTTTGCCGCCTGGCTGGCCGCCCGCGCCGGCGACGGCGAGGAGCTCGAAGGCCTGGCCGCGGCGATGCCCGAGAACCGCGTCGCGGCGACGATGCTGGCCCATCGCCGCGCGCTGCGGGGCGACCTGGGCGGCGCCCTGGCCGCCCTCGAGCCGATGCCGGGCGACAACTTCGAGGTGCTTGCCTGGTGCTGGGTCGCACTGGAGCAGGCGCTGCTGGGCTATCCAGTGCCCGGCGAGGAGCCGCTGCCGTCGCTCGATCCGCCGGCCGCCACACCGCGCGCGGCGCGCCGCTGGCTGCGCGCCGGCATCGCCGCGGCGCACCGGCACGAGAACACGCTCCTCCGCCGGTGGTTGGCTGAGCGAGTGACCGTCCGGCCGCTGCGCCGGCTGCTCGACTGGTTCGAGCAGCGCTGGCCGACCGATCCGCTGCGGGCCTTTCGACTGGCCGAGGCGGCCGGGCTCAACACGCCGCCGTTGCACGAGTATCTCGGCGCCGAGTTGTATGGAGCAGGCCGTCCGGCTCAGGCGTTGGAGCCCTTGCGGGCGGCCAGTGCGGCGGCGCGGACCGACGGCGAGCAGTTGACCGAGGAGGCCTGCCGGCCGCTGCTCTTCCTCGCCGCGGCGCTGCTCGACCTGCGCCGCTGGGACGAGGTCGAGTCGCTGCTGGTCGAGCTCGGCGGCGCGGAGCTGGCGGAGCTGGAGGATGCCGGCCGGACCCACGAGTTCGCCGCGCCGGTCTGGCTCTGCCTGCGCGGCCGACTGCGCGCGGCGCGCGGTGAGTCGGCCGAGGCGCAGGGCGACCTGCAGGCGGCGCTCGAAGCCGAGCCGGTGCTGTTCGACGAACGGCTGACTCAGATTCGCGAACTGTGGTCGCGAATCGGCGCGGGGGAGGAGTCAGAGGGTAACCAGGCGTAAGATCCTGTCGGGACGGCGGGGCAGGGCGACGGGGGCAGTGTCATGCGCGCGATGGTCTGTCTGATCCTGCTGGTGGCCGGCGCTGGGGCGCAGGAGCCGGAGCTGCGCGTCGTGGCCGGGTTTGGCGGCTATGCCGTCGACGATCAGCCGATGCCGGTCCGCATCGACGTCGCCGCGCCGGGCGGGCCGGTGGTCGGCAGCATCACCGTCCCGCGCCGGCTCGACGACGCGTTGATGCCGCGCGAGCTCTACACCGTCGCGGTCGACTGCCCCGCCGGCGGCGACAAGCGCTACTGGCTGACCGTGCCGCCGCAGTCGATGGCGGTCGAGTTGACGCTCGACGCACGGTTCCAGCGCCACGGCGCGGCGCGGCTCGCCGTGCCGCTTGAGGTACTCGAGCCCGGCCGCGTGCTGGTCGCCGTGGTGACGCCGACGCGCACCGGGCTGACCTTCCTCAACCGCGCCGCCGCGGGCCCGACGCTGGGGCCGCTGCCGGGCGCCAAGACCGCGCCGGAGGTGGCCGCCGGCTTCACCGTGGCCAACCTCGGCTATGACGAACTGCCGCCCCAGTTCGCCGCCTATCAGAGCCTCGACACGCTGGTCATGGCCGGCGACGGGATCGTCGCCGTGCCGGCCGAAACCAAGGAGGCGATCCGCCGCTGGGTCCGCTCCGGCGGGCGGCTGATCCTCTCCGGCGGCGTCGAGTCGGCGGGGCTGTGGCAAGATCCGGTCATCGCCGAACTGAGCCCGGTCACCGTCGATGGCGTCGCCGGCCTGCCGTTGAGCGACTTTGCGCCGCTGCGCCAGCGCTACGGTGGCACCTGGCGAGCGCAGGGCGGGTCGTATGCGGTCAGCCGGTTCGCCGTCCGTCGAGGCCGGGTCACCGCCGCTGCCGGCGGCACGCCGCTGGTGGTCGACGCCGACTATGGCGAGGGGAGTGTGGTGGCCGTGGCGGCGGCGTTCGACCAGCCGCCGCTGCAGGGCTGGAGCGGCCATCCGGCGCTGTGGGCCGACCTGGCGCGGGCCGACGGCGTCGGCTCGCCACTGCCGCTGAGCACCTGGCGCTCGCTGCGCAGCGGCGCCGCGCGATCGACCACCTCCGAGACGCCGGCGGCGGGGCTGGTGGCCGGCTTCCTGCTGCTCTACCTGGTGGTCCTCATCCCGGTGCAGTTTGCCGTCCTGCGCCGGCTCGACCGGCGCGAGCTGGCCTGGATTGTCACCCCGGCGGTGGTCGCGGCGTTCAGCATCGGGGCCTATGCCATCGGCACGCGGACCAAGGGCCACGAGCTGCGCATGCAGACGATGAGCCTGCTCACCGCCCGCGCCGGCGAGCCGCAAGGACGGCTGATCTCGACCACGGTCCTGTTCTCGCCGACCAAGCGGCGGTACGACGTCGGTCTGCCGGCCAACCTGCTGCGCATCGCCGAGCTGGCCGAGCAGTCGGTCATGTCGTGGGGCGATGACGGCCTGAGCCAGCGCGGCATGTTGCGACTCGAGCAGTCGGCCGGCGAGACCAGGCTACCGCAGCTCGGCGTCGATATGTGGTCGGTGCGCCTGTTCGGCACGGAGCAGGTGGCCGATCTGGGCGGCGCCGTCTCGGTCGCCACGCGACCGACCGCCGACGGCCTGCGCGTGGTGGTGGCCAACCGCAGCGAGTACGACCTGCTCGGCGCGGTGGCCCGGGCCGACGGCGGCACCGGCAAGCTCGGCGACCTGCCCGCCGGCGTCCGCGCCGAGGTGGTGCTGAGCGCGAAGCAAGCCGACAACCTGCTCTCGCTGCTGCCGCCGCCGGCGGTCGAGCCGTTCGACCCCGAGGGTCTGGCCGAGGCCGCCCGGCAACTGCTGGTCAGTGGGCCGGCACAGAGCATGTACTCGTACGAGGAGCCGGCGGCGGTGCTCGGTACGCAGTCGCCCGCCGTCTGGGCCTGGCTTCAGCGCGCCGACTCGCCGCTGCGGCTCGACCTGCCGGGCGAGCGGCGTGAGGTCTGCCTGGTCCGCATCGCCTTCGCCGTCGACCAGGCTGCCGGTTTGAGCGAGGTGCCGCCGCGGCTGGTCTCCGGCGGTAGCCGCGCGCCGGTGATCATGGTCCAGGGCACGGTGGAGCATCCGACCGTCGTCGCCTTCGCGCTCGACAGCTTGACCCCGGCGCAGCGCCGGCGGCCGGCCGAGCTGCGCGCGGCGGTGCGCGGCAAGCCGCCGCTCGTCTTTGCCTGGGTGCCTGCCCACAAGGGCTGGCGGGCGCTCGGCTCGGAAGCTGGTGCCGTCATGGCCTGGGCGCTGGGAGCGCCGGAGGAGTTTGCCACGCCGGGCGGCATCTACGTCGCCTTTGTCCCGGCGAACGAGTGGGAGGCGACCCAGCTCGAGGGCCTGCGGCTGCGGACCGCGCCATGAGGCGAAGCGCGGGGCTGCGCGGCAATCCGATCTTCGGCCACGAGCTGCGCCGCTTCTGGCGCGCCGGCCGCCGGCTCGGGCGCCGGCCGGTCACGCGGGTCGTCATTGCGCTGCTCGTGGTCGGCTCGTACCTGCTCGTGGTGCTGGCCTGGAGCCTGCTCCTGGCGCGCGAATCGCTCTCGCGCGAGATGCTCGTCGCCGACCTGTTTCTGGCCGTCCTGATCGGCTGTCTGCTGGCGCCCGGCCTGACCGCCGCGACGCTGGTCGCCGAGCGGCAGCGCGGCACCTGGGAGATGCTCGTCGTCACGCCGCTCAAGCCGCGGCAACTGATCCTCGGCAAGCTGGCCGCGCGGTTGATCGGCATTGGCGCGCTGGCGGCGGTGATCCTGCCGTTCGGCCTGGCGCCGCTGTTGAGCTCGGACGTCGACCGAGCCGCCGTGGCGGCGACGTTGATCGTCGGACCGGTTTCGGTTCTGGGCCTGGCGGTGATTGGCCTGCTCGCCTCGGCGCGCTGCCGAACCGTGGCCGCGGCGACCGCCACGGCCTATGCGCTCTGCCTCGTCCTGCTGCTCGTCGTGCCGATTGCCGAGATGCTGCTCAGCGAGCTGGTCAGCTACTCCTCCGATCCCATCCTCTCGCCGATCACCTCGCCGCCGATGACCTGGGCGATGATCTACACGCTGCTCGACAGCGGGGCGGTCGGTGATTCGCAGACCACGGCGCTGCTCGGCCCGCTGCTCTACGCGGCGATTACCTACTATGGCCTGCGCCTGCTCCTGGCCCGGTTCGGCGAATGGTTGATGGCGCCGCCGCAGCGGGCCGGGTAACGATGGAGGGAAGCGCCGCCGGTGGGCCAATGCGCCACTGGTAGCATCGCGGATCGCGGCGGGAGCGACGTCTTTCGCGGAGGTGGTGGCCGATGCTCGAGCTGATCGACCTGACCAAGCAGTACCGCAAGGTGACCGCCGTCGATGGGCTTAACCTGAGCCTGAAAGAGGGCGAGATCTTCGGCTTCATCGGCCCCAACGGCGCGGGCAAGACGACGACCATCAAGATGGTCGCCACGCTGCTCAAGCCCACCGCCGGCGATGCGACGGTGAACGGCATCAGCGTGCTGCGCCGGCCCGAGGAGGTGCGGGCGATCATCGGCTACATGCCCGACTTCTTCGGCGTCTACGACGATGTGAAGGTGTGGGAGTACCTCGACTTCTTCGCCGCGGCCTACAAGATCCCGCGCAGCGAGCGGCCGGCCATCATCGACGACGTGCTCGAGTTGACCGACCTGACCAGCAAGCGCGACAACTTCGTCGAGGAGCTGAGCCGGGGCATGAAGCAACGGCTCTGCCTGGCCAAAACGCTGGTCCACGAACCGCTGCTGCTGCTGCTCGACGAGCCGGCCAGCGGGCTCGACCCGCGGGCGCGGATCGAAATCCGCGAGCTGCTCAAGGAGCTGCGGCGGATGGGCAAGACCATCTTCGTCAGCAGCCACATCCTGACCGAGCTGGCCGACTTCTGCACCAGCATCGGGATCATCGAGGCAGGGCGCATGATTGCCTCGGGCAGCGTCGAGGAGATCATCGCCAGCACAGGCATCACCCGCACGCTCGAGATCCGCGCCACCGCCGGGCTGGAGCGGATCGAGTCGGTGTTGCGCGAAGATGCCAAGGTGCAGGAGGTGGTCTTCGAGCCCGAGTCCGACCGGGTCCACATCGCCTATGCCGGCCAGCTCGACGATGTCGCCGACCTGCTCAAACTGATGCTCGACCACGGCGTGCGGGTGGTCCAGGCGGTCGAAAGCGCGAGCGACCTGGAAGAGGTCTTCCTGCGCGTCACGCGGGGGCAGGTGGCGTGATCTCGCCGCTCTCCGAGCTCGACACATGGCGCGAGCTGCTGCGGGCGCGACTGGGCGAGTCGCCCGATGCGTACCGGATCGCGGCACAGCAACTCGTGCTGCGCGCCGATGGCTCGCTGCGGCTCGACTTCATGATCGAAACCGCGGCGAACGGGCCGCCGACCACGCACTGGCGATGCTGCGCGAGCGGGCTGCTCGATTCGCGAATTGAGCAGTGGCCGGCAGACCTGTGGGTCGAAACGCCGACCGAGCACCCGGTCCTCTGGGACTACACGCAGCCATCGGCGACGGTCCACTTTCGAGGACCGGTGGACTGCCCGGCCCGCGCCGATTTGGAACTTCGCAAGGTCCATCACCAGCTGGTAGGCGGGTGGACGTCCCTAGACCGCTACGTGCTGCGGGCGCGGGATGGGGGCAGCGTTTTCGACTCCCAGCGCTACGGGTTCCTGGGCACCGCACCACGGCTCCTGTCGGTGGCCTACGCCGATGTGCTGCGCCGCCACGGCTGCGAGGTGCAGCTGATCGAGCACGGCGCGCCCGAATCGCGCCCAGGCTGGACGGCAGACGAACCACCGCCACGGCTGCTGCTGATCGACCGACGCTCCTATGCAGTCGCCACAGAGATCGACCTGACCAGACTGCCGCCGCTCGCCTAGCGCGCGGAGCGCGGCCGCGTATCGAACGCCGCGCCGCAGCGGCTGCACCGTGGCGTCTTGCCCGGTTCGACCACGACCACCTGCCGGTGCCCGCACTTCGCGCAGCGGCGGAGCAGCTTCTTCGCCCGGATCAGCGCGAAGGCGGCCGTGATTGGGTTCATCGATCCTCTTGCGCCGGCCGCAGGTGGCGGCCCACGGCGGCCAGCGTGTCGCGGCTTCCCATCAGCACCACCTGATCCTCCGCGCCCAGCCGCGTCTCGCCGTCTGGTGTGGCGTTCAGGCCCGCAGCGCCGCGGACGGCCAGCACGATGACTCCGTGCTCCTGCCGCGGCCTCAGCTCGGCCAGCGAGCGGCCGTCCCAGTCCGAGCCGGCGCCGACGGTCAGTGTCGCAATGTCCTGCTCGGCCAGGTGCGGCGAGGCCTGGGCCAGCGTCGCCCGGCCGGGGCGGAGCAACTGATAGCCGTCACCGCGCAGCTCGGTCAGCAGCTCGTCGATCTGGTCGTCGGGCACCAGGTAGAAGGTGAGCACGCGGGCGAAGATGGCCATCGCCGTCTCAAACTCCTCGGGGATGACGTCGTCGGCGCCGAGCGCATAGAGCGCCTCAATCTCCTGGACGAACCGCGTCCGCGCGATGACGTGCAAGCTGGGGTTGAGCCGCCGGGCCAGCTCGGTGATCCGCCGTGTCGCCGCGGCGTCGGCGATAGCGACCACCAGCACCCGTGCGCGGGCAATCCCGGCGTGTTCGAGCACCGCCTCTTGCGCGGCGTCGCCGTGCAGCACCGGCTCGCCTTCGCGGCGCAGCCGGCTGGTTGTGTCGGGGTTGAGCTCGACAATCAGGTATGGGATGCCCGCCGCCCGCGCGGCCTGGACCACGTTCTGGCCGACAATCCCGTAGCCGACGGCGATCAGGTGGTCGGCCTTCTCGTCGGCCGGCGCGTCGTCGGTGCGGTCGAACCGGCTGGCGCCGGGCAGGCGGGCAATCCAAGCGGCCAGATGCGGCGCGGCGCTCATCAGCGCCGGGGTGAGCATCATCGAGATCACCGCCACGGCAAGCACCAGTTGGCGCAGCTCGCCCTCGAGCAGGCCGTGGACCGTGCCGGCGCCGAGCAGCACGAACGAAAACTCGCCGACCTGCGCGAGGGTCACGCCGGTGGTCACCGCGGTGCGCATGGGATACCCGATGATCAGCACGGCGAGCTGGGTCAGCAGGGCCTTGACGGCGATCAGCCCGGCGGTGGCCGCGAGCACCAGCCAGATATCCTGCCACAGCTCGCCCAGGTCGAGCAACATGCCGATGGAGATGAAGAAGAAGCCGGTGAGCAGATCGCGGAAGGGCAGCACGCTGCCCAGCGCGCGGTGGCTGTACTCGGACTCGGAGACGACCAGCCCGGCCAGGAACGCGCCCAGGGCAAGCGACAGCCCCAGAGCCGAGCCGGCCCAGGCCACCGCCAGGGCAATGAACACGATGCTGAGCAGAAATAACTGCCGGTCGCGCACGCGGGCCACGCGGCCGAGCAGCCAGGGCACCACCACGCGGGCCAACAGCGGCACGCCGACGACACAGGCGGCAATCGGCAGCAGGAGTGCGCCGACCGTCGCCCCGGCCGCCTCGCCGCCGGCGGCGAGCAGCGGCACGAGGAGCATCATCGGCACGACCAGCAGGTCCTGGAAGACGAGGATGCCGAGCGAGACGCGGCCGGCCGGAGTCTGCGACTCGCCACGCGACTCGAACAGCGTCAGCACCACCGCCGTGCTGCTCACCGCGCCGAGCATGCCGAGGAAGATCGCCTCGCGCGGCGCCACGCCGCCCAGCCGCGCCGCGGCAAAGACGGCCAGGCCGCAGGTCGCCACCTGAATCGGCCCGGCGACGGCCAGCGCCGCGCGAAGGCGCAGCAACTGCTGCACCGACAGCTCGAGCCCGATGCTGAACAGCAGCGCGATGACGCCGATCTCGGCCAGCACCTCGACCTGGTGCACGTCGCGCACCAGCCCCAGGCTGTGCGGCCCGACCAACACGCCGGTGACCAGCAATCCCACCGCCGTCGGTAGCCGCAGCCGGCAGCAGAGCAGGACCACCGTGACGGCCACGCCGACCATCACCACCGTCTCGCGCAGCAGCTCAGTGCCGTGCATTGCTCCACCGCCTACAGAGGATAGCATTCGACGCTGAGCAAGGGAACCGCCCGATGCGTGTCGAACCAGCCGGCGGAGCCTGCGCATGCGGACGATCGGGATCGAGTACCCGGCCAAGCGCAAGATCGCCCTCTGCGACCTCGGCGAACCGCCGGAGCCCGGCCCGCACCAGGTGCTGCTCGAGACCATCTACTCGGGCATCACCAACGGCACCGAGCGGCACGCATTGGTGCACGATCATGGCTACGGCAGCTACCCGGGCCGGCACGGCTACCAGCATGTCGCGCGGGTCGTCGCCGCCGGCGAGCGGGTCACCGGCCTGGCCGTCGGCGAGGTCGTCTACTACGGCGATTACGTCGGCCACCGCGGCTGGCACCTGATCGACCCAGCACAGCAGCGGCTCTGGATCAAGCTGCCCGAGACGGTCGAGCGGCGGCACTGCGCGCTGTTCGGCGTCGCCGGCGTGGCGCTGCGCGCGGTGCGGCGCACGCGGGTGGCCGTCGGCGACCGAGTCTGGGTCGTCGGACAGGGGCTGATTGGCGCCTTCGCCGCCCAGTGCGCGCGCGCCGCCGGCGCCGACGTCACCGTCAGCGACATCAATCCCGACCGCCTGGCGCGGGCGACCTCCTGCGGCATCCGGCAGGTGGTCAACTCGGGCGACGAAGGCCACGTCGCGGCGCTCCGGGCCCGGGCGCCCTACACTCACATTCTCGACTGCAGCGGCTGGCCCGAGCTGCTGTCGTTCATCGCCGAGCATCGGCTGCACGGTCTGGGCACGGCCATCGGCCTGATTGCCCTGCGCGGTGAGGTGAAGTTCCCGTGGGGCATGTTGCACGGCACGCAGGCCAGCATCGAGGTCTCGTGCCACTTCGGCCCGGCGGAACTTCCGACTCTGGTTCAGTTGCTCGAGGAGGGCAAACTACAAGTTGCGCCGCTGGTTACCACCGAGTTGCCGATCGGCGAAGCGGTGAGCGTCTACGAGACTCTGCGCGACGCGCCGGGCGAGCTGCTCGGGGTGATCTTCGACTGGCGGTGACCGGGCCGCCGGCCAGGGCGTAGGGTCCGCACCGCGGACCATCGCGGCGCGGTGCGGGCCGTGGTCCGCGGTGCGGACCCTACCGCCAACGGTGGCTGCGGAGGTCGATCGTGTCACTGGTGCAGAACCCGATCCTGCTCCGCGAACTGCGCAGCCGGATGCGCGGGAATCGAGCCGTCTGGCTGCAACTATTTTATGTCGTCGTGCTCTCGGCAGTGGTGTTGATTGCCTTCTTCACCGCCCTCGGGAGCGAGCGCATCAGCGAAGAGGCGAGTTGGCTCGGGCGGCTGCTGTTCCGCTCCATCGCCTGCGCCCAGGGCGCGCTGCTGGCGCTCACCGCGCCGGCCTTTGCCGCCGCGGCGGTGAGTGGCGAGCGCGAGCAGCAGACCTTCGACAGCCTGCTGGTTACGCCGCTGCGCGCCGGCGCCATTGTGCGGGGCAAGCTGGTCGCCGCGACGATGTTCGTCCTGCTGCTGCTGACCATCAGCCTGCCGCTGGCCGCGCTCTCGTTCCTCTTCGGCGGCGTCTCGCCCGACGAGATCGCCGGCACCTTCGCGGTCCAGTTCGCCAACGGGTTGTTCCTCGCCGCGCTCGGGCTCGGCTTCAGCGTCGTCTGCCGCACCACCATGGCCGCCACGGTGGCGACCTACCTCTGCGTCACCGCCTACCTGATGGTCACCGGCATGCTGGTCGCCGGCGCGATGAGCCAGTTTCCGCTGGCGGCGATGAGCCCCATCGGCGTGCCCTGGTTCGCCGCCGAGGAGTTCGCGCTGCTCGGCCGGCCGGTGGCGATCTGGATCCCCAGCGCTCTGGCCGTCCTGCTGCTCGCCGGCTGGGTGGTCGACTCCGCGGCCGGCCGGATCGCCCACGAGCGTGACGGCAGCATCGCCATGCGGCCGCGCATCTGGCTCACCATCGTGCTCGTGGTCGTCTTCGCCGCGATTGGCTGGACGGCTGCGCAGGCGATCGCGCGGCACGGGTACGGCGCGGCCGACGCCGCCGAAATGCAGGCTATGCTGGTGCTGGTGGCCATGTACCTCTGCCTGGCCCTGGCCATCATCCTGTGCAGCGACGGGAGCGATGCCGAGACCGGCGCGCCGCCGGGCTGGCAACTCTGGCGCCACCACGCCGCCACCGCGACGGCCTATCTGACCCTGCTGCCCTGGCTGCTCTGGCCGCTGCTCGCCTGGCTGGCCCGCGCCGGAGCGATGAGCGCCGACTGGACCACCGGCGCGGTCGGCGGGCTGGCCACCGCGAGCCTTGTGGTGCTGGTCAACGGGACCTTCATCCGGCAGCTCGACCTGGCGGCCGGAAGCCGCTGGGCGACGGTGATGGTCGGCGGGTTGGCGTTGCTCGCGGTGCACACAACGCTCTACCTGGCGACCGTCTGGCCCGAGTATCTCGCCACCACCGCATTCGCCGGCCTGGCGGCGATCTCACCGATGTCGCTGATCGGCGAGCTGGTGGCGCCTGAGCGTATGCACCCCAACCTGTTGCTGGATGCCGTGGAGATCGCCGTCGGCGTGCTCGCGGTGCACCTCGCCGCGCTGGCGCTGACAGCCTACCTGGGCCGGCGGCGGCACCGTGCCGCCGCTTGACATCCCCCGCCCGTCTGCGAGACTTGGCGAACTGAGATCACCGTGCCGCATTTCGCAGTCGCCGTGGTCGCCGTCTTCTGCGCCGGCGTGATCCAGGGCGTCACCGGCTTCGCCTTCGGCATCCTCGCCGTCGCCGTGCTGACCATGCTCTGGGGCGTGCGCGAGGCCAGCGTGGTGGTCAGCTTTCTGGCCTGCTGGAACGTCGCCCACACGCTCTGGTCGGTGCGGCAGGGCGTTCGCTGGCGGATCGTCGGCCTGATTGGCGCCGGCGTGCTGATTGGCCAGCCGATTGGCGCGCGCGCTCTGGTGACCGACTCGCTGCAGGTCTTCCTGCTCTACCTCCTAGCCGCCGCCTGCCTGGCCGTGGCGCTGCAGGAGCTGTGCGGCGGCGCGCCGGCCGACGATGCTACCGGGCCGGGCTCGGCGGCCGCCGTGCTGGCTGGCGTGGTCTCGGGCTTCATGACCACCACGGTCACCTCGGGTGGCCCGCCGGTGATCTGGTATGTCTACCGCCACCCGTTCACCCGCGAGCAGCTCAAGGCGACCACCCTGGCGGTGTTCGCCTTCGGCCTGGCGCTGAAGTTCATCGTTTGGGGTTGGCAAGACCTGACCGCCGACGGGGTCGAGATTCTGCTCACCGGCCGGCGCGCGCTGTGGGCGCTCTACCTGCTGCCGGCGACGGTGCTCGGCTCGGCGACCGGGATCTGGCTGTTCCGTCGGGTCGACGCGGTGCGCCTGAGGCGCTTGGTCTGCTACCTGCTGCTGCTCCTGGCGGCCATGGTGGCCAACACCGCCACGCGGGCGTGGCTCGGCGCCTAGCGCGGCGCGTCGTGCGACGGGCAGGCACCCGGGGACCGCGCCGCCTAGAATCCGACCAACCGCGCGTCGAGCGACATCTCGAACCCCGGCCGGAGCACGACGCTGGCGCCGTACTCCAGCTCGCGGTCGCGATAGGCCAGATTGACACCCCAGCGGCGCAGCACCTGGTTGTTGACGTCGAACCGCAAGTCGGTGCCGACCAGCCAGTGCCCCGTCGGCCGGAAGCGCACGCCGGCATCGAGGTTGGTTGGGATCTCGATCAGGTCGAAGCGCATCGGCGTGCCGCCGGTGAGCAGGTGCGACCGGACCCCGAGCCGGGCGTAAAGCCAGTAGGGGAGCTGCTTCTCGAGGGTCAGACCGGCCCACAGCACGCCGTAGTGCTGCCGCGTATGGTACCCGGTGTAGCGCCCTCCGAGCTCGATCGCCGCGGTCGAGGTATCGCCGGCGTGCATCAGGTTGGTATAGACCGCGCGCGCCTGCCAGCGGCCGGTGGTCAGGTTGTCGAACTCGTGGAACAGCCCGTAGCTGAGGTAGCCCTGCAGCCGGCCGCCGACGCCGGGGATGTCGACCGGCGGCGCGATATAGCCGAGCTCGGGCAGGCGGCTGTAGACCACGTCGAGGTTGGCCACCTCGAGCACATGCCGTTCCTTGTAGCTGGCCAGCAGCTCGATGGTGCCCAGCGGGCTGCCGGTGGCAAACCGCGCGGTGCCGGTAAGCAGCGACTCGGTGCCCAGCTTCGGGGTAATGGTCAGCCGCGTGTTGGGAATGCCGCCGATGGCGAACGGGTGCTCGACGAACAGGCCGTCGGTGCGGTTCGAGCCGACGGTCGGCAGTAGTACCGCGCGATGGCCGATGGTCAGGTGGGGCAGGCCGATGATCGTCCGCCCGTAGAGCTGCAGTCGGCCGTTGTAGACGGTGACCCGCGCAACCTCCTCGCTCAGCGCGCCTTCGCCCAGCAGCACGTCGAGCCGTGAGCTGCGGATCTGGTACAGTGGCGGCTCGTAGCGCGAGGCGGTCACACCGCTGTCGAGCAGGCTCAGGCGCGGCCCGTCGCGGGTGGCCCGCTCCGCGGTGAGACGGAACCGCTCGGGCCGTTCATCGGGCGCGGCCAGGGCGCTCAGCGGGGGCCTATAGTCGATGGGAATGTCGACCTGGATCGCTTCGAACTCACCCCGCTCGGCGGCCAGGTCATAGGCGGCGTGCGCGGCGGTGAGTGTTTCGCCTCCGCGGCCGATCAGTGTCACCCGGCCATCGGCGATGACCGCCGGCTGGTCGGGCAGGCTCAGGTCGATGATGATCTGATCGGCGGCGAAGGTGAGTTCGTCGATGGCCAGGGTCGCCTGGCCGTTGAGGTAGATGCGGCCCTCGTCGCGCCGGAGAACGGTCTGCTCGCAGGTGACGCGCGCGGTGCGGCCGGTGAGTTCGATCACCTGACTGCCGCCGAGGTTCAGCACCAGCCAGGCGGCGACCAGGGCAGCCACGGTTCAGAAGCCGATCCCCAGCGACGCGCCGATGACGTGCTCGGCGCCGCCGGGCGCGGTGAGGTCGCTGGTGCGGCGATGGTAGGAAAGGTCGGCGCGCATCCGGTCACTCAGCTCATAGACGACCTGCGCGCGGACGTAACCGCGCCAGGCGTCTTCGAGGCCGATCAGGCGGCGGCGCAGCGACGTCTGATAGCTGAGTCCCAGCCGCCAACTGCTCGACGGCTGGTAGAACACCTCGGTGCCAAGCTGGTTGAGGTAACCGACCTGCTGATCCTCGGGCCGGAACACCGCCGCCGACGAGAGCACGCCGAACCCGTTGCCGCGCCACGACAGGCCCGCTTCGAGGCCGTACAGGTCGGGATACTCCTCGAAGTCGCCCAGTCCACCGAGCAGGGCGAAGCCCGAAGTCAGGTGGCGGAAGGCCAGGTCGAGTTCGAGGTCGCTGCCGAACATGCGCGAGTAGCCGGCGCGGATCGACTGCCCGCGCTCCATCTCGTCGCGCCAGCCGTCGCGGCGCGCCATCAGGCTGCGCGCATACTCGACCAGCACGCTCTGGTCGCCGAGCCGCAGGCGCAGGTCGGCGGCGACGATGTGCCCGCTCAACGACTGCCCATAGCCCAGCTCGTCCATCAGCTCGCGGCTCTGCCAGCTCACCGTGCCCTCGAGCGGGCCGACCAGGCCGGCGGTCAGGCTGGCGCCGACCTCTTCGCTGACGCCGCCGAGGGTCCACGGCAGCGGCTCGGCGCCGGCGGTCAACGAGAAACCGCCCGAGTCCGCGCGAAGGCCGGACCAGGGGCTGCCACCGGCCAGCCACGGCTCACCGACAGGCTCGGCCTGATGCGGCGCTGGAGCGTCGGCGTCGAGGCTCGCGATGCGATGCGGATAACCGGCCAGGTCGAGCCGGGCCGTGTCGAGTGGCGCGCCGAGCGTGGCCAGCTCCGGCCGCAGTGAGTCGAGGCTGTTGGTCAGCGCGGTGCAGACCGCGGCCACCCGCGGATCGGGCCGGCTTACCGGCGAGCCGGCGGCAGCACGCTGGCGGAGCGCATCGAAGGCCGCGTTCCAGAGCAGGGCACACTCAAACCGGGTCAGCGAGTCGCCGTCACGGAAGGTGACCAGCGCGTTGCTGCTCAGCCCTGCGTCGCGAATAACGCGCAGCTCACGGTAGAGTGGGTCGCCGGCGGGTACCCGTGAGAATGGGCCGGCCCATGCCGCCGTCGCGACCAGTAACGTCAACCAGCACGCCCGCATGCCTCTCTCCAGCCGCGGCGACCGTTGGGCCGCACGGTCGGCCGCACGGGGGAGCAACCTCAGTATAGCGCACCGCCGGCCGCCTGCCAATCTGCTCCTATCGACATGCAACGTCCGTGCCAGGGTGCGGATTGAGACGATTTCGTGTCCAGCGCCAGCCGACCACACCGGACCGCCGCGGAGTCGCCGCGGGGTCAGATCTCGCTTTCATGTGGTCAGTAACGGACAATGCCTGAGTGCGCAACACACAGCATGATTTCGAGACCTGACCCCGGGCCGTCGGGTGCTTGTCCGGTTCGCCGGCTCGGGGGTACCATGGGTGCGGGAGTCGTCGATGGGAGAGCGGGTGTTCGACAAGCTGCGCGATCCGGACCGCCTGGCGCGCTCGCCCGTCTGCATCTTCGCCGGCGATGCCCAGGCGGCCGGTGGGCTGCGCGGGCTCGGCTCGAGTGGCCGCGGGCCGGCCGAGCGCTGGCGCACCCGGCCCGATTTCCTCCAGCTCTGCCGCGAGCTGTCGAATGACGGCAGCATCGACGGCTGCTTGATGACCCCCGCCGATGCCGAGACCCTCGCCGTCGACGAGCGCTTCTTCGACAGCATCGAGGTCACGCCGTTGGTTCGCACCAACGCCGAGACGATGATCTGGAACCCGCGCCACGGCAGCTACCGCACCGCGCCGTCGCGGCCGTTCGTCACGGTGCAGCCGAACGACGCCCGCTTCTGCCGCGACCTGATCTGCCAGACGCAGGAGTTCAACATCCGCCTCGGGCTGTACAGCATTTGCCTCAACAACCACGTCGACGACGACCTGCGGACGCTCGAGGTCTATCTCACCTACGCCCGCGAGGTCGGGCGCACGCCCGGGTTCGACCACTTCCTCGAGGTCTTCCTGCCCAACCTGCCGCAGCATGGGATGAGCGAAGAGGAGATCGGCGAGTATGTCGCCGACAGCATCGTCCGCACGATGAGCTACCTCCGCCGGCACGAGCGCCCGCGGTTCATTAAGACGCAGTTCACCACCGCCGCGGTCTGGCGCGAGCTGTGCCGGTTCGACCCGACGCTGCCCATCGGCGCGCTTGGCGGCGCGCGGACCGACTCGCGCGGGACCCTCGAGCTGGCGCACCAGGTGGTGAGCAATGGCGGCAAGCTGATCCTGTTCGGCCGGGCCATCTTCCAGGATCCCGATCCGCTCGCCATCTGCCACGCGCTGCGCCGGGTGCTCGACGGTGAGGATCCGGTCGTCGCCTATGAGCAGTACCGCGACGAGGCGCGCGACGCGGGGTGAGCCCGCCGGCCGAGATCGGGCGGCTGCTGGACTGGCTTCACCAAGCCGAATTGGCCCACTCCCGCCTGCTCTGGCGGCTGCGGCAGGATGCCCGGCTCGACCCGCCCTGGCCCTACGCCGGCCTGTGGCATGACCCGGCCGGCGCCGTGCTGATCGACCTGAGCCACCACCCCGAGTTCGCCGCCGCCGACCCGCCCTGGCTACAAGCCGAGTTCACCGATCCGGCGGCGCTCGAGCTGCTCTGCGGCGTCCGTCTGCCGGCCCGCTGCGAGCTGCTGGTCGACTGCGCCGCGCTGCCGCTGCTCGGCCCGCTGGGTAGTGTCACAACCGTCGCCGAACTGGACGTGCTGGCCTGCCCACCAGGCCGGATGGGTGAGGCCGCCATCGCCTACCAACCGGTGCGGCTGACCGCCCGCGACCGCGCGCTCTGCGCCGCGGCCGATTGGCGGCCCGACGACCTGGCCGATGAGACCGACCTCGACCGCGGCGGCGTGCGCTATGCCCTGCTCCGCGACGGCCAAATCGCCAGCCGACTGCTGGTTCAGAAGGTCTGCGAGCAGATCGCCGAGCTGGCCGACGTGGCCACCGACCCGGCCTACCGCCGGCGCGGTTATGCCGCGGCGCTGATCCAGCAAGTCGTCCGCCGCCTGCACGAGCGGGGCTGGACGGTGACCTACTCGACCCACCCGACCAACCAAGCGTCGCAGGCCCTGGCCCGCGGCCTGGGGTTCTCGCCGATGATGCGTTGGGGGCGTTACCGGGTCGAGCGGTGACCGGCTAGCCTACCTCGACCACCCGCAGCCGGCGCAGGCCGCGGGGCGTTTCGGCCTCGGCCAGGTCGCCCACCTCGAGGCCGAGCAGGGCGTCGCCGAGCGGCGATTCGACCGACAGGCCGCCCTCGACGTGGTTCACCTCGGCGCCGTCGACCAGCGTGTAGGTGGTCACCCGGCCGGTGTCGACGCACTCGACGGTGACCGCGAAGCCGGGCGTGACGACCGACGCCACGGCGCCCTCGGGCAGCACTTCGGCGCGGCCGAGCTTGTACTCGAGACCGGCGATCTGGGTCTCGACGATACTCAGCTCCTCGCGTGCGGCGTGATAGGGGAAGTTCTCGCTCAGGTCGCCGTCGGCGCGAGTGGCCCGCACCGCCTCACGCAGCTCGCTGCGCTTGGCCTTCAGTAGCACGAGCTGCGCCTTCAGACGCTCGAGCCCCTCGCGGGTCAGCTTCACCTCACCGGCCACGGTCAGACTCCCGGCGCGCGCGGCCGCCTCGAGCATGTGTGCAGGGGCGCGGCGTCCGCAGATTGTGCGTCCAATCGCCACTTCGGTAAAGCGGTTCTGAGATCGCTCCGCGCCTCGGCGACGATCGTCCGTCTCTCATGCGGAGCCCGCCATGGACCGCCGCGCCGCGCTCGGAGCCGTGTTGCTGACCGTCGTCTTCGCCGCCACCGGTACCGCCGCGGGGATGTACTACAACGTCACCTACTTCGGCGCGGCGCGCGTGCCGCTGCTCGAGCCGGTCTGCCTGGTCGGCGCCGTCGGCTACTATTCGCTGCTCCCGCCGAGCTTCGACCCGGTGGCCCAGGCATGGCTGTGGGTCGGCTGCTTCGTCCTCGCCGGCTGGCTCCTGGTCGCCTGCTGGAGCTGGTTCGCCCGCCGGCTTGGGCTGCGCGACGTGGGTCTGATCGTGCGGAGCCTCTTGCTCGGGCAACTGCCCATCGTGGCGCCGTCGCTCTGGTTGGCCTGGGCCATGGCCGGACCGGGCCTGCCGAGCTGGTCGCGGTTCGTGGCCGCCTGCCTGCACCGCGAGTTCGCCCTCGAGCTGCCGTGGCTGGCCTGGCTCTACGGTCCGTTGGCGGTCGCCGCGGTCGGGCTCGAGCTCTGGTCGCTGGCGCGCGAGTTGGGTTGGTCGCGCGCCTTCGCGCTGGTGTCGGCAGGCTCGGCAGCCGCCGCCGGTCTGTTCTGGGTGACCGCCACGCTGCTCCCCTGAGGCGGCCGGAGGATCACCGGAATCTAGGGCTCCAGGCGCATTGGGAGCGTTGACGCACCGGCCGGGATGTGCTAATCTGCGCCGCGTATGCTGATTCTCAATGTGGAGCAGCGGCAGCCGCGTCGACGCCGGGCCAAGGCCCGAGCGGCGCGTTTGCCGTTCTGGATAGCGACGGGCTGCGATGCGGTGTTCGACGACTGGATAGTCGTCGAGCCACCGAGCGTTGACGCGACTCAGCCCGCCACGCTACGGATGTAGCCGGCGGGCTGGTCGTTTGGGGACGGCCGATGGATGGGCAAGTGCTGGTGCTGAACCAGAACTACGAGCCGCTGAACATCACCAACATGCGGCGCGCGGTGACTCTTCTGCATCTCGGCAAGGCCGAGGTGGTGGAGTCGCTCGACCGCACGTTGGCCAGCGCCCGGCTCGAAATCGGCGCCCCGAGCGTCGTCCGGCTCAGTTACTACGTCCGCCGGCCGTACCCGGAGCTGCGCGTCTCGCGCAAGGGCATCTTCGCCCGCGACGAAGGCGCCTGCCAGTACTGCGGCGCCGACGATGTGCCGCTGACGCTGGACCACGTGGTCCCGCGCAGCCGCGGCGGCGACAGCGGGTGGAACAACTTGGTCACCTGCTGCGTGCCGTGCAACAACAAGAAGGGCGACCGCACGCCGGACGAGGCGGGCATGGCCCTGCTGCGCCGGCCGCGGCGGCCGAAGTACACCCCGTACATCAGCTTCCCGAAGTTCATGCACGCGGTGAAGCAGAACCGCTGGGACCTCTACCTGCTGCCCTTCGCCGGCGAGGTGCTCGTCCCCGCGGCGGGCGATTGAGCCCGAGGTCGCGCGCCACCCAATCGGCGCCGACCGAGACGGTCGGCCGACGCGTAGATCGACTGTCCCGGTCGACCAAGCCGGTGTCGCGTGACCTCGGCGCGACGGCCGCCGGCGGGCGGGGACGCCCGCGCCCCGGGGCGCGCGCCGTCGGCCGAAGGTAGCGC
>CAYONP010000029.1:0-7579 GCA_964405335.1 uncultured Fimbriimonadaceae bacterium
GGCCGGGGGCGTTACAATATGGTGGCTCATCCGCGGGGTCTACGGGTGGCCGGACTTTGTGGACGTTGGCCAACCCCTCCGGCCCCGGCACCGAGCGGTCCCGCACGCCCGGTGGAATCACCGCCACGCTACCCGCCTCGAGCCGATGGACGGCGCCGTCCAGCTCGAGTTCGCCCGACCCTTGCGTGACCACGTAGACCTCGGTCAACCGGGTGTGCCAGTGCGGCCGGCTGTCGCGGCTCACCTCGACAAAGTGGACGCTCAGCTCGGCCCCATCAGCGCCGTTCAGTACCCGATAGGCCGTGCCACACGGACAGGCGACGCCCGGTGTCTGGCTCAGGTTCCGGATCACCGCCTCAGTCGCCACCCTCCGTCTCCACCGTCACCCGCAGCACATCGCCCGCGACGGCGCCCAGCCGATCGGCCGCGTGGCCCATGTTCACCGCCACCTCGAGCGTGCCCGGCGCGTTGTGCACGGTGACCAGCAGTTCACCCTCGCGCACGTGCCCATACGACTCGGCCACGGCGGCCGACGCGGCGCGATCACCGATACTCAGCCGCACCCGCCGGCCGTTGACCACCCCGGCCGATTCGGCCAGCGCCGTCGGGATGTTGGTCAGCAGGTTGCCGTAGTGATCGACATACAGCACCGTGCCGATTAACTGGTCGCCGCGGATGCCGGCCGGCGTGCGGGGGAGCAGCACCGGGTCGCCGACCGGCGGGCCGACCGACTCGATCGGCGTGCCCGCCGCCAGGTGCCCGCCCACCGGCCCGAACCAGTCGCGCCCGTGGAAGGTACTCGACTCGGCCCCCGGCCGGGCCAGCTCGGAGTTGGTCAGCTCATAGACGCGGTACGCCTCGGCATGGTCCAGCACGTCGGTCAGCAGCCCGTTGTCGGGCGCCACGAACCGGTGCCCGTCAGGCAGCGTCAGCGCGGCGATCTTCCGCCGCGACGTGCCGACGCCCGGATCGACCACGCAGACGAAGGTCGTGCCGGCCGGCCACTCGGGCACCATCCGGTCGAGCATGTACGACGCGCTGGCGACATCGAAGTTCGGCGCGTCGTTGCTCAGGTCGACCACCCGCACCTCGATCGCCGCCTTGAGCACCGCGCCCTTGATCACGCCGACGTAGGGATCGTCGGAGCCATAGTCGGTCAGCAGGCCGACGATGCCGTTGGCCGGCGGCTCGCCCGCCGGCGCCGGCTCCAGCGGCTCGAGCGGCGGCTCGGCCAGGTAACCGATCAGCAGGCAGACCGCGACCGCGCCGAGGCCGAGCGCGACGGCCTTCATCGCGGCTCTCCGGCGAGGCGAACCAGCTCGGCCACGACCCGCGCGGCGGCGGCGACGTCGGCCACGGCGCAGTATTCGTCCGGCGTGTGCGGCTGCTGCTGCCCGCAGGGCATCAGGATACAGCGCAGCCCCTTGGCGCAGAAGACGTTCGCGTCGCTGCCGCCGCCCCCATCGACGAAGCTCGGCGCGAGACCGGCCGCCTCGACCGCCGCCCGCGCCAGCCGAGCCACCGGCTCCTCGGGATCGATGCGAAAACCGTCGTAGAGCACGCGGTGCTCGAACTCGAGCCGGCAGCCGAAGTCGTCGGCGGCACGCTCGAAGGTGTGCAGGAAGTGCTGCGCCACGCGCTCGAGCTTGGCCGCATCGCGGCTGCGGATCTCGGACTCGATGACGCAGCGGTCGGGCACGATGTTGCGCGCCGTGCCGCCGGCGACCGTGCCCAGGTTGCAGGTCGTCTCGTCATCGATCCGGCCAACCTGCAGGCCGGCGACGGCGTGACCGGCACAGACGATGGCGCTGCAGCCCTCCTCGGGCGCCACGCCGGCGTGCGAGGCGCGGCCGTGCAGCGTGATGGTCTGGTGCGCATGGTAGGGCGCCGAGACGGTCATCCGGCCGAGCGGCACGCCGCCGTCGAAGACGAAGCCGAACGGCGCGGCGAACTGCCCCAGCTCGAGCACCCGCGCGCCGTGCAGGCCGGTCTCCTCCTGCACGGTGAAGACCAGCTCGAGCGGCGGACGCGGCAGGCCGGCCGCCAGCGCCGCGGCGACGCCCTCGAGGATGGCCGTCACGCCCGTCTTGTCATCGCCGCCGAGCACCGTCTGACCGTTGGTCTGGATGACGCCGTCGCGCAGCACCGGCGTCAGGCCGTCGGTGCGCCCGACGGTGTCGAGGTGCGCGTTGAGGAACAGCGCCGGCGCGTCGGTGGTGCCGGGCAACCGGGCGATCAGGTTGTCGCACTCACCGCCGATGTCGAGCGAGGCGTTGTCGCGCTCGACGGTGAACCCGAGCTCGCGCAACCGTCGCTCGACGATCGCCGCCACGGCGGTCTCCTCGCCGGCATACGAGGGGGTCGCCAGCAGCTCCAGCAGCAGCGCCCCAAGTCGCTCCAGATCGACCGTCATGCCACCTCTCCGTCGCTCTGCTCAGGCCTCGCCCAGATAGGCGGCGATCACGCGTGGGTCGCCGCGCACCTGCTCGGGCGTGCCGAGCGCAATCGGCTGGCCATAGTCGAGCACCAGGATCCGCTCGCAGATACCCATGACCACTTTCATGTCGTGCTCGATCAGCAGGATGGTCAAGTCGAAGGCCTCGCGCAGCTCGCGGATCTGGCGCATGAGCACGACCTTCTCGGTCGGGTTCATGCCGGCCGCCGGCTCGTCGAGCAGCAGCAGCGTCGGCTCGGTCATCAGCGCCCGGGCCACCTCGAGCCGGCGCTGATCACCATAGGGCAGGCCGCTCGCCCGCTCGTCGGCCTCGCCGGCCAGGCCGAACCGCTCGAGCAGCGCCATCCCGCGGCGGCGCAGCTCCTGCTCGCCCCGCCGCCAGCGCGGCAACTGCAGCCAGGCGGCGAGCTGACCATACCCGGCATGGATGTGGCCGGCGATGCGCACATTGTCGAACACGGTCAGGTCGCGGAACAGGCGCACGTTCTGGAACGTGCGGGCGATGCCCAGCGCCGCCAACTGACTGGTGCGATGACCGTCGATGCGATGCCCGGCAAACCGGATCTGGCCGTCGGTCGGGGTGTAGACGCCGGTGATCAGGTTGAACAGCGTCGTCTTGCCCGCGCCGTTCGGGCCGATCAGGCCGAGTATCTCGCCCGGCTCGAGATCCAGCGAGACATCGGCCAGGGCGGTCAGGCCGCCGAAGCGCTGGGTGATCCGATCGATCTCAAGCAGCGCCATGGCGTCGCCTCCGCCACCAGCGGGCGCCGGCCCAGAGCACCAGCGCCAGCGCCAGCAGCGCCTCGACCGAGGTGCGCGGCGTGCGCGTGCCGCCGAGCCAGAGCCCGCCGCCGTGCCACAGCAGCACCGCGCCGGCGATGGCCACCAGCCGCGCCGCCCGGGCATCGCCCGCCGCGACGCGGAACGACAGGGCATACCAGGGCAAGAGCATCGGCAGCAGGGCGATGGTCAGGCCGAGATTGGCCTTCAGGGGAAGTTGCAGGTGCTGGTTGATCACCGCGAAGCCCGGCTGCGCGCCGAGCGCCTGCGGCACCAGCGCGCTGAGCGAACTGGTCAGGTCGGCGAAGTAGCTGCTGGTCGCCGCGGCGGGCAGGCGCAGCAGGCGGGCGCAGAGCAGGTCGATCACCGGCACCAGGAAGAGGAACACCGCCAGCGGGTCGGTCCGCCCCTCGTGCGGCCGCAGCCGCGCGCCGAGCCGCGCGCCGGCGCCGCGCAGCCAGGCCCAGAGGCTGCGCGGCACACCGGCAACGCCTTCGCAGCGCAGGAAGTGGAACAGGCGGAACCAGTCGCGGCTGGTGATCTCGCGGCTGCCCAGCAGCCCCTGCCGGCGGACCAGCATGAGCACCAGCAGCATCTCGGCATAGAGCACCATGCGGTACTCGGCCACGTCGCGCAGCCGCTCGGGCAGCCAGGTGACCACCGCCGCGGCGAGGACCGAGCCGGTGGTGCTGCCGCTCCCGCCGAGCACGACCATGACGATCGCCTCGATGCTGCGCATGAAGCCGAACATGGTCTGGTTCGGGATGACGAACAGGATCAGATGCGCATAGAGCCCGCCGGCGACACCGGCGAAGAAGCTGGAGAAGACGAAGCTGAGCACCTTGTAGCGCGCGGTATCGATGCCCACCGCCTCGGCGGCCACCTCGTCCTCGCGCACGGCCAGCAGCGCCCGGCCGTGCGTGCTCCGCTTGAGACAGGTGACCATCAGCACGCAGAGCAGCACCGCCAGATAGATGTTGGCGAAGTTCGAGTAGGCCGGCAGGCTGTTGAACGGCGCCGCGCCGGTGAAGCCCGAGGCGCCGCCGAGCACCTGCACGTTGAGCAGCACCACGCGCACCATCTCGCTGAAGCCGAGCGTGGCAATCGCCAGGTAGTCGCCGCGCAGCCGCAACGTCGGCTGGCCGACCAGATAGCCGGCCAAGGCCGCTGCCAGGCCGGCGCCGACCAGCGCCGCGACAAACCAGCACTGCGCCCGCAGGATGACCCAGAACCCCGGCGCGGCGCCGCCGACGTCGACCAGCCAGAGGTTGAGCGGCGGATTGGCCGGATCGAGCGCCCCGCCCGCCGCGGCGGTCTCGAGCGCCGTGCCGCCGAACACCGTCAGCGCGGCCGAGACATAGGCGCCAATGGCCATGAACCCGGCATGACCGATGCTGAACTGACCGGTGATGCCGTTGATCACATTGAGGCTGACCGCCAGGACGATGTTGATGCCGATCAACAAAACGATGCGCTGGCTGTAGTCGGAGAAGCGGCCGGAGTGCTCGATCATCGGCTGCAGCACGATGATGGCCACCACGCCGGCGATTGCCCAGCCCCAGACCGAGCTGTGGCGTTCGGGCTCGTGGCCGACGGCGCGCTCGCGGAGCCGGCTCATCACACCTTCTCCGGCGCGTAGCGGCCCATGATCCCGGTCGGCTTGGCAATCAGGATGATCACCAACACGGCGAAGACGACCGCGTCCTTGAACGTCGAGCCGGTGACCATCGGCAGGCTGTGACCCGGCTCCGGCGGCGGGAAGAGCGGCCCTGCCAGGCCGACCAGCCAGCCCGCGAGCAGGTAGCCGACGGTCAGGACGGCGATCGTCGCGACGGCCTGCACGGCCCGCCCGGCGGCGTTTTTGGGCAGCAGCAGCAGGTACTGGTCGAGCCCGCGCCAGGCGACAATCATCATGACGATGAACAGCGTCGCCTGAGCCAACTGCTCGCGCGTGACGCTGACCGCCGAGACGAAGACCTCGAGGATGCCGATCATCATCCCGCCGATCATCGCTCCGGGGACCGAGCCGATGCCGCCGAGCACCGCCGCGACGAACGCCTTGAGCCCCGGCTGCACCCCCATGTAGGGCGTGATCGAGGTGTAGCGCATGGTCCACAGCACGCCGCCGGCGCCGGCCAGCGCGCTGCCGATGATGAACGTCGCGGCAACCACCTGGTTGACGTTCACGCCCATCAGGCAGGCCGCCTCACGGTCTTCCGAGACGGCCCGCATGGCCCGCCCGATGTTGGTCTTCGCGACGATGAACTGCAGGCCGACCATCATCACCACCGCGCCGCCGAGGGTGACCAGCGCCGGCAGGTTGACCGGCAGGCCGAACTGCGACTTCAGCCACGGCACCGGCACCGTCGGCAGCACCGTCGGAATGACCTTCGGCGACGGCCCGACGACCAGCAGCGCGACGTTCTGCAGCAGCAGCGAGACGCCGATGGCGGTGATCAGCGCGGCCAGCCGCGGGGCGCCGCGCAGCGGGCGGTAGGCGGCGCGCTCGACCAGCACCCCGAGCCCGGCGGCGACCACCATGGCGGCCAGCAGCGCGATGGCGATGGCCAGCACCGGCTGCTGCTGATAGGCCATGAGCATGAACCCACCGACATAGGCGCCGACCATGAACACCTCGCCGTGGGCGAAGTTGATCATTCTCAGCACGCCGTAGACCATGGTGTAGCCGAGCGCGATGAGGGCGTAGATGCTGCCCAGGAAGATGCCGTTGAGCAACTGGTGGGTGGTCGACGAGCCGCCGTAGACGGTGGGAATGAGCACCGCCACGAGGGTGAAGCCGAGCCAGCCGGCGGCGCGCAGGCGGCGGTCGAGGAGGGGCCGGCAGGCGAGGAAGAGGCAGACCAGCCCGGCCGCGCCCGCCGCCACGACCTGGGGGTCCTTCACCGCGCTCCTCCCCGCACCGGACGCTGTTTAGGCGAGGTCGTCGGGAGTGTAGGTCGCCCGGATCACCTGTTCCTGGTTTTCGAACCCGAGCACCACGCAGGGTTTGGTCGCATTGCGGTTCGAGTCGATGGTGATCACGCCGGTCGCGCCCTCGAAGTCGGTCGTCTCGGCCAGCGCGTCGCGGATCTTGGCCGAGTCGACCGCGCCGGCGCGGTTGATCGCGTCGGCGACGATGTAGATGGCATCGTAGGCACAGGCCGCCAGCGCGTCGGGATACTCGCCGTACCGCTGGCGGAACTTCTCGGCGAACTCGCCGGCCTGCGGCCGCTCCTCGTTCTTCGAGTAGTGGTTGACGAAGTAGCAGCGGTCATCGAGGTAATCGCCGGCAATCTCGGCCAGCTTCGGGCTGTCCCAGCCGTCGCCGCCGACGAAGGTGAGGTCGAGCCCGAGGTCGCGGCCCTGCTTGATGATCTGGCCGACGTCCTCGTAATAGCCGGGAATGAACACGCAGTCGAGCTCGAGGTCGTTGAGCTTGGTCAGCACCGCGCTGAAGTCCTTCTCGCCCTGGGTGTAGGCCTCGACCGCGACAATCTCACCGCCGAGCCGGGTGAAGGTGCTCTGGATCGCTTCGCTCAGGCCCTTGCTGTAGTCGCTGTCGTTGTCCTTCAGGATAGCCGCCCGGCGGAGGTTCAGCGCGCCGGCGGCATAGGCGCCGACGTAACTGCCCTGCAGATCGTCGGTGTAGCAGGTGCGGAAGATGTAGTCGCCCTTCTGCGTCACCTGCGGGTTGGTCGAGCTCGGGGTGACCATCGGGATCTGCTTCTGCTGGCAGATCGGCGCCGCCGCCAGCGAGTTGCTGCTGGCCACCTCGCCGACCACCACCACCGCCTGATGGACCTCGATCAGCCGCTGCGCCGCGGTAGCCGACTCGTCCGGCTTGCTGGCCGTGTCCTCCATCACCAGCCGGAGCATCTGGCCGCCCAGCACGCCGCCGGCGGCGTTGATCTCCTCGACCGCCATGCCCATCGCCTTGGTCGAGCTCTGGCCATAGGTCGAGATGTTACCGGTCAGCGACATATAGCCGCCGAGCACGATGCCCTCTTCGGCGCCATAGGTGTTCTTGGCCGATTCGGCGGCGGTCGGCGGCTCGGGGATGCCGGCCACCGTGCCGCTGCCGCCGGTGCCGGGCGGCGGTGCGCCGGTGTCGGGCGCCGGCGGCTTGGGGCAGCCGGCGAGCAACAGAGTGGCGGTCAGCGCGAGCCAACGCAGGTGGCGTGCAACGGTCCCCATGCTCTCCTCCGCCGCCCCAGGCAGTTGCATTCTAGCCAAACGCGATCGCAGCGTCAACAGAACCTAATGGGGACGGACCCGATTGATCGGCGCGGCGAGCCGCGCCCGAGCAAAGGGGGCCGGCCGGGGTGGGGGGGGGTGGCGGGGGGG
>CAYONP010000029.1:7589-46217 GCA_964405335.1 uncultured Fimbriimonadaceae bacterium
CCCCATCGGCGCCCGCCGCTCCACCACCCCCTTCGGGGGCCGCCCCGCTGTTCGCGGCGCGGGGAGCCGCCCCTATCAATCGGGTCCGTCCCTGTTTCGTGGGCGTTGACGGTTGTCGGTCGGTCGGGCATACTGCCGCCGGCCGGAGGTGGTTGATGCAGCTCTCGCGCGAGGAGACCGCGCACGTCGCCTGGCTGGCCCGTCTCACCCTCAGCGACGAGGAGCTGGACCTTTACGCCGGCCAGCTCTCCGGCATCCTTGGCCACATCCAGCAGCTCCAGCAGGTCGATGTCGACGGCGTCGAGCCGATGACCATGGCGGTCGAGGCCGACGGCAACGTCTGGCGCGATGACCTGCCCGGCGAGCCGACTCCTCGCGACGAGGCCCTGGCCGCCGCCGCCGAGGTCGAAGCCGGCGCCTTCCGCGTGCGGGCGATCCTCGAGGACAGCCACTGATGGCCGAGCTGCACGAGCTGACCCTCGAACAGGCCGCCGCCGCGCGTGACCGCGGCGAGGTGACCGCCCGCGAGCTGACCGAGGCGGCGCTGCGGCGGATCGAGGCGGTCGAGCCCGAGATCAACGCCTACCTGGCGGTCACCGCCGACCTGGCGCTGGACATGGCCGCCGCGGCCGACGCCCATCCGAGCGCCGGCACGCTGCGCGGCATTCCCGGCGCGCTGAAGGACATCATCAGCTTCCGCGGCGTGCAGAACACCGCCGGCTCGCGCATCTTGGAGGGGTTCAAGCCGTTCTACGACGCGTTCGTCACCCGACAGCTCCGCGGTGACGGTTTCGTGCTGACGGGCAAGACCAACCTCGACGAGTATGCGATGGGCTCGTCGACCGAGAACAGCGGTTACGGCATCACGCGCAATCCGTTTGCGCCCGACTGCGTGCCGGGCGGCAGCTCGGGCGGCTCGGCCGCGGCGGTGGCCGCCGAAGAGGCCTGGTTCAGCCTCGGCACCGACACCGGTGGCAGCATCCGCCAGCCGGCCAGCTTGTGTGGGGTGGTCGGGGTCAAGCCGACCTACGGCCGGGTCAGCCGCTGGGGCGTGATTGCGATGGCCTCGAGCCTCGACCAGGTCGGGCCGTTCGCCCGCATGGTGAAGGATGCGGCCATCGTGCTCGAGTGCATCGCCGGCCGCGACGCCGAGGACGCGACCTCGAGCGACCGGCCGGTGCCGAGCTACCGCGCCGCCTGCGGTCGCGAGGTGCGCGGGCTGAAGGTCGGCGTGCCGCGCGAGTACTTCATCGACGGCATGGAGCCGGCGGTCGAGACGGCGGTCCGCGCCGCCGTGGCTCAGCTCGAGAGCCTCGGTGTCGAACCGATCGAGATCAGTCTGCCGCACACCGAGTACGGGCTGGCGGTCTACTACATCATCATGCCCAGCGAGGTCTCGGCCAACCTGGCACGGTATGACGGCATCCGGTTCGGCGTGCCGCAACCGGGCGGCAACATGTGGGAGGCTTACTGCAACACGCGTGGCAGTGGGTTCGGCGCGGAGGTCAAGCGGCGGATCATGCTTGGCACCTATGCCTTGAGCGCGGGCTATCAGGACGCCTACTACATCCGGGCGCAGAAGGTGCGGACGCTGATCCGCCGTGATTTCGACCGGGCCTTCGAGCAGGTCGACGCGATCGTCTGTCCGGCCAGCCCGAGCACGGCGTTCGAGTTCGGCGCCAAGACCGACGATCCGCTGCAGATGTACCTGAGCGACGTGTTCACACTGCCGGCCAGTCTGGCCACGCTGCCGGGCATGTCGCTGCCGTGCGGGTTTGATGCGGCGGGCAAGCCCATCGGACTGCAAATCATCGCGCCGCGCTGGGGCGAAGAGACGATGTTCAGCCTGGCCCATGCTTATGAGCAGAGCACGCCGCACAGTCACCCGCAGAATCGCCACCGCCTGCGCGTCGGCCAGGGAGCCACCCGATGAGCGAGTGGCTGCCAGTCATCGGCTTGGAGGTCCACACCCAGCTCTTGACCCAGAGCAAGATGTTCAGTGCCTGCCCAGCGGTCTATGCCGGGGCTGAGCCGAACACCTATGTTGATGCTGTCTCATTGGGCATGCCGGGGGTGCTGCCGGTGGTCAATCGGCAGGCCATCGAGTATGGCATCATGGCCGCCCTGGCCCTCGGCTGCGAGGTACCTGAGTGGACCTGGTTCGAGCGCAAGAACTACCCTTACCCCGACCTGCCCAAGGGCTATCAGTTGACTCAGTATCAGAAGCCGATTGGCGAGCATGGCAGGCTCGACATCGGCACCCGTGAGGTGGGTATCACACGAGTCCACCTCGAAGAGGACACCGGCAAGATCCTGCATGTCGGTGGGGTCTCGCTGATTGACTTCAACCGCAGCGGTGTGCCGCTGATGGAGATTGTCACCGAGCCCGACTGCCGTAGTTCTGATGAGGCAGTGGCCTATCTGCGTAAGCTACGGGATATTCTGGTGTTCCTCGGCATTGCCTCGGGCCGGCTCGAAGAGGGGGCCATGCGGCTGGAGGCCAACGTCTCGGTGCGGACTCCCGAAGAGGCTGAGCAGGGCATTCTCCGCAAACGGTGCGAGGTCAAGAACCTCAACAGCTTCGAGTCGGTCAAGCAGGCTCTGGAGTACGAGATTGACCGGCAGTCTCGGCTCTATGAGCAGGGCGAACCCGTCATTCAGGCCACCCTCGGCTGGGATACTCAGCGCAACCGAACGGTAATGCAGCGGACCAAGGAAGAAGCCGACGACTACCGCTACTTCCCCGAGCCCGACCTGCCACCGCTGAGACTCACCTCTGAGTTTGTAGACTCAATCCAGTCCCGCCTCCCTCGGCTACGGCATGAGATCATCGACGACTACCAGAGCCGGCTCGGGCTAGATGCTTACCGGGCTGAGCTGCTGACACAGAGCCCCTCGTTTGCCCACTACTTTGAGACTGCAATTGCAGTCTATGACAACATCGAGCGGGTAGCCAACCTGTTGCTCGGTGACGTGATGGCCAATGTCAATGAACAGCAGCTATCCACTGAACGGTGCGAAGACTGGCCACTGCCATCGGACAAGCTGGCCGAGTTGGCTCGTCAGTGGGAAGCAGGTGAGATCACCGGTCCGCAACTCAAGCAGTTGCTGGCCGAGGTCTTCACGGCAGGCAAGCCGGTGTCTGACCTGGAGGCGATCAAGCAGCACCTGGGCATCGAAGTGCTCAGTGACCTCGGTCCGGTGATCGACCAGGTGCTGGCCGAGAACCAGGATGCGGTCGAGAAGATCCGCAACGGTGAGCAGCGGGTGATGGGCTTCCTGGTCGGCCAGGTGATGAAGGCCACCCGTGGTCAGGCCGATCCCAAGCAGGTGGGCGAGTTGGTCCGGAGCAGGCTTGAGGACTGAGCCGATCGTCGCCCACCATCCAACGGACCGCCGGCTTCCAGCCGGCATCGGCCCGGACCGCCGTTTCCCAGCCGGCATCGGCCCGTTCGGCGAACGGGCCCTACCACTGTTGGCGGTCCTCCTCAGCGTGGTGACCTCGATGGCCGAGCCGATCCTGCGCACACCCGGCGTCCACCTGTTCGACCCCGACGGCGGCGCGCAGCGCTGGCTGGGGCCTGGTGGCCAGCCGGACTGGCTGCCCGACAGCCGCGGTCTCATCCTCACGGCCGCCCACGGTTCGCTCGCTGGCCCGCCGTTCGGGCCGCTCTACCGCGTTGACGCGATGAGCCGCGCGGCCGCCGGGCTGAGCCAGAACGTGCCCTACGGCTGCCCGCGCGTCTCGCCCAGCGGCACGCTGATGGCGGTACTCGCCGCCGCGCGCGGCGAGGCGGCGCTCCAGGTGGTCGACACCGCCGGGGCGAAGCCGCTCGGCGCGCCGCTCCGGCTCGGCCCGCTGCGACCGGCGCTGGCCGAGGCCTTCGCCTGGCTGCCCGGCGAGGATCGACTGCTCGTCTGCGTCACCGATGGCGGCGAGGCGCAGGTCGGGCTGTTCCTGTTCGATCCACTCGCCGGCACGATCGAGCGGCGAGCCACCGGTGCCGGCGGCGACGGGGTCTGGCCGTCACCCGACGGCACCTCGGCGGCGGTGCGGGTCGGCGGCCAGCTCGCGGTAGTGCCGCTGACCGACGAGCTGCTCGTCGCCGACGGCTTCGGCCCAGCGCCCGAGCCGCCGGCGCCGCGCATCGTCTGGAGCGACGACGGCAGCCTGATCGACGCCGTGCGCTGGCAGCCCGACGGCCAGGGCCTCTGGCTCGCGTTGGTCAGGAACGGCGCCGGTCGGCTCGCCCAGCGCAACCTCGACGGCGGCACACTGGCTCACCACCCACTGCCGGGCGAGCCGCTCTCGCGGGTGGCCCTCGGCGAGCAGGCGGCCTGGCTGCTGGCCCGCGTCGACGGCGCGGCGCGGCTGCTACGCATCGACCTGGCCGACGGCACGGCGGCGACGCTGGCGACCATCGCCGACGGCGTGCCGGTTGAGGCCGGCGACGGCTGGCCCGCGCCGCGGCCGGCGCTCTCGCCCGATGGCGCGCGGCTGGCCGTCTCGCTTGGCCGGACCGACCGCTGGGGCATCACCGACAGCGACATCCTGCGCGTGCCCGACACCACGGTCAGCGGGCGGTCGGTGACCTGCACGCGGCGCGGGCGGAACGTCGGCGCGAGCGGCGTGGTGTTCGATTCGGCGGCGCTGGCCTTCGCCGGGCGGGGCAAGCCGGCCGCCGACAGCCCGGTGGTCGGCGACACGCGGCCGGGCGGCTTCCGCTGGCAGCGCCCCTCGCCGCCGCGCTGGGTGGTGCTGCACCACACCGCAACCAACAGCGACGGGGGCAGCCTGAACGCCCTGACCTCGAATGGCAACGGCAAGATCAGCCAGCTTTATTCGGACATCACGCCCGGCCGCGACCTGCCCGGCGAGCCGGGCACCATTTCGGTCCACTACCTGGTCCGCCGCGACGGGACGGTGGTTCAGTTGGTCGAAGAGCGCTACATCGCCCGCCACGCCGGCACGGGCCAATGGCGCAACAGCGGGCCGATCTACGATTTCAACGTCGAGAGCATCGGGATCGAGATCGTCTCGGTGGGCAACGACTACACCACCGCGCAGGTGCGCTCGGTCGGCCGGCTGGTGGGCGACATCTGCCGGCGTCAGGCCATCCCGCTCGAGCACGTCGCTGGAACGTCGTTCGTCGAAGGGGTGATCTACCACAAGGACTTCGCCGGCGGCCTGCGCGGCAAGCCCGACCCGGCGGGCTGGCCCTGGGCGGCGATGTTGGCGCACGCCCGGTAGCGGTGGCCCCGCCCGACGGCCGGCACGCCGACAGGGGCCGGCGCCCAGGCATGCCGGTCGGCGCATTGCGATGCGCCGCTACAGGAACCGCACGTCTACAGTTGTAGGGGCGCATGGCAATGCGCCCGTCGGCGGCGTGGTTGGCCAGGCGGCGCACTGCCGGGCCGGTCGGCGCATTGCGATGCGCAGCTACGATTGTAGTCTGGGCTTGGGGACGGCGGGCCACCGGGCCAATGGCACTGTCCCCGGTTACGGTTTGACCGTCGGTCGGCGCGGGCTTATACTGCCGCCGGCGGCCGGCGGAGGTGATGGTTGGCTCGGTTCATCGACACCCACATGCACCTTGGCCGTGTGTGGTGTGGCGCCGAGCCGTTCAGCGCCGACGAGATGCTCCGCTGGATGGACGACCATGACATCGAACGCAGCGTCGTCCTGCCGCTCGAATCGCCCGAGGCGTCGAGCTATCCGCTGACCACCACCGACGCGCTCGCCGCCGCGGCGGGGCACCCCGACCGGTTCATTGCCTTCTGCGTCTTCGACCCGCGCGTCGCCGTGCCCGACCGCGAGCGCGACTTCCCGGCGATCGTCCGCGAGTATGTCGACCAGGGCGCAGCCGGCTTCGGCGAGGTGAAGTGCGGCCTGCCGCTCGATGATCCGCGGCTGCAGCTTCAGTTCGCCGCCTGCAATGAGCTGGGCCTGCCGGTCTTGCTCCACCTCGACGGCGAGCGGTGCCTCGACGACGTGCGCCTGAGCCGGCTCGAGGCGACGCTGGCGCGCTTTCCCCAGGCGATCTTCATCGGCCACGCGCCGGGGTTCTGGGGCGCTGTCTCGGGTGACTTCCGCGACGACGAGCGGACCGGTTATCCCAAGCGGCCGGTGGCGCCGGGCGGAGCGGTGCCGCGGCTGCTCGAGGCCTATCCGAACCTGATGGCCGACCTGTCGGCCGGCTCGGGGGCGAACGCCATCAGCCGCGACCGCGAGCACGGCCGGGCGTTTCTCGAGCGCTACGCCGACCGGCTGCTGTTTGCCACCGATCTCCTGATGCAGGGCCAGGAGGTGCCGCAGTTCGAGCTGCTGGCCTCGCTGGACCTTCCCGCTGAGGTTCTCGATCCGATCTCGCGGGGCAACGCCGAGCGACTGCTGAATCTGGCCTGAGCGAGACTCAGCCGTGCCGGGCGGCTCTAATGCCCGGCGGAGTGCCGACTGGTGAAGGTGTTGGTGACCGGCGGCGCGGGCTTCATCGGCTCGCATCTGACCGAGCGGCTGCTCGAGCGTGGCGACGAGGTCTGCGTGGTCGATAACCTGGCCACCGGCACGTACCACAACATCCAGCCCTTTGCCGACCACGAGCGGTTCCGGCTGCTGGTCACCGAGATCACCGATCGGCCGACGCTCGAGCGCGAGGTGATGTGGGCCGATCAGGTCTACCACCTCGCCGCGGCGGTCGGTGTGCGGCTGATTGTCGAGGAGCCGGTGCGCACGATTGCGACCAACATCATCGGCACCGAGGTGGTGCTCGGGCTGTGCGCGAAGCACCACAAGCCGACTTTCCTGGCCTCGACCTCGGAGGTCTACGGCAAGCTCGCGGAGGTGCCGTTCCGCGAGGAGGCGGCGAGCGTGATCGGCCCGTCGACGACCAATCGCTGGGCCTATGCCTGCGCCAAGATGATGGACGAGTTCCTGGCCCTGGCGTACCATGCGGAGCGGGGCTTGCCGGTGGTCATCGCACGGCTGTTCAACACGGTCGGACCGCGGCAGCGCGGGCGCTATGGGATGGTCATCCCGACGTTCGTGCAGCAGGCGCTGGCCCACCGTCCGGTGACCATCCACGGTAGCGGCGAGCAGACGCGCTGCTTTGCCTATGTCGGCGACGTGATCGGCGGCATCCTCGGCCTGATGGCCGAACCGCGGGCCAACGGTCAGGTGTTCAACCTCGGCAATGACGAAGAGGTCAGCATCGCCGACCTGGCGGCGCGCATCCGCGACGCCGCCGAGAGCCGCAGCGAGCTGGTCCTGATTCCGTATGAGCAGGCCTGGAAATCGGGCTTTGAGGACATGCAGCGGCGGGTACCCTGTCTCGATAAGGCACGAGCGCTGATCGGTTATCAGCCGAAGGTGAACCTGGACGGGATCATCGAGCGGGTGGTCTCGTATTACCGGGAGAACCCCGAGGCGCCGCGATAGGCGTGACGGGTTCTGGGGAGGCAGACCAGGTGGCGGAGCTGGCCCGCGTGCTCCTGGCCGGACTGGCGGCGTACGCCGCGGCGAGACTGTTCACGCCGCTGACCGTGCGGTATGCCACCCGCCGCGGCTGGCTGCACCACCCGCGCGCCGACCGCTGGAGCCAGCGCACCGTCGCCTTGATGGGCGGCATCGCCATCTGCGGCGCCACGCTGGTCGGCCTGCTCGGACTCGGCGGCGCGTTCGACTTCCGCATCGGCGCGCTGATTCTCGCCAGCCTGTTCATGTTCGTCGTCGGCGCGGTCGATGACCGAGTTTCGCTCGCACCGCACATCAAGCTGCTGACCCAAGTGCTGGCCGCCGTGCTGCTCGTGCACGCGGGCTTCCGCATCGGCCTGCCCGAGCCGTGGCCGGCGGCGATCGACCCGCTGCTGACCATCTTCTGGCTGGTCGGCATCGGCAACGCGTTCAACCTGCTCGACAACATGGATGGCCTGTGCGCCGGCATCGCCGGCATCGCCGCCGGGTTCTTGGCTTTGCTGCAACTGGCCGCCGGCAATCTCGGCCCGGCCGTCGCCGCGGCCGCCCTGGCCGGCGCCTGCCTCGGCTTCCTGCGCTTCAACCAGCACCCCGCGACCATCTTCATGGGTGACTGCGGCAGCCTGTTCATCGGCTTCTTCCTCGCCGGCGCCGTGCTGCTCAAGCCGGGCGACGGCGTCGGCCGCGGACTGCTCAGCGTGCTCGCCCTGCCCGTCCTGCTGATGCTCATTCCGCTCACCGACACGATGTTCGTGACCGTCATGCGCAAACTGCACTGCCGGCCGGTGAGCCAGGGCGGGCGCGACCACACCAGCCATCGCCTGGTCGCCATCGGCCTCAGCGAGCCGCGCGCGGTGCGCCTGCTCTACCTGCTGGCCGTCTGCGGCGGGCTGGCCGCCGTGGCGGTGCAGCAGCTCGACTGGTACCTGTCGACCCTCGGCGTTGCCGCGGTGCTGTTCGTCGCCGGCGTGCTGGCCTGGACGCTCGGCGGCGTGCGCGTCTACCCCGACGGCGACAAACTGACCGACCTGCTGGCCCAAACTCCCCTGCCTATCCTGGCTCAGCACCGTTACCGCCGCCGGCTCGGCGAGGTGCTGGTCGATACCGTCGGCATCAGCACCGCCTACTATGTGGCCAGCGCGCTGCGCTACGAGGGCGCGCTCGCGGCGCCGCACCAGTTGCAGCTCTTCCGCGAGACGCTGCCCATCGTCCTCGGCTGCCACCTGCTGGCCTATGCGCTGGCCGGCGTCTACCGCGGCATCTGGCGCTACACCAGCGTCAGCGACCTGCCCAAGTTCGTCCGCGCCAGCTCACTCGGCCTGCTGCTGACGGTCATCGCCCTTGCCGCGACGGGGCATCTGGCCGGCATGTCGCGCTCGGTGCTGGCCATCAACCTGCTCGTCCAGCTCACCCTGCTGGCCGGCACGCGGGTCAGCCTGAAGCTGCTCAAGGACCGCCTGGTGGCCATGCGCGAGCCGCGCGGCGGGCGGGTGCTGGCGGTCGGCACCGGGCCCGGCGCGGCGCTCGAACTGCGCCGGCTGCGCGAGCAGGAGCGCGAGCCGGTCTCGATCGTTGGACTGATTGGCGAGCGCGACACCATCGTTGGGCTGACGCTGATGGGCATCCCCGTGCTGGGCACGCCGGCGACCGCCGCGGAGGTCATCGCCAAGCACCCGGTCGACGAGGTGATGCTGCTCGACGAGAGCTTCCCCGCCTCGCTGGCCAAGCAGGTCTACGAGGCCGCCGCCGCCGCCGGGGTGGCCATTCGGATGGTCAAACGGACGGTCGAGTCGGCGCCGGCCTACGCCGATGTCAGCGCCGCCGGCTAACCGGGTCGCAGGCCGGCGGTCGGCCGGCGAATGATGATCGCGTCGCGCTCGGCCCCGACCGAGACCATGCCGATCGGCACGCCGACCAGCTCTTCCACCCGCTCGACATAAGCGCGCGCCGACGCCGGCAGGTCTTCATACCGGCGCACGCCGGTGGTGTCGCAGCGCCAGCCGGGCATCGGCTCGAGCACCGGCTCGGCCTGGGCCATCCGCCGCGGCACGGGGACGCGGTCGAGCAGCTCGTCGCCGATGCGATAGGCGGTGCAGAGCTGAAGTTGGTCCAGGTGGTCGAGCACGTCGAGCTTGGTCAGCGCGATGGCGGTGAAGCCGTTCAGCCGCGCGGCGTAGCGGACGGCGACGGCATCGAACCAGCCGCAGCGGCGCGGCCGGCCGGTGGTCGCGCCGAACTCGGCGCCGTGGCGGCGGAGCGCCTCGCCCTGCTCGTCGGGCAGCTCGGCGGGGAACGGCCCGGCGCCGACCGCGGTGGTGTAGGCCTTGGCCACGCCGATCACCTCGCTGATGCGGTGCGGCGGGATGCCGGCGCCGAGCGAGGCGCCGCCGGCGGTGGGCGACGAGCTGGTGACATAGGGATAGGTCCCCCAGTCGATGTCGCGCAGCGCGCCGAGCTGGCCCTCGAGCAGGATGGCCTGGTCGCCGTCGAGCGCGGTGTGGACCGGCGGCAGCGGATCGCCGATCCGGTCGGCCAGCGCCTGACCCTCGGCCCACAGTGTCTCGAGCACCTGCTCGGGATCGAGCGCCTCGGCGCCGTACACCTCGGCCAGCAGGTGGTTCTTCAGCCCGACCAGGAAGCGGCAGCGCTCGGCCAGCCAGTCGCGGTCGAGCAGGTCGCCCATCTGCAGGCCGATGCGCGCGGCCTTGTCGGTGTAGCAGGGCCCGATGCCGCGTTTGGTGGTGCCAATCTCGGCGCCGCTGCGCTCGCGCTTGGCCTCGTCCAGGCCGTCGAGCAGGATGTGGTAGGGCATGACCACCTGCGCCCGCTCGGAGATCAGCAGCCGGTGCGCCTCGGCGCCACCCTCGCGGACCTCGTTCAGCTCTTCGATCAGCGCCCCGGGCGAGACCACGCAGCCGGTGCCGATGATGTTGTCGCAGGCCGGGTTGAAGATGCCCGAGGGGAGCAGGTGGAGCCGGAACGTGCCATGCTCGTTGACCACCGTGTGGCCGGCGTTGTTGCCGCCCTGAAAGCGAACGACCAGCTCGCTCCGCTGGGCCAGCAGGTCGACCACCCGGCCTTTGCCCTCGTCACCCCACTGCGCACCCACCACGGCACAGACCGGCATCAAATGCTCCTCGCTGCCGGGGCGCGATTGTAACATCGGCAGCGCCAGCACGGCAACGCCGGGACGCGGCGGTCGGCCGCTGCGCGGCGGGAGGAGTTCGGCCGCCAGGGCGGCAAGCCAGCGGCTGGAGCGTCTCATGGTCACCTCGCTGCTCCTGGCCGCCTCCCTCGCCGCCGGTCTTGCCGGCGGGCCATCGTGGCCGACCGACCTCGCCTATCCCGGCACCGGCCTGTGGACCGCGCGCTTGCCGGTGACCGTCGCCAACCTCGGCGACGCGCCGCTGGCCGGCTATCCGGTCGAGCTCGAGGTCGCCGCCCTGACCGGCCGGGCGGCCGACGCGCTGCGCGTCGGCGACGACGATGGGGCCGAGCTGCTGTGGGACCTGCGCGCCGACGGGCGACGCGTCGACCGCGGGCCGATCCCGCCCGGCGCGGTCTTGACCGTGCCGGCGACGGCACCGCGCGGCGGACGGCAGCGGCTGTGGGTCTACTTCGACAACCCGACCGCCTACCACGTCCCGGAGTTCCTGGCCGCCGGCGCGCGGCCGGCCAACCTCTCGTTCGAGGACCTCGACGGCGGCGGGCTGCTGGACTGGCGCTTCGACGCCGGCGATGCGGCGCACCGACTGGCCGTCGACCAGGCGGTGGCGCGGACCGGCGAGCGGTCGGTCCGCTGCGAGGTCTCGGCCGGCGCCGAGCCGAGCTGGATTGCCGCCCGGCAGACCGCCCGGCGGGTCGTGCCCGGGGCGAGGTACCGGCTGACCGGCTGGGTACGCGCGCGCGATGTGGTTGGCGGGGCGGGTTGGTACGTGCACGTGGCTACGCCGGAGAACCCGCAGGCGGTGAGCATCGTCGAGCCGGTCGGCGACGGGACGTTCGAATGGCGCTCGGTGACCATCGAGTTCACGGCGCCGGCCGGCGCGGTGTCAATGAGCTACGGCACGGTGCTGCGCGGCACGGGGGTCGCCTGGTTCGACGACTGGACGGTCGAGGAGCTCGACGCGCCGCCGGTCCTGCGCGTCGAAGTGGGCGAGGTCGAGCGGCTCGACCTGGCCGTCCAACCGGTGCCCGCGCCGGAGGTGCGGATTCTCGACCTGCCGCGCGATTCCCCGCGGCAGCGCGGTCCATCGGTCACGCTCTGGGTGCCGAATCTCGGCGAGGCAGAGGTCGACACATTGGTGGCGGCCAACCTCGGCCGGCCCGAGCTACTCCGGCGGTCACGCGGCCTCCGCACGCTCGACCTGCGGATCACCGGCCGCGACGGGCAACCGGTCGAGCACTGGCCCACCGCCGGTGAGACCATCATCTTCCCGGCGCGTCTGGCGCCGCGGACGCTTCACGCCTTCCTCGCCGACACGGCCAGCGTCGAGATGCTGCCACCGCCGCGGCATGGGGGCCTGCTCGATCGCCCACTCAACCGCGCGGAGAACGGCTCGTTCGAAGCCGGCGCGGCGCTGCCCGAGGCCTGGCCCGGCGGCAGTGAGCAGCCCCGCGCCGACGGCGTCACCTTCGCCCGCGTGCCGGGCGGGCCGTTCGGCGAGTGGTGCAGCGAGGTCCGCGTGCCGGCCACGGCGACCGCCGACTGGGTCGGCTGGCGCCAGCGTGTGCCGGTCAGGCCGGGCGAGAGCTACCTGCTCAGCGCCTGGGTCCAGACCGTCGGCGCCGACGGACCGGTCCAGCTCCACGGCCACTTCCGCACTGCCGACGGCGAGCTGGCCGAGCGGGCGCAGTACTGGTCGAGCGGCGGCGCGGTGAGCGGCGACCAGGATTGGACCGAGCTGAGCGGACTGGTCACCATCCCGCCCGGCTGCGAGCTGTTCGAGCTGCACCTGACCGCCAACTGCCACGGCACGATTCGGCACGACGGGGTGCTCTTCGCGCCGGTGGTGGTCGCGCGCGTCGGCGAACTCGAGTCGCCGGCGCCCGAGGGCCTCGCCGTCTGGCCGGTCGACCCGCTGCGCAAGGTCTTCCGCGGCACACCGGCAGGGCAACCGGTCGAGCAGATCGAGCTCTCGGCCGCGCGGGGCGAGCGTGAGTCGTTGCAGCTCTGCCTGCGCGCGGGGCAGGCACGGCGGGTGCGGGTGAGCGTCGACCTCGACGGTCTGCCGGCGCCGCGGATTGAGCGCGTGGGCTACGTGCCGTGCCTCGAGCCGGGTGGCTACTTCAGTTCGCAGGCGGCGGTGTGGGAGCGGCGCAAGCCGGCCGGCGGCGGCCGCACCGACGGCTGGCGCGGCTGGTGGCCCGACCCGCTCCTGCCGGTCGACGGGCCCGTATCGCTCGCGGCCGGCGTGACGCAACCGCTGTGGCTGACCTTCACCGTTCCGCCCGACGCGGAGCCCGGCGTGCACCTTGGGGAGATCCGGCTCGGCGTCGGTGGCGAGACCATCGTGCTGCCCCTGCGTCTGACCGTCTGGCACCAGGTGCAGCCCGAGCGACCGAGCCTCGAAGTCATCTACGACCTGCGCAACGGCCCGGGCCCGCGGGCGTTCGACAGCCCCGAGCAGATCGCGGCCTGGTGGCGGTTCATGGCCGAGCGGCGGATCAGCAGCGACCGCCTCCTGCCCGATCCGGTCTTCGAGCGGGCCGGCGACCGGCTGACCATCGACACCGCGGCGTTCGACGCCGCGGCGAGCGTCTACTTCGACGAGCTGAACATGGCCACGGCCTACTGGCCGCCTGTTTTCTACGCCGCCGGCTGGGCCTATCCACCGCGTGACTTCCTCGGCACGCAGTACCCGAGTCGCGAGTACGACTCGACTTACCGCGAGGCGGTGCGGCTGTTCGCGGCGCATCTTCGCCAGCGCGGCTGGTTCGACCGCATGGTGCTCTACGTGTCGGACGAACCGCACGTCTGGGATCGCGAGCGGGGCGCCGACGTCACGGCTTGGCTGGCCCATGTGATTGGCCTGACACGCGCCGTCGACCCGGCGATTCCCGTCTACTCGAGCACCTGGCAGCCGGTGCCGGCGTGGGAAGGCGTGCTCAACCACTGGGGCATCGGGCAGTATGGCAACTTCCCGCTGGAGACGCTGGCCGCGCGGCGCGCGGCGGGTGACAAGGTCTGGTTCACCACCGATGGCCAGATGGAGATCGACACGCCTTACCTGGCCTGCGAGCGCCTGCTGCCGTGGTACTGCTTCGCTCACGACGTCTCGGGCTACGAGTTCTGGGGCCTGAGCTGGTGGACCTGGGACCCGTTCGAGTTCGGCTGGCACCGCTATATCAGCCAGGGCTCGTTCCCGGGCGATCAGGGTTGGGTGCGGTATCCCAACGGCGACGGCTACCTCGCCTACCCGGGCGACGACGGCCCGCTCTCGTCGATCCGCCTCGAACAGGCGCGCGAGGGGATTGAGGACTACGACCTGCTCCGTGCCCTCGCCGCGCGGCAGGCCGATGACCCGCGCGTCGCGCCGCTGCTGGCAGAAGCCCGCGCGCTGGCCTTCATTCCCAACGCCGGCGGGTTCCGCTCGACCGACATCCTGCCCGAGCCCGAGCGGCTGACCGACCTCCGCCGCCGCGCCGGCGAGCTACTCGACGAGCTGCCGCGGTGAGAGCCCTGTCGCTCCGCCAGCCCTGGGCGTACCTCGTCTGCGCCGGAATCAAGCCGGTCGAGAACCGCACCTGGCGCACGCGCTGGCGCGGCCCGGTCGCCGTCCACGCGGCATGGCAGCCCGATGAGGTCTACATCCACCGCTTCGCCGACCTGCTCGCCGGCGTCGACCTGCCGGACGACCTGCCGCGGGGAGGGATTGTCGGTGTGGTGTCGATCGTCGATTGTGTCGAGCGCTGCGACAGCCCCTGGTTCTGCGGCCCGGTCGGCTTCGTGCTGGCCAATCCGCGGGCGCTGCCGCGGATCGAGTGCCGTGGCCTGCCCGGTCTGTTCACGCTGCCCGATGAGGTCGCCGCGCGCGTGGCGGCGCTGGAGGAGTGACATGCGCGAGCTGCTCTGCCTGCTGGCGGCCCTCTGCCTGCTGCTGCCGGCCGGCGCGGCGACCGTCGAGGTCGGCCCGCGGCGGGCGGTCAAGAGCGTCCGCGCGGCGCTCGAACAGGCTGCCGGGCCGGTCACCGTGCGCCTCGATCCGGGCGACTACCTGCTCACCGAGCCGCTCGCGCTCGGCTCGGGCCAGTCGCTGATCGGCCCCGGCGCGCGGCTGATCGGCGGCCGGCGGCTGACCGACTGGCAGCCGGTGAGCGACCCGGCGGTGCTGGCCCGCATCCCGGCGGCGGCGCACCCGCACGTGGTCGAAGCCGATCTTCGCGCCGCCGGCGTGACCGACTTCGGCGCGCTGCGCGAGCGGGGCTTCGGCAAGGCCATCGTGCCGGCGCACCTCGAACTGTTCTACAACTCGCAGCCGATGACCCTGGCGCGGTATCCGAACTCCGGCGAATTCCGGCGTGTCGCGGAGCTGCCCGACGGGCAGGAGGGCATGACCCTCACCTGCGCCGACGAGCGCGTGCGCCGCTGGTCCGCCGAGCCCGAGCCCTGGATCTTCGGCTACTGGTTCCACGACTGGGCCGACGTCTACCAGCCGATCGCGGGGATCGACGCGAACGGCGTGATCACTCTCGGCGGCGCGAAGCCGAACTACGGCATCCGGCCGAACCAGCGGTTCTACGGCTTCAACCTGCTCGGCGAGCTCGACACGCCGGGCGAGTGGTACCTCGACCGCGCCGCCGGCCGGCTCTACTTCTGGCCACCCGAGCCCGGCGGCGAGGCGGTCGTCTCGGTCGGTGAGACGTTCATCACCGTCACCGGCGCCGAGGACGTGCGGATCGAGGGCCTGACCTTCGAGGCCTGCCGCGGCACGGCGATCGTCATCCGCGACTCGACCGACGTGCAGGTGGTCGCCTGCACCATCCGCAACACGGGCAACCGGGCGGTGACCATCTCCGGTGGCGCGCGCTGCGCGGTGCTCGGTTGCGACATCCGCGAGACCGGCGACGGCGGCATCGTGCTCTCGGGCGGTGACCGCGCCACGTTGACCGCCGCCGGGCACCAGGCGGTGAACAACGCGATCACGCGCTACTCGCGCTGGTGCCGGACTTACCGCCCGGCGGTTCAGCTCGACGGGGTGGGGCAGCAGGTGCTGCACAATCTCATCTGGGACGGCCCGCACAACGGCATCCAGCTCGGCGGCAACGAGCATCGGATCGAGTACAACGAGCTGCACGACGTCTGCTGGGAGACCGGCGACGTGGGCGCCTTCTACATGGGCCGCGACTGGACCGCCCGCGGGACGGTCATCCGCCACAACCACTTCCACCATATCCAGGGACCCGGCCAGCACGGCGCGATGGGAGTCTACCTCGACGACGCGGCCAGCGGCATCAGCATCCTGGGCAACCGCTTCGTCGCCACCACCCGGGCGATGTTCATCGGCGGCGGACGAGACAATCTGGTTGAAGGCAATTTGTTTGTCGACTGTCGTCCCGCCCTGCACATCGACGCCCGCGGGATCGGCTGGATGGCCTACCACGTCGAGGGCGACGGCACCCTGCCGACCCGCCTGCGCGAGATGCCCATCGAGAGCGAGCCGTGGCGGACGCGATATCCTCAGTTGCTCCGCATCCTGGACGATGAACCCGGCGCGCCAAAAAACAACCTCATCCGATCGAACGTGTCGATTGGTGGCGTATGGGAAGAGGTCGAGGAGAAGGCGCGGCCGTACCAGACGATCGAGCGCAACCACGTGGTCGAGGCCGAGCCGCTCGATCAGACGGGCCAGCCACTGCCCGGTTCACCGGCCTACGAAGCCGGTTTCCGCCGCCTGCCGGTCGACCGCATGGGGCTCCAGCAGGACCTGCCGCGGGCGAGCTGGCCGGTCGAACATCCGCGGCGGGAGTGAGCGATCGGAGGGTGTCGGAGAGAATCTGAGATTCCCCTCTTGACAGCCCAGAACCGGTTGTGTTATCAGTGAGTTCAGCCGGCGGTTGCCGGTGGGCGAGGGTTGGCATGGATCGCGCGCGGCAGGGCCTCGGGACGGTGGCCCGCGAGAGCGGCGGGCGGCTCCATGCGGGCCTGCGCTGGTCCGTCGCGGCGGTGTTTGTCGTCGCGGCGGTGGGCAAGGCGCTGGAGTTCGGCACGGCCGCCGGCAGGTGGCATGGGGTCGTTTGGCTCCCCGAGACAGTGCAGGCTCCCTTCGCCGTCGCTCTCGCCACGGTCGAGGTCTGCCTTGCGCTGGCGCTGCTGAGTCGTCGTTGGCAGACGCACGGTGCGTTCCTCGGCGCGGGGCTGGCCGGCGCCTTTGCACTCTACACCTGGCTGCGGATGCGCGGCGGAGATACGGGCGCGTGCCATTGCTTTGGCGCGATCGGCTCGCTGCCGGCGCAGACGACGCTGCGGCTCGACCTGGCTCTGCTGGGAGCCTGCCTCGTGCTGGTACTCGGCGAGCCGACCGGCTGCCGATTGCCTGACCAGCCTCGTCAACCCCTGCGGTTGCCCCGGGCCGCGCTCGCGGCGATGGTCGCCTGGGTGCTGATCGTCTACACGCTGCAGGCGAAGGGCAGCGAACGTTGGCTGGCCCAGCGCACCGCGCAGGCGGAGGCACCCGTGCTGCACCGGCTCGGGGTCGGTGATCCGTCGCCGGAGGCGCTGTCACGGCAGACGGTAGACGCCGCCTGGCGCCTGTTCGTGTTCATCGACCCCGGCTGTCCCAGTTGCTTCGACTGGCTGCGCGCTGTCGAGACCGCCACGCCCGGCTGGGCAGGGCAGGTGGCTGTGCGAGTAGTGGTGCCGGTCAATGCCGGCTCGGCCTCAGAGGAGGTGGATGCCGAGCGGGTCCTGGGGCGGAAGGGCATCGTATTGGCGACACTGCCGGATCCAGGTGGCCGACTGGCGGACCAGTGCCTCGACGAGCCGGCCGAATGGCCGTTCGCGGTGCTGCTCGATGGGGACGGCACCATCCGGTACGTCGCCCGCCGTGGCCAAGTGCCGCGGGGCGATCCGGCGGCCGAGGTCGAGCTGCTCGTGCGCGACGTGCCCTTCGCTGCTCCGGATGCCGGGCCGCGCGGCGCGTGGCTCGGGCGGCCGGTCGCCGACCTGGCGGTGTCGACACCGGGCGGGTCGGTTCGGCTGGCGAAGTTGTGGGCCGACCGGCCGCTGGTGGTCGGCTTCGTCGATCCGGCCTGCGGCACTTGCCTGCACCAGGAGCGCGAGCTGCTCAAGTGGGCTGAGGGCCGGCCCGTCACACTGTTGCTCGTGTATCCGACGGAAGCGGAGGCGACAGCGGCCTCCGCCGAGCACGGAGAGGCGGCGGTCACGTCGTGGAGTTGGGAGTGGCTGACCAGCCGGTGGCAGGTCCGCCGGCAGTGCGTGGTCGTGGTGACAGCGGGCCGGCTCGCGCTGGTTGCCGAGCCGCCGCTGGCGTTGAGCGGCCTCACGGCCGCGATCGCGGGCGCGCGGCCGTCACCGCCCGAAGGAGCGGCGCCGGTGCGCGCAGGAAGGGAGGAACGATGATGCGCTGGGCATGTTGGGCCGTCGTGTTGGTCGCGGCGGCCGGACTCGCGTGGACACCGCCGGAGTTGCAGTGCCTGGACCCTGAGGAAGCCGTGGAGGCCACCGGCAACTTCCCCGACGAGCGTACGCGGAGTCACGACTACATCTACTGGTGCAAGGACTGCGTGAACAGCTGCGAGTGGTACGAAGCCCAGTACACCGTCAAGGACGACCACTGGACGTCGTACTGCGAGGGCGTACCCGAAGACGACGGTTGCGGCCCCGAGCAAGTGACTGAGGACTGCTGCTGGTTCGCCGGCAGCGATCCTTGCTGACGGCTGCTGCCAGGACCTCGGGCCGCTCGCTCGAGCGGGCGGCCCGAGAGGAGCGGGAATTGAACACGCATCGATCCTCGAGGTCGCGTCGTCCCCGCGGATTCACGCTGATCGAGCTCCTCACCACACTGGCCATCGTCGGCCTGCTGTATGCGATTCTGATGCCGGTGTTCTCGTCAGCACGTGACCGCGCGCGGCGCACCGTCTGCATCAGCAACCTGCATCAGATCGGTCTGGCGGTGGCGGCCTATCGCGGTGATTGGGGTAACGTGCCGCCGGTTCTGGGTGCGTTGTCGCCCGCGCAGGTCACCTCGCCCGCGATCCTCGCCTGCGCGGCGGATCCGCACCTGGCCTACGAGGGCTATGGCGGCGCCTGGTGGCGCGACGCTCACCGCTTCTCGGCCGGCATCAAGCCGCTCTCGTACTGCTACTGGCCGCCGGCCACCGAGCGCTGGTGGAACTACTTCGCGCAGCACCCGAACATGGGCTACGTCGTGGATGTGCTACATGGCGAGCCAAACACCACCCATCGTATACCACCAGGACAGGTCGGCCCGCCACCGCCCTACAACGGCCGGTATCTGCGGCTGCGCACCGATGCCAGCGTGTTCACGGTCGCGTTCCGTTGGCCCGAGGTCGATTCCTGGGACACCTGCCGGATCTTCACCGACTGGCCGTGCGACGAGTGGCCCGACGAGATGAAGAAGCGGCGCTAGGGGGCAAGGATGACCAAACTCCAACGAGGCATTGTGGCGGCGTGCGCGGGTGCGCTTCTGGGCGTCGCTGGCATCTGGACGGTGAACGCGTGCGTCATGTTCGCGCAGCACGTGGGACCGTCTAGCAGCGACACCGTTGTCGTGGTTGGCGCGCTGCTGGGTCTGCCGACCGGTCTACTGCTCGGCCGGGGCCGATTGAGCTGGTGGCAGGCAGCGGGGCTCGGATGGGCCATCGCCCTGCCGGCACATGCTCTGCTGTTCGGCTCGCTGCTCTTCGTCTACGGCTGGGACGAATGGTCGGGCAATCTGCCAACCTATCTGCTCGGCACCGCCGTCCTGCCCCTCGGCAACCTCCTCGGCGCCGCCTTCTTCCCCGCCGTCTGGGCCTGGCTCCTGCCGCAGTTTGGTGAGCCCGTGCCCGCTCGGCCCGCGCGGACGGTGAGCCGGGTGACCATGACCCACCATCGCTGACCGACGGCAGGGGACCATCCCACCGCGGCGAAGACCCGCCTGGGAAGGGTCCTGCCGTGTCCATCATCACCACCACCACGCTCATCTTCCTCGCCGCCTGCGCCGCGCCGGGGCGGTACTCGGCCGAGTTCGTCGAGCCGCCGCGGTTCGTCGTCGAGGGGCGGCCGCTCGAAGTGCGGCTGCGCTATGCCGCGGCCGAGGCGATCACCTTGCGGCTCGAGCTGAAGAGCCTCGCCCACATCGTGCTGCAGCAGGCGAACCAGGTCGTGCGCGGCGCCGGCGAGGTCACGCTGCGGGTCGACATCCCGTCGGCCGCGCAGCACCGCGAGCTGATCCTCGGCGCCTGGATGGGCGACGACTGGCAGGCCAGCCCGTGCGGGGTGGTCTACCTGCCGCCGGTGGCGGTGCTGTCGAGCGAGGAGGCGGCCGTGCGCGAATCAGAACGGCAACGCGCCGGGGCGTTGCGCGACCGGCACGCCGCCGCGCGCGGGCCGGGCGGCCTGGTGGGGCTCTACCAGAGCGGCGACGGGCCGTTGGCCGGGCGGCTCGAGACGCTGTTGCGCGAGCGCGACCTGGGGGTCGCGCGGCTCGATGCCGAGGCGATCAGCAACGAGTTCGTGCTGCAGCCGGAGCTGTTCGACCTGTTGGTCGTGATCGATCCGACGACCATGCCCGGCCCGTCGGCGCAGGCGATCGGGCGGTTCAGCGAGGCGGGAGGCAAGCTCATGGTGCTCGGCTGCCGGGCCTTTGATGAGCTGCTCTGGCCGAGCGTGGGCGGCGACTGGCTCACCCGAGAAGAGCTGCTCGCCGAGCTGACCGAGGGCGTCGAGGCGAAGGTGCGGTTCGACTTCGAGGCGGCCGACATCGGTGTCTGGGAGCGCGGGACCAACGACGCCGGCTCGCCCGGCGGGGTGACCCGCGTCGCCGGTGGGGCGGACGGCACCGCCGGCTGCGCCGAGATCCGGATTGGCAACCTGACCGGCTGGGACACCTACACCGCGCCGGGCGGCTCGCCGTTCGGAACCGGTGAGACGTGGCTCTGCTTCTGGGCCAGGGGCGCGCGGCAGACGCGGCAACTGGCGATTGAGCTGCGCGAGCGCGACGGCTCGCGCTGGATCGGCACGGTCGACCTGACCGCCGATTGGCGGCGCTACGTGCTGCCGCCGAGCCAGTTCCCGTTCTGGCACGATTCGGGCTCGCGCGGCCGTGGCGGCGCCGGCGACATGGTCCGCCCGGCCGAGGTCGAGCAGGTGATCTTCGGCCTGGCCCACACCCACACGCAGGGCCTGACCGGCGAGCAGGTGATCTGGATCGACGAGGTCGGCGGCGCGCCCGAGCCGCCGAACGGGGCGATGATCCTCGAGGTCGCCCGGCGCGAGAAGGCGGCGCCGCGGATCGAGGCCGTCTCGCCCGGCTACAAGCTCTACCCGGTGACCAACCTGGCCGGCCTGCGGGTCGAACCGGCACAGGCCATCCTGCCGGCGGCCGAACTGCCCGCGCCCCAGAGCACTTGGGCGCCGCACCGGCGGCCGAACGGCAGCGGCTTCCGCAAGTCGCGGCGGTGGCGGCAGCAACCGCTGCTCGAAACGCTCGACGCCGAGGGCAAGGTGACCGGCGCGCCGGTCACGCTGACCGTCATCGGCGACGGCGGCGTGACGGTCAGCGCGACGGTCGACGACCCGCGCTGGCTGGCCGGCCGGGCGGCCACCTGGGCGGCGCTGGCCGCGCGGACGATCGACGGCCTGTTCCTCTACGAGGGCGGCAGCGAGTATTACGCCACCGCCGGCGACGAGGCGATGCCGGTCGGCGCGACGGTGACCAACCGCGGCCGGACCGCCCGCGAGGCGATCGTCCGTGCCGAGGTGACCGATACCGCGGGCCGCTGGGTCTGGGGCTCGGAGTGGCCGGTCACGGTCGCCTCCGGTGAGTCGGCGACGGTCGAATCGGAGTGGCCCATCCCGGCCGGTGTGACCGAGCCGTACCGGATGACCGTGACGCTGGAGGCCGGCGGCGCGGTGGTCGATCGGCTGAGCCACGAGGTGCTCTGCTGGCAGCCGTCGCCGGCGCCCGAGTACCTGACCATCGCGGACGGCGAGTTCCGGCTGCGCGGCGAGCGGTGGGTGGCGCACGGCGTCAACTACATGCCGTCGAGCGGCATCGGCATCGAGGATGGCGGTTACTTCGAGCACTGGATCGGCCGCCAGGCCTACGACCCGGAGATCATCGAGCGTGACCTGACCGACTGCGAGGCCATCGGCTTCAACATGGTCAGCGTCTTTCAGTACCACCAGTCGATGACCAGCCGCAACCTGCTCGACCTGCTGATCCGCTGCCGCAACCACGGGCTCCATGTCAACCTCTCGCTGCGGCCGGGCACGCCGCTGGAGTTTCCGTGGGACCAGGTGCGCGAGATGATCGAGTATGGCCGGCTGGCCGAGCACGACATCATCTTCGCCTATGACCTGGCTTGGGAGCCGCAGTGGGGCAACCACGAACGGCGCCTGCCCTATGACGGGCTGTGGGCCGAGTGGGTCGACCGTCGCCACGGCGGCCTGGCCGCCGCCGAGCAGGCCTGGGGCATGACCGCGCCGCGCGAGGCCGGCCGGCTGACCAATCCCCTCGACGGCCAGGCGGCCGACCCGGCCTGTGACCGGATGCTGGTCGACTACCGCCGGTTCCTGAACGAGCTGCTGCACGAGCGGTATGGCCGGGCGCGCGAGTTGGTCAAGAGCATCGATCCGCACCACGCGGTCAGCTTCCGGATGAGCGAAGCGGGCAACCCGACCGTGCCGCCGAGTTGGTTCGCCTACGACTTCGTCGGCCTGGCCGAGGCGGTCGATCTGTACGAGCCCGAGGGCTACGGCCGGATCGGCGAGTGGGACAAGGTGCGGCCGGGTTGGTTCACCACCGCCTATGCTCGCGCGGTCAACCCGGCGCTGCCCGTCATGTGGGCCGAGTTCGGTTACACCTCGTGGGACATGACGACCATGAGCCAGGACGCCGAGCGGCTGGCCTGGATTGCCGGCTACTACGACCGGTTCTACGACATGGTCGCCCGCTCGGGTGCCGACGGCACGGTCTGCTGGTGGTTCCCCGGCGGGTTCCGGGTAGGTGAGAACAGCGACTACGGGATCCTCAACCCCGATCGTTCGTGGCGCGACATCACGCGGGTCATCCACCGCTGGAGCGGGCCGCTGCGGGCGGCGCGACCGCGGCCCGAGCCGGACCTGGTGCTGCCGGTTCGCCGCGACCATCCACAGGGCATCAGCGGCAACTATGACGACGTGCAGGAGCGCTTCTGGTCGGCGGTCGAGGCGGGCCGGGTGCCCGGCCTGCGGTTCGCGGAGTAAGCCATGACGACGCTGCTGCTGGTCGGCCTGCTCGCCGCGCCGCCGTCGCGGGTGCAGGTGCTGTGGGATGCGTACGAGCAGCTTGGCGACGCGGCGACCGACAACGCGATGGATGTCTCGCCGCGGCAGAGCGGCCGGGCCGCCGGCGTGGTTCGCTCGGGGCTGATGCTCCACCCGCTCAATGAGCGGCCGGCGCGGGCCACCTGGCGGCTCGAGCTGCCCGCGCTCAAGCCCGGCGAGAAGCTGATCCTGGCCGGCTGGGGCGGCATGTCCGACGGCGTGCAGCCCGAGCAGGCCGAGATGGACGGGATCGGCTTCGGCATCGAACTCGACGACGAGCGGCAGTTCCGCACCCAGGTTGATCAGCCGGGCTGGGCGCCGTTCTGTCTCGACCTCGGCGCCTATGCCGGCCGCACCGTCACGCTGAGCCTGGTCACCGACGACGGCGGCGGGGTGGGCAACTGCAGCTTCGACTGGGCGCTGTTCGGCGATACGCGGCTCTACCACCTCGCCGGCAACGGCATGGAGGGCGGCCGCACCGGCGTGCTGGCCGGCGTCATTCTGGCCGAGCACCCGGGCGCCGGCGAGGCCGTCGCGGTGCGGCTGCAGCCGCTCGATGAGACCGACCAACCGGTCGGCGAGCCGCGGCTGGTGGTCACCACGCCCGAGCGGACGCTGGTCGAGTACGACGTCAGCGACGTGCCCGGCGCGGTGCGGCTGGCGGTCGAGCTGGACGGCGCCGATGGCACCCTGACCGCGGCAGCCTTCGCCCCGCGAATCGAGCTGGTCAGCCTGGGGCCGAGCCGTGGCGTCACCTTCGCCGGCGACCGGTTGGCCGGCCGGGCGGTGCTCAAGAACACCGGCCGCGGCGTGCTGCAGCTTGAGCATCAGCTCACCGTCGTCTTTGCCGGCGACTTCGAGGCGACGCGGCTGATCGACCGGATCGATCCCGGCGCCGAGCTGGCCCTGCCGGTCACCGGCGGCGTGGCCGAGCCGGGCTCAGCACGGCTGGCGCTCGGCGTCAGCTACCAGGTCGCCGGCTGGCCCGAGTCGATCGACGAACAGCGCACGTTCACCGTCTATCCGGCGCGGCCGGCGGTGACCGACCTGCCGGTCGCCGCGCCGAAGGTCGGTCGCATCGGCGCGGCGTGGGGGGCGCATTACCTGGCCGATGCCACCAGCCGGGTGCTGTTCTGGGGCTCGGGTGCCGGGCCGGTCGAGTTCCAGGCGGTCGTTGGCGGGCGCTACCGCACATTGGCCACGGCGCCCAGCCTGGCCGAGGTGGTGGTCGAGGGCGGCGGCGAGCCGGGCGAGTGGCGCGTCAGCTCGCCGGCGGCCGACTCGCTGGTGTTCACCGGCAGCGTACCGCTCGCGGGCGCGGCGCGGTTGGTGCCCCTCACGGTCACGGCGACCATCGGCGGCCGGGGCCTGGACCTGGTCCACCAGCTCGGCCCGGTGCCGGCCGGTGGGTTCGCGTTGCGGGCGCTGCGCGGGCCGGCGGTGCTGGTCGGTGACGGCACCAGCGGCACGGCCAAACGGCGAGCGCTCTTTCCCGGGCTCGAGTTCCTGCAGGACGACGAGCCGTCGTCATCGACGCGCGACTTCGACCCGCCGCTGCACCTGCGGCTGGTGCCCGACCCGTACAAGGTCACGGTCCCGTGCATGTCGGTCGAGACCGAGCAGGCCACCGTGGCGGTGATGTGGGACCCGCTCCAGACCTGGCACGGCGAGCGCGCGCTGCCGTCGGCGCTGTTCGCCGCGCCGAACTTCGTCGACGGGCAGGAGAACCACCGGCTGCAGCTCTTCGCCCCCGGCGGCGTCGAACTGGTGCCCGAGAACACGCTGCAGGCGGCCGAGCCGTACGCCGTCGGCGCGGGAGAGACCGTGCGCCTGAGCCAACGGATCGCTCTGCTGCCCGGCGCGACGGTGCTCGATGCGGTCGACGAGTGGATCGCCCGCCAGCCCGACTTCCCCGCCGCCGAGACGCCGCCGCGCAGCCTGGCCGATGAGCTGGCGCTCTGCCGCCATGCCTTCACCGCCAGCGTCTGGGACGCGGCGGCGAAGAAGTCGCGGCACTGCGTCGGCTGGCCGAACCTCAACGCTCCGCAGTATGCCACGCTGCTGCTCTTCGACAGCGTGCTGAGCGGCTCGGCCGCGGCGCGTGATCACGCCGAGCTGATCATCGAGACGACGCTGACCGAACAGGGCGAGGCGGGGCTCGACAGCCCGGCCGGCTGCCACATCCTGCGCAACAACGCGCCGTTCTTGTTCGGCCACCTCGACGGCGCGCTCGAGGTCATGCGCCGCGCGGCCTACGGCGCGGCGGGGGGCATGAGCGCCGATGGTTCGTGGGGCTTCAACCCGCCGCCCGAGAACGTCTTCCTCGGCGCGCCGGGCACGGTCGAGCTGGGCACCTGCGCGCCGGCGGCCTACAGCATCTGGCGCTGGATCCGGTTCAGCGGCGACCGCACGCTGCTCGCCGCCGGCCGGCAGGCGCTGGCGCGGATGGACCGCTTCATCATCCCCGCCGGCGCGCAAGGGTGGGAGTGCCCGATCCACGAGCCCGACATCCTCGCCGCGGCTTACGCGATCCGGGCTTATCTCGAGGCCTACCGCGTGACGCGCCACCAGCCCTACCTCAACGCGGCGGTCTACTGGGCGCGCGCCGGTCTGCCGTTCAACTACCTCTGGGGCGACCCCTCGATTCCCGGCATGACCTACGCCAGCATTCCGGTCTTCGGCTCGACTCACCGGACGCACTCATGGCTGGGCCTGCCGGTGCAGTGGTGCGGGCTGATCTATGGCTATGCGCTGCTGCAACTCGCGGAGGTCGACGACACGCTGCCCTATGAGCGCATCGCCCGCGGGCTGACGGTCAGCGGCATGTACCAGCAGCACGGCGACGAGTCGCCCGAGCTGAAGGGCACCTATCCCGACAGTTGGGCCTTCGTCGCCGGGCGGAAGAACGGTCCGCACATCAATCCCGAAGACATCCAGGTCTGCCTGCTGGCGCTCAACGGCCTCGATCCGGAGCCGCGGACGGCCATCCTCGAAGTCGATGGGCAGGCACTGCAATTCACCACCGGCGCCGACATCGCCGCCGCCGAGGTGCGCGGCAACACCGCGCGGCTGCTGCTCCACCGGCGCGGCGAGCTGACCACCTGGTCGGTCATTCCGTTCGTCGCGCGGCCGGGTGGCATCACCATCGGCGGCCGGCCGGCGCGGCTCGGCGACGACATCGACGATCCGGCCGTCGACGCGGTCTACGACCCGGCGCAGTCGGCGCTGTTCCTCAGGGTCACCCACGGAGTCGAGCCGGTCGAGGTGATCATCGGCGGCCTGCGCCCGGGCCGGCCGGCCTCAGCCGCGGCCCGGGCGAGCTGGCGGTTCGGCGGCGGGCTCGAGGGCTGGGCGGCCGAGCACCACTGCGAGCTGGAGCTTGACGGCGGCAACCTGGTCTGCACGGTGACCGGCGACGATCCCTACTTCGCCGCGCCCAACGCCTGTTTCGCCGCGGCCGACCACCCGCGCCTGGTGGTCCGAGCGCGGGCGAGCGGCGGCAACGAGCTGGCGCTCTTCTGGGGCACCGAGCTAACGCCCGGCACCAGTCCCTCGCGCTGCGTCACCGCGCCGCTGGCGGGTGACGGGCAGTGGCACGAGGTCGTCTTCGACCTGGCCGGCCAGCCCGGCTGGCGCGGCATGGTCAACCACCTGCGGCTCGACCCGGAGCCGGCCGACGTGCCGGTCGGCACCACCGTCGAGATTGAGTTCATCGAAGCGCGGAGGAACTAGATGGAGCCGCTCCGCCTGGGCATCATCGGCTGCGGGGTGATCGGCCGCCACCATGTCGCCGCGGCGCTGGCGGCCGACGAGGTCGAGCTGCTCGCCGTTGCCGACCTGATCGCCGAACGCGCCGAGGAGCAGGCCGCGCGCGGCGCGGGCATCGCTGTCTATGGCGAGGGGCACGAGCTGCTGGCCGACGCGCGGATCGAGGCGGTCGTGTTGGCCATGCCGGCGGCCGACCGGTTCCAGCTCGGGCTCGACGCCTTTGCCGCGGGCAAGCACCTGCTGACCGAGAAGCCCGTCGCGCGCAGCTTGGCCGAGATCGATGCGCTGATGGGCGCGCGCGGGCCGCTGGTCGGCGCCGGCTGCTCGTGCCGTTATCGCTTCATGGACTCGGCCCGCGCGGCGACGGAGTTCATGGCCGGCGATCCGCTCGGGCCGCTTCAGGTGGTGCGCTGCCGGGCGATCGTCCCCGCCGGCGGGCAACCGAGCCTGCCGCGGCCGACCTGGCGCTTGAGCCACGCGCTCAACGGCGGCGGGATCCTGGCCAACTGGGGGGTCTACGACCTCGACTACCTGTTCGGCATCCTCGGCTGGCGGCTGCGGCCCGAGCGGGTGCTGGCCGGCTGCTGGCCCGTGCCGCCGGCGTTCGACCACTACGCCGCGCCGGGCAGCGATGCCGAGACGCACGTCGCCTTCACCGCGCTCTGTGCCGGCGGGACGATGCTCCAGTACGAGCGGGCCGAGTTCATCGCCGCCGAGGGTGACGCGGCGTGGGAGATCCTTGGCCGCGACGGCGCGCTGCGACTGGTGATGAAGAGCGGAACCAAGGAGCTGGTCCACACCTCCGGCGTGCCGGGCGAGGGCGCGCGGCATGAGCTGTTGTGGTCGGGCAGTGACGACGACGGGCCGGTGCACCACGGCCCCATCCCCGACTTCTGCCGCGCTATCCGCACCGGCACGCCGCCGATGACGACGCTGGAGCAGTCGCGGGTGATCCAGGCACTGACCGATGCGGTCTACGAGTCGTCGCGGCGGGGCGAAGCGGTGCGGGTGTCAGGGAAGGGAGTCGAGCCAGTCCAGTAGCACAACGGCGAGCGCGAGCGAGCTCTGCGCCGAGGAGTGGATGTTCGGCTCGCAGTAGCTATCGTCGTAGTCGGCCGAGTTGCGGCGCAGGCGGAGTCTCTCGACTCGCGCGGAGTGCTTGGACTGCGGTGCCGGGAGCCCGGCCAGGCTCTTACGGAGCAGGGCGTGGTCTCCGGCGTCGAACATGAAGCGGAACGGAACCCCGTCGACCGTTTTCCCGTGCAGCACCTGTCGCGCCACGCCGAAGACGGCGTAGTAGGCGCGGCTGATGGCGTTGCGAAACCGGGTTTCCTCGTCCACCGAGCCGTCGCTGAGGTGGAAGAGGTGCTGGGCCAGGTCAAGGAACTGGCGCCAGTCGTAGCTCACCGGCCCACCACGTCGACGCACAAGCGCCCGTTGGTGGCGCGATAGGCTTCCTCCCCCCAGTCATCCATGAGGGCGTCCCACCTGGATTCCGCCTCGTCGATCGTCAGCTCGAGGCTCCCCATGATCCACAGCATCTCGCCCCGCTCATCGTGCGGCAGTACCTCGATCACAAGCCGTAACGACGCCTCGCTGCCCAGGTGCTGCCGGAGGTGGGGGGCGCCACGGCGCAGCTCCTGCTCGAGTTCCGGCCGCCGGGCCAGCAGCCGGGCCACACGCACCGGGTCTGGGATGTCGAACCCCGCGTGCCGCCACCAAGCGGTGGGGTCCGCCGTGCGGGTGCCGTCGGTTGTCGCGGGCTTGGCCATCGGTCTTGCTTCCGTGCCTGTTCAAGCGCCGGCCGAGGGCGTTTCGTTCCCTCACCCGCTACCCCTTCAGCCCCGCCGCCATGCCCTCGATGAACTTCCGCTGCAGGGCGAGAAAGACCAGCAGCACCGGCAGCAAGGTCAGGACGCTGGCGGCCATCAACAGGTGGTACTCGTTCTGCTCCTCGAGCAAGAACTTCGACAACCCCATCTCAACGGTGCGCATCGGCTCGGAGTCGATCACCACCAGCGGCCAGAGCAGGCTGTTCCAGCTACCGAGGAAGGCGAAGATGGCCACCGTCGCCAGCGACGGCGCGACCAGCGGCGCGGCGATGCGGAACAGGTACGGCAGGTGCCCGCAGCCGTCGAGCTGCGCCGCCTCGTGAAAGTCGCGCGGCAGCGCGCGGAACGCCTGGGTCATCAAGAAGACGCTGAAGACGTTGCTCAGCCACGGCACCATCAGCGCGGCGAAGCTGTCTTTCCAGCCCAGCCGCAGGACGGTCAGGAAGTTCGGGATGAGGATCACCTCGAACGGCACCATCATGGTCGCCACGTAGAGCACGAAGACCACCCGCCGGCCCGGCCAGTCCAGCGCGCCGAACGCGTAGCCGGCGAGCAGCGCGGTGAGCGACACGCCCGCGGTGACCGCCAGCGCGGTGACGCCGGAGACGAAGAAGAACCGGCCGAACGGCGCGCGGCGCAGCACCTCGGCGTAGTTGCCCCACTGCGGCACCTCGGGCACCGGCCAGAGGCGCGCCGTCTCGGCCAGGGTCTTGAGCGAGGTGCCGAGCATCCAGAAAAAGGGCAGGGCAACCAGCAGGCCGAGCAGCAGCAAGGCCAGGTGCGCGCCGAGCTGGTGTCGCCGGACGAAGCTCATCCGCGCTCCCCCTGGTAGAAGACCCGCCGGCCGAGCAGCCGGAACTGGAGCAGCGTCAGGCCGAGGATGATGAAGAAGAGCAGGTAGGCGACGGCAGAGCCATAGCCGTAGCCCTGGCCGCCGGAGCGGAACGCCTCCTCCCAGATGTAGTAGGGCACCGTGCTGGTGGTGCCCAGGATGCCGGTCTGCGGGGTAAGGACGAAGATCTGGTTGAACGCCTGGAAGGCTCGGATCACGAAGACCACCAGCAGAAAGAACAGCGTCGGGCTGAGCAGCGGCCAGATCACCCGCCGGCGCAGCCGCCATCCGGTGGCGCCGTCGAGCTGGGCCGCTTCGAGGATCTCGTCGGGTACCTGGGCCAGCCCGCCGAGCAGCACCACGATGGCAAACCCCATGCTCGACCAGATGGTGACCAGCATGATGCAGCAGAGCGCCAGGCTCGGCCCGCCGGCCCAGGCGGGCAGCTCGTGCCCGAGCGCGTCGGCGATGATGGTGAACACCCCACGCGGCTGGAGCAGCCAGCGCTGCGCCGGCACCTCGAGCCCGAGCCTGGCCAGCCACTGGTTGGCCGGTGGGCTGGCCGAGTAGAAGACCCACTTCCAGACCGCCGCGGCGGCGACCGGCGAGACGACGTAGGGGGTGAAGAAGAGCACGCGGTAGAAGCCGCGCGCGCGCAGTTCGCGGTTGAGCAGTTCGGCGACCAGATAGGCGAGGAGCAGAGTCGGCGGCACGGTGCCGAGGACGTACCAGACGGTGACCGTGATGCTCTGCCAGAAGTCCTTGTGGCCGAGGGCCCGCTGATAGTTGCCCAGGCCGACGAACTCGCCCTGGACGATGACCCACTCGTGCAGGCTGACCCAGGCGGCGAAGAGCAGCGGCCAAACGTGGAAGGTGCCGATGATCAGCGCGCTGGGGAGCAGGCACGCAGCAGCGACGAGGATGTGCTTCCGGCGCCGGCGACGCATGGCGAGAGGGTACGCCGCGCCCGGCGGGCCGTCAACGGCGTGGGTTGACATGGCGCCGTCGCCACGTGTCCAGCCCGGAGAGGGGCGGTGAACGCTGGTTGACAGCGCTCTTGCGCGGCGGTTAGAATCCGCCGGCCGCGGCCTGGAGGGAGCAGCAGCGTGGAGGCGGCCGAGAGCGTGGCGGACGAGCCGTTGCTCGAGTGGCGCCGGCATCCGGCGGGCGAGGAGCCGCGCACCGCGGCGCTGCTGGTGATCGGCATGGGCCTGGCGCTGGCGGCGCTGCACGCGGTCTTCCGGGCACCCGTGCTGACGGCCCTGGGCACGCTACTGCTGTTCGGCTCGCTGGCCGACTTCCTGTTGCCCAGCCGCTACCGCCTGACGCGCGAGGGGGTCGAGCGACGCGGACCGGTAGGCAGCCGGCAGTTGCCCTGGGACCGCGTCGCCGTGGCCTACGACCTGGAGGACGGGGTGCTGGTGACGCCGCGCTCACGCAAGGGCTGGCTCGACAGTTACCACGGGATCTACCTGCCTTACGAGGGGCACCGCGAGGCGGTGGTGGCCATCATCGCCGAGCGGGCCGTGGCGCGGCGCCTGCCGGAGGCCGCCGATGCAAGCTGACCTGGCCGAGCCGCTCGACCTGGAGCGAGTGGCCGAGAAGATCGCCGACCGCGGTCTGACCGTGCCGGCGGTGATCTTCCTCGAGCTGCACCGGCCGCTGGCCCACCTGGCCAGCCAGGCGATGGTCGTGACCTGGCCGCTGGTCGCGCCGTTCCTGGGCCTCCGTCGGTTCGAGCAGGTGCGCGAGCTGCTGGCCGACGCGGAGCAGTACCGATCGTTCGTGGCCCTGCTCGAAACGAAAGCGGCCGAGAGCGAGTGACCGCATGGACAATGCGACCGACGCGTATGCCTGCTACATCGTCCTGCCGCTGCTGGCGCTGCTGATCCTGTCCAGCATCCGGCGGGCGAACCGCGGGCAGCGATTGTTCATCCGCCGCGTGCCCGGCGTCGATGTGGTCGACGAGGTGGTCGGCCGCGCGGTCGAGCTGGGCCGGCCGATCCTGTTCAGCATCGGGCTGGGCGGAATCGACATCATCACCCTTCAGGCGATGACCGTGATCGGCCATGTCGCGCGGATCGCCGCGCAGTTCCGCGAGCGGGTGATTGTCCCGACCGTCGATGCGGTGGCTATCGCGGTGATCGAGGAGATCCTGCGCGAGAGCTATGCCAGCCAGGGCGCCGCCGACTCGTTCGACTCGCGCGATGTGCGCTTCCTCTCCGGCATGCAGTTCGCTTACGCGGCGGGTGTCGTCGGGATCATGAACCGCGAGAACGTCGGGGCGAACTTCTTCTTCGGCACCTTCTACGCCGAGTCGCTGATCATGGCCGAGAATGGCCAGAATGTCGGCGCGGTGCAGATTGCCGCCACGCCGTCGTCGAACCAGATTCCCTTCTTCATCGCGACCTGCGACTACACCATCATCGGCGAGGAGTACTACGCCACCACGGCGCTGCTCTCGGGCGATCCGGTGCTGACCGGCAGCCTGGTCGGTCAGGACTTCGGCAAGATGGTCATGCTCGGCTCGATCGCGATTGGCTTTGTGCTGGCCACGCTGGCCGCGCTCAGCGGCGTGCCGACCGGCGTCGCGGCGATGGTCGAGTTCTTCGGCGGAGGAGCTTGAGGTGAACGGACTGCCCTATCCGCCCGGCTTGATGCAGGAGTGGTTCATCGCGCACCTGTTCCGCCCCGAGCAGGGCCTGCGCTTCTGGCTCCTGCTGCTCGGCACGGTGTTCCTCTTCGCCGCGGTCCTGTTCGGCCTGCAGCGGCTCGGCACCGCGGCGCGGCGGCGGCTGACCATCGTCTGCACCTTCTGTGCCGGCCTGTTCTACGCGCTGACCTTCTTCCTGCCGACCGGCAGCAAGGTCAAGGGCACCTGGGTCGTCGGCGCGCAGGAATACCCGTTCACCGGCGATCGGCTCTACCGCCACCCGCAAGAGCGTCAGCCGGGCGAGCCGGCGCCGACCGAGCCCGAACCCGACGAGCTGCTCTCCGGCGCGGTCGAGCTGGTCGAAGAGCCGGCGCTCGAGCCGGCGCCCGGCGTCGACCTGCTGCCGGTCGAGGGCCGCCGGTTCGCCGGCGGCGAGTGGGAGCTGACCATCACCGGCGCCGACGGGCCGGTGCCGCTGGTCGCCGCCGGCGACGGCACCTTCGCGGCGCAGGTGGGGCCGCAGAGCGGCGCGTTGCGGCTGAACTTCGAGCCGTCGCTGAACTTCGTCAAGGGCTATGAGCAGCCGCTCGGCGTGTTCCAGATCGTGCTCTTCGGCTTCGCCATCGGGCTGGGGATCATCAGTCTGTTCATGGTCCACGGCCGCAACGTAGCGCAGAAACGGCCAGGCCGGATCAACTCGCTGGCCTTCTTTTTCGGCTTCTTCGCGATGACCTTCTGTGGCTTGTGGAACCTGAAGGTCGAGCGCGAGGCCGAGGTCTGGGGCGGTCTGCTGTCCGCGGCGCAGGGCCGGTTCGGCGAGGCGACCTTCACCACCGACGAACTGGCCGCGGCGCTGCGCGGCGAGCTGATCGATGCCGTGCCCCACGCGCTCTGGATGTTCGACCAGACGCTCGACGACGAGCAGCTCGCCGAGCGACTGGCCTGGCTCGACGGTCGGGTGCTGGCCTGGGAGCAGCCGCGGCTCGAGGCGGCCGGTGATGGCTGGCGCATCGTGCCGGGCGAGGAACCGGTCGTGGGCGACGACGGCGAGCCCGAGCCGTCGCCGATGCACCCCGCCGGCGCGGCCTACGACGTGCTGTTCACCGGGCTCTACATTCCGCTCGAATCGACCACCTTCGCGCTGCTCGGCTTCTACATCGTCTCGGCGGCCTATCGCGCCTTCCGCATCCGCTCGACCGAAGCGGCGCTGATCACCGTCGTCGCGTTCATCATGATGATGGGCCAGGTGCCGCTCGGCCAGGCGCTGACCTCGTGGATCCCCGAGGGTGGCGCCAGCGGCTGGATGCGGATTGAGAACGTGACCAACTGGCTGCTCAGCAAGCCGGCGGCGGCCGCCTTCCGCGGCATCCTGTTCGGCGCCTACATGGGCTGGTTCGCCCTCTCGCTGCGCGTCTGGCTGAGCCTCGAACGAGGCTCCTACTTCGGGAAGGAGCTGTGATGGAGAGCCGGCCGCCCGCCTGGGCCACCTTCCTGATCAACTTCCGGCAGATCGACCGGCGGATCATCTACACGCTGGTGATCATCGTCCTGGTCCTGCCCATGCTGGTGCCGATGCAGTTGCCCATCTTCCCGTTCCAGGCCACCCGCGCGCTGAAGCAGACCATCGATGACCTGCCGGCCGACAAGCTGATTGTCATCGCCTGCGACTGGGGCGGCGGGACCAAGGGCGAGTGCCAGCCACTGACCACCGCGGTGATGGACTACCTGTTCCGGGAGAACCGGCCGTTCGCCATCTTCGGGTTCGACCAGCAGGGGCCCGAGCTGGGCCAGAAGATCGCCGAGGAGCTGGCTCGCAAGCACAAGAAGCAGTACGGCGTCGATTGGATCAACTGGGGCTTCCGCCCGGCGCCCGACAAGACCCTCGTGGCGCTGATGAACGACCTGCCGCGGACAATCCCGAAGGACATCCGCGGCGTCGAGCTGGCCGGCTACCCGATGATGGCGGGCATCCGCACGCTGGCCGACGTGGGGCTGATCTACGAGGTCACCGGCGCCAGCTACCTCGATATCTACCTGCAGTTCGCCGGCGGGGTGACCCTGGCGCAGGGCTGCACGGCGGTGATTGGCCCGGAGGAGTATCCCTACATGCAGTCGGGCCAGCTCAAGGGCCTGCTGGTCGGTCTCGGCGGCGCGGCGCAGTTCGAGACCCTGACCGAGTTCACCGAGGCCGACGGCACACCGGGCGGCAAGGGCACGCGGGGGATGGGGAGCCAGTCGCTGGGCCACCTGCTGATCATGCTGCTGATTGTGCTCGGCAACCTGGCGGTCTGGGCCGAGAGGCGGATCGGCGGTGCGCCGACGCGGCCGCTGGCGCCCGGGAAGGAGGGCTAGCATGGTTCAGCCCGCTCCGGTCGAGCTGATCCAGGTCTGGCTCGGCGCGATTGCCACCCTGGCGATTCTCTCGGTGGTCTACCGCGAGAACCCGGTCTACCGCTTCTTCGAGCATCTGTTCATCGGCGTTGCCACGGGCTTCGGGCTGGTCGTCACCTGGCGCGACGCGCTGAGCGAGAACTGGTGGCAGGCGCTGGTCGACGGGCGCTGGTACTGGATCCTGCCGCCGCTGCTGGCCAGCCTGTGGTACACCATCTACTTCCCCAAGTACACCTGGATGAGCCGCTTCCTGGTCAGCGTGCTGTTCGGCCTGACCGCCGGGCTGGTCTTCCGCGGGTTTGCCAACCAGGTCTTCCCCCAGATCACCTCGTCGTTCCTGCCGCTGGCGCCCGACGCCGCGGCGACGCCGCCGGTGAGCAGCTTCGACGCGCTCGACAACGCTTTCTTCCTGCTCACCCTGACCGCGGTGATGGTCTACTTCTTCTTCTCCTTCCGGCACGAGCACCGGGTCGTCGCGGGCACCGCGCGGCTGGGCCGCTGGCTGCTCATGGTCGCCTTCGGAGCGACCTTCGGCAGCACCGTCATGGCCCGCTTCTCGCTGCTCATCGACCGGCTCGACTTCCTGCTCCGTGACTGGCTGCACATCGTCCACTAACGAGGAGATCCATGGACCCAGCGCAGGTCAAGACCGTTCTCGCCACCGACTGTGGCAGCACCACCACCAAGGCCATCCTGATCGAACACGGCGACGACGGCTACCGCCTGGCCGGTCGCGGCGAGGCGCCGACCACCGTCGAGGCGCCGTTCGACGACGTCACCGTCGGGGTGATCACCGCCACCCGCGAGCTTGAGGAGATCACCGGCCGGACCATCGTCCGCGACGGCAAGCTGATCGTGCCGAGCGAGTCGCCGACCGTCGGCGTCGACCTCTATCTCTCGACCTCCAGCGCCGGCGGCGGGCTGCAGATGACCGTCGCGGGGGTGGTCAAGAAGATCACTGCCCAGTCGGCCGAGCGGGCAGCGCTCGGCGCCGGCGCGATTGTCATGGACACGGTCAGCATCGACGACGGCCGCGAGGAGCACGAACGGATCGAGCAGATCCGGCGGCTACGGCCCGACATGATCCTCCTCGCCGGCGGCACCGACGGCGGCCAGCAGGCCAACGTGGTCGAGCTGGCCGAGTTCATCCTCGCCGCCGATCCGCGGCCACGGCTGGGGCAGACCTACCAATTGCCGGTCATCTACGCCGGCAACCAGGCCATCCGCGACGAGATTGCCGGCATCCTCGACCAGACCGTCGACCTGCGCATGGTCGAGAACATCCGCCCGACGCCCGAGACCGAGAATCTTGGTCCCTCACGCGAGGCGATCCATGAGCTCTTTCTCGAACACGTGATGGAGCAGGCGCCGGGCTACAACAAGCTCAAATCGTGGACCTCGGCCGACCTGCTATCGACCCCGAACGCCGTCGGCATGTTGGTCGAGACGGTGGCGCGGCAGCGCGGCATCGAGGTCCTGGCCGTCGACATCGGCGGCGCCACGACCGACGTGTTCAGCGTCTTTCAGGGCAACTTCACCCGCACGGTCAGCGCCAACCTGGGCATGAGCTACAGCATCTGCAACGTGCTCGCCGAGGCAGGCACGCGCAACGTGCTGCGTTGGCTACCCGCGCCGTGCGACGAGGACACCTTGCGCAACCAGTTGCGCAACAAGATGATCCGGCCGACGACCATCCCGCAGGACCAGACCAGCCTGTCGGTCGAGCAGTCGCTGGCGCGCGAGGCGCTGCGGCTGGCGCTCGACCACCACCGCGAGCTGGCGACCAGCCTCAAGGGCGTGCGCCAGGCCTCCGAAGTGGGTCGCATGTTTGACCAGGGCAGCGCGGCGTCGCTGGTCGATCTTATGACCCTCGATCTGATCATCGGCTCGGGCGGGGTGCTCAGCCACGCCCCGCGGCGGGCGCAGTCGGCGCTGATGATGCTCGACGCCTTCGCCCCCGAAGGGGTCACCGAACTGGCCGTCGACAGCATCTTCATGATGCCGCACCTCGGCGTGCTGAGCACCGTGCTGCCGGAGGCGGCGACCGAGGTGTTCGAGCGCGACTGCCTCATCCCGCTCGGCTTCGCCGTCGCACCGGTCGGCGCCGTGCGCGAGGGCGCGTTGGCCACCGTCACCGCGCGCGGCGACCTGACTGGCGAGTTCAGCATCGAGCCGGGCCGATTGACCCTGCACCCACTGGCGGTCGGCCAGTCGGCCGAGCTGCACATCGTGCCCGCGCGCGGGGTCGATATCGGCGCCGGCAAGGGCCGCGAGCGGACGGTGGCCGTGCGTGGCGGCGTGGTCGGCCTGATGCTCGACGGCCGCGGCCGGCCGCTGGCCCTGCCGCCGACCGATGACGAGCGGATCGCCGCGCTGCGGGCCTGGAACGAGGCGATGCAGATCCCCAACCCCCCGCTGGCCCTGGCCGACGAGGTCGGCCTGTAAGGCGAGCGGTGCCCGCCATCAATGACGGGCTGCAGGGCCGGCCGGACGGGCGTGTTGGAAAGTGCGGTAGGGGCAGGTCTCAGACCCGCCCGGATGCCGACGAGCCCGCTTCGAGCGCGGATCGAATCACCGGCGGGCAGGTCTCAGACCTGCCCCTACCACGCGAACTAACACGCCCTGGAAGCCGGTGCTGCAGTTGTCACCGACCTATGCGCGGGTTGGATCGCTCAGGCGCGCCCCGGCGCCTTGACCGCCAGACCCAGCATCGGCAGGGCCGGGGCGAGGAGCTGGTAGCCCTCGGCCAGCTCCCACATCGCGTCGTGCGAGGTCAGGCTGAAGCCGATGAACAGGTGGCTGACCGCGCTAACGCCGCAGGCCAAGGCGACCCACCAGACGCCCGGTTCACGCGTCTGCTGAAAGTCGATGGCCAGCATCACCAACGCCCCGGCATAGATGGCGCCGGCGACCAGGTCGACCGGATGGGCGATGCGCCAGCCCGGCGGCAGCGTGTCGGGGAAGGGCACCATGGCGGTCAGCGCGGTCAGCGCGGCGGCGAGGACCATGACGGCATAGACCAGCCGGCCGTCGAACAGCTCGTGGCCGTGCGGATCGCGCTCGACCGCGCGGGCGCGGACGGTCGGCGCCATGGCGAAGATCAGCGCCGGCAGGATACCCCGGCTGAGCACCGCGCCGGGCCGCAGCCAGCCGGCCACCGGCTCGCCGCCGTCGAGCCCGGCGAGCATGGCCACGGTCGAGACGATGCTCTCGCTGGCGGCGATCAAGTAGGCGCAGCCGAGCATGGCGAAGTGACGTCGCGAGCGCTGGTCGACGCGGTTGATCAGCATCGCGCCGCAGAGCAGCCCGAGCAGGCAGGCGGCGAGTTCGAACTGGGCGTCGCTGGGCAGCGTCTCGCTGCCGCGCAGGAGCGGGAACGGGGCGGCGAACAGCGGCACCATCAGGAACAAGCCGTAAGGCGAGAGGTTGACGCCCCATTCGCCGCCGCGCCGTTCCACCGCCTGGCCTGGCTCGTCTGGATGCATCATCGAGCTATCCGCGCTCCGCGCAAGGGCAGGCCAAACCACGGAGGCGCTCGGTATGCTATCGACCAGGCCGGGCAAGGATGTAGCGCGGCGGCTTGGAAATGGGCGATCCGGATGGAGGTGGTACTCCTCGGGAGGGATTCGAACCCCCAACCTAGTGGTTAACAGCCACCCGCTCTGCCATTGAGCTACCGAGGAAAGCGTTGGGCACCCGGCATTATACCGATCGACCCTGGGAGCGTCAATCTTGAGCCGCGGCGCCGAGGCCGACGCGGCGCTGGTCCACCGGCTCTGCTGCCGCCTGCCCGGCGAGCCGGCCGAGGCGCCCGAACCACTGACGCCGGCCGAGTGGCAGAGCTACGCCGCGGGCCTGGCCGATGATGCGCTGACCGAACGCGCCGCGCAGCGCGCCGAACTGCCACCACATCCGCACTGGGACGACTGGGGTGAAGTAGGGATCTGGTGCCTCACCACGGTCGATGCAGACTATCCGGCCAAGCTCCTCGGCCGGCTGCGGTCCAAGGCGCCGCCGCTGCTCTTCGGCGTCGGCCCGGCGGCGCTGCTCGGCGCTCCCGGCATCGCCGTCGCCGGCCTGCGCGCCGCCGCGCCGCCGGCGCGCGAGGTGGGGCCACGGCTGGGCGAGCCGGGCCACCCCCGGGGCCGGTCGGGGCAAGCCAGCGCGGCGCTGCAACGCCGCAGTCCA
>CAYONP010000029.1:46227-58729 GCA_964405335.1 uncultured Fimbriimonadaceae bacterium
CCAAGTGGTTCCCGCGACACAAGGGGCTGATGTCCGGCATCGCCGTGGCCGGCTCGCGCGATGCCGCGCCGCCGGCGCTCGGGGTGGCGCATCGGCTGGGCGAGCAGTGCCACCGCCGGGGCCTGACGGTTATCTCGGGAGCGGCGCGCGGCGCCGACCAGGCCGCGCTGACCGGCGCGCTGGCCGCCGGCGGCAGCGCCGTGGCGGTGCTCGCCTGCGAGCTGCTCACCCGCACCCGGCAGGCCGAGGTGGCCGACGCGGTCGAGGCCGGCCGGCTGGTCGTCGTCTCGCCGTTCGAGCCCGATGCGGTCTTCTCGGCCGCCCGCGCCTTCGCCCGCAACCGGCTGATCTACAGCCTCGGCGAGACGGCGGTGGTGATCGCCTGCGAGACCAGCCGCGGCGGCACTCGGGCCGGCGCGCTCGAGGCGCTGCGCGGCGGCTGGAGCCGGGTCATCGTCCGCACCGGAGCGGGCAGCGGCAGCGGCGTCGGCGAGCTGCTCCGCGCCGGCGCCGTCCCCGCCGGCGACCACGATCTGCTGTTCGGCCCGCTGCTCTTCGGCGCTTGACAACCCGCGCGCCAACCGTCATCATGGCAATCAAACGTTCGCAGGACGCATCGATGCCCGACATCCGCGAATTGCGACGGGCGCTGAGCCGCCGGCTGCGCCAGCCGCGGGCCGAGGCCGACGGCTCGTTCCTGCCGGCCGGGCCGGACCGACGGCCGCCCGAGGATTCGTTCCTGCCGCCGCCTGGCGGGCATCGGCCGCCGGCCGGCAGGCCGGCACCGGCGGCGCCACCGCCGCGCGGGGTGCGGGCCGACGCCGGCGGCGAGCTGGTCACCGGCTGGGGCGCCTGCCGGCTGATGGCGCCGGCGGTCGAGAGCGCCGCGGTCGCCGCGGCCTATCGCGCCGCCACGGGCACCGGCCAGCTGGCCGTACTGCTGGCCGTTCCGGCCGAGCAGGTGGTCTTTCTCGATCTCGAGACCTGCGGCCTGCGCAACGAGCCGCTGTTCCTCTGCGGATTGGCGACGGTCGGCGAGCAGGCAGTCGAGTGCCGGCTGCTGCTCGCCCGCACGCTGCGCGAAGAGGCGGCGGTGATTGCCGCGGCGGCCGAGCGGCTGGCCGGCGCGGGGGCGCTGGTGACCTTCAACGGCGCCAGCTTCGACCTCCCCTTCCTGCTCCGCCGCGCGGCCTACTTCGGCCTGCCTGTGCCGCTGCCCGAGCTGCGCGTCGACCTGCTGCACTTGGCCCGGCGCAGGTTCGGGCGCCGGTTCGGTGACTGCCGGCTACAGACGCTGGAGAGCGCGGTCTGCGGCCGGCCGCGCGCAGGTGACGACATTCCCGGCGCGGAGATTCCCGGGGTCTATGCGCGCTACGCCGAGTCGGGCGACGAGGCGCTGATCGCGCCGATCCTCGAACACAACGTGCTCGACTTGGTGACCATGGTCGACCTGGTCGCCCACCTGTGAGGCCGCCGCCGGCTAGACCAGCGCCCCGGCCGCACGCAGCCGCTCGCGCAGGCGCTCCACCTCGACGCCGCGCACCGTGCCGTCGCCGCGGAGGGCCATCACCGCCGCCTCGCCGGCTGCCTGGCCCATCGAGCGGCAGTTGGCCTCGACCCGCACCGAGGCCTGCGCGGCAAAGGTGGCGCTGAGGCAGCGGCCGGCGACCAGCAGGCCGTCGAACCCGCGGGGGACCAGGCAACGGAACGGGATATCGTGCCATTCGCCCTCGGCCATGTGTTTGAGCACCGTGCCGCTGCCCTGCTGATGGATGTCGATCGGGTAGCGATTGCGGCCGATGCCGTCGGCGAACTTGCGGCAGGCCAGGCAGTCCTCTTCGCTGAGCACATAATCGCCGACGATCCGACGCGACTCGCGCACGCCCAGCATGGGTGCGATGAGAGCCAGGTAGCTCGCCTCGAAGCCGGGCAGCCAGCGCTGGCAGAAGGTCGTGATGCGCCGGATCTTGCGCCGGCCGACGACCCAGGCGCGCGACCGGTCGGCCGCGCTGTCGGCCCGGAAGCCGCTCAGCCGCGGGCAGTTGAAGGCCAACTCGCCGGGCCGGCCCATCATGCCGAAGAACTGAAAGTAGCCTAGGTCGTCCGGCTCGAGCACGCCCTCGGCGACGGCCTCGGCGATGCGGTCGCCGATGACCGAGTCGCTCGCCTCGTGAAAGCCGACCGAAATCAGCGGCGGGTCGCTGGTGCGGCAGCCGAGCGAGCGAAAGAACTCGGCCACCTGTGGCAGGTCGACGTGCGCCAGGTTGAACCGCAGCGACATCGGCTGGTTGCGCCCGGTCTCGTCGCCGCGCTGCATCTCGACGCCGGCCAGCGTCGCCACGTCGGCGTCGCCCGAGGCGTCGATGGTGATGCCGGCCTCGATCACGCCCCGGCCGTCCTTGTTCTCGACCACGATGCCGAGCACGCGCGGCAGCGGGCCGCCGGCATCGACGATCACGTCGCTCACCCGCGTCTCATAGAGCGCCCGGCCGCCGGCGTCGGTGAGCAGGTCGTCGAGCACGAACTGCAGGCCGATCGGGTTGAACCAGCGCGCGTCGTCGGCCTGGCCCGAGGGCGGTGGGTCGAGCTCGGCGGCGCGCTGGAGGATCTCGAGGTTGAGCCCGCGCGAGAGGTTCTCGCCGTCGAGGTGGTTGGCCATCATCGGCGTCACCAGCGACAGCGTCATCGTGCCGCCCAGGCAGCCGTGCTGCTCGACGACCAGCGTGTCGGCCCCGGCGCGCGCCGCGGTAATGGCCGCCGCGCTGCCGGCCGTGCCACCGCCGACGACGAGCACCTGGCAGCGGTCGAAGCGCGGCAGGCAGGCCGCCTCGGCCGGGCGGATCATCGCTTGGTCAGCCGCTCGCCGACCTCGCCGGCGAACCAACCGCGCTTGCCCTGCTCGTACCGCTCTTCCCACTGCCCGCGCAGCCGCTCGAGCTGCAGCAGCAGGGAGTAATGCGCTTCGGGCGACGGGCTACGCCGCCAGCGATCGGCCTCGGCCAGCCAGACAGTCTTCGACCAGGTGGTCGGATCGTAGCGGCGGCCGGTCTGCTTGGCGACCTTGGCAAAGGCGTCGACCACCTGCCGCGCGGTCTCGGCATCGATGCCGAAGCTGGCGGCGTGCTCCATAGCGTCGGGCATGATCCACCGTCCCGGCGCGATGGTAGCCGCGCCGGGACGGTGCGTCAACGACGGCCTGCGGCGCTCAGGCGCGGCGGCGGCGCCGCACCGCGAGCAGGCCGAGACCGAGCAGCGCCATGGTGCCGGGCTCGGGCACAGCGGTGGCGCTGAACGAGGCCTTGAACCAGACGTCGCCCTCACCGATCCAGCCGAGGGTCCAACTGCTGGTCTGCAGGGCGCCGAAATCCAGGCCGTTGTTCTGGAACACGAACTGGCCCGGGATCGAATCGACGCCGTTCGGCATGCCGAACTGGCTGGTCGGCTGGAGCCCGATCTCGGAGATGCTGAGGAACGCGACGTAGCTGTCGCCCGTGTTGAGCGCCAGCCCGCCGGTGTTCCAGGCGAACTCCTGCAGGTCGCCCGCGGCGTTCATGGTCTGCGTGCCGCCGGTGAACAGCACCGACGACACCTTGGTGCCGTCCCAGGCGCCGATGTAGCCCTTCAGGTCGAGCGGCCCGGCGCCGGCAAAGCGCGCGCGCAGATAGAGCGAGAAGCTGTCCAGAATGTCGTCGGCGCCGACGGTGAACGTCTGACCATAGGTCGCCGTGTTCTCCGACCCGTAGTTGAAGATCGTGCCGGTGTCGCTCCCCGTCGTGTCGATGATCGTGCCGGCAAACGCCGCCTGGACGGCGACAAAAACCGACCACACCACCCACTGTCGTGGTTGCATAATGGTTCCCCATCCGTGGGCATTGGGGCGCGCGGAATCCCACCGCCCCTCAACAACGCCGCGGCCCCCCGGCCGGCGGCGGTCCCATCCGACAACCACTATAGCGCCCGGGTGCCCGCACCGCAAGCCCGAAACGCCCGGGGTCAGGTCTCAAAACCACGCAGTTGATGACGAGCCAGCCACGGTGATGTAACCAGTCGCTGGATTCCGGGACCTGACCCCGGGTCAATCGCGGGCTTTGGTGGCCTGGGCCAGGTCCATGGTGCGCAGGCGCTTGACGCCCGAGCGGAGCGAGAGCGAGACCAGGCCGAGGACGATCGCCGTGGCGATGACGTAGACCCAGATGGTCATGGTCGTCTTGAAGACGAACGTCTCGGTCTCGTAGACCCGCATCTGCGCGTCGTTCATCCAGGTGCCCAGCGGCATGCCGAGGGCCATGCCGATGACCGCCATGACGTAGATCTCGACCGCCGCGATCCAGGTCGTCTGCCGCGCCGAGAAGCCGAGGCTGCGCAGCGTGGCCAGCTCGCGCAGGCGTTCGAGGATGCCGACGGTCGAAACACTGTGCATCACCGAGCCGCTGAGGATGGCGCCGAAGGTGACCAGGATGGTGATGAACAGGAAGGTCACCCCCATTGAGGCGTTGACCTGCTCGCGGATGTCGCCCATGCGGGTGATCATCGACACGCTCGGCTCGCGTTCGAGCCGGCGCTGCAACATGCGGCCGGTCTCCTCGTCGCAGGCAATCGCCGCGCCGTAGCTGCCGAGCGGCGTGATCGGGTCGACCATCTTCCGCCGCACATCGTCGTACTCGCCGTAGACGAAGCCGCCGAAGGCCATGTCGACGAACCCGCCGCAGGTGAAGTAGCAGTCGACGGTCGACTTCCGGCTCGAATACGACCAAACCGCCCGCACCGGGTCGCCCGGCTCGACTTTCAAGCGCTTGGCGGTCATGGTCGGCAGCCAGATCACGCCGGGCACCAGGTCGATCGGCGTGCCGTCGGGCTGGCGCAGTTCGGTCGCCTGCTGCCCGCGCTGCGCGCCGTGGAGGATGACGTTGGCCGTGCCGACCGGCGTCTCGAGCCGCACCGGCGCATCGCAGGTCAGGGTGACATGATCCACCTCGGGCAGCGCGCCGATGGCCGAGGCGACGTGGGTGCCGCCGTGGTTGAAGAAGTTGACCTGCACCTCCCATTTGTAGGCGCCGTGGAGGAACCCGTCGATGGCCGTCTTGACCGAGACATACATGCCCAGCGTGGCGACCAGCACGCAGGTGCCGCAGACCAGGCCGCCGACGGCGAATAGCGTGCGGCTCGGCCGGCGCAGCAGGCCGCGCACGGCGATGCGGAGCATCACCGGCACCGCCGCGGCGAGGCTCATCATCCAGGCGAACCGGACGGTCCCGTCGTCCTGGTTCTGATCGCCGCGCATGGCCACCGCCGGCGGGGTGGAGGCGGCCGCGCGGGCGGGCAGCCAGGCGGCCAGCGCGCCGACCAGGCCGGCCATGGCGATGCCGAAGCCGAATAGCGTCCAGCGCGGATCTTGGATCAACACCGGCAGGTGGAGCAGGTTGCCATACAGCCCGACCAGCACGTTGGCCATCAGGTGGCCGAGCACCGCGCCCGGCACCGCCCCCGCGGCGGAGATCAGCGCGCCCTGGGCGACGTAATGCCAGAGCACCTCGCGGACGGTGAAGCCGCTGGCGCGGAGGAAGCCGACCACGCCGGTCTGCAGTCGCACGATGCGGCTCAGCGCGCTGTAGAGCGAGAGGGCCGCGGCGAACATGAACAGGATGGGGAAGACCACGCTGAACACGCGGAAGCCGGTCAGATCGAGGGTGAGCAACCGGTTCGACGGCTGGCCGGCCTGATCCCAACTGTCACGCAGGCCGTACTGCTCGGCAATCGCGCGCAGGGCGACCAGGATCTGCTCGGTCTGCGCCGGATCGCAGGCGACGTGGAGTTCGGTCACCTCGCGGCCGACGCCGAGCCACTGGCGCAACCCCTCGCCATCCATCCAGACGACGCCGAAGGTCTGCGGCGAGACCCAGGCGGCCTCTTTCGAGGGCACCGGGTAGAGATACTCGGGGTTCGAGCCAAACCCGACGACGGTCATGTCACGCGTCTGGCCCTGGTACGAAATGGTCACCAGGTCGCCGATGCGGACGTTGTTGAAGGCGGCGAACTGGTTCTCCAGCACGCACTCGTTGCGGCTGATGTAACGTCGGCCCTCGACCACGTAGAGTCGGTTCAACGGCGGGTCGCCGACGGTCGGCATGCCGATGAAGCGGCCCATCACCCGCCGCCGCGGCGCGTCGCGGAGGATGATCGCGCCGTCTTTGACCAGCCGACCAAGGACCTCGGTCACGCCGGGTAGTTGGCGGGCCAGGTCGACGAAGCCGTCGGGCGCCTTGTCGACCAGCACGCTGGCATCGGCGAAGCGCATGTTGCGATAGAAGGTGTGGTAGCTGTCCTCGAGATTGACCCGCGCCTCGGCGAAGACGACGAAGAAGCCGCAGCCGATGAGCATCAGCACGACCAGCGACCAGGCCGTGCCGCCGAGGGCGAAGGCGTCGCGCCAGACCTTCAGCCAGAGCAGCAGCGAGACCTCGCGCGGCTCAGTCGCCGGCGATCTCGATCGGCGGCGTGACATCGTGGCGCTCCTCGACCGAAGTGATCTGCCCCGAGCGGAGGCGGACGACCAGGTCGCCCATGGCCGCGAAAGCCTCGTTGTGGGTGACCATCATGACCGTCACCAGGCGTTCGCGAGTCTCGGTCCAGAGCAGTTGCAGCACGCTCCGGCCGGTCTCGCCGTCGAGCGCGCCGGTCGGCTCGTCGGCGAGCAGCAGGTCGGGCTCCTTGACCAGCGCGCGGGCGATCGCCACCCGCTGCTGTTCGCCGCCGGAGAGCTGCGAGGGGAACTGGTTCATGCGGTCGCCCAGGCCGACGCGTTCGAGCAGCGTCGCCGCGCGCTCTGCGGTGCCGCGCAGCTCGCCGACCAGGGCGACGTTCTCGCGCGCGGTCAACGTCGGGACCAGGTTGAACAACTGAAAGACGAAGCCGATGGTGTCGCGGCGATAGCTGGTCAAGCGCTCGTCGTCGAGTTCGCCCAGCCGGGTGCCCATCACGCTCAGCTCGCCGCTGGTCGGCTGGTCGAGCCCGCCGATCAGGTTGAGCAGCGTGGTCTTGCCCGAGCCCGACGGCCCGAGCAGAACGACGAACCGCCCTTGCGGGATGTCGAGATCGACGCCACGCAGCGCCTCGACGGTGACCTTGCCGAGCTGGTAGTGCTTGGCCACGGCGCGGGCATAGACCGCGGGCGGCGCCTCGGTGCGGGTGGCGATCATGCGTCGGGATCCCACGGCGTGGCGCGGAGGAGCGCGCCATCCTCCAGGCCGGTCTTGCCGCTGACCACCACCTCGTCGCCGGGGTTGAGGCCCCGCTCGATGACCAGCTCGCGGAAGTTGTTCGGCCCGGTGCGCACCTCGGTCTCGACCGCCCGGCCGGCGACGTTGAGCCAGACGTAACTCCGGCCGTCGCGCCGGCTCACCGCGGCGGCCGGCACAATCAGCTCGTCGGTCGCAATCGGCACCTTGCCGTCGACCTCAATCTCGGCGCCGACCGGCAGCGCGAACTCTGGCTGCGTCGGCTGCAGGCGGATGCGCACCTGGTTGGCCGAGCCGGGCAGGTTCTCGCGCGGGACGGCCTCGCGGCCGATCGACTCGACCCGCAGGTCCCACGGCCGGGCGAGGTAGCCGCCGGAGCGGCAGACGAACGGCTGGCCCGGCCGCACGTACGAGGCATCCTCGGCATCGACGAAGGCGGTGACCCAGACGCCGCCGCGCCGGACCACGCGCAGCACCGGCTGCGACGCCTGAACCACACTGCCCAGCCGCTGGTGGATCTTGACCACGTAGCCGGCATAGGGCGCCGCGATAACATCGACCGAGCCGTAGGTCCGGCCCAGCTCGAAGGCGACCTCGATGCGGGCCAGCGGCTGGCCTTCGTCGATCGCCTCGCCCTCGCGCACGTAGAGCGCCGTGATCGCTCCAGACTGGTTGAAGCTCAGGTCGCTGGCGTCGCCCTCGACCTCGCCGCTGGTCAGGATGTCGAGGATCAGGTCGCCACGCTGTGCGACCGCGGTCTGGACGGGGTGAAATCGGCCCTGGTACCAGGACTTGCCGAACCACAGGGCGAGGATGACGGCGATCGTGCCCCAGCGCTTCTTCGGATCGGAAAGCCAACGCCTGACCACGACGCGCCTCTCCCTGTCCATGTTACCCCAGATCAGCCTGACCCGGATCGGCTTCGTGTGGCACAATCCGGATCGTCACGCCCACGAGAGAAGGCCGATGACCGACCTGCCCGCCCGGCGCGCGGCCGCCTGGGCCGCGCTCGCCCTGCTGGCTGCCGCTACCAACGCCTCGCCGCCGCCGTTGGTTCACCGCTTGTGCGCCAGCCTGCTGGCCGCCGAGGACGCCGAGCACGGCGGCCTGGCCGGCCTGCCCAAGGTGCCGCCCCTGGTCGCCTGCGAACTGCTCCTCGCCGGCGACGAGACGCAGCGTGCCTTCGCCCTGCGGACCCTCGACGCGATGCAGGACGGCGAGATCATCGACCCGGTCGACGGTGGCATCTATGCCGCCGCGCGTAACGTCGCCTGGCGGCAGCCGGTCGGCGACAAGCCGCTGGCGCTCCAGGCCGCGCTGGTTCGCGTCGCGGCCCTGGCCGGCGAGAACTACCGGCCGCTCGCTGTGGGGGCGGTGAAGTACGTTGCCGCCCGGCTCTACGAGGCCGAGTCGGGGCTCTACCGCGGCGGCACCGCGCCCGGCACGCCGGCGGCCGCGAACGGCGCCTGGATTGCCGCCCTGGCACTGGCCGGGCGTCGGCTCGACGAGCCGGGCTGGACCGAGCAGGCGGCCGCCGCGGGCGAGGCGCTGTGGCTGCGGCTGACCGCGCCCGGCGGGGCGCCGCCCGAACTGGCCGACCTGGCCCAGGCCGCCGACGCCGCGCTCGAGCTGGCCGAGTCGACCGGCGGACCGTGGATCGAGCGCGCCGGCCTGCTGGCCGCCGACCTCGAGGCCCGGTTCCGGTCGGGTGGCGGCTATGCCCTGACCGCCGGCGGGCCGATGGCCGAATCGGCGGCTGTCGACGGCCACGTGGCCTCGCCCGCGTCGACCGCCGCGCGGGTGCTGGCCCGTCTCGAGGCGCTCGGCTCCGAGCACGGCTCGCGGGCGCGCGCCGCCCAGATCGTCGCCGTCTACAGCCCGCTCGCCGCGCGCCGGCCGCTCGAATGCGCCGGCCTCGGCCTGGCCGCTCGCGCGCTCGAGGTGGCCGAGCCGGCGCCGGTCGAGCCGCGGTTCATCGAGGTGCCGCCGAGCGACAGCGGCGACAGCGGGCAGCATGTCGGCCTGCGCATCGCGCTGCCCGAACCGGTCGAGGCGGGCGGCGAGGCGGTCATCGCGGTCACCCTCCAGATCGCCGACGGCTGGCACCTCTACGCCAACGACGTGACCGACGAGTTCCTCATCCCGACGGCCGTGGAGGCGACCGCGCCGGACGGCTGCGAACTGCTCGGCGTCGACTATCCCGAACACCACCTGCTGACCCCCGAGATTGGCAACCCGGTCGAGGTCTACGAAGGCGAGGTGACCGTCCGGGTGCGGGTCAAGGTCGGCGCGCCGGGTGATGTCTCGCTGCTGGTCAGCGTCCAGGCCTGCGACGACAATTCGTGCCTGCCGCCGGCTCGCCTGGCGGTCGCGGTGCCGGTGGCCGTCCGTTGACGCAGGCGCTCGCCTGGCTTCGTGCCCGGCCGGGCCGCGTCAACGCCGCCGGCTGGCTGGCCTGCGGGCTGCTCGCGGCGCTGTTCCTCGCCCCAGCCATCGCCGCCGGGGCCTTCGGACCGGGCGACCTGCTGCTCACCATGACGCCCTGGAGCGCCTATCGCGACCGATTCACCGGCATCCAGGGGGTGGCCAACCCACAGCTCGACGTCATCCAGCAGTACTTCCCCTGGCGCATCTACGCCTCGGAGCAGTTGCGCGCGGGCATCTTGCCGCTCTGGAATCCGCACGCCTACTGCGGTCAGCCGTTCGTCGGCAACGTGCTCTCGGCGGTCTTCTACCCGTTCTGCTGGCTCGCGGTGGCGATGCGCATCGGCGGCTTTTTCCTGCTCTCGGCCTGGTGCCACCTGACGCTGCTCGGCGGCGGGCTGTGGCTGCTGCTGCGCGCGCACCGGCTGCGCTGGTTCAGCGCCCTCGGCGGCGCCGGCGTGATGATGCTCAACGGCTTTGTCGTCGGCTGGCTGGCCTATGCGCCGCTGAGCCAGTGGACCTTTGCCTGGGCGCCGCTGCTGCTCTGGAGCTGGCAGCGCGCCTGGCAGGCGCAGCGGCCGGGCGGCCTGACCTTCACGGCACTGATCCTGGCCGTCACCGTCCTCGGCGGCCATGTGCAGATTGCCTTCGCCGTCGGGCTGGCCTGGGCGCTCTACGCCGGCGGCACGCTGCTCGCCGAGCGGCGCTGGCGCGAGCTGGGGCGCTGGCTGCTGCTGCCGGCCCTGCTCGGCGGGCTGCTCGCCGCGCTGCAGTTGCTGCCGGCCTATGAGATGGCCGGCCTCAGCGGCCGGACCGGCCAGGATTACGCCGCGGCGATGGCCTCGCGTCTGCCGGCGAGCATGGCAGTCTGCCTGCTGGTGCCACACTTCTTTGGCCACAACGCGCTGCACCTCACCGCTTACGCCGGCGGCGTGTCGCTGCCGGTCTCGTTCTGGGGTCCGTTTCCCAATGCGGTCGAGGCCAGCGTCTCGGCCGGCGCCACCGCGCTCTGGCTCAGTCTGGCGGCGCTGCTCTGGCGGCGCGACCGGCCGGTCCGGCTGTTCGGCCTGATCGGCCTGGTCGGCCTGCTGCTCGGCTTCGGCACGCCGGTCTACCAACTGGCCTACCATCTGGTGCCGGGCTTCAGCTCGCTCAGCGGCCTGGGCCGCTGGTTCTGCCTCTGGTGCCTGGCCGCCGCGGCGCTGAGTGGCTTCGGCATCGAGGCGCTCACCGCCGCGCCGCTCGAGCGACCCTGCCCGAAGCGGACGGGCCTCCTGATGGTCGCCGGCAGCGTGGTCTGGCTGCTCATCGCCTTCGGCCTCGAGGCCGCCACCGAAGGGCGCCTGACCGCCTTCACCCCGGGCTTGGGTGGCTTTGTGGTGGGCCGCTGCGGCGTCGCGCTGGCCGCCACGCTGGCGGTGGGGCACGTCTGTTTCCGCCGTGCCCGCCGGCTGGCGCCGTGGCTCGGCCTGGTCGCCGTGGGTGAGCTCTTCTGGCTCGGCTTCAGGATGCACCCCGGCACCGATCCCGAGGTCTTCTTCTTTGCCACGCCCGAGACAGAGTGGCTTCAGGAGCACGCCGGCACGGCGCGGGTCATCGGCGTGCCGGTCGACCCCGAGCGCGGCTTCCTCGACTGGTTCCCACAGAACACGCCGATGGCTTTCGGGCTGTCGAGCCCGAGCGGCTCGGAGTCGCTCTCATTCGCCGCCTATCGCGAACTGCTGGCCGAGTTCTGCGAGCCCGGCTGGCAACCTCGGCTCGACAGCCCACTGCTCGATCTGATCGGCGCGCGGTATGCCGTCTCGCGGGCCGACCTGAGCGAGTTCGCCTGGCGGCGCGTGGCGGGCGAGCGGGTCGGCATCTGGGAAAACGACCGGGCGCTGCCGGTGCTGTTTGCCACCACGCGGTGGGAGCGCCTGCCGGCCGAGCAGGTGCTCGACCGGCTCCTTGCGCCGGGGTTCGACCCGCGCGTGGTTGTGGTGCCGCCGGCTGCGCCGCCGAGCCAAACGGTGATCTCGGAGCGGATTTCCCTTGACGTTCAACGGTTGACGCCGCAACGTTGGATCGCAACAGCCGCCACCGACGTGCCGGCGATGATGGTCCTGACCACGCCGACGTCGGTCGGCTGGTCGGCCTACGGTGGTGACGGCGAGCGGCCGATCCTGCCGGCCGACGGGGTGTTCGGCGCGGTGCTGGTCGAGCCGGGGGCGGGAGCGGTGCGCTGGGTCTACCAGCCCGCCGCGTTCAGTGTCGGGCTGTTCCTCAGCCTGCTCGCCCTGGCGGCGACGACGGCCTGGGGGGCCGCCGGGCGGGAGACCAGAGAGCCATGAACGAGCTGCTGCTCGGCCGTCGGATCCGCGAGCTGCGCCACGAGCGCGGCTTCACCCTCGAGCAACTCGGCAGCCTGACCGGGATGAGCAAGAGCCTGCTGTCGAAAGTCGAAACGGGCCAGGTCTCGCCGCCGATCGCCACGCTGTCGAAGATCGCCGCCTCGCTGGGCGTCAGCATCGGTTACTTCTTCGAGGACGACGCGCGCCAGGAGAACGCGCTCTACGTCCCGCGCGCCGCGCGACAGGTCATCGACGCCCACCTCCACGGCGCCGAGTACAACTACGAACACCTCGCCCACGGCGGCACGATGCCGCGCCTGATGGAGCCGTTCATCATCAAGCTCGAGGCCGACCAGGAAGTGACCGGCAAGCTGTTCGACCACCCCGGTGAGGAGTTCATCATGGTCCTCGCGGGCGAGATGCGGTTTCTCTTCGGCAGCACCAGCTACCACATGAAAGAGGGCGACGCGCTCTATTTCGACGCCCGCGTGCCCCACGGCCCGCAGCAGATTG
>CAYONP010000030.1:0-36144 GCA_964405335.1 uncultured Fimbriimonadaceae bacterium
GCTCGCGCCAGGCGCGCACGCTATCCTCGTGGCACGGCGTGCAGCGGTCGGGCGACGGGTAGCGCACCTCGCCGCCGCCGGTGCCGCGCTCGTTCTCGCGCACCTGGCGGAAGTGCTCGTCGACCCAGCCTTTGACCGTCTCGTCAACCGGCCCGTCAGCGACCAGTTCGGTGGTTGCTTCGAGTTGTCAGCCGTCATCCGCCAGAGTCGCACGGATCACGCTGAGCGACCGCCCGCGGCGGGTGATGGGCGGGCACGACCTGCGCCCGACCTCCGGTAGGGGCAGCCCTTGTGGCTGCCCGATGCTCCGCCAACCCGCTCCCGGAGCGGGCGACCACAAGGGCCGAAACCGGCGGTAGGGGCAGCCCTTGTGGCTGCCCGATGCCTCGCGAGCGCGCTCCCGGAGCGGGCGACCACAAGGGTCGCCCCTACCTCGCCGGCGTTCAGCTCGGCACGGCGACGCGCGCCAGATCGCGGTTACCCAGCGCACAGGCATCAACGCCAAGATACGCCATCGCACGTCCGATGACGGCCAGCCGCCGAGGATCGTTGCCGGGCGCCTCGAGGTCGAGCAGTTCGCCGATGTCGAACAGGATGAGGTCGGGCTGCTCGGCGCGCAGCTCAGCGACCATGGCGGCCCGCCGCGCCAATCCCCCTGCCCGCTGTCCGCCGCAGTTGCACGGTTCGAGGTAGCCGTGGGTTTGGCCGGTGAGGGTGAGGGTTAGCGGCGGATGCCAGCTAGCCGATGCCGAGGCAAGGGCGCCGATGATGGACAGCACCACAACCGCAATGGCAGTTGGCCGATGGCGCAGTGCTACCGCAATGCCGGTCATTCGCGCTCTCGACTTGTGGCCCCAACCGGTCGGCCGAGGTAGAACCTCTGCGCTGTAGCCCTCCAGTAGACCGGAGCGCCAGCCTCGTCAGTGAGGCGGGCGTAGTGCGCGTACTCGTACACCGGCCGGATCCCGATGTGAATCGTGCAGTCCTCTAGGTCAGAGGGTTGCATGGGGCGCCATTCCTGGAGGGGGTCATCAGCAGCGGGAGGGAGCGGGCTGGTTGATCTGAGCACCAATCGCTGCTGCTCGGGCGTCAAGGCGTGCCACGCCAAGACCTCGTCCGGCTCATCGAGGTCACGGTCGGCGAGGTCCACGAACGGGGAGTCGCTGTCGCGCAGACCGGCCAGCACAGCATCGATCCACAGAGCGTCGTCGGGCGGTTCCTGAGTAGCCAAGGCTAACGACGCAGGCGCCGTCTGCAGCGTGAGCCCACTTCCTTCATCGGCGAGTTCGCGCCGCCACAGCAGACCGGTGGTCCATTGTATCGCCAGCATGAGGTCGGTCGCGTGGTAGCTCGCGCCAGTAAGGTAGAGCCGCTCGCTGGCGTGCTCATCGGCGACGCGGTAGGCGCCAACGGTGGAGAGCCTGCCAATCAGGTCGCTCAGCGTGTACCAGCCCGCGGCGAGCTCGATCTGCGGCGCCGCGGGCTCCGTGCCCTCGAGCCATGCTAGTGCGAGCGCTTCGCCCCTGTCGGTTGGCTGAGTGCCGGCGCTAACGAGCGTGCTTTCGTCGCACGGCACGAACATCTCACCGGGCTTGTCCGGCAGGCTCGAGAAGGCAGTCAGTCCACGGACGATCGACTCCCCTGTGGGATCGACGACACTGACTTTCAGGGCCACTCCGACCCGCAGGCCGAACCGCCACTCCAGAGCCGCGAAGCCGTCGGATAGACGCTGAGCCCGCGACGCGGTGTCAAGCATCGCCTGCCACATGGTGTCGTCGAGCACGGGCAGTCCCACGCGTTGCCGCTGCGCATCGAGGGTCCGTCGCACTCCGGTGGTCAGTGGGACCACCTGCCCCGGCCGGCGCGTTGGCGGCTTCATGGCTGCGGGGTGTACGGCACGAAGCAGCTCTTCGGCCGCTGGGACCGCATCGAGGAGAAGGGTCCGCCCGCCAGCAAGCGCCTCTCGCAGATGCGGCGGCAGACGCGACGTGACCAGCCTCAGGACGCTCGCCTCCGGCACCGGGCCTAGCTCCATCACATCCGCCACACGCAGGGGCGCCTTAGTGCCACCCATGCCGAACGCGTGCCACGAATGCAGACCGTCCTGCTCGGCCCATGCGCGCACCGATAGAATGTCGAGCGGCAGATCCTCCGGCGGTTCGACGGCCAGGATGAGCGCCCAGAGCGCCGCTGGAGCAGGCGGGCCGTCACCTGTGACGGCGGACTCCGCGCCACAGGCTGGAGACCCGCCGAGCGTGCAGCAAGTGACGGCGATGCCGGTGATGCGCGCCAGGAATGCCCCGCCACGACTTCGGCGGGCGTGGGGTTGACGGACCACGTTGCACCTCCCGCGTCGCTAGTCGCAGTCGCAGAGATACCTGTCCACGAAGTGCTGCTCGATCTGGCCCAGTGGGCCCTGGCCACTGCAGCAGTCGCAGGCGCCATCTCCGTCGCAGTCGTTCCAGGTCCCAGACCCGTTGTAGATGAACGTGAGCGTGAGCTCGATGGTATAGCAGTTCTCGTCATCAGGGAGGTAGTCGGACGGGTCGATCACCGTGTAGGCGGTGCGCGTCAGGAAGAAACTCTCTTTGCACGTGGCGCCGTAGCAGGCAACGCCCGCATGGTCTGGGCATTCCACATCCTGGTACCATGAAATGTAGTCGTGATTGGCGCACGTGTCGTCGAAGTGTATGGTCCTGTAGTAGTGGGCCACCATCTGGCACGGCATAGGCCAGCAGACGCCCACCGCCATCCCCTGCCCCACGAACCCGACCACCAGCGCGATCAGAACGTTCCTCATTTCCCTCACCCCGCGCGGCTCTCACCGCGCGATGCGCGCGATGCGTACGACATGCTGGAGTCTACGCACAGAGTGGGGCGAGGTGTCAAGGGGGTTTGGCGCGACCAGACGTAACCAGTACCTTGAATCCGGCCCAGGCGAGCGGGACACGGCAGCCGGTCACCACGGGGACCGCGCGGCCGGGCCGGGGTCCCCGTGGCGCCGACGGGTCGAGAGGGTCCGACGGTCGCCCCGGCCGCAGGAGGCCGGCTGGTCCGGGCGAAGCCTGACGCGGAGTTGTCCGATGCCGCGCCTGGTGGTCCTCCTGCTTGCCGCCCTACCCCTCGCCGCCGCCGAGGAGCGGATCCTGATTGAGGATCTCGGCTTCCCCGGCGCGTTTGCACCCGAGATCTGGAACAAGGCGCCGGGCACCGTCGAGACCAGCGGCGAGGTGCCCGATGAATGGGACGGCGAGCGCGGCCTGGCGGTGCGGGTCGACTGGCCGGCCGGGGCGGAGTTCCGCTTTTACAACGTGCTGCCCCGCCTCTCACGCGGCGACATACCGTATCGCCTGAAGCAAGTTTCGGTCTGGGTACAGGGCGCCGGCATCGACCGCTCGCTCGAGCTCCACTTCCGCGACGCGGCGGGCGAGTCGGTCAAGCTCGGGCTGGGCAACGTGTCGTTCGAGGGGTGGCAGCAGAAGCAGCTCAACATCCCTCCGGACTGGCGCCAGCCGCTGCGCTTCGGCGGCCTCACGCTGCACAACTACGGTCGCAACGACGCCGGCGGCAGCGGCACGGTGCGGTTTGCCGGGCTCGAGGGCGTGATCGACACCGAGGATCGACTGGTGCCCGAACTGCCGGGGCCGAGCCTACTGGTCGCGCCGTCGGATCCGTTCGGCCTGGCCGACGCCGAGGGCACCGCGGCGATCGACCTGCGCCTGCTGCCCTGGCCGGGCGACACGGCCGAGTACCGGCTCGACTGGATGCTGCTGCTGCCCGGCGGCCAGTCGCTGCGCACGGGTACCGTTGAGGGCGAACGGCTGGCGGTGCCGCTCGGCCGCTGCGGCACCTACCGCTGCCGCATCAGCCTGCTCCGCGCCGGCGTCGAGCTGCGGTCGGTCGAACTGACGCTGGCTCAGGTATCGCCCCAGCCGGCGTTGAGCGAGGCCGAGCGCGATGCCTCGTCGATGGGCGTCTGCACGCATCTCGACCCGCCGTTCGGGTTGTTCGAGCGACTCGGCGTGCACTGGGCGCGCGACTACTCGTGGGGCTGGCTCGGCCGCGGCGAGACGGCGCCGGTGGGCAACGGGCTCGACTTCGCCCGCGTCGCCGAGACCGCCGCATCGCACGGGGTGAACCTGCTGCCCTGCCTCATGGGCGCCTTCCGCAACGCCGACCAGACCGCCTTCGAGCGCGACGCCGAGGCGGTGCGGGCCGGCTTCGAGCGCATCGCCCGCGCGCTGCCCGGCATCGGCTACTGGGAGATCGACAACGAGTTCGAGTACCACCTGTCGGCCAAGCGATTCGACCTGGCCAACTACGCCAACGCGCTGAACGCCGCCGCCGCCGGCCTGGCCGCCGCGGGTGACGCGACGCTCGTGCTCAACGGCACGGCGGGCATCCGCTACGACGACACGGTGGCGCTACTGGAGAGCGACGCCGGCGAGGCGTTCGGGGTGGTCAACTCGCATCACTACACAGGCACCGCGCCGCCCGAGCGGGCCACGGCCGATGTGAACCTCGGCGGCAACGAGCGAATGCAGACGATGACCTGGCTCGACCTGCTGCGGCAGACCAGCCGAGTCAGCCACGCCGCGGGCAAGCAGCACTGGCTGACCGAGGTCGGCTGGGACGCCACCGGCGGGCCGTCGGTCGGCGAGGAGCTGCAGGCGGTCTATCTCCCGCGGGTCTATCTGCTCGCCCGCTGGGCCGGGTGCGAGAAGGTCTTCTGGTACTTCGACCGCGACACCGAGGGCGACGGCATCTTCAGCTCGTGCGGCCTGCGGCGGCTCGACGGCAGCCTGCGCCCGGCCGCCGTCGCGCTGGCCGCTCTGTCGGCGCAGACCGCGCGCGGTGAGCTGCTCGGCCGGCTCGACCTGGGCGACGACGAGCTCTGGGCGATGCTGCTCCGCGAGCCGGACGGCCAGCCGGTGGTCGCGGTCTGGCGCCACTCGGGCGAGTCGCCGCTGCCCGCCGGGCTGCACGGCGCGCCGGCGGTCGACCTCTACGGCAATCCGACGCGCGCGACCAGCGCCACGCCGTCGATCGTCTACCTCCGGCCGCGCACCTTGCCCGACGGCTGGGTCGAGCAGGCGCGGGCCGAGTGGCTGTCGCCGAGCATCGTCGCGGTGCGGCCGGGGCACCAGACGAGGCTGGAGGTCCAGGCGCCGGGCGCGGCACTGTCGCTGACCGGCCTGCCCGCGGGTCTGACCGCCGGCGAGTGGACCGGCACGGACGAGCGCCGGGCGACGTTGCGCTGCTCGGCCGTGGTCGAGCCGGGCAACTACTCGGCCGTCGCCGTGGCCGCCGGTCAGGGCTGGACCAAGCGCTGGCCGCTGGAGCTCGTCGTCGAGCCGCTGATCGAGGTCGCCGGCCCGCCTTACGACCCGGCCCAGGCCGATTTGTTGCGGCTCCGCGCGCCGGTCGCCGTCGAGCAGGTCGAGGCCTCGCTGGACGGTGGCGTGGTGGCCCCGGCGACGTTCCGTCTGCTGCCGGGGGTCGAGCAGCGGCTGGCCATCGCGCCATCGCCCGATGCGCGCGGGCCGCTGGCGCTGACGCTGCGCGGCTCGAACGGAGTGACCCAGCGCGCGCTGCTGCGGCCGCTGGACTGGACCTTGCCGCGGCTGGGCGAGATGCGCATCGACGGCGAGCTGGGCGACTGGCCGGAGCCCTGGCCCGACGGGATGCTGGCGCTGAGCCACAGCGCGCCCCAGCCGCGCATCTGGGCCGGCTGGCGGCCCGAGGGGCTCTACCTCGCGGCCGAGCTGCCGCTGCGCGGCCTGCTGCCGGGCAAGCTCGATTCGTTCTGGGACTGGACCAATCTGGAGTTGTTCATCGCCCCGCCCGGCGGCGGCCGGCGGCAGTTCTTCCTGCTCCCGCAGCGCGATGGTGAGCGCTGGCGACTGGCCGCCGCCGCCTGGGCGCGCGACGGCCAGCCGCGCAGCTCGCTCCTGACAAACTGTCCGACGGCCCTGGTGAACGCCGGCGAGCGGGTCGTCTTCGAGGCGCTGATCCCGGCGGCCGAGCTGGGAGCCACGCCGGAGCCGGGAGCCGGTTGGCGGCTCGGGCTGTCGCTCCATGCCGTCGGGACCGACGCCACCTGGGACGCGGCCTGGCCGCGCCTAAAGTCGGACGGGCTGCTCGGCGGCGTCGCGGCGCTAGGGAGAATCACCTTCGCGCCGTGACGAGTAACTCCGCGTCCGGCGGCGCATTGCGATGCGCCGCTACAGACGTAACAGCAAGGCGGCGGTCAGAGCTTCCACTTCGCGGTCAGGTCGATGAACAGCCGATCGGTGTCGCGCGCGCCGGCGCCGTTCAGCGGCTGGTAGCGATCGAAGTGGTAGTAGCTTGCCTCAAAGGTCAGCCAATCGCACACCGGCGCCGAGTAGCCGACCTCGAGGCAGCTCCGGTTGCCGGTGCCTTCGCCCAGGTCGCTGTCGGCCCACGGGCTGTAGGTGGCGTCCTGGCCGACGTCGCGCCACAGCGCATAGGCCGAGCCGTAGGGCACTTCGGGGAAGTCGAGCCGCACCTCGTAACCGGCCTTGGCCAGCGACGCGGCGGTGTTGTGGATGTACTCGAACCCGGCCTCGATCGGCAGGCCGAACAGCTCGAACGGGTACTCGATTCGACCGCGCAGGACGGTCAGCCGCGGATTGACGATGTTTCGCTGATCGGCCACGCCGTCGCCGTCGGTGTCGAGGTTGACGAAGTTGTTGGTGAACTGGCTCACCTCCGCGGTGCGGTAGTTGACCGCGCCGAACCCGTCGAAGTGGAAGACGCCGGCGGTGAGCGTGACCGGCCCGACGTCGCCGCGGACCTGGCCGGCCACCATGAACGGGTCGCTGTGCCGGCCGAACAGCGCATAGGCGGTGTAGGCGCCGACCCGCAGATCGAGGTGGTCGACCGGCCCGAGCGCGGCGCCGGGGCGCCAGCGAAGGAACACGCCGGGCGCGGTCAGGTCGCCGTCGAAGATCATCTCGCTCGCGCTCCAGGCGCTCTGCACCGGCATCAGGCCGGCGCTGACCACCAGGTTGTCGAGCGGATGGAAGTTCATCTGAATGGTGTCGAACCCGATGCTGTTGTGCTCGCCGCCGTCGCGGCCGAGGAGGGTCAGGTTGCGCGACACCGGGTCGGCCGGTTCGGTGGCCAGCCGGATGCGCCAATCGACTAGTCCGTCGTACTGCCGGCCGTCGATGCCCGGCCTGACGCGGATGCGGCCGCGGGCGCGGTACAGCGCATCCGAACGGTCGCGGCCGTCGTAGCGCGCTCGCGCGTCGCCAAAGAAGGTGAACTCGTCGTCGGCGCGGCCTGGGCCGCACGCGGCGGCGATGGCCGCGATGACCAGACAGACGGCCGGCAGCCGCCGGCGAGACGCCACGGTGTCGAGGTGCTCCACTCCGCTCCTCCCTCGTCCGATGGATGTGCGCCGCGGGGGCGCGGGCGGGAGCTTGGCAGGCCACCGTTAGCCGGAGGTTAGGGCAACCGATCCCAATCGAACCGGAAGGTCAGGCCGGCGGCGGTTTGGTGCAGCAGCGCCTGATAGGCCGCCTGCGCCTCGGCCGGGCTGACCGTCTCGGCCAGGCCGGCGGTGACTACCCGGCCGTCGGCCAGCCAGCGCATGGCCGCGGCGTGGTTGCCCAGGATGCTGTTGACCGCAAAGTCGCGCGGCTGGCGCGGCAGCTCCCACTCCCAGCCGCTGCGCAGGGTCACGTAGCGGTGGAAGACCAGGTGCGTCAGTTCGTGCGCGAGCAGCTCGGTCCGGCGCCGCCAGGGGGTGCCGAGCAGCACCACCTCACCCCGCTTGCGGACGATCCGTGCCCCGTCGAGCACCGGCGCCTCGTGGCCCGAGCAGTCGAGCACCAGGCCGACCTGGTCCTGCCACGCCGGGTGGCCCAGCGGCACCTCGGCGAACACCGCCGCGCAGCCGCAGCGGGCGGCCAGCTCGCGCCGCGGCTCGACGGGATCGACCGCGCCGACTTCCCAGCCGCCGATGCGAAAGACCTGGCTGGCCAGGTTGCCGACCAGCCCGAGCCCTGTGACCAGCATCTTCTCGGGCGGGCGGCTGCTGGTCGTGGTCATCGTGGTCATGCTCACCGCGAGGAACCGGCAGAACGGCGCCAGGTCGGCGGCCAGTCCGTCGGGCAGCGGCACCACCGCCTCGCGCCGCTGGCACTGGTGCGACTGATGGCCACCGAAGCAGAACACCGCCTGGCCGACGCGGAGGTCGTCGACGCCGTCGCCCAGGGCCTCGAGGCGAAACACCGCCGCGTATCCCGAACCGCAGGGGAAGTGCTCGCCCAGGTAGCCGCCGTTCAGCTCGGTGCCGGGGCTGATCAGGCTGAACAACGTCCGGCCGGCGACCTCGCCCGGCCCCGGCTCCTGTGCCGGGCCGACCTCGCGCAGCTCGGCCCGCTCGCGAGCGACGAACTGCACCGCGCGCAGCGTCTCGCTCACAGTGTCACCCCCAGCTCAGCGGCCACGCCGCGGACGTAGTCGCCGGCCAGGCGATACTGCTCGGCGTCGGGCAGGTGCTCGAGCATCACCGGCAGGTCGCCGTCGAGCCGGTCCAGCTCGCGCAGCAGCGTGCGATAGTCGAAGCTCCCGGCGCCCGGCCGGCACTCATCGAGGTGGACCATGAAGGCCTGGCTCATGGTGATGTCCTTGAGGTGGCAACTGCGGATCCGCGGGCCGAGCCGGGCGACGAACTCACGCACCAGGCCGCCGGTGTCGAAGTAACGCGCCGGGCAGTTGACCAGGTTGACCGGGTCGAAGTGGACCGCCACCGACGGCCGGTCGATGGCGCGGAGCAGCGCCTCATACGAGTCGACCGAGTCGGGGTACATCCACGGCATCGTCTCGAGCGTGTAGGCCGCGCGCGTCGGCCGGACCGCATCGACGATCGCGCGCACCGTTTCGACGATGGCGTCGAAGGTCTCGCTGGTCAGGTCCTCAGCGCAGGGTCCGTCCCATTTTTCGCCCCGGCTGCCGGTGATGTTGACCGCGCAGCGGGCGCCGATCCGCTCGGCCAGGTCGAGCGCGGAGCGGCAGGTTTCGAGCGCGGCGGCGCGGGTCGCCGCGTCGCGGCTGAGCGGGTTGCTCCAGGCGCCGACCTCGGCGATGACCAGCTCGGCCTGCGCCGCGGCGTCGCGGAAGGCCGCCACGGTGGCCGCATCGGCCTGCGCGCCGACCGGGCAGTAGGCGGCGCGATAGCCCGCCTCGCGCGCGGCGGCGACCCAGGCTTCGGGCGTTGAGCAGTCGGCGAAGAGCGGTCCACCCAGTCTCATGCGCGGCTCCGGCCGGCTGGTTCACCGCCGCGCCGCGCGCTCCCTGCCCGGTGGCGAAAGTCGCGCGACTGGCACGCGACTTGCCGCACTGGCCGGCGATTGTGCGTGTTGACATTCATGGTAGGGGCAGGTCTCAGACCTGCCCGCTGGTGTGTGGATCCGCTCTGGAAGCGGGTTCTCCGGCTTTCGGGCGGGTCTGAGACCCGCCCCTACCGCGCGTTCCATCACGCCCGATGACCGACCGTGTCTTGGAGCGGGTCTTGGGTCTGCGTCGGTGCCGAAGCTGCGCGCGGTTGACCAGCGATCTGGGCGACTGCTACTGGTGCGCGGCGCCGCGCGAGGCGCAGCACAGCATCGACCTGGTGGTCGCCAAGCTGCTCTGCTTCGACGCCTTGGCCGCCGGCCTGGGCGCCTGCGCGGTGATGCTCACGGAGGTGCGGCAGGACGACGGTGTGTGGCTCTATCTGGCCTACTTCGCCACCATGGCGCTGTTGCTGTTCGGCCTGGTTCGGCCGGTGCGGCCGCCCGAGCCGCCGCCACCGCCGGCGCCGCTCGGCCGGCCGCAGCCGGGGCAGAGCCTGGTTGCCCCGCCATTCTGGCCGGTCTTGGAGGATTGAGATGAAGACGGTGCGCTGCCCGCACTGCCAGCGGCCGACCAGCCGCCGCGGTCGCAACTGCTATCATTGCCTGCTGCCCTGGCGCCGCGGCACCGGCGCCGCCGGCCCGGTGCCGTTTGTCGCGCCGTTCGTGCTCGCCGGCTACCTGATTGCCGCCTTTGCCCAGCCGACGCAGCGGGCGCTGGCGCTGCGGCCCGAGTGGTGCACCGTCTGGGCGGCCGTCGGCGTCTGCGTCATCGGCGTCGCCTGCCTGCTCGGCGCCACGCTCCGCTGCGCCTATGCGCCGCACCCGCGCGAGCCGCAGATGGCCGCGGGACGGCGGATTGGGTAAACTCCCGGTGCTCACCGGTCGGGATGCAGAGGCATGGCGCTGATTCGTTGCCCTCAGTGCAAGTTGCGCAGCAGCTCACGCTCGCCGCGCTGCTACCACTGCAATGCCGAACTCGAGCCCCACCGGCTGGCCAGCCTGGTGCTCATGTTCGGCTTCGCCGCCGGCATGGTGCTGCTCGCCGCGGCGGTCATCTCGGGCCTCGGGCCGCTCGCGCGGCTGGTCTTCGCGCTGCAGGAGATCGACGAGGTCGAGCGCGTCTGGCGCGTCGGCTTCGGCCTGGCGGCGATGCTGCTGATCGCGGTCATCCTCCGCATGTTGCTGCGCGAGGACCGCTCGGCCAACGTCGTCCCGCCGGTCAACGTGACCACCGCCGACCGCCGGCGCGAGCGGGCGCAAGGCTGACACGAGAAGTTCACCGGCCGGTAAGTGTCAAGCTGCCCCGCGCGGGGAACCGGTTGTGCCATCGCGGGGTCTCATCCCTCACGATGATCACCATGGACGCCCTGGATCCGGCTTCGATCCGACCGCGCGGCGAACTGAGCGGTGCTCGGCTCGCCGGCCTCGACCTGCGCGGCGCCCGGCTCGCCGGCGCCTGCCTGATGGGCGCCGACCTCAGCCACAGCGACCTCTCCGGCGCCGATCTCTCGGGCGCCGACCTGTCGTATGCCAACCTGAGCGAGGCGCGCCTCCGCGGCACGCGGCTCGACGGGGCGACCGCCCGCTATGCCAAGCTGTTCAACGCCAACCTGGCCGAGGCCGACCTGACCGGCGCCGACCTGCACGGCGCCGACTGCTACCTGATTAACCTGCACGGCGCCAAGCTCGACGGCACCGACTTCACCGCCGCCGACATGAGCTTCGCCAACCTCGACTGACCGGCCGGCTCAGAACTCCACCCAGTAGAGCCGAGCGCGCTCCAGCCGGAAGCGGAGCATGATCCCGCGATCGGTCGGCAGGCTCGTCTCGCCGCGCCAGCTCAGCACCGCCGCGGGCTGGTCGCCGACGACCGGGTCGCACTCCTCAAACCGCCGGCCCGGCAGCGGCGTGCCGTCGAGCTCGGCTGCCTCGACAACGATGCTCCCGCCACGCGAGGTGACGGCATTGATCGTCGCCGCGGCGCCGGGCGGGACGAAGCCGACGGTGGCGAACTCGCCGCGCTCGTCGGCGGCGAGGGCGGTCAGGCGGCCGTGCGGCCAGCGCAGCAGGCCCGTGTGCCACCGCCACTGCCCGCGCGGGTACTTGTGCGGCACGTTGTAGCCCGTATAGGGCAGCACGAAGCTGCGGTCGGGCAGCTCGACCAGGTTCGGGCGGGCGAACACGCAGCCGCCGTCCCACTCGCCGAACGCCGGCGTGTCGAGAATCGGCCCGCCGGGCAGCCAGCTCCAGACCCGACCATCCTGGCTGCCCGCCAGCGCCACCGAGGTCGAATCGTCGAGGTTGTGCCAGATGGTCGGGAAGAGCAGCCGGCAGTCGGGCGCCGCGGGCAGCGTGGTGTAGCAGTTGGTGTAGAGCACGTCGGTCGGCAGGCCGTCGTTCGGCGGGGTGAGGATGGTGGTCGAGACGGGAAAAGCCGTGAAGTCGGTGCTCTCGGTGCGCCCGATGCTGCGCCGCCCGACGACATGCCAGGCCGCCCCGGCGGGCACGTCGCCGGCCCGCTCGCCGACCCACCAGGCGCGGGTGAAGATGACGTAGCGGCTGAGCAGGCTGTCGTAACAGGCCACGATCTGCGTGTCGCTGTGCTCGACCACCAGCGGCTCGGGCAGGTTGTCCCAGCGGTAGCCGTCGGGCGAAGCGGCGCCCATGATGAAGTAGGCGTGGCCCGTGTCGTCACGCCAGGCGCGCGGCTCCCAGCGGCCGGGATGCGCCTCGCGCCAGGCGTCATAGGCCTCGCGCGACATCTCCTGGAGCTGGACCCATTTGTACCGCTCCGCCGCGGGCGCCGACGGATCGATGAAGACGGTGCCCTCGCCGAAGGGGATCAGATTGGTGCCCGCCCCATCGCGCTCGACCAGGCCGAGGTCGGGCCGCGTCCAGGTGATGCCGTCGGTCGATTCGAAGTAGCAGAACCCGCCCGGCTGTTCGCCCGCGGCGCTGCCCCAGGCGCGGTACCGGTCGCCCTCGCGGAGCAGCGTGGTGATCTGCACGCCGGTCGTCTCCCACGGCTGCTCGGCGGTCAGGATGGGGCCGACCCGTTCAGGCCGCTCGGCGACCAGGCGGATGCCCCTGGGCATATCGAAGGTGCGATAGACCGCCGCGCCGGGGGCTTCGTTGCCGCCGACCGTGACGTTCTCGCCGGCCGCGTTGAACCAGCCGTAGCCGCCGGGCCGGACGTAGTACCAGCTGACGAAGGCCAGGCGTCGGCCGGGCAAGGCATACGGCTCGCCCGACTCACGCGGCGCGGCGGCGAGCAGCAGGCAGGCCAGGATCGGGCTCATGGCGGTTCCCCGCCCGATCGTTCAGGCCGCGCTGGCGGAGACCTCCCGTGCCGTGCCGCTCCAGGCCACCTCGGCCCGGGGCCGGCGGCGGCCCTGGGCGCCGTGCCAGGCGCGCTCGGCGCCGGCGATCAGCTCGGTCGCGGCGGCCAGGTAGGCCGTCGGCCCGGCGGTCAGGCTGGCGGTGCGCAGGCGCAGGGTCAGCGCCCAGCGCAGCGTCTCTTCGGACGAGGCCCAGGCCGGCGGATCGTCGGGCCGCGCCGACTCCGCCGCGGCGGCGGCGGCGGCCAGCCAGCCGCGCAGTTCGTCGGCCGAGCCGGCGAAGTAGGCGAGGGCATCGCGCAGGCTGTGGCAGTGGTCGCGCACCTCGTCGGCCACATCCAGTTCGCTCAGGCGCGGCCAGTCGCCGGCCTGCGCCGGTGCCGGGTTCGTATCGCGGAAGAAGCGCGCTACCGCGTGACACCAACTTGAAGCCGCGGAGCCACTCTCTGTCCCTGGAAAGCTCATCGGTTCACCCCTCGAAGCACGAGGTGAGTATCGCCCGCCGGCGAGATCGGCGTATGGGGCATTCCCTGATGTTGTCGGTTCAATCCCCCAGCCAGCCACGGATCGCCGCGGCGAGGTCGCGACCGAACGCCCGCGCCGATTCGGGCGTGACGGTCGCCTCGCGCACCGTCGCATACGGAATCTCGATCGTCGTCGCCAGACGCGTGCCGGGCAGGCCGGCGGCCCAGCGGCAGAAGCTGGTCCCGGCACCGAAGTTGTCGGCCGTGTTCCAGGCCTCGCCAAAGGCCAGGAAGTCGCCCGGCGCGAACGGCAGCGGCCCGCGCTGCAGCTCGGCCAGCCGCGCGGCAAAGCGGCGCTGCCGGCTGGCCATCTCGGGCAACGGCGAGCCGACCAGGTAGATCTGCTCGTTCCACGGCCCGCGGATGTAGGGGCAGTGGAGATCGAGCGCGACATCGAACCCCGGTCCGGCCCAGCCGGGCGCCTGCTCGCGCAGCGCCGCCGTCTCGGCATAGAGGCTCTCGCCTTCATAATCGCGGTTGTGGTCGCGCGGGCGGCGGTTCTTGCCCTGATCACCGGCTTCGACGCCGTCGCTGTCGACGAACGGCACGACCCAGGCGGCGACCCGCTCGCGGCACCAGGCGCCCAGCTCGTCGTCGGCCAGCATCGCCGCGAGCAGGCCCTCGAGCGCGAAGCTGGCCATCGTCTCGCAGCAGTGGTGCCGCGCGGTGACCAGCAGCCGGTAGCGCGGTTCTCGGTCCAGACAACCAACCCGCAGCAAGGGCACCTCGCGCCCGTCGCGGCTGCGACAGAGCACCTCACGGCGTAGCGCGGGGTGATTGGCATGGCCGGCCAGGACGCGCTCCAGGTCGGCGGCGACATAGGGGATGGTCATGCCCAGCCGGACCTCGTCGACGCCCTCGGGCACGGTCAGGCGGAATGAACGTCCGTCGACCGCCTCACGGCCGAGCCAGTCCCAGGTCGCGCCTCCGTCGTAGCTGACCGCCGGACCGCGCGTGCCGATCACGTCGCTGCCGGCAAAGCGCACGCGCACCGTCCGCCCGGCGGCGCCACGGAGGCGGACGCACCAGTAGAACCAGTCGCCGGCGGTGTCGCGCAGATCCTGCCGGACGAGCACCTCGTCGCCGTCAATCGCTTCGACGATGATGTTGCCGCCGGCGAAGTCGGCGTCGACCTGCAGCTCGCCGGCGGCCAACAAGACCAGGAGGGGAACACTCACATTCGGCTCCGACCGGTTGATTGGCCGCGCGCAAAGTCATCCTTGCCGCGCCTGCGCTACGGCTGCAACCTGGTTGCGACAGGTGGGTTTTGGTCAGGACCAAGTGCCGGGCCCGCCGGATGGGAGTCGGGTCGATGCTGCGTACAGGTCGCCGGCGGTGGGCAGATTGGGTCGCGTGTGCCTCCTACTTGCTGCTCTCTGTGCTCCTCCTCGCCGTCACCGTCGCCGGCTGCGGCGACGGTGACAATGGCGCGGCGGGCGGCGGTGGTGGGGGTGGCGGCGGGGGTGGCAACGGCGTGACCGTCGACGAGACGGATCGTGACGCGTCGGTTGCTGCGATCGAGGACCGCTTCGGCGAGATTGTCGGCGAGGCGTTCGGCCGCTCGTTGGTCGATCTCCAGGACGCCGACGTGCGTCTCGGGATGATGCAGGCGATGGCCGAGCACCTCGAGGCCGATCCGCTGCTGACCGCGGTGACGGTCGACGAGGTCGGCCAGACGGTCGGCGCCATCTACCTCGACGGCACGTCGCTCAGTGTGCTGTTCAACCGTTTGGGCGAGTTCCCACCGGAAGACGACGAGCCCGCGCCGCGGCGTACGCGCGCGATTGACGGCGCGCCGGGCGGGCCCGACGCCTGGGTAGTCCGCAACCTGGGTAGCTTCTATCCCGGCGGCGACGACGAGGCGATCGAGGCGATGCTGGACGAGGCCGGCTACAACGCGCGGCGGCTGCCCGGCACGCTGCCCGAGCTGCTGGCCATGCCCGATCTGTCGGTGCTCTACTGGGAGTCGCACGGCGGCTCGGTGCCGGCGCCAATCCCCGGCACCAATCCGCTGCAGACCAAGCTGGTCTACGGCATCTGGACCGGCACGGTGGTCGATCGACAGGCGGCCGAGTTTGCCACCTACGGCGCCATGGCGCGCAACGAGCAGAAGCTGGCCTACATGGTCGGCCACAGCGACAAGGGCGCCGACGGCAAGCCGACCGTTGAGACCCGCTGGGGCATTCTGCCCAACTTCGTCACCGACCACTTCAAGTTCGACGACAACGCGCTGTTCGTCAACGACTGCTGCTTCGGCAGCCACCCCGACGTGACGGCCTTCCCAGTGGCCGCCTTCGCCGCCGGGCTGAGCGTCTACGCCGGCTGGGACAACCCCTCGAACAACAACGACCAGTCGCTCTTCTTCTTCGACCGCTGCCTCGGCGCCAACGAGTTCCGGCCGACGGCGCGGGCGCACCGGCCGTTCGGGTGGCAGGAAGTCTACGCCAAGATGGCCGAACTCGAGCTGAACCTCAGCCCGGCCGGCGGCTGTCATCCGCTGGCGGCGATCTTCGGCCACAAGTGCCTCGAGGCGACGCTGCGGTTCAGCACCAATCCGACCCAGAGCGATCATCTCAAGGTGCTGCGGCCGAGCATTCGGCAGATGGTCGTCCTCGGCGATGCGGGCGGCGCGGCCGAGGAGGATCTGCAGCTCTTCGGTGATTTCGGCCACGACCCGCGGACCATCGCCAGCTATGACGGCAAGGTCGAGGTCGGCGACACCGAGCTGATCGTCACCGACTGGCGGCCCGACCGGATCACCTGCGACCTGCCGAACGTGGGGCCCGGCTCGGCCGGGCTGGTCACCGTCACGGTCAACGACATCGAGAGCAATCCCGTCACGCTGACCGAATGGACCGGCACGATGCGGTTCCTGCACCGGCCGGGCGTGGGCAACCTGGTGGCCATCGCCAATGTCGACGTCCGCTTCCGGGCCGACCTGCACCAGTACCGCGAGCGGCTCGACGGGGCGATCCTCGACCAGCAGCAGAGATACTACGGCGTGCCCGACCCGGAGGTCGGCCGAATCGGCGCCAGCGGTAGCTTCAGCGACGGCGGAGCCTCGCAGACCTGGAGCGGAAACAACCCGCTGCTGCTGCCGGCGCGGCAGTTGGTCGACCAGTACATCCTCGGGGCGGGCGGCGGCGTGGCGCCGGTGGCGTCGCGCCAGATCGCGGCGCAGACGGCGGTGGTGGCCGGCGAACTCGACGGCGGTGACGATCAGGCCGAGCTCTGCCTGTACGTCAACGGCCAGTTCACGATCACCATCCAGCCCGGCGGCATCTCGAGCCCGGGCGCACTGATTCTGCCCGTGGTGCAGCCGCTGGTCGACCGCTTCCAGGGCCTCGCCGGCTGCGTCGAGCTGACGCTCCGCGACGACTTCGTCATCCCCGGCGGCGAGCGCACGCGGAATGACGGGCTGACCACCTGGGAGCTGCGCTGGAGCGACCTGCTGCCGCGCTTCGCGCCGAACGACGACCTGCCGACCTGAGCGGGTTCACGGCCACCGCTCGGCCAGGTAGAGCCCGACCTCGCTGATCGCCGGCGGCGCCAGCGCGGCGGTGACGGTCAGGCGCACGCGCGTGGCCGTCACGCGCGCGAAGCGGTCGAGCTTCTTGTGACCGATGGTGGTGCCGTCGACGATCGTCCGCCAGCCGTCGCCGTCGGACACTTCGAGCCGATAGCCCTCGACCGGCTGGCCGAGCGCAATCTGCTCCTGCAGCCGCGAGACGTTGAAGGTCACCGGCGCGTCGAACTCGAGGGTGACCTGCCACGCCTCGCCGGCGGCCGGCTGCCAGGCGGTGTCGAGCTCGCCGTCGGTCACCGCCGGCGCGGTCGGTGTGGCGCGGCGGGCCAGGTCGTCGGCGAAGATCGCGTCGAGCGCGGCGCGGAACTCGCGCAGCCGGGCCACGTCCGGGTCGGCAAACCGCCCGCGGCGGTCGGGCGGCACGTTGAGCAGCAGCACGCTGTTCCGGCCGACGCTGGCGAAGTAGATGTCGAGCAACTGCTCGAGTGACTTGACCTGCTCGTCCTGCGCGGCGTGGTAGAACCAGCCGGGCCGGATGCTGACATCGCACTCGGCGGGGTACCAGACCCACTCGTCGCCGCGCTGCTGCAGGCTCCATTCGGTCTCGCGGGCGACGCCCGACTCGTTGCCCACCCAGCGCACATCGGGCCCGCAGATGGCGATCAGCGCCTGCGGCCGCAGCTCGCGAATCAGGGCATAGTAGCTGCCCCAGTCATACTCCTGCCGCTTGCCGTTCGGCCCCTCGCCGTTGGCGCCGTCGAACCAGACCTCAAACGGGTCGGCATAGCCGGTCAGCAGCTCGCGGAGCTGGTTGCGGAAGTGCTCGTTGTAGGCCGGCGAGTCGCCATACATCGGCGCGTTGCGGTCCCACGGCGAGAGGTAGAAGCCGAACCGGATGCCCGCCGCCGTGCAGGCGTCGCTGAACTCACGCACCACGTCGCCCCGACCCTCGCGCCACGGGCTGCTCGCCACCGAGTGAGCGGTATAGGCCGAGGGCCAGAGGCAGAAGCCGTCGTGGTGTTTGGCGGTCAGGATGATCCCCCCAAACCCCGCCTCGCGAGCGACCTGGGCCCATTGGGCGCAGTCGAGGTCGGTGGGGTTGAACAGGCTCGGATCCTCGTTCCCCTCGCCCCACTCGCGGTCGGTGAACGTGTTGACGCCGAAGTGGACGAACAGGATCATCTCCATCCGCTGCCAGGCAAGCTGCTCGGCCGACGGCCGGACGGCGAGCCGCGGGTCCGGCTGGGCGGCGGTGAGGGTGAGGGCGATGAGGGGGATGGGCATGGCGTGCTCCGTGTGCGTTGATCGCGATTTACGGCGCGATCCCTCTCAGCACCGCAGCGTTCTGCACGCTCCCGGATTGGCGGACAGTGTGCCAACATCCTTCTCGCTGCTTGCCGGTTGACGGTGACCAGCCCGCGGCCTAGAATGCGCGCTGGTAATGCTGACACTCACCCGAGCGTCACCGGAGACCTATGCTTGGCTGACGAAGACAAGGAGCCGACTGCGCCGTCAGACGCTCAGGACTCAGTTGAGGATGAGCCCGAGGACGAGTTGACTACGCCGTATCGCTACTCCATCACGGCGTACGGCGCAGACTATCCGGTCGACGGATTGGTTAAGCGTTTGGTGGCCAACGACATCGTTATCCCCACGTTTGACCCAGAGCCACCAGAGACCGCGGATGTCGCAGGCTTCCAACGAGACTTTGTCTGGACGAAGTTCCAGTGTGATCGGTTTGTGGAGTCACTGCTCCTCGGGTTGCCCGTGCCAGGCATCTTTCTCGTGAAACAGGCTGACCAGAAACTGCTCGTGTTGGACGGTCAGCAGCGCTTACGCACGCTGGCGTGCTTCTACGACGGCCTCTTGCGCGGTAAGGAGTTCCGGCTTGAGAACTCCCAGGTAGAGTACAAAGGTCGGACATATAAGGACCTTACCGTGGAAGACCGTCGTCGCCTTGACGACAGCCTAATCCACGCGACCATCGTCCGCCAGGACGAGCCCAGTGACGACCAGAGCAGCATCTACCTCGTTTTCGAGCGCCTCAACACCGGCGGAACTACTCTCCAGCCCCAGGAGATACGTGTAGCTCTCTATCGCGGGCCGTTCATTCGGCTTCTACGTGAGCTCAATGAAGACCCTCGATGGCGGGCACTATACGGCCTGCGTTCCAGCAAACTTAAGGACCAAGAGCTAATTCTTCGCTTTTTTGCCCTTCGCTTCTGGCGTGAGAACTATAGCAGGCCAATGAAGGATTTCCTGAATCGATATACCGAGCAGAACCGCGATCTCAAGCTTCATGATGCGCACCAGTTGCGCTCTGCGTTTGAGAGCACCGTCGATGTTGTTCAGAAGGCACTGGGCAAGCCAGCATTCCGGCGCCCGAAAGCCACAGCTCTGAATGCCGCAGTACTAGATGCCGTCATGGTTGGCGTTTCCACGCGCATTGGGTCGGGCGGTCCTATCACCGACGAGGATGCCCTCAACACGGCGCACGGCATCCTCACCAATAGCAGTGAATTCCTCGAGTACACCGAAAAGGCAACAGCTGATCCAGACTACGTTAGGAAGAGGATCGATTTGGCCGTTGATGCAATGGCAGGTGTCGCCTGACGGGCCATGTCCAGCAATCATCCAGTGACATCACTGAAGCAGAAGCTGGACGACACCTTTAGGCGGATTGATGACATCCCACCGGAGTGCGTCGAGGCCCGATCCGACTTCGCGCGGTATCTGTGCGTGTTGGTATCTGGGTTCGTTGAGAAGGCCACAGAGGCGGCAGCAGTAGCGTATTGCAGTCGCGGCTATCCTGTGCCGGTTGCACGTTATGCGGCACGTCAGCTCGCCAGGATTCAGAACCTCAACAGTGAGCGCCTGGCTCAAGTAGTCGGCTCGTTCGACCAGACTTGGCGCGATGACCTGGTAGCATTCATGGAGGGACCTCGGAAAGACGCACTTGACAGTGTGATTGCTCTACGCAACCAAATCGCCCATGGGCAATCGGTCACAGTCACCTATAGCAGGATTCAGAGCTACTATGTGTTAGTTAAGGAAGTAGTGGCTTATATCGTGGAGTTGCTTGTCTAGCGCGACGCACTGGTGGGCAGGTTCGACTTGCCGCTCGCGTTCGGGCCGACGACAAACACGCGCCGCTGTAGCGCCACGTCGACATGGCTGAAGTTGCGCCAGTTCTCGAGCGCCAAGCGGGTGAAGCTCATGGGCCGACTTTCGCCTCGCACCGCCCGTGCCCTCCGCCCGCGGCGGTGAGGGTCAGCAGCAACACGGGCGGCCAGGACATCGCTGTCTCCGGCCGCCCGGTTAGCCCACGAGCGCGACAGCCCTGCCGGCGCGGTGATCAGCCTGCCACTCCGAGGCGTTCCGCGCCACGGGTTTCATCGCGCCACCCGACCTGCCGCAGCGCGGGATTGAGTGCGTCACCTGCCATGCCGGGGCGCGGCGGCATCTCGAAGAACCGCGGGCGGGGACCATCGAGCGCGGTGGGCTCGGCGACTGTGTACGGTGCCACAACGAGGTGCACGACCCGGCCTGGAAGGCGGACGAGCGGTGGGCTGTGGTCCGTCATTGAGCGGCCTGGTGGTGCTGCTCGCGGCGGTGGCCGCGCCAGCGGCGCTGTGGGACGCCGGCGGTGCTGTGCCATACGTGTTCGACCGACCGGCCGGGGACTGGTCGGCGTTCGACGAGCTGCACCTCGAGCTGGGCCGTGACCGGCCGGCATGCCCGAGGCAACCGGCCGGTGCGCCTGGGCGCCTGAGCGCTACCGCTCCCGGACAGCGTTCAGAAGCTCCTCCGTTTCCATCCAAGTCGCCCACGTGAACTTGTCCGGCGGCAGAGCCGCGAGAATGCCTCGGGCCCGCCGCTCGCAGGTCTGTGCCAGTGCCGGCTGGCCCTCGCGCCTGGCGGCGAGCGCGAGGAGCAGCAGCGCGCGGGCCGTGGGCAGGTCCATCGGCAGGTCACCATCTGCAGCCTCGCCGAGCAGCGTCTGCAGCCGGGACATGGCTCGAGGGGCCTGACCGGCGGCGAGCTCGAGACACGGCAGGACCAGTTTCGCCGATCGGTCTGAGGGGAAGGTCGCTTCGAGCTCTTCGGCCTCATGGTATCGCGCGGCGGCAGCTTCGGGCGTGACCACTGCGATGTACGCGGCGAGCGTGTCGACAAAGCGCACGTCATCCGGCTCTACCGCAGGTGTTTCGTAGTACCGTCGGTAGGCCTCGGGCGACTGCCTTCGCCCGGCCAGCGGCAGCAGGCCAGGCGCATCGAGGGTCAGTCGCAGCGCCGGGTCTCTGATCACCAGTGCGTACTCGCGCAGTGCCGCGCCGAACTCGTCGTACTGCTGCGAGAGCAGAGCCTGGATAGCCCGGGAGCGAAGCCAGTGCTCATTGCCTGGAGCCGTCGCGCCGAGAGCCTCGAGGTGCGTGGCGGCCGCCGCAGGCCGCTCGTATTCGAGCGCCTGGGCCTGAGTGGCGTGCCAGCCCAGGACCTGCTGCGGGCTGACCGAGAACTGCTCCGAATAGCGTTGACGCAGCTCCTGCCAGCGCCGGGCCATGGTGCCTCCGTCGAGAGGCTCGAGCAGCCGGATACCGGCGCGAGGATAGTGGACCATGGCACGCCCGGAGAGCAGCTCGGCAAGCGCCTGCCAGTCCGCGAGCGACCGATGGTCGGTGGGGAAGCGCCAGATGCGCAGGGCGCCGTCGCTGCACAACGTCGCAACGCGGGTCCCGTCGGGGCTCCACTCGACGTCGTACATCAGACTTGGGTGGGCGTATGAGACCGGCAGCCGATCTCCCGTGACGGTGTCCCAGAACTGAAGCTGATAGTCGTGAGTGACCGTAGCCAGCCATCTGCCATCGGGGCTGAAGTCGCCGTTCAGCACCCACAGATCATGTCTCATTGGCGGGGCCATGAGCTCGCCCGTCCTGGCATTCCAGAGACGGGCGGTGCGGTCCTGGCTGAACGTCGCGAACCGCTGGCTTGTGCGGTCGAACAGGCCGCGCTGGAGGCCGGCCTCGTGCCCACGAAAGTGGTTGCGAAGCGCGCCGGTTCGGGCGTCCCACAGGCCGATCCAGCCGTCGGACGTGTAGTCAAAGAAGGCCCTGCCATCCGGGCTCATGACCACCATCTGGACCCGCTCCAGCTCATCCGCCGGGCGGCCGTTCGGCGGTTCGGCCAGCTGCGTGCGGCCGGTCTCGAGCTCATAGATGGTGTATCGACTTGCATCGCCGACGACGGCATACCGGCCGTCGGCACTGACCGCTCCTTCGATCCGGTCACCTGACAGGCCCTTGCCGCAGACCGTTGGGCGGGTCATGGCCGCCAGGTCCCAGCGGTGGGCGAGGCCGGCCGCGTTCCGGGTCACAAGCTGCTTGCCGTCGTCCGCGAAACCGAGCTCTCGGACCCCGGAGTGGCCGCGATTCGGCAGGTCCGCAAGCCACCGGTTCGTCGTGCCGACGGACCAGAGGGAGACGACATAGTCAGGGTGCATCGCCCCCTTGTCGTCGGGCTGGTAGCGCTGGTGCTCGACGGCCAGCAGCGAGCCGTCCCGGCTCAGCGCGACGGCGTCCGGCCTCGAGCCGCAGGCCATCGGCTGGCCGATCAGGTCACCCGTGAGACCGTCCCAGACCGCGCTCGTGTTGTCCCAGGCGCAGGTCGCGACGCGGCTGCCGTCAGCGCTCCACGACAGCGACGGCGAGTAGAAGCCCTTGGAGTGCCAGCGCTCCACCGGCGACGTCGGGGTCCGCGCGGTGGCCTGATCGTAGAGCCGAAGCGTACCGTCGATCGCCGCGGTCACGAGGCGGCGACCATCACCGGCGAACGCCACCCCGGTCACCGAACCACCGTGGTTCAGCGCCGGGAGTGCCTGCTCCCAGTCCACAGTCGACCAGACGCGCGCCGTGCGGTCCTCGCTGGCGGTGATCAACTGAGTACCGTCGGGGCTCAAGCAGAGCGAGTTGAGGCCGAAACTGCTCGGCTGGACAGCGCGCTGGAGCAGACCCTCGGGCACCTTCCAGACGCGCAACTGACCGTCCATGCTGACGCTTACCAGTTGGCCGTCGTCGGCGGTGAAGCCGAGGTCGTTGGCCGGTGAGAAGGGCTCGTGGGGCATGGGCATGCCGACCGGCGTCAGCGTCTCGACGTTCCACAGTTGGACGAACATGCCACCCGGTCGGTTGACGCTGACGGCCATCAGTTTGCCGCTGTGACTGAAGGTCGACCGGTGGACCGGCGCACCCACCTTGAGGACGGCCAGCCGTTCTCCCCCCGCCGACCAGAGCATGACCTCACCGGTAGCCGAACAGGTGGCGATCATCCGCCGGTCGGGGCTAACGGCCAGCACCCGGACGCCGCCGACCTCCTGGTCGAAGGTGCCGCGGGCGAACTCACGTCCATTCGGCAGTTGCAGGAACCGGACCTCACCTCGGCGGGTGGCGGCCACCAGGGTCTGGTCGGCGACGGCTCTGACGTCGATGATCGGCGTTGCTGGGAGCAGCTCCTTCACCGACCCGCCGTGCCGACCCAGGGCCCAGAGCATCAGCGCGCCGGTCTCGCCGGCCCGGTCGCCGGTGCCGATCGCCAGCGCGCGGCCATCAACAGCGAACGTCAGTGAGGTAACCGCCTGGCGTAGTTGGACAGACCGGGCCGGCGCGTCCGGCGCGCCCAAGTCGGCGAGCAGGACGGCTCCGTCGCGGTACCCCGCCGCCCAGTAGCGGCCACCGGGAGCCAGCGCTGCACAGGTGGCGAGCGAGTCATGGTGCCACAGACCAATGAGGCGAGGCATCGCGTCGGCGAGCGCGCGAAGGCGGGCCTGGTGGATTGGCACGCGGTGTGGCTCCCTCGCTTGGAGTGCCAGTCCCTCGCAGCTATAGACCATGGCGCCGCCGAGGTCACCGGTGCCAGCACACTCCTCGGCCTTTTGCGCTAGCAGGGCGGCAAGGCGCTGGTCGGCCTGGCGACGCTCACGCACTGCCATCGAGAGTGAGGCGGCGAGCACCATCACGACGGGCACGGCCACCGACAGGACTCGCAGCAACCCGTGTCGGAAGGCGCGCCTCTGGCGCAGCAGTTCTGCCGGACTGAGGTTCTCGGCCACCCAGCGGAGGTCGAACACACGGTGGTAGATCCGGTTGCGCACCTGGTGGCATCCGTCGCGCACGCGGGTCAAGCCCGAGAGCCGTAGCAGATTGCATCGTGGATCGGCAGGATCGTCGCTGACTCGGCGCCCGCGATGGATCAGGCGGTAGAGCTCTAGAGTGCCGGCCGCATCGCCGCTCAGCCGCAGAATGCGGTCGCGCACAAAGGTCAGGTTGCTGTCTGTCTCACGCGCCCGCCGGGAGAGCAGCAATTCGTCGACGATGCGATCCAACTCGGCCGTCGCGGTGACGGGGCCGTCGGTGACCATCGCGCGGCACAGCCGCTGGGTCAGGTAGGGGTGGCCGCCAGTCCAGTAGAGGATGCGGTTCAGCAAGGCGTTGGCCGGGGCAGGGGACGGCGAGATCCCGACCGCCAACTGCATGGCCTCGGTCGCGGTGAAGTCGTTCAGCTCGATCCGATGGCCGATGTTGAACGGCGTCGTGCGCGAATCGGCGATCAGGTCCGACGGCGTCGATACACCGATGAGGCAGAAGGTCAGCCGCCGCATCACCGGATCCAGTGGCCGGCGGTTGTAGCACTCCCGGATGCCGGCGAACAACTCATCCGCCTGGAAAGGCAGTCTGGCCACGGCATCGACCTCGTCGATGAAGATGACCACCTCGCCATCCAGCTGCTGCATGACGACTTGCCGCACGGCGGCGATGCAACGTTGTAGCGGTCCGAGGTGTTGGTGCTCCGCCCAGTACTCCTCGCATTCGGGCTCGAAACCGAGTTGCTCACTCAGGCGCACCACAAGGCCCTCGTACCATTGCTCGGGCGTGACGTGCGAGCCGATGGCGGAAACGTCGAGCACTGCCACTGCGACGCCGTGCTCGCGGAGTTTCGCCGCGGTCCGGACCATGAGCGACGACTTGCCCATCTGTCTGGCCGTCAGGATGTAGCAGTAGTCGCCCTGCGACAGACGAGCGAGGAGTTCGGCATCGGCCGCGCGCTCGACGTACGACGGTGCATCCGCTGGCAGCGTGCCACCGGCGACGAAGTAGCCCTGTGGGCTCTCACTGCGCGGCGCTCGGTTCCCGGTCATGGCCTTTCCTAGAGCAGGTGCTCAGACAGATACCGCTGATAGACCTGACAACGCGGTCGCATTTCGCTTGCACGGACGCCGCTCACCAGTCCGGCGGCGCGCAGTCGGTAGAAGATGGCAGGCGACGTCGCGCCACTGCCCACCAAGGCTGTCCGGACCGCTGCCGTCATTTCGTCGTCGCGGCAGAGGAGAATCAGAATCCTGCGGAGGTGGTCGCCGTACGGCCCGTCAGGCCGGGTCGCAACGGTCTCGAAGGTGGCCAGGTTCAGGCCCTGGCGGACCATCTCATGCAGGCCACGTCTGACCAGGTAAGGATGGCCTCCGACCAGATCGTAGAACCGGTCCAGCTCGCTTTCGGATCTGAGCGGAGAACCATAACGCTCATTCAAGTCGGCCACCTGCCGCACGCCAAAATCCTGCAGCTCGATTCGCGTGCCGACGTTGAAGGGTGACTGATTGACATCCGAGATGAACAGGCTCGCCTCGGTGGCATAGGCGATCACCACGGTGAGGTTCGACCAGGGCCCGGTCGGATCGAGTGAGCGCTCGTTGTGCCATGAGCGCAAGAGGCCGAAAAACTCGCTGCCGTAGGTGCAGGTGAACAGCCGATCGACCTCGTCCAGCGCCCAGACCAACGGCCGGCCAACCGCACCGATGACCTCGCGACGAAGGTAACGCTCGAAGTTGAGATTCGGTGCGCGTCCGGGTCGCCAGGTCTGCTCGGGCGTCACCTCCAGATCGAGCTGCTCGGCGATCAGCGTGCCGAGCGCCAGGAAGAGCGTCTGTAGGTCGATCAACTGCTCCTGATTGAGCTTCTGCAAATCGGTGATTGCGATGGCCGACCCGGCCTTTCGAGCAGCCTGGATCCCGCGTGACAGCAGCGAGGTCTTGCCCATCTGCCGGGCGCCCTTGAGCAGCACAATACTGTCACTGCGTGCCACCGCCGCAATCAGATCGGCATCGACGTCGCGTTCGACGTAGAAAGGCGAGTGGAGCGGGACAGCGCCGCCAATGCTCTCGAGCGACTCCGGCGGCAGATGCCGCTCCGCCGCCAGCCCGCGCGGCGCCTCCGGCTCGACTGGATTGCGCAGCGCCGCGACGAGGCACTCAACCAGCGCGGGATTGTCGCCGGGAGCCGACCACAGGTGGAACTGCAGCGGATCCAGGATTGACGCGATCGGTTCCGGCAACGGCTCTGAGTAGGCCAGTCGGACCGGCAGGATCCGCGGCTTGCCCGTCGCCTGCCGGGCCTCATCCGCCGTCTGGAGCTCGTAGGCGAGCATCTCGCTGCGCACCGACGCCGAGGAGAGCAGCGGGATGACCGCATCGGCGCTGCGTAGTTGGCGCTCGATCTCCTTGGCCCACTCGACTCCGATCTTCAAGTGACGATCGATGAACACACCGACGCCGCGCTTGGTGAGGGCCTGCTCGAGGAGGGCCAAGACCTGCTCGTCGGGTTGTGCCTGTCGCCGGTAGAGGAGCACCACCCGGAGTTCGAGCGGTCGACCGCCGATCTCGCCCCAGAACCGAACCACTCGCTCGGGGACGGCTGCATTGCCCACGCGGCCATCATAATAGTTGTAGATGCGCAGGGACTCATCATGCTTGATTGTCTGCAGACCGAGATCATGCAAATGGGGCTCCCAAGTGCCGATCTCTCGTAGCAACTCGGCATATGTACTCGAGAGGAGGATATGGCCATCATCCCCGCAGGCCATGACGCGCTGGGCAAGGTTGATCCCGGTGCCAAGCACGTTGGCGTTCGCGTCGATGCTCACCGTGCGGGTGACCGGGCCGTGGTGAATGCCCATGCGGAGCGGCAATCGGGCCTCGGCACGTAGGGCGGAGGCCAACTCGATGGCACAGGTGACCGGCGCCTCCGGATCGCCGAAGAAGACCAGCGCCATTCCGTCGCCCGTTGGCAGACCGATCAGCTCACCAGCCGCCTGGGCAGATGTGTACGCACGAGTAGCGCGGACGAGTTCCTGAAGGCGATAGACGGAGCGGGTCTGGTCGCTGATCGCTAGACGTGAGTAGCCCACGATGTCCATGAACAACACATGAGCCACCTCCAGCCGCTGCGATGGCACGTGACCAACCCCTGATCATTGCCGGTACATTCTGGTTACATGCGGCCTACCCTCCTCGGGTCGTTGCGGCCGGTTCCGGTGTACCACCCAGGGAATCGCCTGTCTCTGGTCAGGCAGGCCCGGGAGCCGAGCGTTCTGGGCGGTGACCGTGAATCAGGTTGCGGTTGCCGCCGCCAATCCACGCGATGGGTTTGATGGTGCTCAACCCGGTGCGTGAGGTGGCGCGCATGCCGCAGCCCTGGCTCGCACCTCGCGCACCGAGCCCAGATCGGCGGATGCCTTCGACCGCCTCGAGCGCCTTGACCAGCACTGCTCCGGCATCCGCAGCGACGCCCCGGAGGTGCTGGCAACGAACGCCTTCACCGCCATCCCGAGTCGCGAGCCGCCGCTGACGGCGCCGATCATCCTTGACCAGCTGTACCGCGGCGCGCTACGCAACGTGCCCGGTGAGGCCCCGACCGAGTCCGTCGGCGGCCGCTGGCGACCCAAGGGCATGGGGCCCGACTGCATCGATCGCCGCTACCATGAGCTCTGCGTGCTGACCGTACAACGCGCCGGACTTCGCTCAGTCGATGCCGCGGAGGCAGCCAGCCACGGCTACGGCGAGCTCACGACCTAGCTGCTGGCCCGGAAGACAGTCCGCGCGGCAGCGGTAGCCCTGGCTGCGGAACCGACCGCCCGGGCGCCGGGCGGGCGGATGGACGCGGCCCGGCTCGTGGCCAACCGGGACGAGGTGTTGCGGCTGGCGACGTCCATCGTCGACTAGGTGCCGAGGCGATGATGCAACGGGCCGGTGCCCTGAACCTGGTGGTTGCCTCGATCACGTGATCGAAAGCAGTCCACCTCGCCAAGGCGGTGCAGCGACCGTCCAACCCGCAGACACCAAACCCGACGACTGGCTGCCACCGATGTCGCCACTGGTGTGGAATCACATCCAGCTCACTGGCGAGTATGCCGTCCCTGCCGGGCGGCCGTGCCCGGTTCCGGCGACGCCGTCGCCCGTGGTGCTTAGTCGTGCAGCACCGCGGCGCACTCGGGGCAGTCGCCGAGGCGGGTGATCAGGTCGCTCAATGGGCCGAGGATGGCGAACCCGCCGACGCCGACCTCGCCGAGATCGGCCAGGTCGAGCCCGACTTCGAGCGGCTCGCCGTCGCCGGTCGGCGTGAGGGCGAGGGTCAGTCGCTGCCCGGCCAGGTCGTGGTCGTCACTCCGCACATGCACAGCCAGCAGGCCGCCGGCCTGCTCTACCAGGTCAACGGTCAGCTCGCTCCCGATCGCCAGCCGGCAGGAGAACGGCCCGCTCAACTCGTTGGCGAAGCTGACGGCCTGGGCGGGCAGGCGGACCGTGCCGTTGCCCAGCCAGATGCTGTCGCGGATGAGCCGCGTCCAGTACCCCCGGCCGGCCTGGTCATCGCTCTGACGGCGGAGCCAGCCGGCCAGCCGGGAGCGGGCCAGTCCGGTCGGCGCGCGCAGCGGGTCAGCATCCCGGCGTTGCCGGCGCAGCGCATCGGTGACTCGACGTGAGGCGGCCGGGTCCGCCAGCAACCGCTCGGCCAGCGCATCTGCCTCGACTGGTGGCAGGCTGCGGTCGAGGAATCGCCGTACCTGGTCGCCGTCCAACTTGCTTGCCGGTCCAGCGCTCCGCGCGGCGAAGGCGGCTCGCCAGCCGGCGAGTTTCGCGGCCAAATCGGTCTCCTCAGCCGGGTCCGGCCGGCGTCGCTCGCTCACGGTTGCTCCCCGTCCACGAGCTCGGGGAACAGCTCGCGAAACACGCGTGGCAGCTCACGCTTGGCCCACATGCGGTACCGATGGCACTGGTACTCGGCGATGCCAAGCGCCGCGGCCGCGCTGCGGTTGTCGACCCCCTCGAGCTCGACCCACTGAAACGCCAGCAGGCGGACCACCATGCGCGGACGGTCGTCGGCAACGTTCAACAGGTGATCGACGCATTGCCGGTACCGGCTCCAGACATTCCCGAGGTGCTCGTCGGCAAGCCGCTCGACGGCCTGCTCGCCGGGCGGCACGGTCTCTTCGGCCGGCTCCGGCACGCTGCCCAGGTCGACGGCGTCGAGCGTCGGGCGGCGCGTCAAATCAATCAGGTGCCTCTCGGCAACGCGGTGCCACCAGGCCGCGAAGCCGCCTCCGTCGGCCCGCCAGTGCGGTAGGCGGCGGAACAGATGAGCGGCGAGTTCGACCATCGCATCGTCGTCACTCAGCCCGGCGGCGGCTAGGCCGTGCCTATAGCGCCGGACCAGGCGGCCCGTCTCGGGTGCGAGCCGCATCCAGAGCGCCTCGAATCGGTCCCCGGTGGCGGCGCCGTCGGCGGCCATCGAGCACGCCAGCGCGCCGGCCGCTTGGTCGAGCGTCATCGGCTTCGGCCCGGCAACGACAGTCGTCACTGTCATTCCTCACCCGGTTCAACGAACTCCGGTGCGCCAGTTCGCGGTCACCTTACGATCGCTCCGGCTCCTGCTCGGGAACCCTGCTCTCGATCACCTTGGTGATCGCCTCACCGCCGGCCTCGGTCGCCCGGACGGCGACCGTCAAACGGCCGCGACCGGTCTTCGGGCCATCGTCGGCCAGGAGCACCCGCATCGTTCGGCCCTCGATCACCGTCTCTACGCCGACCGGCGCCACCGCGTAGGAGCGATGCCCCTCGGCCGTCTGGTACTGCACCACCGCCGACCGGTACGGCCTGCGCCACCAGGCGTCGAACCAGGCGCTGCCAGACACGGTGACCCGCCACTCGCATAGCTCGTCCGTTTCGGCGCGGAAGTCGGCGCCGCGCGCCTCGGCGACGGTCATTACCTCGGTGCCGGGCAGGCTGCGCCGCAGCGGCAGCCGCCCCTCCGCCAGCACCACGACCACCGCTTCGCCGGGATTGTCCACCGCCTCCTCGTCGAAAAGCAGCGCCGAGAGGCGTCGTCCGTGAACCGTCAGGCGCTCGCCGAGCGGCACGACGAGGTGGTCGATCTGGTCGTCGGCGGTGGCGAAGCGCACGACCACGGCGTCGTACTGGTCTTCGGCCGCCGGCCCGAACTGCGCATCACCCAAGGCACAAAATGTCCAGTCACGCAGTTCGTCGGTCTTGCTGGCCAGCCCCTGGGCCTGGGCGGTCTGACGCGCCGAGCGCTCGTCCACGCCGTCGTCGAGCGGCGTCAGCAGCACGGCCCGCCGCCGGCCCTGCTGGTCGATCGCCGTACCGGCGATGTGGCCGTGGCCGTTGATCGCGGTGGCAGTGATGACCTGATAACCGGCATCCTTAGGTCGCAGTAGGCGGTTGACGTCGTGCATGCCGGCGGCTCGGCTCCAGACAAACCCGCGCACGCCGCCGATACTACCGACCGCCTGACCGGCATCGTTCACATCCTCGACCTGGCTGTCTCGCCAGTACAGCGTGCCGAGCCGGAGGATGCTGCCGTCGCGTAACCACAGCACCGCCTCGCGCCGCTGGCCGTTGTGCGACACGCCGCCGGCCTGGCCCCGGTTGTTGATCGCCAAGGTGCTCGTGTCGCCGCCGCCGAGGTCCGGCAGCGGCTGTAGGCCGTGCCGCCGGTCCCACCGCCGTGGCTGCCAGTCCTGGAACGAGGTCGGTGAGGTGTTCGCCGCGACCACGCCACGGTTGTTGATCTTGGCCGCCGAGGTGTAGTTCAGCCCGGCGCCCAGGCCGGTCATGCCGCGTCGCGGGTCCCACACAAAGGCCTCGGCATAGTGGCATGATTCGCGCGGCCGGCGACACGGCCGGCGTCGTTGATGCCATGGGCCGAGCTGTACTCACCCCGGCCGAGATTGCCCAGGCGGCGCATCCGGCCGTCGGGATCCCAGACCACCGCCTCAAGGTGGAAGTGGTCGGCGCCCGAGTAGCCGCAGACCCATCCGGAGCGGTTGATCCCAGTGGCGATCGAGAAGCCGGTGATCGTGCCGAGGCCGACCAGGCCGGTCTCGGGGCGCCAGCGGAAAGCCTCCTCGAAGCGGCCGTTGTCCGACGAGCCGACCACCTCATCGCGGTCGTTCAGGTCACTCGCACTGCTCGTCGGCCCGCCGAGCGTGCCCAGGTCGGTCAGGGCATAGAGCGGCTGGACCGCCGACTCCGTCTCACGCGTGGACCAGCGCGGCAGCAGCGCTATCGCGACGGCGACCAGGGCCAACTGCGCCGCGTAGGCTGCGCCGCGTCGTACCCGCGAGGCCGGCGCCCGGACCGGCGGCCGTGTGGCGGCCAGCCCCGCCGCCTCAAGCACCGTGGTGCACCGGCTGATCACCTGATCGGCCCGCGCGCCGACGACGATCGCGCCGGACGACGTACCCGCCGGTGGCAGGACGATGCGCGTCACCGCACGGTCGGCCGCGGCGGCATCGAGCTTGGCCTGTTCGTGTTCGGTCCGCGCCAACCGCCCGCCGTCGACCGAGGCGACCACCAGGCAGCCGGGGTCGAGCCGCCGGCCGTCACGCAAGGCCTGGCAGCCGACATGGGCGGCGCCGCTCAGCGAGCAACCGCGCAGCACCTCGACCTCGGTCAGGCCGCGCGGGATGAGGCGCCAGAAGAGCCCCTGATCGAGCCGCTGGCGCGCCCCCTCGAGCGTCGCCACCAGATCGTCATTGACCGGCATCAGCGCCATCTCGGGATGCTCGATCAGCCGGCCGGGTCCGGCCACCGGCTGCAGCCAGAGGTCGAACAACAGCCCGCCGAGACGCTCTTGGTAGCCGGCCACCGGTAGCGTACAAGTCGGGTGGTCCGGAGGCTGGTGCCAACCCGCCTGTTCGACCCACCACTCGACCCACCGCCGCGACGCCGGCAGCACGTCGGCCGGGAGTAGCGACTCGAGAAGCTCGGCGAAGCCACCACCAGACCACGCAGCGGACAGGTCGTCGAGCTCCCCCTCGGTGTCGAGCCGCGCCGCAGCGACCGGGGTCCACTGGCCGGCACGGGCGACGTCGCCGGTCGCAACGGCCCTGGCGAGCTGGAAAGTGGCGACCAGCGCCTGGGCGTTGGCCACCAGCCGGTCGGCCATCGCGGCATCGCCGTAGATCAGGTTGCAGTGCGCCGCGAGCTGGCGAGCGAGGGCCGGCTCGGCCAGTAACGCCCAGGTTTCGGACCAGGCCTCGGTGATCTCGGCCTCTGGTAGCGTCAGTCCTTCGAGCAGGGCACGGTGAAACAGCCGACGCCGCTCGCTGAGGCCCACGATGGCGCCCCATCGCCACCCGGCGCCATGCGCGAGCTCGGTGAGCAGCAGATTAAGCGACTGCACCAACATGGGCATCCCCTTGCCGAACGGCGTGGCAGTGTGACGTGGGTTCGACAGACCGATGGTATTCCTGCTTCGCCGGCGAGTGCAAAGCCCAGCGACTCGATGCGTTGAGCGCTCTTGACGGGAGCACGATGGGTGGCGGTGGTCGTCGTGGCGATCACTCGGGTGCTGCGGGGCAGGACATCCTGCCGCCGGAGCCATCAGCCAGTGCTTTCAGGCAAGGGGATAATCTATGAGACGACGCAACGATCAGGCCTTGTGGCTGTCGGGGGCGCTGATGCCGCGGTGCCTAGTGGCACTGACGATCGTCTGGGCCAGCCCGGCGTGGGCCAATCTGCTGGTCAATCCGGGCTTTGAGGACGGCGAGAACGGGTGGAGCTTCTACGACAACGGTGGTCAAGGCAACCAGTTCGTGACCACCGACGACAAGCACTCCGGCAACGCCAGCGCGGCTCTCCTGCTGCGTGTGTGGGGCGGGTACGTCGGGCAGGACGTTGTGGTCGACCTGCCGGTCGGTACGGTGGTGACGGCGACCTGGTGGATGAGGATGCCACACGAAGGCAGCCACGACAACAAGTGGTACGGCCTCGGTCTCACCTCGTACGACCAGTCCGACGTCGACGAGGGTGCCGGCTTCGAGCAGTTCGCCGCGGTGCCGAACTGGGTCCAGCAGAGCGTCAGCTTGACGCTCACCAGGCCATCGGTCCGACTTCGGGTCGAGAACGGCACAGGGGCCGGCGATGGCTCCTACACCGGACGCGACCGGCCAGTCTACGTCGACGACTTCGTACTCACCGTGGACCCGCCGCAGGTCGCCTCCATCCCGGAGCCGGCGACCTTGGCGCTGCTCGGGATCGGCGCCCTGGGCCTCCTCCGCCGGCGCCGTGGAAGGTCTGCTGTGTAGACGGCGGCGGCAGTAGGTAGGCCATCCGTGGGCTCAACCTTGTCGCCAACCGTCGATGACCATCCGTCGGTCGGCAGCGCTTGGCCAGCGTGGTCTCGCACCACCGTTGGCTCGTCTGGACGGCAGCCGGCAGCAGCGGTGGCGTAGGTGGCGGCGATGGGGGCGCCGCCACCGCCACCGAAGGCCATCGGTGGGTCACGTCCTGTGATCAGGCTGATCGCACCAATCCTAGCCCGCATCGTTGGCTATCACCTGAGTCCGACACCAGAGTTGATGAAAGCGCAGCGAGGGGGCTCGCCTCGATAGGCGAAGCGAGCGAACTCGGAAATGAGCAGCGTGAACTTGATGATTGGTTGCGATGCGTTCGACCCCAAGTCGTACTGCACCGGGCTCCACGCCGGCATGGCTCTGCCGGCAACCAGTGCCGTACACCGACGAGGCCGGGGCCGCTTGGTACGCATGAGCCGTCCTTCGCCGGGCAACGCGCGCGCCCTCCGCCCGGCGCGCAGCGGGCGAGCAGCAACACGGGCGGCCAGGACATCGCTGTCTCCGACCGCCCGGTTAGCCCACGAGCGCGACAGCCCTGCCGGCGCGGTGATCAGCGACGGACGACCACCGTCACGCTCTCCGACCGCTTCTCCTCGCCCTCGAACGCCCAGGCGGTGATGGTGATCAGCGAGTCGCGGGTGATCGCCGGCACCTCGAGGTCGAACGTGCCGCTGGCCCAGTTGCCGTGCTCGTCGGCGCGGACCGCCTCTTCGCCCAGCACGCCGGTCAGCGGCACCAGGCCGAACAGCCGCGTCTCGTAGCGGATGCGCAGCCGGACCTGCGCGCCCGGCTCGGCCCGGCCGGTCACCGACAGGCTCGTACCGACCCGTTCGCCGGCCCGTGGCGTGAGTAGCGAGGGCGCCGGCAGCGCGGCGTCGGGCCGACTGACCGAGGCGGTCAGCGGTGCCTCGACGGTGTAGCTCTCACCGGTCGCGGTGACGAACGTGCCGGTCACCGGCGCGGCGGCGAAGTCGTCGCCCTTGCGCACGGTGTAGCGCCCGCGGTAGAGCCGCGGCTCGACCTCGGGCATCGGCGTCGGGTCACTCGCACCGACGCGGAAGCTGGCGCTGCCGCCGGCCTCGGCACGCATCTCGGCCTGGATCACGTCGCCCGGCTCGAGCGGCCCGCTGCCGTTGTGGCTGAACGACTCAATCACCGACTGCGCGGTGGCCACGGCGAACTGCCAGGCCAGGCTGGTGCCGTTGCCGGCCCGGTCGGTGACCGTCACGCGGACGGTCTGCTGGCCGGCGCGCAGGTCGGCCGGCGGCTCGTAGAGCAACATGCGCGAGGTCAGCCGCGCCCCGGCGGTGACCTCGCGGCCGCCCAGCTCGAGCCTCACCCCGTCACTGCCGACGCCGCTTCCGGCGCCGTCCGACCAGGTGACCGTGAGCAGTGGCCGCGGGCCGACGCGCGTGCCGTCGGGCGGGCTCGGCTCGTCGAGGACCGGTGCGTGCGTGTCGACCGCGAGCGGCTTGGCCGACTGGATCAGCATGCTCTCACCGGCGACGGTCAGACGGCCGACCACCGACAGTTCCTCGGCATCGATCTCCACCTCGGCCGGCACGGTCCACTCGCCTCGATAGACGCCGGCCTGCTCCTCGCGCAGCTCGACCAGGTCAATCAGGCCGGGCACCGACAGGCTGGCCTGGCCGCCGGCGGTGCCGCGCAGCGTCGCGGTCAGGGTCGAGCCGTGGCGCAGCCAACGGTCGGCCTGGTAGTCGAACGAGCGGATCACCGGCAGCACGGGCGGATAGATGGTCGGCGGCTCGACAGGCTCGGTCGGCGGCACGGGCACGTCGGCCGGCGGGGTGACCACCTCGACCAGCCGCGAGGCCGGGTGCCAGGCGACCTGTGCACCCAGCGCCTCACCGACGAAGCGCAGCGGCACCATGGTGCTGCCACCGATAATCTGCGCCGGGACATCGAGCACGATCGGCCGGTCGTCGACCACGGCGATCCGCTGGCCGATGACCAGATCGACGCGGGTTGCGCCGCGCGAGGCGACCACCGCCCGCCGCGCCGGGTACCAGGCAACTTCGGCGCCGAGCCGCTCGAGCACACCGCGGAGCGGCACCAGCACGCGGCCGCCGATCATCTGCGCCGGCGTGCCGACGAAGGTCACCGGAACGCCGTTCACGGTCACGTCGATCGCGGGAGCGCCGGCCACGCAGCCGAGCAACGCTCCGATCGCGAAGGCTCGCGCTTGCCATGCCATGAGACTCTCCTCCCTCCCCCGAGGCGGCTGAGCCCAATCGTCTGCACCCGGAGAGGAGATTCCCCGCACCTGTTGCGCCGAGGTTGAGCTGCCGTTGCGACCGGGCGGCCCGGCCGGGTCGTGTATACTCCCACAGAGCACCGGCAGGACGACCATGATCACCGACGCCCAGCGACCGCAGGACCCGATCGAGGCAGTCGAGACCCGCGACTGGCTCGAAGCCCTGCACGATGTGCTGCTGACCCGCGGGCCCGACCGCGTGCGGCGCCTGCTGCGCGACCTGCAGATCTACGCCCAGAAGCACGGCGTGGTGCTGCCGGTCACCTCGCAGACGCCGTACCTGAACACCATCCCGCCCGACCGCGAGCCACCCTACCCCGGCAACCGCGAGATCGAGCGGCGGATCAAGTCGCTGATCCGCTGGAACGCGATGGCCATGGTCGTGCGGGCCAACCGCGAGTCGTCGGGCATCGGCGGGCACATCTCGACCTACGCCTCGGCGGCGACGCTCTACGAGGTGGGCTTCAACTGGTTCTTCCGTGGCAAGGACCACCCGTGCGGCGGCGACGTGATCTACTTCCAGGGCCACAGCGCGCCGGGGATCTATGCGCGAAGCTATCTCGAAGGCCGGCTGGGCGAGGCGCAACTGGTCAACTTCCGCCGCGAGCTGCGGCCGGGCGGCGGGCTCTCGAGC
>CAYONP010000030.1:36154-56889 GCA_964405335.1 uncultured Fimbriimonadaceae bacterium
CTTCCGCCGCGAGGTCGACGGCAAGGGCCTGTCGAGCTACCCGCACCCGTGGCTGATGCCCGACTACTGGCAGTACCCGACGGTCTCGATGGGCTTGGGTCCGATCCAGGCCATCTACCGCGCGCGGTTCATGCGCTACCTGCAGCACCGCGGGCTGATTGCGCCGACCGACGCGAAGGTCTGGTGTTTCGTCGGCGACGGTGAGACGGACGAGCCGGAGACCCTCGGCGCGATCACGCTGGCCAGCCGCGAGGCGCTCGACAACCTGATCTTCGTGGTCAACTGCAACCTCCAGCGGCTCGACGGTCCGGTGCGCGGCAACGGCAAGATCATCCAGGAGCTCGAGGCGATCTTCCGTGGCGCCGGCTGGCATGTGCTGAAGGTGCTCTGGGGCAGCAACTGGGATCCGCTGATCGAGCGCGATGTCGATGGCGTGCTGGCCCGCCGGTTTGACCAGTGCGTCGACGGTGAGTACCAGCGGTTCAAGTCCGAGGACGGCGCCTATGTGCGCAAGCACTTTTTTGGCGCCGACCCGCGGCTGCTGGCCATGGTCGAGCAGCTCTCCGATGACGACCTGTGGAAGCTGCGCCGTGGCGGGCACGATGTGCACAAGGTCTACGCGGCCTACAAGGCGGCGGTCGACCATGCCGGCGCGCCGACGGTGATCCTGGCCAAGACCATCAAGGGCTACGGGCTGGGCGAGGCGGGCGAGGGCAAGAACATCACCCACCAGCAGAAGAAGCTGAACGACGACGAGCTGCTTGAGTTCCGTGACCGGTTCGAGATCCCGATCAGCGACGCCGACGTGGACGACGTGCCGTTCTACCGCCCGCCGGCCGACTCGATCGAGCTGCAGTATCTGCTCGAGCGCCGCCGCGCGCTGGGCGGGTTCGTGCCCGAGCGGCGGCGCGGCAGCATCCCGTTCCGGTTGCCCGAGCCCGACCTGTTCGCCGAGTTCCGCGAGGGCACCGAGGGGCGCGAGGTGTCGACCACGATGGTCTTCGTCCGCCTGCTCTCGAAGCTGCTGCGCGACCCGGAGATCGGCGGCCACATCGTGCCCATCGTGCCCGACGAGGCGCGGACCTTCGGCATGGAGGGGCTGTTCCGCCAGGTCAGCATCTACTCCAGCGTCGGGCAGCTCTACGAGCCGGTCGACAGCGACAGCCTGTTGTCCTACAAAGAGGCCAAGTCGGGTCAGATCCTGGAAGAGGGGATCACCGAGGCGGGCAGCCTCTGTTCGTGGATCGCCTCGGCCACCTCGCTCCACGCCCACGGCAAGGCGACGGTGCCGTTCTACATCTACTACTCGATGTTCGGCTATCAGCGGGTGGGCGACCTGATGTGGGCCGCCGGCGACATGCGCGCGCGCGGCTTTCTGCTCGGCGGCACCGCCGGCCGGACCACGCTTGCCGGCGAGGGTCTGCAGCACCAGGACGGCCACAGCCTGCTGCTGATGGATCTGATCCCTAACTGCCGGGCCTTTGACGTGGCCTATGCCTACGAGCTGGCGACGGTCATCGAGGACGGGCTGAAGCGGATGTATGACGACGACGAGGAGGTCTTCTATTACCTCACCGTCGAGAACGAGAACTACGCCCATCCGCCGATGCCCGAGGGCGTGCGTGAGGGCATTCTGCGCGGGCTCTATCGCCTGCTGCCCAGCGGCCTGCCCGACGCGCCGGCCCAGGCGCAACTGCTTGGCTCGGGGAGCATCCTGAACGAGGCGGTCGCCGCACGGGCGCTGCTCGAGGAGCGGTTCGGCGTCGGCGCGGCGGTCTGGTCGGTCACCTCGTACCAGCAGTTGCGCGCCGAGGGGCTGGGCTACGAGCGGGCGCGCCTGCGCGACGCCGCGGCCGAGCCGCCGGCGCCCTGGGTGAGCGAGTCCCTCGGCGGCGCGCCGGGCGTGATCGTGGCCGCCAGCGACTATGTGCGGTGGCTGCCCGACGGGCTGGCGCGCTGGCTGCCCAAGCCGATTCACTCGCTCGGCACCGATGGTTTCGGCCGCAGTGAGGACCGGGCCAGCCTGCGTGACTTCTTTGAGGTCGACGCGCGACACATCGCCCACACCGCGCTGGTCGCCCTGGCGCGCGACGGCGCCATCCCCGCCGAGACGGCGGCCGAGGCGGCCGAGTCGCTGGGGATCGATGCCGCCAAGCCCGATCCGCGCTACACTTAGGCGCGGCGGCCGGATCGGACCGCCGGCGTCCCGCCGGCCCCGGCACGGCGACCGCGCCGCGAACGGGAGGACCGCCCGATGCCGACGGAATTCAGGCTCCCCGACCTGGGCGAAGGGGTCGAACACGCCGACGTGGTCAACGTCCTGGTCAAGCCGGGCGACACGGTGGCCGTCGACCAAACGCTGCTCGAGGTGGAGACCGACAAAGCCGGGCTGGACGTGCCGGCCGACTTCGCCGGCGCCGTCGCCGAGCTGCGGGTCAAGCCCGGCGACACCGTCGCGCCGGGGCAGGTCATCCTGACCTATGAGGCGAGCGACGGCCAACCCGCCCCACCCCAGCCGGAGCCCGCCGCAGCCGAGGCGCCGGCCGTGGCCGCGGAGCCGGTGCCCGCCGAAGAGCCGGTCGCCGCGCCGGAGCCGGAGCCGGAGCCCGCGCCCGCCGAGGCCGGCGCGCAGCCGGTCTTCGCCAGTCCGTCGGTGCGCCGGTTCGCCCGCGAGATCGGCGTCGACATCTACCAGGTCAAGGGCACCGGCGCCGGTGGTCGGATCTCGATCGACGACGTCAAGGAGCACGCCCGCACGGTGCGCGCCGAGCCGGTCACCGGCGGCGCGCCGGGGGCCGAGTACACCCGCGAGCCGATGACCCGCGTGCGCCGCGCCACGGCGCTGCAGATGAGCGTCTGCTGGGACACCGTGCCGCATGTGACGCTGTTCGATCAGGTCGACATCACCGACCTCGAGGCGCTCCGCCAGCGCTACAAGAAGCGCGCCGAGGAGGCTGGCGGGCGGCTCACCCTGACCGTGCTGCTGCTCCGCCTGGTGGCCACCGCGCTGAGGCAGTCGCCGTCGCTGAACGCCAGCATCGAGGGCGAGACCATCCTCTACCACCACCGGCGGAACGTCGGCATCGCCGTCGACACCGACCGCGGGCTGGTCGTGCCGGTAGTTCGCGACGCCGACCAGAAGAGCATCCTCGCCCTCTCTACCGAGCTGGTCGAGCTGGGCGAGAAGGCGCACCGCGGCAAGCTCGCGCCGGACGACCTGCGCGGCGGCACGTTCACCATCTCGAACCTCGGCGCGCTGGGCGTGGGTCATTTCACGCCCATCGTCAACCACCCACAGGTCGGCATCCTGGGCGTCGGCGCGGCGGCCCAGCAGCCGGTCTGGTCGGGTGAGGCGTTCGTCCCGCGGCTGCTGTTGCCGCTCAGCCTGAGCATCGATCACCGGCTGGTCGACGGTGCCGACGGGGCGCGCTTCCTGGGCTATCTGCGCGACCTGGTCGAACACCCGCTGCTGCTCGCACTGGAGGGCTGAGATGGCGTCGGATTCGGCGATGCGCGTGCTGGTCATCGGCGCCGGGCCGGGCGGCTATCCGGCCGCCTTCCACGCCGCCGACCGGGGCATGGCGGTGACCCTGGTCGACCTCGACGTCAACCCCGGCGGTGTCTGCCTCTACCGCGGCTGCATCCCGTCGAAGACGCTGCTCCACCTGGCCCGTCTGATCCACGAGACCCGCCAGGCCCGGGAGTGGGGCCTCGAGTTCGGGCCGCCGAGCATCGACATCGACGCGGTGCGCGACTGGCAGAACGGCGTGGTCGAGAAGCTGACCGGCGGCCTGGGGCAGCTCTGCCGCAGTCGCAAAGTCCGGTTTGTCCAGGACCGCGCGGTGCTTACCGACGCGCATCACGCCGAGGTGCAGACCGCCGCCGGCGCGAGCGAGACGATCGAGTTCGACGCCGCGGTGATCGCCACCGGCTCGCTGCCGGTCCAGTTGCCGCTGTTCCCCGAATCGGCGGCGGTGATGGACAGCACCACCGCCCTGCGGCTGGACGACATCCCCGACACGCTGCTGGTCGTCGGCGGCGGCTACATCGGGCTCGAGCTGGGCACCGTCTACCAGGCGCTCGGCTCGCGGGTGACCGTGGTCGAGGCGCTGAAGGAGCTGCTCAGCGGCGCCGACCGCGACCTGGTCGACGTGCTGCAGCAGAGCCTCACCGGGCGGTTCGACGAGATTCTGCTCAACACCAAGGTGGTCGAGGCGGCGGCGACCGACGAGGGCCTGCGGGTCAAGCTCGTCGGCCTCGACTTGGAGCAGCCCGAGCGGGTGTTCAGCAAGGTGCTGGTCTCGGTCGGCCGGCGGCCGAACTCGGCGGGCATCGGGCTCGAGGCGGCCGGCGTCGAGGTCGACGAGCGCGGGCTGATCGTGGTCGACAAGCAGCGCCGGACCAGTGCGCCGCACATCTACGCGGTGGGTGACGTGGCGGGCCAGCCGATGCTGGCGCACAAGGCGACGTATGAGGCGAAGGTGGCGGTCAACGCGATGGCCGGCGACGCGGCGGCGTATGAGCCGCAAGCGATTCCGGCGGTGATCTTCACCGATCCCGAGCTGGCCTGGTGCGGCCTGACCGAGACGCAGTCGCAGACCGACGGGACCGAGGTGAAGATCACCCGTTTCCCCTGGGCGGCATCGGGCCGGGCGACGACCCTCGGCCGCACCGACGGGCTGACCAAGCTGGTGCTCGACCCGGTGACCGACCGGGTGCTGGGCATGGGCATCGCCGGCGTCGGCGCGGGCGAGCTGATTGGCGAGGGCGTGCTGGCGGTCGAGATGGGCGCCACGGCGGCGGACATCAACCTGACCATGCACGCCCACCCGACCCTGAGCGAGACGGTGATGGAGGGCGCGGAGCTGGTCGAGGGGGCGAGCACGCATTACCTGTCGCGGCGGTGATGGTTCGGTGTCACTCGGAACTGCGCCGGTAGGCCCCGCTCCGAGCCTGCCCAACCACCCCGTCGCTGAATAGGCGAAGCATGGCGAGGATCTCCTTGTGCAGTTCGTCGTAGCTTTTGGCGTCGATGTCGAGATGCTCGCCGTGTGCAATGCGGTTGCGGCGCCGCAGGAGCGCCTCGTCAATGAGGCGCGCCTTGGTCTCGAAGGGGCTGTAGTCGATCCCGAGCATCACCGCGATATCACGGAATACTTCGGAGTTGAGATTAGCCGTGCGAATTAGCTTCTCAGGATCGGCGTTGAACCGCTCGAGCGTGGCATCCATGATGAATCGTACCATGTCGGTCTGCACGGTCGCCTTTCGGCTGCCGATAGCCTCATCGAGGCGACCGCGCATGGTTACAGCAACCAGGTTCGGCTGCAGTTCAGCGCAACGCAGGCGGCGGCTGTTGAGAAACTGCAGATAGCATGTCGCAATCTCCTTGACAAAGCCTTCCCAGTGTGCGTAGAGCATCACCACCGCCACACGTAGCGCCGTATCACGACTTGAGCGGTCTGCCTCAGCCCTCTTTTGAGTTGCGCTGGTGCGCAATGTGTGGAGTTCCTTGAGCCGCCAGGCAAACGCGACGTCCAGCCTATCACTCAACTCCTCAGTCGTCAGGATTTTCACTGTCAAATAGCCGGCGGCCAAGTGGCACAAGCAGCGGCAAGCGCGTGGAGCCGCGCACGCCCGCACCAGAACGCTCGGAGAGCGTTGGTTCGGTCCACACCTCCCTCAGCTTGTGCTTCAGGCCCTCAGTAGTCCAGTGGTCTCGCGCTTCGGCATGGTAACCGAGGCCGAGGGCAACCACTTCGAAGGCCGAAATGAGGAATCCACCCACGAATCGACTCCTCGCGTGGTCGAAGCGCCGGAAGGCGTCCGGGCCAACCTGCCCGATAGTACCGAAGGTCCAGCGAAACACCGCCGCCTCATTTGCACGATCCGCGTTGTCGATGAGCCAAGTCATCCGCTTCGTGACGAAGTCCCCGACGTCGCCGATGCCTCGCAGTTGGTCCTCTTCGAGAGTCCGGAACACGAGGAATCTGAGAGCAAGCTCGACATCGTACTGCTCATCCAGCGCTCTGTCAGTCAGTGCGAGAGTTCGTTGGAATTCGTCGTCGGCCAACTCCCTGAGCCATTTGTAGAACTCTTGATCTTTCATTACCATAAGGCAACTCCGGACCTCCTGCTCCGAGAGGGGCGTTCCGCCGGTGTTCAGCCTCATGAATAACTCGAACTTAGTGTTCGTAGCACTCTCTTTCTTGACGATGATCACTCCGAGCCTGCAGCGCTTGATATCCAGCCGTTGCTCCTGCGACAGCGCGTTGGGAGGCTCGTCGGCGTCCTCCCAGACCTTTGCTTCCAGCGCAGGCAGGTCGCCCGTTCCGCGGAGCCGAAGCGGGGGCTTTACGGTTCCGTCCTCGCCGCGGAGGATGCCCATGAATTCAAAGACCGTGGATAGCCGCTGCTGGCCGTCTACAACGTCCCACTTGCCGTCGTCGCGCTGCGAAACGAATATAGGCGGCACCGGGATGCCGAGCAGGAAAGACTCGATCAGACGTGTCTTCTGGGAATCCCGCCATCGATAGAACCGCTGGAACTCGGGTTGGATCTGCAGCTCGTGGTCCTGGTACAGATTGGCTAGCTCACCAAGAGACATGGAGTACTCGTCGGTGCGGGTAACACGACGAATCGCGTCAATCTGTTCCTGAAGCTCGTCGCTCACCGTTTGCTGGACTGACATGGTGCCCTCTCCTCGCTGTATCAGACGTTGCGTGGCAGTGTCCTTCCGCTCAGCCATCCACCACCTGCCGCAGGAGATCGAGGAAGCAGTCTTCGGTCAGGTTCAGGTAGCGGACATCCGGGGCCGGTGTGGCCAGCTTCCAGACGTGGTGTTCGCCCGGTTCGACGCCGTTGGCGGTCCGCACGCGGGGCTGGTCGACCGACTCCGGCAGCAGCAGCAGCCGCGCTTCGCCGGCGAAGCCGATCAGGTCGACCCGGCCGGCCGCGCCGATGATGTTCGCTCCGACCGGTTCCAGTCGCGCCTCCAGGCCGCGCAGCCTGATGCGCAGCCGGTCCACCTCGTACCTCCCGAGATACTCCTCCTCGAGGGTACTTGGCACCCGCTCGCAGGTGACGCCGTCGTCCTGGTAGGCGGCGAGCCAGCCCGCGACCATGTCGTAGAGGCGCTCAAGGTCGCCCAACCATGCGCTGCGGCGTCCTTCCCAGTCGACCTCCGGCTCGTCGCGCAGGCGCAGGAACTCGCGGAAGTCTGCACGGTTCATCACCACCTCCGGCCGGGCACCGCCCCGGGCCACGCTGCAGGGAGTCTACCATGCCCTGAGCCAGCCGAGGCATCGTCTCCAGCGCGCTAGCCCGCCGGCTAGCTAGCCGGCTAGCCAGGCGCGCTGCCGCGGGGGCGATTGACCAGGCAGCTCGCCGGCCGTCGCGCCAGCCGGCAGGCCCGCCGGACCAGCGGACAGCAGGCCGAGCGACCGGCACGGCGGGCTGACGGGCGGCCGGCGCGCGGGGCCGTTGCCCGGCAGCGTTGGCGGTCGGCCGGTCGGATGGCGACCTGGCCGGCGCGCCGGCGGGCCGGTGGTGCGGGCGGGTGACCGGCGCTGCAACCGACGCGGCCGGCGGCTGTCTGTTGGACCGACGGGGAGCCGCGGATGGACATCGCGTTCGTCGCCGACAAGGGCGGGGTGGGCAAGACGACGTTGGCCTATCACCTGGCCACGCGCCTGAGCCAGCTCGGCCGCGAGGTGGCGCTGATCGACCTCGATCGGCGCAGCGCCTCGAGCTGGTGGGTGCATCAGGCGGCGGAGCCGTCGTTTGCCGCGTTTGCCCTGGCCGACCTGGGCGGGCGGGTACCCGAGGCCGAGGCGCGGGTGTGGGACACGCCGGCGCACATCGGCGATGAGGTGCAGGACCGGCTCGCCGCGCTGTGTGATGTGATTGTCGTGGTGACCCAGCCCGATGCGGTGAGCTATCTCGCCGCGGCCGACCTGATCCGCTCGTTGACCAGCCGGGGCGGGGCGCGGGTGGCGGTGGTGCTGAACGGCGCGCATCCGTCGAGCAAGGACGATCTGGCGGCCTTTGCGGGCACCGGCGCGGTGCCGCTGCGGACGGTGGTGCGGCGGTATAGCTGCTATGTCCACAGCCAGTGGGACGGCCAGGCGGTGTGCGACTGGCCGTACCCGTCGGCCGACCAGGCCTGGTCGGACATCTGCGCGCTGGCCGACGAGCTGGCCGGCGTGGTGGAGTTGGCTCATGCGGCGTGACAAGGCCCAGGTGGCATCGGAGTTGGTCAACAGCGCCCGGCAGCAGGCCGAGGCGACGCGCTACGAGGCCGCGGCGAATGGCGCGGCGACGCGGCCGCAGCCGCCCGAGATGGCGACGGCGTACGGGTTTCCGATCCCGCGCGAGGTGACCGAGGCGGAGCGGCAGGTGCAGTTGGCGGTGCGCATCCCCGAGTCGCTGCGCTGGGCGGTGAAGATGGCCAGCCTGATGACCGGTGTCGAGATGCAGGCGCTGGTCGAGGAGGCGCTGGCCGAGAAGCTGGAGCGGCTGGCCCGGGGCTGAGGCGGCGGGGTGGCACGCGCTCGGGTCACGCCGGCGGGCGGTCTCGGGGCGCGGCGCCCCGACACCGCCCGCCGCTGTAACGGCGTTCCGCCGCCGCCCGCCGGCGCGATGTACCACGAACCGACTCACCCCGTGTCGTACGCCTCCGGCCCGCTCGGCGAGCGGGCCCTACCCACGCACAGCATCGGCGGGCGGGGACGCCCGCGCCCCGGCGGCTCCGGCCCGTTCGGCGAACGGGCCCTACCCGTGGCGGGCGGGAACGCCCGCGCCCCGGCGCGTTGTGCGCGCCCTAGTCGTCCTCGGTGACCTGGAACTCGTAGGTGCCTTGCACACCGAAGACGCCGAAGCAGACCTTGCCGCTTACACCGAGCTCGAAGCGCAGTGAGCCGCTGCCGCTCAACTGACCTCCACCGGGCAGGTCGAGGAACAGGCCCTTCGCCGGACTGATGTTGAAGGTGTAGTTTCCGGGATCGAGCTCGGCGCCGAAGTGGTCCTGGTCGCCGGCGTTGCTCAGCGTGCCGGCGCCGGTCAGGTTGGCGTCGAGCGCGGTCGACGTGTCGCAGTTGTTGTTCGGCTCCACCTCGCGCACCGGCTGCTGCGCCGGGGTCTGGGGGCGGCCGTCGATCACGGTGTTCTGCGGTTTGCCGTGCGGGCGGACCGCGTCGTCCTCGCCGTCGTCCTTGAGAAAGTCCTCCTCGAAGGTGTCGGTGAACAGGCCGATCACGAAGTCCGCCACCTGGCCGACCAGACCGCCGCCGTCGCGGTACTTCATGAGGAACTTCTCGTTGGCCTGCGCGGCGGTCAGGTCGACGCTGCCGAACGCCGTCTCGATCTCGTCGATGGTCAGCGTGTCGTCGCCGTTGCCCGTGTCGAGCGCGGCGCCGATGCCCTCGAAGTAGAGGCAGAGCGGCGTGCTGAGCCCGTTGTAGACCCACGCCGGCCGCTCGGCGTCGGTGCTGGTCAGCACCTGCACGCGGCTGTCCGAGAGGCCCTGCACGCTTTCGAACTGGGGCACCGCCGCGCCGCTGTGGCACGGGCCGAGAATGACGTTGACGTGCTCGGCCTTGACCTCGGTGGAGAGGAAGAGGGCCAGGCCGAGCCAGGTCATGAACCCATCGCCGACGGTGAAGGCGATCTCGGTGCCGTGGCTGGAGAGGATGATCAGCAGCTTGTCGTCCTCGCCCAGGCCGGCGGCGGCGTTCTTGATCGCGTCCTTGATGTCCTGCTCGGTCAGGCGGTCGTCTTCCTGGTCGCGGACGATGGTGATGTCCTCGTCGCTCTGCCCGAGCTTGTCCTTGGCGAAGCTGGTCGAGGCGTCGATATCGGTCTGCCGGCGCGCCTCGGAGGTGCCGGCGATGATCACCGTCCTGACCGTCGTGCCGGCGGCCAGGTCGCGCGAGCCCGAGGCCGCGCGGGTGGCCGGCGGAGCTACGAGAGCATCTTCGGTGAGCAGCCAGAGCTGGTGGCGGTAGAGCCGGTGCTCGCGCTTGGCGGCATCGAACTCGAGCGGTCGCGCGCCGTCGACCAGCGGGTCGAACTCGTTGCGCTGCTCGACGATGCGGCCGTCGCTGGCGCGGACGTAGAGCGTGAAGCAGGTGTGGCCCAGGTCGGCGTTGGGCATCGGGTCGACCCAGTAGAGGAAGTGCGGTTCGGGCAACACGAACGTGTCGGCGTCGGTTTCGGGCTCGGCGCTGCGCACCCGGGTGCCGGCGGGCAGCAATCCGCCGGGCACGGCGTAGATGTCGCGCAGCGACTCGTCGGCGCCCTGGCCAATCACCTGTGCGCCGTTGGGTCCGTCGGGCCCGGTTTCCTGGCGCCCGGCGGGCACATTGGCATAGCGCCGCAGCACCACCTCATCGGCAGCTTGCTGCGACGGCAGCGCGCCCACGCCGGCGAGCACGCGGGTGGTGCGGCGGGGCAGGTCGCCCTGGCCGTCGCTGCCTCCACAGGCGGCGCAGAACAGGGCCAGCAGGGCGATGCTGAGCAGCAGCAGGAACACTCGACGCCGGGCCATCCTCGTCTCCGTGCGAGTTCATGGTAAGTCGCCGGTCGGTGCAGGGCAGCCGACGGTCGGAATCGGTCGTTTCGGGCGCCGTGGCGGGACGCGTCGGTCGTTCGCGGTCGCCGACGGTCGCATCTGTTCATGCTTCCGGGGGGTCGTTTCGGCTCTGTGAGCGGTGCGGCGCGGGTTTGGTCGGCGCAGAATTGCGATTCGTGCCGCCGTCACGCGCGGTGCGACAGTCGTCAAACATCTGCAGCAGGCGGCGGAGTTGGAGCACGAGTCGGGCCTCGCACAGGCTGACCCGGCGCAGGTCGGCCTCGACGCCGGGGGGCAGGACGCCCGTTTGGAGCTGCCGCCGGAGTTGGTCCACCACGGCGCGATCGTCGTCGAAGGCGGCGGCAACCGTCTCGGCGAGGCGGCGCAGGCTCTCCGTGTCGGGCGGCTCGGCGGCGCAGGCCCGGCGCAGTTGCCAGGCCAGGTCGGCTTGCAGCGCGTCCGCCACCGGCCAATCCCAGCAGAGCTGCGAGTAGACCAGGGTCTCGAAGCCGAGCAGTCGCGTGAGCCGCCAGAACGACGCAGCGATATGGTTGACGAGCTGCTCCTCAAGCTCGCCGTCCGGCAGCAGGTGTTCCCATAGGCGGCGGCGGAGCGCGCGGCATTCCTCGACGGAGTCTTCCGGCACGCACAGGATCGGGTCGGGGAAGGAGCGGCCGAACCGGCGCGCGCGGCGCTGCCGCAGGGCGTCGGGTGAGGCGTCGCCGGGCTCGTCGGGCAGTGTGTTGTCCATGATCCGATCTATGCCGCCCAAGGCCGCGACGGTCGCTTTTCGCGGCCCGGCGCCGCAACGTTCTCGTCATTTGGCGGCCGGATCGCCCGGCCGGCGACGGAGGGATCCTCTTCGTCGCGGCGCAGATCGGCGCGGAGAGCGATCATGGAGCTCAATCGCAGGGAGTTCGTCGGCGCGGGCGCGGCGCTGGCGCTGAGCGCCGCCGGCGCGGCGCGGGCGAAGGGCGCCAACGCGCGGGTCAACGTGGCGACCATCGGCTGCGGCGGCATGGGCCACGCGCACCTGAACACGCTGGTGCCGCTGCGCGAGCAGGGGCGGGTGAACATCGTCAAGGTCTGCGACGTGTGGCAGAAGCGGCTCGATTCGGCCGTCGGCCTGACCGGCGCAGAGGGGGTGCGCGACTGGCGGCGGGTGATCGACGACCCGGCGGTCGAGGCGGTGACCATCGCCACACCCGACCACTGGCACGCGCCGATGGCCCTGGCCGCGCTCGAGGCGGGCAAGGATGTTTACTGCGAAAAGCCGATGACCTACTGGGCCGACCTAAGCCAGCCGCGGCGCATCGCGGCGGCGGTGGCCGAGCACCGGCGGGTGCTGCAGGTCGGCACGCAGGGGATGAACGACAGCATCTGGACTCAGCTCGGCGAGCGGCTGCGGGCCGGCGCGGCGGGGCGGCTGATCCATGCCCAGGCGAGCGACATCCGCAACGGGCCGCTGGGCGTCTATGAGCCGTCGAGCTTCGATCCCGACGCCAAGCCGGGCGAGAACCTTGACTGGGACATGTGGCTCGGCCCGGCGCCGAAGCGCGAGTGGGAGCCGGGGCGGTTCTTCGCCTTCCGCAGCTTCTGGGATTACTCGGGTGGGGTGGGGACCGACTTCTTCCCCCACCTGCTGACCCCGCTGGCGACCGCGATGAACCTCGACTTCCCGCTCACCGCCAGCGCCACCGGCGGGCTCTATGCCCTGCGCGACGGGCGCGAGATCCCCGACATCTTCACCCTCACGCTCGAGTATCCCGGCGGGCCGTCGGTGCTGCTGGTCGGCTCGGTCGCGTGCGGGCTCGGCCTGCCGACAGTCATCCGCGGCCAGAGTGGGACGGTCACGCTGGAGGGCAACGGGGCGGTCATCCGGCCCGAGAAGGCGATCACCGGCGAGCAGGCCGACGAGGTGATTGAGCGCACCCAGGGCGGGTCGCTGATCGGCCACTTCAGCGACTGGCTCGACTGCATCGCCAGCCGGCAGCAGCCGCGCAGCAACGCGGCGTTGGGCTATCGCGTGATGGTCGCCCTGCACCTGGGCATCCGCTCGTTTCTGGAGGGCCGGCAGTTGCGGTTCGATCGGCGGACGGAGGCGGTGGAGGAGGGGTAGCAACTCAGAGGCATCAGGGCACTCACAAAGGAGAACGGGACTGGCTGGGCGACTTGGCATCCGTGCACGACCGGTGGCCGCCTGGGATGCTTCCGATGGTACAGATTGAGTTCATGCGCCCGCGGCTCGTGGGCCGACGCTTCGAGGATGGCGCGATTCCACTCGAAGTCCTGGCCGATCTGGCGGTTCTCCAGGACATGCTCATCGAGGTCGCGAAGCTGAAGTTCAAGGACGATAACCCTGAGCGCTCCCGCGCCCCGAGGGGCTTCGCCGGGCGGGTGGAGCTGAGGGTAGAAGCCGTCGAAGCGGGCAGCAGCGCGGTGCTGGTAATCGTGCTAGCCCTCATGATGCCCCAACTCAGCTTGGAGCCACCCTCGGAGCAGGTGTACCTGGAACGCGCCAGGGATGCGGTGGTGGGCGCGGTGTCTGCGGCCAACGGCGGCCGCGCCACCGACAATGAGATCCGCCGTCATCTTCCCGCTCCAATGCTCGGCTATTTCGATCGACTGGGGCGCAGCCTAGGCGACGGCGAAGCACTGCTGCTCGACCCAGCGAACGCTAAGCAGCCGGCTCGACTCGACCGCGAGACCAGGCGCAAGCTAGTCCTTGCGTCACCGGGCACGCAGCAATTGCAGGAGGAGGTAACTGTGCGTGGCCGGATTCCTGAGATGGACCAACAGGCCGCGAGCTTTCACGTCGAGCTGCCGGACGGCCGGAAGATCAAAGGGCCCATCGAGGATCGCCACAAGGAGGTTCTACTGGAGGTCTTCAACGGCTACCGGACCCGCAGTTGGGTCGCGCTCAACGGCATCGGCGTGCTCGACCGGTCGGGCCGTCTGCAACGTCTCCAGACGGTCGAGCACGTGACGGCCCTCGACCCGCTCGATGTACCGGCGCGGCTCGACGAACTAAGGCTGCTCCGCGACGGCTGGTTGGATGGATACGGGCATGCACCGAGTTCGGATGGCCTCGACCGGCTCGAGGCCTCGTTCGCTGAGTACTACCCGGACGACCTGCCGCTGCCGTACCTGTATCCGACACCGGAGGGCGGTGTGCAGGCTGAATGGACCTTCGCACCGAACGACATCTCGCTGTGCATCGACCTGGATAGCCAGCGCGGTGACTGGTCATTGCTAAACACAACCTCGGGCGAGGACGATGAAGCAACGGTCGAGTTGGACTCGCCCGTGGGCTGGGAATCGCTGGTGGATTTGCTGCGAAAGGCCGCTGACGTAGCTGATGAATGACCGGACCACGCTCCTGCGCCAGATCCATCCGACGTTCTACTACGATGGCCGAGTGACCTCTCAGGCGTTCAACCCTTCGCGCGAACACGACTACCGGTTGTCCGTCTACGACGGAGACCAGGTCTCAGCCGAGGAATCCTGGCACCACTACACCCAGGAGTCGGCGAAGCCCTCTATCGGCGTCTATGGTGTGTCCGTCGCCGAGTGCAAAGAGCTGGGGCTGCCCGTCGAGCCAGATCCGGAGGCGTTCGCAGCTCACGCCTTGATCGACTTCCGCGGGCTATCCACGAGGAAGCAGCGCGACCTTGCGGCGAGGCAACTGCGCAACGCCGCCACCGACCGCGGCTGGCTCTATCAGCCTAGCTGACGCCATCACGCTGCCGCCGGTCCAGCCCTGCCGCCGTCGCGGCGACTCCGCCCGCTCCGCCGCACGTGCTACCATAGCCCACCCGAGGAGATCGCCGTGCTGTTGCAGGACAAGATCGGACTGGTCACCGGCGTGGCCAATCAGCGTTCGGCCGCCTGGTCCATCGCCCGCGCCTGCGACGCCGCCGGGGCGAAGATCGTGCTCAGCTATCGCGGCGAGCGCGAGAAGGAGGGCATCGACGGGCTGGTCGACCAGCTCGCGCGGCCGCCGCGGGTCCTCCCCTGCGATGTCACCGACGACGAGCAGCTCGGCGCGCTGGCCGAGTCGATCAGAGCCGAGCACGGCCGGGTCGATTTCTTGGTCCACTCACTGGCCTTTGCCAAGCGTGAGGACTTGAGCGGCCGGTTCATCGACACCTCGCGCGACGGGTTTCTCCTCGCCCACGAGGTCAGCGCCTACTCGCTGGCGGCGCTGGCCCGCGCGCTCGAGCCGCTGATGTCCGGCGGCGGGAGCATCGTCGCGCTGAGCTACATCGGCGCCGTGCGGGCGGTGCCGAACTACAACGTGATGGGCGTGGCCAAGGCCTCGCTGGAAGCGACGATCCGCTACCTGGCCGCCGACCTGGGCCCCGGCGGGGTGCGGGTCAACGGGATTTCGGCCGGGCCGATGCGGACGCTCGCCGCGGCGGCGGTGGCCGGGTTCAAGGATATGTACAGCCACCAAGCCGAGATCGCCCCGCTGCGGCGCAACACGACGCAGGAGGAGGTCGGCGACACGGCGGTCTTTTTGGTCAGCGACATGAGCCGCGGGATCACCGGCGACATCATCTACGTCGACGGCGGGTACCACATCACGCACGTCTGACCGCCGGTCTGGCCGCCGACTGGACCGCCGGCGTCCCGCCGGCCCCGGTCGGGAACTCCCGCCGCGCCGTTGGGCTTCTGTGCCTCTGCACCCAGGAGCCTGGCGAGTGGGAGCGATAGCGTTCAGTCCAATGGCGCGGCGCGGCGCCGCGCGGCCGCTGGCGTCAGACTTGCCCGTGGGGAGAGCAGGTGTGGCTCGATCGCGGCGGGGCGAGTTCGAGGATCGACTCCGCGGCGTGCTCAAGTCGCTCTACACCACGGCGCTGTCGTACACGCACGACCGCGACGATGCCGAAGACCTGGTGCAGGAGTGCGTCCTGCGGGCGTTCCGCAGCTTTGACCAGTACCAGGACGGAACCAGTTTCAAGGCCTGGACGCTACGCATTCTGACCAATCTGTGCATCAACCGCTTCCACCAGACGCGCAAGAACCTCGAGCAGGTCGGCTACGACGACGTCGAGCGCGAGGCCGAGCTGGCCGGGAGCCGGCTGCAGAGCCCGGCCAACGAGCCCGGCGCCGAGCTGTTCGATCGGCTGCTGCCCGAGGAGATGCAACGAGCGGTGGGCGAGCTGTCGCCCGAGTTCCGCGCGGTGGTGATGCTCTGCGATGTGCAGGAGCTGACCTATCAGGAGACCGCCGCGGTGCTCGGCGTGCCCATCGGCACGGTCCGCTCGCGGCTCTTCCGCGCCCGCCGGCTGCTGCGCGTGTCGCTGCTCGAGTATGCTCGCCAGCGCGGCCTGATCCCGGAGCAAGACCGTGGCTGACCATCTTACCGAGGCCGATCGCCAGTTGCTCTCGGCCGCCGTCGACGGCATGTTGCCGGCCGACGAGCAGGCCGCCGTGCAGGCCCGACTCGAATCCGACCCGCTGCTGCGCGCCGAGTGGGAGCGGCTGCTCGCGCTCAAGCGCTTCGCCCGGCGGGCGTTTGACCAGGAGCCGCCCGAGTCGCTTCTGCCCCGCCTGCGCTCGGCGCTCGATGCCGAGTTCGCGCCGCGCCGCCGCGCGCCGCTCCCCCGCCGGCGCTGGCTGCTCGCCGCGGCGGCCGTGCTGCTGGCCGGCATCGGCCTCAGCCGCCTGGGCGGGCCGTCGCGGGTGCTCGATCCGGCCAATCTGGCGATGACCCATCGCGGCTGGCAAGAGCATTTTGCCACCGCCACCGCCGACGAGTCGCCGGCCGCGATGGCCGCCCAGTTGAGCCGCCAGGTGGGCTTCGCGGTGCTGCCGCCCGACCCGACGGCGCTCTCAGCGGCGCTGAAGGCCTGCGCCACCTGCGACCACAGCGTGCCCGGCGGGCAGGTGGCGCTGTTTGTCATGGCCCGGCGCGACGGCACGGCGCTGACGCTGTATGAGCTGCCGGCGCGCGGCGTGACCACCGCGGGATTCCGCGACAGCGGCACCGCCGGGGTGCTGACCGCCGAGCACGACGGTCTGCGCCTGGCCGCCTGGCGCGACGGCGACGTCTATGCCTGTCTGGTGGCCGAGGCGATGCCGATGGACGAGCTGCTGCGGCTTGTGCCACAATCGCTTCGGCTCGCCGCCGAGCCGGGGCCGGTACGCTTCGCTTTGCTGTGACCGCCCCCAGGAGAGTGCGATGCGACACCTGTCCCTGCTGGTTCTGCTCGGCCTGGCCGCCGCGCTGGCCGGTTGCGTTCCGCCATCGACCACGCCGCCCGGCCGGGTGACCGGTCCGCCGCCGCCGCGGCCGGCGCCCGAACCAGAGATGGCGCCGACGGTGGGCAAGCCGGCGCCGCTGTTCACGCTGACCGACCTGGACGGCGAGGAGTTTGTGCTCGCCGAGCAGAAGGGCAAGGTGGTCTACCTCGACTTCTGGGCCACTTGGTGCCCACCCTGCCGCGAGGCGATGCCGCACAGCAACGAGCTGGCGCAGCGGCCCGAGGCAGAGGCGGGCGACCTGGTGGTGCTCGCGGTCGATCTCGACGAGACGCCCGACGAGGTGACCGCCTACCTCGAGCAGCAGAACTTCACCATGCGGACGGCGATCGACCCCAAGGGCGCGGCGGCCGAACAGTACGGCGTCGAGGGCATCCCGACGTTTGTGGTGATCGGCCGCGACGGGGTGGTCAAGTGGCAGGCCAGCGGGTTCAACCCAGCGGGCACGCCGGCGCAGATCGACGCGGCGATCGAGTCGGCGCTGGCCGAGCCGGCGCCGGAGGCGTAGGTCAACCTCGGCGCGCCAGCGGGCGGCGTGCACGACTTGCGGTCGCCGCCGCGACGGCGCCGGCATCGTCGTCGGCGCCTTGCGATGCGTCGCTACGGGCGTAGCATTTGGCCGCTCGCCGCTCAGCTCTTGTTCAGCACCAGCGTTCCGGTCGCCGTGCCGCCACCGGTGAAGTTGACCGTGTAGTTGACCGTGATCGTCGTGTCGGTGACCGTGCCGGTCAGGTCGACCGTGTCGATGCCCGGGTTGGGCACGTTGGTGATGGTGCCGGTCAGGTTGCCGTCGCTGTCGACGGTCAGTTGCAGGTCGCCCAGTTCGCCGAAGGCGCCGTTGAAGTCGGCGGAGTCGGCGTCGACCGGGATGTCGAACGGGATCGGCGCCGGGTCGTCGCCGCCGAACACGCCACCGTCGAGGTTGAAGGTGCCGGTCAGGTTGCCGCTCGTGCCGTCCACGGCCGCCTGCATGTCGCCGGCGCCACTGCTGCCGAAGGTGGCGTTGTTCCACTGGCCGGTGTAGTTGCCGGCGACATCCTGTGCGGTCAGGCCATTCGTGCCGTTGTCGCCGTTGTCGCCATTGTCCCCGTTGTCGCCATTGTCGCCATTGTCGCCGCTGAGGAGACCGCTATCGCTGCAGGCGCCGAGGATGCCGGCCGCGGCGATGCCGCTCAGCAACTGCAGAATCTCGCGTCGTTCCATCCGGACCCTCCTTCCGGTACGTCGAAGGCATGGTGGGGCGCGGCGCGCGTCCAGGCAAGGCTCACCCGGCCAGCAGCGCGGAATAGCTGGCCAGGATGGCCGCCTTTGGCGCTCGCTGCCGCCAGCCCGTCGTGGGTCCGCTCCGCGCTGGACCGGCGTTCGAACTGAGCGGCGGCGACGACAACGTGAAAGCCCAGCTCCCGCGCCGCGGAGACGGTGTCGAGCTACACTCCCAGGGCGCCGAGCGACACGCCGCGCTGCTTCAGCGTCGCCATCACGTCGAGCAGCTTCGGCTTCGACCGCGCAGCGGTCCAGGCGAACGACGGCTAGCGTGTCGCCGCGTCTGGACTGGTCCAGGAGGGCGGCCAGGCCGGGGCGCCGGAACGTCGTCTCCGAGCTCACCTCCCCAAACACGCGGACGGCGCCGCTGCTGGCCGTCCATGCCCTGATCGTCGGTGGACATAGGGGCGTATTCGAGGATGTGTAACATCGGTAAAACGAAACGCTGCGCGGGGCGCCACCGCTTGCTCGGAAGGGGCTGAGCGCTTCAGAAGAGCTCCTCAGCCAGCGCGACGATGATGCCCGCAGGGCCTCGCATGTAGCAGAGCCTGTATTGGTCCTCGTACTGGACCACATCGCCGATCAGTTCGGCGCCGTGGGCGCGCATGTGGGCGACGGTATCATCGACGCTTTCGACGGCGAACATGACGCTGCGGAGGCCCAGCGCGTTCGCCGGCGCGATCGCCGGTTCGATCTCGACCAGTTCGGGGCTGCGGAACTTCGTCAGCTCAAGCCGCCCGAGCCCATCTGGAGTCCGCATCATGACGATGTCAACTTGGACGCCTTCGAGCCCGCAGACGCGGTCCACCCAAGGGCCCTCGACCGGCATCCGACCTTCCATCTCCATGCCGAGCGCGGTGAAATAGGCGATGGCGGACTCGAGCTCGTCGACCACGACGCTGACATGGTCCAATCGCTTGATCGTCATCATGCTGCATCCTTAGCCGCTTCTACGGCGGTCTGAAGAGGGGCGTTCAGCCGTCGCGACGATTCGGCCAGAGGCTGCTGCCGTCCACATACGCCAGCGACCGCTGCGAAACGCACCAACGCCGCTCCCATCTCCATGAAGCTGTGCCAGCTACCGAATCGGTCCGTCCGCGCCGCCGCATCGACCCGCCAGCCGATGCCGCCGGTATCGTGCGTCACCACCCGTTCTGCCCGGAGGAGCTGGTGCAATCCCGCGTCGTTCCATCCCGACGCACCGTCGGACGTGTCGAAGGCATGGTGGGTCGCGGCGCGCGTCCAGGCAAGGCTCACCCGGCCAGCAGCGCGGTGAACCCGGCCTGGGCGAAGTGGTGGTCGCTGGTCAGCGCCTCGGTCAGCCCGCGCTGCTGCATGACCACAAAGCTGGCGCAGTCGACCAGGGACCAGCGTTTGTCGAGCCGCTGGGCCATCAAGTCGCGCGCCGCCAGATCCAGCTCGGGCGTGATGTGCACGACCTCCACACCGTCGCTGTGGTACAGCGTGTCGATGAACGCGACCAGCCGGGCTGGAGGATAGCGCAGGCGGCCAAGCAACAGGCCCGTCAGCTCGGCAATCACGTAGTTGGTGGAGACAATGCCGCGTCGCTCTGCCAGTGACGCATCGTAAAGCCTGACCGCGAGATGGTGTGAGGGCTCGTTGCCGTACAGCAGCTTTCCGAAGCCGGCCGTGTCGACGAAGAGGTCAGGACGCGGGCCCATCGCTGCCCTGCCTGCCGCGCATCTTGTCCTCCGCCAAGTCGGCCGACAGCTCGTGGTGCCGATCGGTCCAGCCCGGCTCGGCGCTTTGGAAAGTCCCAATGAACGCTCGCAACGGATCGACGCCGCGCGCCCGGGCCTGCTTGGCCAGCCACCGCAGGGCCACGTCGGAGGCGTGGCAGCCAAGCTGCGTCGCCGCTTCGGCAAGCGGTTCGTAAATCTCGTCCGGCAGTTCCAGCGTCAGCGTGTGGCTCATCGCGGTCTCGCAGTCTACTATCGGTCCGGCACGGCGAGGGGTTCCATCACCCGGCCAGCAGCGCGGTGAACCCGGCCTGGACGAAGTGGTGGTCGCTGGTCAGCGCCTCGGTCAGCCCGCGCTGCTGCATGACCACGAAGCTGGCGCAGTCGACCAGTGACCAGGTCTTGTCGGGGCGTGACTTGAGCAGGTTCCAGGCTTCGGTTTGGAGTTCGGGGTCGATGTGGATGAGGTCGACCTGCGGTGACGCGGTCAGTCCGTCAACGAACGCGACCAGGCTGTGGTGTGGAATGCGCAATCGGTGTGCGAGCGCAGTCAGCTCACAGATGATTGGGTTCGTGGTCACCAACCTGCCGTTGTGCGCGAACAGCGCGCGGACGAGGCGCCCAGCGGCCTCGTGCCGGGGTTCGCTGTCGGCCAGCAGGGCGCCGAGCCCGGCCGTGTCGGCAAAGACCGGCTCAGCCATCGAGATGGGCACGACCGCGTAGTTCGTCAAGCAGCATGTCGCCCAGGATTTCGTCGTGGCGGTCGGCCCAGCCGGGTTCGCCGGTGCGAGCGATGCCGATCACCTTCAGAAACGGATCCTTGTCGAGCCGCGCCACTTCGCGCTCGACGTATTCGCGCGCCAGCTCGTCCGGCCGGCTCCCACGCTCCTCGGCCAGGCGCAGCAGCGGCTCCCAGATCTCGTCCGGCAGTTCCAGCG
>CAYONP010000031.1:0-56801 GCA_964405335.1 uncultured Fimbriimonadaceae bacterium
CCGACCCCTCCCCCTGGCGCGGCGCCAGGGAGAGGGGAGTCAAGGCTGCGGGAGGCCGGCCCCGGCGGTGACTCCCCTCTCCCGCCGGCCGCCGGCGGGGGAGGGGTTGGGGGTGGGGGTACGGTACCCGCGGCCGCGTGACTTGGCCAGCACGCTGGACCGCCGGGTTCGAACGTCGGTCGACTGCCCATCCGTTCCGTCATCCGGGTCCTGCTTGCGGTCGTTCGGCGCGACGGCTATCATGGGCCGTCCACAGCGCGGCGTAGTGTAGCAGCTTCGGCGAGCGGGTCCAAGCGGTGGCCCGCCGGGAAGGTCTCTGGCATGGCTGCTCACCGGATCGAACGGGTCGAGGTCCTGCCGGTCTCGCTGCCGGTGCGGAGCGAAGACGAGCCGGCCCGGCGCGCGCAGCAGCACATCTTTCTGCGGGTCGAGACCAACCGCGGAGCGGTCGGCTGGGGCGAGGCTCGGGCCCTGCCGTCGTGGACCGGCGAGACGGCCGAGAGCATCACCTCCAGCCTGCGCGATTACTTCGCCCCGGTCCTGCTGGGCGTCGATCCGTTCGCGCGCAACGCGGTCATGGCGGCGATGAACGAGATCGTCACCGGCGCGGTCTCGAACGGCATGCCGTCGGCCAAGGCGGCGGTCGACACGGCGTTGCACGATTTGCAGGGCCAGATTGCCGGCATCCCCATCCACGCCCTGTTCGGCGGCCGGATCCGCGAGCGAGTCTATCTCAGCGCCAGCGTTCGCGCCGACACGCCCGAGACGATGCGCGAGGAGGCCGCGCAACATGCGGCCTGCCGCTGCCTCAAGGTCAAGCTGACCGGCGATTCAGGGCTCGACGCCGAGCGCCTGGCCGCCTGCGAAGAGGCGGCGCCGAATGCCGAGATCTGGCTCGACGCCAACCAGCGCTACTCGCCCAGCAAGGCGCTGCGGCTGATCGAGCGGCTGCGCGATTCGAGCCGCGTCGCCTGCCTGCAACAGCCCGGCCCCAGCACGGACTGGTTCGGCATGGCCCGCCTGCGCGACCGCTCGCCGCTGCCGATTGCCGTTGACGAGGGCTGCTTCCAGCCGCACGAGGTGCTGCGTCTGGCCAGCCTGGGCGTGGCCGACCTGGTGGTGCTGAAGCTGTGCAAGGCCGGCGGCCTGCGGCCGATGCTGAGCATTGCCGAGCTCGCCCGCCAGGCCGGCCTGGAGCTGCTCGGCAGCGGGCTCACCGAGTCGGGCATCGGCCTGGCCGCCGCGCTGCACGTCTACTGCACCCTCGATCTGCGGTTGCCGCCGCAGCTCAACGGCCCGCAGTTCCTGGATGAGCTGCTGGTGGAGGGACTCGAGATCAGCGGCACCGAGATCAAGGTGCCCAGCGGTCCCGGGCTGGGTGTGACGGTGAACGAGCCGCGGCTCCGCGCGCTGGCCGCGCTGGGTGAATGACGAAGCCCGCGGCATGCCGCGGGCTGGTATCGGGGTGGGCAGATTCGAACTGCCGACCTCTCGGTCCCGAACCGAGCGCTCTACCAAACTGAGCCACACCCCGGCAGTGGGTGCATTGTAGCAGAGCGGCCGGCGGCGTCAATCCCCGCCGGTGGCCGCAATCGGGCGACGCACCGCATCGGCTACGTGCCGAACATGCCCGAGTAGCAGATGTGCCGCTGGCGCTGCCAGGTCCGCGGGCTCGAGGCGCCCTCGCCGGTGGGCGACGTGACCGTCATGGTCGCGAAGCCCTCACCCTCGTCGCCGGCCCAGGCGTAGCTGGGGCCGTTGATCACCTGCAGGTTGGTCCCGACGGCGGCGGTGAAGGCGGTGATCTGCTCGGTGTTGCGGGTGTGCAGGACGGCCGTGTGGGCGTAGCCGTGCTCGACCTGGACGGCGAGCTCGAGCCCCTCGTCGAAGTTGCGCACGCGGACCAGCGGCAGGAACGGCATCATCTGCTCGTGCTGCACGAGCGGGTGGTCGCCGTCGAACTCGCCGACAATCAGGAGCGGCTCGCCGCGGACGGCCACGCCGGCGCGGCGGAGCAGCTCGGCGGCATCCTGGCCGATGCACTCTTTGACGTAGCCCTTGCCGTCCCAGACGGCGTTGAACACCCGCTCGGCCTCCATGCGGTTAAGCCACTGGCCGCGGTACTGCTCGAGCAGGCGCAAGAACTCGTCGGCGATCTTCTGGTGCGCGATGCCGACCTTCTCGGCGATGCAGGGCAGGTTGTTGTCGAAGCTGCCGCCCTTGACCGTCATGTCGGCCGCCCGCGCCAGGTCGGCCGATTCGTCGATCAGCACCGGCGGGTTGCCCGGCCCGGCGGCGAAGACCTTCTTCTTCGACTCGAACGCGGCCCGCACCACGCCCGACCCGCCGGTGGCGGCGATCACTTTGACCAGGTCCGAGTTCATGATCGCCTGCGCGGTGCGCAGGCTCGGCTCGCGTAGCGCGACCATCAGGTTGGCCGGTCCGCCGGCCTGCTCAATCGCGGCGTTCAGCTCGGACATCGCCTGCAGAGTGCAGTTCTTGGCGCCCGGGTGCGGGCAGAAGATGACCGTGTTGCCGGCGGCGATCATCGCCATGCCGTTGTTGATCACGGTGGCGGTGGGATTGGTGCTCGGGGTCACCGCGCAGATCAGGCCCCACGGCATGCCGTCGATGATGTGCAGGCCGGCGTCGCCCTTGAACAGCCGCGGTTGCAGATCCTCGACGCCCGGCGTCAACTCGGCGGTCATGCGGTTCTTGACCACCTTGTCGGCCACCCGGCCCATGCCGGTGTCCTCGCGCGCCGCCTGCGCCCACGCTTCGGCTCGCTCAATCGACTTAGCGCGGATGATCGCGACGATCTTCTTGCGCAACTCGAGCCCGCCGCGGCGGAGCTGCTCGCCGGCGCGCTCGGCCGCCTCGATCGCCTCGTCGGCGCCGGCAAACAGCCCGCGCCCGTCGCTCGACAGGCTGACGCTACTCGCCCGGGGCGTGTCGGCCACCGGCCCGGTGCCGTCGTTCATCAGGCCGCGCACGACCCGCTCGACGATCTCGGTCACCCGCTGCTCATCCAACTCCATGCTCTGCCTCCCGGGCCGCATCACGCAGGCGCGCCAGAATCTGTTCGGGCGGCGTTTCGGCGCTGGTCATCGCCTCGCCGAGCCGCCGCAGAAGCGTCAGGCGGAGTCTTCCGCCAGAGACCTTCTTATCCCTCCACATCGCCGCGTAGACCGCCTCCGGATCGGCGCCGCGCGGCCAACGTGTCGGCAAGCCGGCGGCACTGAGCAGCGCCTCGATCCGCTCGGCGACCGGTGCATCAATGTCGCCACGCGCGGTACCCAGCCGCGCGGCGAGCACCATCCCGATGCTCACCGCCTCGCCGTGATTGAGCACGCCGTAGCCACACACCTGCTCCAGCGCGTGGCCGAAGGTGTGGCCGTAGTTGAGCCACATCCGCTGCTCGGTCTCCGTCTCGTCGACCTGCACCACCCAGCCCTTCAACTCGCAGCTCCGCTGCACAGCGTGGATGATCAGGTCATCGTCGAGCCGGACGCCGTCGGTCAGCTCAAAGGCCCCGCCGCCGCCCGGGCGAAGCTCCTGCTCGAGCCGCTCGAACAGCGCCGCGTCGAGGATGCAGCCGTGCTTGATCACCTCCGCCATGCCGCAGCGCAGCTCGCGCGGCGGCACGGTGGCCAGGGTGTCCACGTCGGCCAGCACCAGGCTCGGTTGCCAGAAGGCACCGATCAGGTTTTTGCCCAGCGCGCTGTTGACCCCGGTTTTGCCGCCGACGCTCGAATCGACCATCGCGGCCAGATTGGTCGGCACCTGGACGAACCGCACGCCGCGGTAGAGCAGCGCCGCGGCCAGGCCGGCCAGGTCGCCGATCACGCCGCCGCCGAGGGCGATCACCGTGCCGCGGCGGTCGAGCCCCGCGCGGATAGCGGCGTCGCAGACGGCCTCGACAGTGCTCAGCCGCTTGGCCGCCTCGCCCGGCACGACGTGTTCGATGACACCGGCGATGCCGGACGACTCTAAGCTCTCGAGCACCCGCGCGCCATAATGGTCGGAAATCGCCGGATTGGTGACTACGATGGCCTTATCGCCGGCGCCGGCGTCGCGCATCAGCCGGCCCAGGTCACGGAGCAGTCCGCGGCCGATATGGATAGGGTAGGAGCGGTCGCCGAGCTCGACCGTGACGGTGGCGAGGGGCGTGTTCATCAGCAGGCGGAGTATAGCACGGGGCGCCGGGCGTTACAACGGACAAGCGGTCGGCCGACCGCCGCGGACAACGGACGGGAGCGCGTGATGGCAGACGAAAACGGTGAGGCCTACCCGCTGATCTGGAAAGAGCTCTACGGGCGGTACAAAGAGCTGATCGAGGTCAACAAGCGATTCGCCACCGATGTGCGGGTGGTCGTCGTCGGCCAGTCCGATGCCGGGCCGCACGAGGTCTACAGCGCGCTGTTTGGCGAGCCGGTGGCCGCCGCCGAACACAACGACTGGCAGGTCGCCGCGACGTTCCGCCTCGACCAGGTCCCCGGCCACGGCGTGGTCGGCGGCGACGGGCCCGAGGAGCAGGCCCTGGCGCTGCTGCGCGAGGCCGATGCAGTGGTGCTGGCAACGGTTTGGCAGCGGCGGCCGACCGAGGTCGAGCGCGGACTGTGGAGCCATGCCGAGCGGCTGAAGAGGGTCCGCCTGGTCGTCGCGGTGGGCGACGAGGCGCCGCGCGACCGCGACTCGGAGGCCTGGCGGGTGTGGGAACTCGAGCTCTGCCGGCAGCTCAACGAGCCGGGCCTGACCGCTCTGCCGCTGGCCGCGCGCCGGTCGCGCCACCTGGTCGACGTGGCCAAGCAGCTCAACGACAAGCTCGAGGCCAAGTTCCGGCTCAGCTTCGCGGCCAAGCTCCGGCACGCCGCCGGCCGCGACGCGCTGGTGCAGAAGATGATCCACGAGCTGGCCCGGGTCGCCGGCTTCCTCGGCCTCAACCCGATCCCGTTCAGTGACGCGGTGGCCATCACGCCGGTGCAGGTGCTGCTCGTCTGCCGCATCGCCGCGGCGTTCGGCCGCAACGTCGAGGTCGGCTGGGCACGCGAGTTCCTGGCCACCTGCGGCGTGGTGACCGCCAGCGGGCTCGGCTTCCGCCAGCTCTTCCGCATCTTGCTCCGCGGCCTGGGGACGCCGGCGCTGCCGATCAAGATGGCGCTCGGCGGCGCGATGGCCTTCGCCGGCACCGAGCTGGTCGGCCAGGCGGCGCGGCTCTACTTCGCCGCCGACGGCAAACTGACCATTCAGGAGGCGGCCGACCGCGCCAAGGCGGTGGTCAAGGAATGGGGCACGGCGGCCGACCTGCGCGGCGACGAGGACGACGACCTGGCCGAGGCGGCCGACGAGTGAAGCGGACGTCCTAGGCAGGAATTGAACCTGCGACCTCGTGCTCCGCAGGCACGCGCTCTATCCCCTGAGCTACTAGGACAGGTAGGCGTATCCTACCGCATCGCCGGACGAGCGTCAACCGTGGGTGCGCGTCGGGCGCAGCTTCCGGGCTGGTGGCCACGTCGCGGACCCGCCTTGAAATGCGGGTCTGACAACGCAAAACCCGCCCTTGGGGCGGGTTTCGTCCCCGGAGCCACGGGTTTTAACCCGTGGCTTCGCCGCATCCGCCGTAGACCCTCGGCTACGACCCCGCAAACACCGCCATCGGCACCTCGGCGATGTCGACCAGCAGGCCGAACTGGATGCCGGTCAGCACCGTCGCCACGGCGCAGATGCCGACCACCGCCGCGGCGAAGATGGCCGGCCGCGGAATGAGCGGCCGCTTCGCCGGCTGCAGGTACATGACCCGGATCACATTGACGTAGTAGAAAGCCGAGATGACGCTGTTGATCACAATCATCAGGCCGAGCCACCACTGACCCGCGGTGGCCACCGAGGCCTTGAGCAGGAACAGCTTGCCGATGAACCCGCCGGTCGGCGGAATGCCGGTCAGGCCGATCATGAAGAAGACCATGCCGGCGGCAATCAGCGGCGCTTGCATGGCCAGGCCGGCATAGTCCTCGATCTGATTGCTGCCCGAGTGGCGCTCGAACCAGACGGCGACGGCGAAGGCGCCGATGGTCATGAACAGGTAGGCCGCCAGGTAGATCAGCATCGCCTGCGCGCCGTCGAAGTGCGGCACGGCGCGGCCGGTGGCCAGCTCGGCCCAGTTGGCCGCCACACCGACCAGCAGATAGCCCGCGTGAGCCACCGAGCTGTAGCCGAGCATGCGCTTGATGTTGCTCTGCAGCAGCGCCAGCAGGTTGCCGGTGAACATCGTCACCACGGCAATGATGCCGACCAGTGCGCGCCAGTCGAGCAGCGAGTTCGGCTCGAACCCGGCGACGCCCAGCCCGAGCAGCAATACGCGCGCCAGGGCGGCGAAGGCGGCCGCCTTCGAGGCGACGGCAAGGAACGCGGCCACCGGCGTCGGCGAGCCCTCGTAGACGTCGGGCGCCCACTGGTGGAACGGCGCCGCGGCGACCTTGAACCCCAGCCCGGCCAGGGCGAGCAGCACCGCGGTCAGTTTCAGCGTCTCGTTGCCGGCCGAGCTGTAGACCGTCGCGATCTCGCTCAGCCGGGTCGAGCCCGAGATGCCGTAGAGCAGGGAGAAGCCGTAGAGCATCACCGCCGAGGCGACGGCGCCGTAGATCAGGTACTTGAGGCTGGCCTCGGCCGAGCGCTTGATCTCCCCCTCGCTCCGCTTGTCGCGGCCGAGGATGAAGCCGGCTAGGATGTAGCTGGTGATGGACAGGAACTCGACCCCGAGGTAGACCAGGATCAGGTCGTTGGCCCCGGCCAGGATGACCGTCGCCAGCACGCCGAAGACGATCAGGGTGAAGTAGACCCCGCGGTCGATTCGCAGGTGCTCGAGGTAGTCGAAGCTGAGCAGGACCACCAGCACGCCGGTGATGATGGCGATCAGCCGGAAGAAGAGGTGGAACGAGTCGATCCGGTAGACCCCGCCGAACAGCTCCTGCGCGCCGCCGCCGAACAGGCCCGTGGCGGGCAGCAGGCAGAGAAGAAGGCCGGCGAACGCGAGATAGCCGAGGCTCGCCTTGCGCCGCTCGTCGCGGATGACGATGTCGACCATGAGCATCAGCAGGCCGAGCCCGCAGAGACTCAGCTCGGTCGCCAGCCCGCCGAACGGAAAGCTGTTCACCTCGCGCTCCTAGAAGTTCAGCGACGCCAGCAGGTGCCGGGTGTAGTTGTTGATCATGTCCAGCACCATCGGCCCCGGCACGATACCAATCAGCACGGTGAGCAGCGCCAGCGGCACGAGGCTGATCATCTCGTGCGTGTTCATGTCGGTCAGCTTGCCGTCGTGGCAGTGCTCGAGCAACGACTCCTTCACCGGCCCGAGCAGGATGCGCTGCATCATCCACAGGAAGTAGGCCGCGGTGATGATCACCCCGAGGATCGAGAAGCAGGTGAGCTTGAGCAGCGCCGAGCCGCCGTCGAGCCCCAGCGCGTTGGCCGACAGCCCCGTGCCGATGCAGCCAACGAAGACATGGAACTCGGCCACGAACCCGGCCAGCGCCGGCAGGCCCAGCGAGCCGAAGCAGAGCAGCATCAAGATGCCGGCATACTGCGGCACCAGTTTGGCGATGCCGCCGTAGTCGTCGATCATCCGCGTGTGCGTCCGCTCGTAGATCACCCCGACCATGAAGAACAGCCCGGCGGTGATGATCCCGTGGCAGACCATCTGCAGGATGGCGCCGTTGACCGCCATCGCCGCCCGGTCGGCCAGCGGCCCGCCCTGCTGCAACTGGCTGGCGACCATCATCGCCCCGCCGAGCCCGAGCATGACGTAACCCATGTGGTTGACCGACGAGTAGGCGACCAGCTTCTTCAGGTCCTGCTGCGCCATCGCCACCAGCGCGCCATAGACAATCGCGATGGCGGCGAGGATGACGATGAACAGGCCGTAGGCTTCGCACTGCTGCGGTAGCAGCGGCATGAGGATGCGGACGAAGCCATAGGTGCCGAGCTTGAGCAGCACGCCGGCCAGGATGACCGAGCCTCCGGTCGGCGCTTCGACGTGCGCGTCGGGCAGCCAGGTGTGGAACGGCCACATCGGCACCTTGATGGCAAAGCCGAGGAAGATGCCCCAGAAGCAGAGCGACGGGACCAGCGCGCCGGCGGCGAACAGGCGCGCCAGCGGCTGCTGCTCGGCCAGCCGCAGAATGCTGAAGGTCGGCTCGCCCGCCTGGCCGCTGTAGTAGTAGATGGCCAGAATGGAGAGCAACATGCAGAGACTGCCGGCGAGGGTGTAGAGGAAGAACTTGATTGCCGCGTACTCACGCCGCGGCCCGCCCCAGATGCCGATCAGGAAGTACATCGGCACCAGGCCGATCTCGAAGAAGACATAGAACAGGAACAGATCGAGCGAGACGAAGACGCCGAGCATCGCCGTCTCGAGCAGCAGGAAGAAGGCGAAGTACCACTTCACCCGGTCCTTGATGCTGTTCCACGAGTAGACGATGACCAGCACCATCAGGATGGTGGTCAGCAGGATCAGCGGCAGGCTCAGGCCGTCGACGCCGACTTCGTAGTGGATGTCGACCTGCGGGATCCAGGGGATCCGCTCGCCGAACGGCGGCTGCCACGGATAGTCGGCGTTGACCGCCTCACCGACGGGGACGTAGTCGATCTGCTGCGCATCGAGCGCCAGGCCCTCGAAGCGCACGAACAGCGAGGCCGAGAGGAGGAAGGTGAGCAGGCAGGTGATCAGGCTGACCCACTTGATCTCCCGCTCCTTCTCTTTCGGGATGACCATAACCACCAGCATCCCGAGCAGCGGGAGGAAGGTCATCGAGCTGAGTATCCCCGGCATCACGCGCTCTCCCTCGCTTCGCTCACCACGTCACCCGCCCGCGAACAGGACCAGCCGCAGCGCGAACAGCGCCAGTAGGCCGACCGTCGCCAGCAGCGCATAGCCCTGCACCTTGCCCGTCTGGAAGTACTTGCCAATCTCGCCCAGCCCCTTCGAGGCCACGCCGACGCCGTTGACGATGCCGTCGACCACGTGCTGGTCGATCCACTGCCAGAGCTGCGAGAGCACCAAGGTCGCCCAGCCGACGAGGTTGACCGTCATGTCGATCAAGTACCGATCGACCGCGTTGCACAGGCGCATGAAGAAGAACATCGGCACGACGAACAAGGCGTAGAGCACCTCGTTCCACCAGTAGAGCTTCTTCGGCGCGGTCATCAGGGCGGCCAGCAGGGGGCGGCGCCAGCACCAGATCCGCGCCGCCCGGCCCTGCGGCGTGCCGTACAACATCACCCCCAGCGCGATGCCGGTCAGCGCGAACGAGAGCGAGACCACGGCGATCCGCCAGTCGGGCGAGATCGGCTCGAGCGCCGCGACCCCGAACGGCGCCAGCGCCTCGAGGTTGATGAAGTCATGGACGTAGTTGTGCCCGCCGAAGAAGACCGGCGCCGCCGGCAGGCCGAGCAGCACGGCGAAGACCGCGAGGACGACCAGCGGCCCGGTCATGGTCTTCGGCGAGTCCTCGGTGTGCGACCAGACCCGCGGGAACTTCGGCCGGTTGAAAAAGGCCATCATGCACAGGCGGGTCATGTAGAACGCGGTCAGGAACGCCGCGACCAGCGCCATGGCCGCCAGCACCGAGTGCGAGTGGTGGCCGCGCGCCGCCTCGAGCACAATCTCGTCTTTCGAGAAGAAGCCGGCGAACGGCGCGATGCCGGCCAGCGCCAGCGTGCCGAGGATGAAGGTGATGGCGGTCGTCGGCATCCGCGACCAGAGCCCGCCCATGTTGCGCAGGTCCTGCGGGTCGGCGTGGACATGCTCGTGGTGCATGGCATGTTCGACCGCGTGGATCACGCTGCCCGAGCCGAGGAACAGGAGCGCCTTGAAGAAGGCGTGGGTCAAGAGGTGGAAGCAGCCGGCGGTATACCCCCCGACGCCGAGCGCCAGCATCATGTAGCCGAGCTGGCTGATGGTCGAGTAGGCCAGCACCTTCTTGATGTCGCTGGCGAAGACCGCGATGGTCGCCGCCATGAGCGCGGTGAAGCCGCCGATCCAGGCGACGATGAGCATCGGCTGGATGGTGTAGACCCGCCACGCCGCGGGCACGTTCTGGATCCCGAAGCCGGCCAGCCAGTTGACCACGATCTCGGCTTCGAGATGCCCGTGCGAGCCGTAGAGCAGCGGGAAGCTGCGGGCGACCAGGTAGACGCCAGCGGAGACCATCGTCGCGGCATGGATCAGCGCCGAGACGGGCGTCGGGCCCTCCATCGCGTCGGGCAGCCAGACATGCAGCGGGAACTGCGCCGACTTGCCGACCGCGCCCATGAAGATGCCGAGCATGACCACGATCACCGGCAGCGCCGCCGCCGCCTTGGCCCACTCGAAGATGTCGTCGAAGGCGAACGAGCCGGTGTAGGCATAGGCGACGAAGATGCCGATGAGCATGAAGCAGTCACCCAGGCGGGTGACCATGAACGCCTTCTTGGCCGCTTTGCGGGCCGAGTCTTTGTGGTACCAGAAGCCGATCAAGAGGTACGAGCAGAGCCCCATGATCTCCCACGAGACCAGGAGCGTGAGGTAGTTGTTGCTGACGCACAGCCCCAACATGCCGGCGGCGAACAGCGAGACGTAGGAATGGAACCGGCTGTAGCCCTCGTCGGCGGCCATGTAGCCGATCGAGTAGATCTCGATCAGCAGCACGACCAGCGTGACCATGGCCAGCATCGCCGCGCCGAAGTGGTCGACCAGCACGCCGACCTTCACTGGCGAGCCGCCGGCGAAGAAGATGGTCCACTCGTGCTCGCTGCTGAACGTCGGCGGATGGCCGTGCCCGAGGTTGGCCAGGAAGTTGAGCAGGACGGGGAAGAAGACCAGCCCGTAGGCCAGCGCGCAGCTCAGCGCCATGCAGCCGACGGTGAGGTGCGAGGTGCGCTTCCTGAGCAGCGGCCCGCCGAACAGGATGCCGATCACGAAGCCGAGCACCGGCAGCGCCGGAATCAGCGGCAGGACCCAGGGGAACTGCCCCTGCGCCCACTCCAGATAGCCGATCAGATGCCCATGCTCCATCCGCGCCTGCTCCCGGCTACCAGCGCAACAAGTCGAGGTCGTCGACGGTGATGTGGCGGAAGTTGCGGTAAATGCTGATCACGATGGCCAGGCCCACCGCCGCCTCGGCCGCCGCGACGGCAATCGACATCAACGCCAACGTCTGGCCCTGCGTCCCGAACACCACGCCGCTGCGCTGGACCAACTCGACCCCGCGGTCGGAGAAGCGACTGAACGCGACCAGGTTGATGTTCACCGCGTTGAGCATCAGCTCGAGGCTCATGAGCACGCCGACCGCGTTGAGCCGCGAGAAGACGCCGTACAGCCCGATGCAGAACAGCGTCGCCGAGAGGTACAGGTAGGGCGTCACCGGCGCGGTGTCAATGGCCATCGCCGGCCTCCTGTCGCTCCGACTGCTGGGCGATCACGATGGCCCCCGCCAAGGCCACCAGCAGCAGGATGCTGGCCAGCTCGAACGGCAGCACGTAGGTGTCGATCAGCGCGCTGCTGAACTCACGCATCCGGCTGTCGTAGGTGCTGGTCCGCTCGCGGACACCCAGCGACTCGAGCCGCTGCGACAGCGAGAGCGCCCGCGCCTGCAGGTCGGCGTTGCGGATGCGGGCAATCTCCTGCGCCCGCACCTGACCGCCCGGCACCAGCTCGACCCCGCCGGCGGCGGCCGTCTGCTCCAGATCGGTCCGCAAGACCTGCTCACTGGTCGGGAAGCGGCTGTCGCCGATGACCCAGCAGAGCAGGCCCAGCGCGCCCAGCGCCGCCACCGCGCCGACGCCCCAGCGGCGGTTGGTCTGCAGCGTCGTCCGCGCCGCCAGGTTCTCAATCAGCATGATGGCGAACAGGATCAGGGTGACCACCGCGCCGACGTAGATCAGCACCTGGAAACCGGCCAGCAGGTCGGCCTGCAGGTTAAGGTAGATCCCGGCGACGAAGAACAGCACCCCGGCCAGCGAGACGGCCGAGTGGACCATGTTGCGCGCCAGCACGACGCCCAGCGCGCAGACGATGATCGCCGCCGAAAGGCACCAGAAGGCCGGACCCACCGCTGCTTCGTGCATCTTGCCTCGCTCTCAGTCGACCAGGCCGAGCGACTTCTGCAGCTTGCGCACCGCCGACTTCGCCCGACCGCGCAGCTTGCGATCCTCAATCGCATCGAGCGACCCGAGGTCGAACCCCGCCAGATCGTCGGGTACCGCCACGCCCGCCTCAGCCAGCACCGCCTGCATCGCCGCGCGCAACGCCTCGGGGCCGTCGGCCGAAGGCTCGGGCGCCGGCTCCTCAGCCGGGGCCGCGACGGGCTCCGCCTCAAGCGCCTTGCGCGCCTTCATCACCGCCGACTTGCACTGCCCGCGCAGCTTGCGATCCTCGATGCTGTCGAGCGTGTCGAGGTCGAACCCGGCGATGTCGGCCGGCGGCTCGAGCCCGACGGCGGCGAACGCTTCGCGCACCGCCGCCATCGGATCGGCCGGCGGCTCCGCCGGCGCGGCGGGCGCCTCGGCAGCCAGCGCCTTCTTGGCCTTCATCACCGCCGACTTGCACTGCGCCTTGAGCTTGCGATCCTCGATGCTCTCGAGCGTGTCGAGGTCGAACCCGACGACGTCCGCCGGTGGCTCGAGCCCGACGGCGGCGAACGCCTCGCGCACGGCGACCATCGGATCGACCGCCGGCGCGGCCGGCGCCTCGGTCGCCGACGTTACCTTGGGCGCCTTCTCCTCGCGCGTCGGGGTGAGCGTCTTGCCCGACTCGACGGCGAACTGGAAGTAGGGGTTGCCTTCCTCCTCGGGCACGATCTCGACCAGCGAACCATCCTCGGCGAAGGTCCGCCCGGCCGCTCGCCGGGCGACTTCACGGTCGCCCAGCCGCTCGAGGTCTTCCTTGGTCAGAACCAGGTTGCGCCCGTCCCGCGCGTAGGTCGCCCACTCGAAGCAGTCGGTCATGACAATGGCGCGCATCGGGGTGGGGCAGACCTCGGCGCACAGCCCGCAGAAGCAGCACGGGCCGATGTTGACCGTGAAGGTGACCGGGTAGCGCCCGCTGTGCCCCTCGCGCTTCTCGAGGTCCATCGAGATCAGGTCGTCGGGACAGACCTTGGCGCAGGCCATGCAGCCGATGCAGTTGTGGTCGCCGGTGACCGGATCGCGGGTCAGCCCGTGCAGCCCGCGATAGCGCGGCGAGAGGTGGTAGGGCGAGCCGAACCCGTCATCGCCCTGCTGCTCGGCGCGGCCCATCGGCTCGGGCATGACCTCGGGATAGCGCTGGGTGAACTTGGTCCGGGTCAGGTTCAGCCAGGTCACCCGCAGCCCCTTCGGCACGCTGGTCAAGGTGTTCTTGATCTTCTCGAGGGTAGGGTTCATCGGCTCATCCCGGCAGCAGCAAGCGGAGCAGCGCGACGAGGAACAGGTTGACCAGCGCGACGGGGATGAGGATCGTCCAGCCGAGCTTCATGAGCTGATCGATGCGGAACCGCGGCAGCGTCGCCCGCAGCCAGAAGAGGACGAAGATGCAGCCGAAGACCTTGAGGAAGAACCAGAACAACGCGAACAGCCCGTGGTCCCAGCCGAGCAGCGGCCAACTGGCCGGGAAGGGCGACTGCCAGCCGCCGAGAAACAGCGTCACGCCAATCGCCGAGAGCACGAAGGCGTTCGAGAACTCGGCCAGGAAGAACATCGCGAACTTCATGCCCGAGTACTCGGTGTTGTAGCCCGAGATCAGCTCCGACTCGGCCTCGGGCAGGTCGAACGGGATGTGGCCCAGCTCGGCCAGGGCCGAGACGACGAACACCGCCCCGCCGAGCAGACTGGGGAAGAGCAGCCAACTGAACAGGTGGTGCTGCTGCTCGACCAGCCCCTGCAGCCGCAACGTGCCGGCCCAGACGCAGGGGGTGATCATCGCCATCGAGAGGGGAATCTCGTAGGTGATCAACTGCGCCGCCGAGCGCATCGCGCCGAGCAGCGAGTATTTGTTGTTCGACGACCAGCCGGCGATGATGATCCCAATCACCGCCACCGACGAGATCGAGGCGACGAACAGGATGCCGATGTTGAGGTCAGCCACCTGCAGCGAATAACCCGCGCTCTGGTTGCCGAACGGCACGATCAGATAGGTCATGCTCGCCGGCACCAGGACCAGGAACGGCGCCAGGGTGAAGATCGCCCGGTCGGCGTTGCGCGGGATGACATCCTCTTTGCTGAGCAGCTTGACCACATCGGCCGGCGTCTGCAGCAGCCCTTCGGGCCCGGCCTGGGTCGGCCCCAGCCGCGCCTGCATGAAGCCGAGGATCTTGCGCAGGGCGTAGATCTGATAGGTCACCATGGGCAGCATGAAGCCCATGATCACCACCACCCAGCCGAGCACGGCGGTGAGCACCGGCGCGTAGTCGGCCCGCGGGACGAGGGCCGGCGGCAGCCAGCCCCACTGCTGCGGCCACTCGATCAGCACCGCCTGAACGAACCCGCTGAGGGTCTTGCCCTGGTACCACCAGGTCGACAGCGGCCCGCCGAGCAGGCGCCACAGGCCACCCAGCACCAGGCCGAGCAGCACCAGGCCAACCACCAGGCCGACAAAGGTGCGGAGCGCCGGAGCCGGGCCGCGCGACTTGCCCATCAGCCGTCCACCTCACCCATGACGATGTCGGTCGTGCCCAGAATCGCGATCAGGTCGGCGATCTTCTGGTCGCGCCCCGCCTCGCGCATGATCCCGAGATTGACGAACGAAGGCCGCCGAATCTTGTACCGGTAAGGCTGCTCCGACCCATCGCAGACCAGCCAGATGCCCAGCTCGCCGCGCGGCGATTCGATCGACGAGTAGACCTCACCCTCGGGCGGCTTGACCGATTTCGGCAGCTTGGCCTGGAAGTCGCCCCGGGTCGACTCGTTGGCCTCGAACCAGGCGCAGATCTGGTGCAGCAGCTTAACACTCTCGCGAATGTCGCTGACCCGCACGCGGTAGCGCGCCATGCAGTCGCCGGCCGGCTCGGTCGGCACACCGAACTCGAGCTGGTCATACCGCGCGTAGGGATAGACCTTGCGCACATCGCGCTCGACGCCGGAGGCGCGCAGCAGCGGCCCGGTCAGGCCGAACGAGATGCACTGCGCCGCCGGCCAGACCCCGACGCCGATGGTCCGGTTGCGGAACACCTCGTTGCCGGTCAGCAGGTCGTCGATCTCGTCCAGCCGCGGCGGGAAGTAGTCGAGGAACGGGCGCACCCAGTCGCTGATGAAGTTGCGCGGCAGGTCGGCCGAGACGCCGCCGATGCGGATATAGTTGTAGGTCAACCGCGCCCCGCAGAGCAGCTCGAACATGTCGAGGATACGCTCGCGGTCGCGCATCGCATAGGCGAACGGCGTGCTCGCGCCGACATCGAGCCCGAACGTGCCGACGAACACCAGGTGGCTGGCGATCCGGTTCAGTTCGAGCACCAGCATCCGGATCCAGTGCACCCGCTCGGGCGGGTCGAGGCCCATCGCCTTCTCGGTCACCTGGCAATGGACCTGGTTGTTGCCCATCGCGTGGAGGTAGTCCCAGCGATCGGTCAGCGGGATGCCGTTGACGAAGGTCTTCAGCTCGCCGAGCTTCTCAAACGAGCGGTGGAGGAAGCCGATGTCGGGGTCGCAGACGCGGACATACTCGCTGTCGAGCTGCAGCCGCAGGCGCAGCACGCCGTGGGTCGAGGGATGCTGCGGCCCCATGTTGACCGCCAGCTCCTCGGTCACCATGCCGCCATGGTCGGCCAAGCGGGTCTCGAGCGCGATGCGGGTCTCGTCGCTGGTCACCGCCACCTCCTACAGCCGCCGCCGCTCGGCGCTGCCGAGCTCGTCGACCAGGATCTCCTCGACCATCGTGTCGGTGTCGTAGCGATAGTCCTTGCGCAGCGGATAGCCCTCCCAGACATCCGGCAGCACGATCCGGCGCAGGTCGGGATGGCCGTCGAACACCACGCCGAGCAGGTCGTAACACTCGCGCTCGTGGTAGTTCGCCGCCGACCACACCCCGGCCACCGAGGGCACCCGCGGCGCCTCGCGCTCAACCGCGACGCGCAGCCACAGCCGGCCCCAGGCAGGTGGCGCGGGCATCGCGTCGAGCAGGTAGACGACCTCGAGGTGGGTCAACCGGTCGACGCCGCCGAGCAGCACCAGGTGGTTGAGGCCGAGCTCCTCGTGAAGCCAGCCGGCCACGTCGGCCAAGGCCGGCGGCGCGACGGCCAGCTCGATGTCGCCGGCTCGCTCACGGCGTTCGCCGACGGCCTCGCCGAAGCGCTCGCGCAGGGTTGCCTCGGCAGCGGCGAACGGGTCCTGCACGGTGGTCTCGTCGGCCATGCTCACTCCCACCGGTAGGCGCCGCGGCAGAGTTCCCAGACCCAGCCAGCGAGCAGCACGGCGAGGAAGAAGCCCATGACCAGCAGCGCGTAGAGCCCGAGCCCCTCGCCGATATAGTCGCGGTAGACCACCACCCAGGGGATGAGGAAGATGACCTCGACGTCGAAGATGACGAAGGACAGGGCGAACTTGGCGTAGACGACGCGGAACTGGCTCCAGGCCCGGCCCGCGGGCCGCTCACCGCACTCATAGGTGGCCAGCTTCTCGGGGTGCGGGTGGTGCGGCCGCAAGACCCAACTGGCCGCGAAGGTGCCGGCGACGAAGACGGTGCCGAGGAGCAGGAAGACGCCGACGGCGATGTACGGTTCGGTCATCGTGCCTCCGGCGCGCTCGCGGTCGGTGCCCGGCCACACCGTCAACGCGGCCCCATCAGGCCGCCCCAAGCCGCGCCGCGGGGAAGTATGACACCCGCCCCAGAGCCTGTCAACGCAGCCGGCCGCACCTCGCCGAATGGCTCACAGAGCCACTTTTCGGCCCATCTCAGCGCGGTTGACACCGCCCGCGATTGTGGTTATGCTCCGGCCGTCCGCGGCCCTTCGGGAGGGGTACTGACTGATGTCTGCCGGCGCATCGCTCGCCTTCCTGTTCTGTGCCGCCGTGGCGTTGGTCGGCGCCTGGAAGATGATCACCTGTCACCACCCGGTGCACAGCGCGCTCTACCTGGTGACCAACTTCGTCGCCTCGGCCGGCATCTACCTGCTGCTCGGCGCGCCGTTCATCGCCCTGGTCCAGGTGGCCGTCTATGCCGGCGCCATCATGGTCCTCTTCCTGTTCATCCTGATGTACCTCAACGTCGGCATCGCCGCCGACCTGACCGAGCACCGCACCCGCCGCCTGACCGCCTATGCCGCCGCCGGCGGGGTCGCCCTGCGGATCAGCGCCGGCGGGGCCGCCGCGGGGGCCGGCGCCGTCGCCGCCGCGCCGGCCACGCTCGGCGCCGCCGGCGACGACCCGGTCGGCAAGGTTGCCGCCACGCGGGCGGCGTCGTTCGATGTCTCGGTCGAGGCAATCGGCACCAAGCTGTTCAGCGACTTCGCCCTGCCGTTCGAAGTCGCCGGCGTGCTGCTGCTGGTGGCGCTGATTGGCGCCCTGGTGATTGCCTCGCCGCAGTTGCGCCGCGAGGCGGCCGTGCGCGAGGAGGCGTCGTCCTGATGGACCCGGTGTTGTCCACCCTGCTCCTCTCCGCCGCGCTGTTCGGGCTCGGCATCGTCGGCGTGCTGGTCCGCCGCAATGTGCTGGTCGTCTACATGTCGATCGAGCTGATGCTCAACGCCGCCAATCTCGCCTTCGTCGCCTTCGGGCGGATGCACGGCGAGCTGGACGGCCAGTTGTTCGTCTTCTTCGCCCTGGTCGTCGCCGCGGCCGAGGTGGCCGTCGGTCTCGGCATCGTCGTCGCGGTCTACAAGCAGCTCCACTCGGTCGATGTCGACCGGGTGCAGTTGTTGCGGTTCTGAAAGGCGGCCCGGCAGCATGACGTATGCCTGGCTCTTGATCCTGGTGCCGCTGGTCTCGGCCGGCGTGCTCGCCTACCGCGGTCGGACTCTGTCCGAAGAGCGCATCGGCACCCAGGCCGCCGGCGCCGTCGGCATCGGCTTCGCCGTCGCCGTGCTGCTCGCCCTGCAGTGGCTGATCGCCATCCACAGTCGCGGCGAGCGGCCGCCGCTCGAGCGGATCCTGGTCGACGGCGCCACCTGGATTGCCGTCGGCGAGCTGCAGCTCCGCTTCGCCCTGCTGATCGACCCGCTGACGTTGGTCATGTGCCTGGTGGTCACCGGCGTCGGTTACCTGATCCACCGCTACGCCGTCGGCTACCTGCATGGCGATCCGCACTTCGCCCGCTTCTTCGCGCTGCTCAACCTGTTCGTCGCGGCGATGCTCATGCTGGTCATGGCCGACAACCTGGCGATGACCTTCATCGGCTGGGAGGGCGTCGGCTTCTGCAGCTACATGCTGATCGGCTACTACACCGATCGCCACAGCGCGACGCAGGCCGGGAAGAAGGCGTTTCTGGTCAACCGTGTCGGCGACCTCGGGTTCCTGCTCGGCGCCTTTTTGCTCTACCGTGAGTTCGGCACGCTGCGCTATCACGAGCTGAACTTCGAGGCGCTCGAGCTGCTGCGCGCCGCCGAGGGCGACGTCGGCATCGGTCTGGCGGCGATGATCGCCATCTCGCTGCTGCTCTTCGCCGGCGCCTGCGGCAAGTCGGCGCAGTTCCCGCTGCACGTTTGGCTGCCCGACGCGATGGAGGGCCCGACGCCGGTCTCGGCGCTGATCCATGCCGCCACCATGGTCACCGCCGGGGTCTTCCTGCTGGTCCGGCTGGCCGCCGTCCTCGCGCTGGCGCCGCTGGCGATGAATGTGATCGCGGTGGTCGGCCTGTTCACCGCCCTGATCGCCGCGCTGCTGGCCTTGGTTCAGCATGACCTCAAGCGGGTGCTGGCCTATTCGACGGTCAGTCAGCTCGGCTACATGTTCGTCGCCGTCGGCGTCGGCGCGCCGGTGGCGGCGATCTTCCACCTGGTTACCCACGCCTTCTTCAAGGGCCTCCTGTTCCTCTGCTCGGGCAGCGTCATCCACGCCGTCGAGCACGCGCTCCACGCCTCGGGCGAGCAGGCCGACGCGCAGGACATGCGCCACATGGGCGGGCTGGCGGGCAAGCTGCCGACGACCTACCGGACGATGCTCGCCGGCGCCGCGGCGATCGCCGGCGTGCCGCTGCTCTCGGGCTTCTTCTCGAAAGACGAGATTCTGCTCCACGCCGGGCACCACAGCGACCTGCTCAAGCTGATCGGCCTGGGCGTGGCGCTGCTGACCGCGTTCTACATGTTTCGGCTGATCTTCAAGACCTTCTGGCAGACCAGCCGGCTGAGCCCGGCGGCGCAGGCGCACCTGGCCGAGTCGCCGGCCGCGATGACTCAGCCGCTGCTGGTCCTCGGCGGGCTGGCGCTGGCGGGCGGGGTGTTGAACCTGCCCGGCGAGTGGTCGGTCAGCGGCGGGCTGAAGCACTTCTTGACGGTCAACACACACCGCGTCGAGGAGCTCGTGTTCGGCGTCGAGCGGGCGTTTCACCCGACCTGGTCAGCCGAGCTCGGTTCGATGCTGGTCGGCGGGCTGGTAGCGCTGGCGGGTATCGCTCTGGCCTGGTTCATCTATGCCCAGCACACCGGCATGATGACCGCCGTGGCGGAGCGCTACCCGCGGTTCTATCGGCTGCTGGTCCACCTCTACTTCCTCGACGACTTGTACCAGCGGTTCATCGTCCGGCCGGGTGTGAAGCTGGCCGAGTGGCTGGCCACCGTGTATGACCAGCAGGTGATCGACGGTCTGGTCAACCGCCTGGCCGGCGGCGTGGGGCGGCTGGCCGGCGGCTCGCGGGCCTGGCAGGGCGGGCAGGTGCGGGCCTATGCGCTGTGGTTCGTGCTCGGCGCGGCGGTGACCATCGCCTGGCTCGGGCTGCGCGGCCAGCCGTGGCCGCTGCTGGCGCTGGTGGCGGTGCTGCTGGTCGTGCTGGTCGGTTGCGCGGTGGTCGTGCTGCGGCCGAAGAGCGAGGCTTAGGATGCTGCTGGTCCTGATCGGCCTGCCACTGCTCGGGGCGCTCCTGCTGCTGCGGCGGAGCGAGGACGAGGCGCCGGCGATCCGGGTCGAGGCCCTGCTCTACGCGGCGGTCACCGCCGTGCTGACCATCCTGGTCTACCTCGGTTACCAGCCGGGCGAGCATGCGCTCGAGTTTGGCTACACGCTCGATTGGCCGCTGCTGGCCGCGTTCGGCATCCGCTTCCACCTCGGCATCGACGGCATCAGCGGCCTGCTGGTCATGCTCACCGGCGTGCTCGGATTCGTCGCCGTGCTGTCGAGCTTCACCGCCGTGGCCGAGCGGCAGAAGGGCTACTACATCTGCCTGTTGGCGCTGATCGGGGCGCTGATCGGGGTCTTCTGCTCGCTCGACCTGTTCGTCTTCTACGTTTTCTGGGAGGCGATGCTCATCCCGATGTTCTTCCTGATCGGTATCTGGGGTGGGCCGCGGCGCATCTATGCGACCTACAAGTTCGTGCTCTACACCCTGGTCGGCAGCCTGCTGATGATTGTCGCCATCATCTGGCTGGCCTATCAGGGCGGCACACCGAGCTTTGACCTGGTGACCCTCTATCGGCGCGAGCCGCCGGCGCACCAGATGTGGGCCTTCCTCGCCTTCGCGCTGGCCTTCGCCATCAAGGTGCCGCTCTTCCCGCTGCACACCTGGCTGCCCGACGCGCATGTCGAGGCGCCGACCGCCGGCTCGATCATCCTTGCCGGCGTGCTGCTGAAGATGGGCACCTATGGCTTCTTGCGCATCGCCATTCCGCTCTTCCCCGATGCGGCCATCGTCGCCGGCGGGTGGATCATCGGCTTGGCCGTGTTCGGCATCATCTATGGCGCGCTGGTCGCCCTGGTCCAGCCCGACATCAAGAAGCTGGTCGCCTACTCGTCCGTCTCGCACCTCGGCTACGTCATGCTCGGCCTGTTCGCCTTCACCAGCCTGCCGGCGATGCAGGGCGGGATGATCCAGCAGATCAACCACGGGCTGTCGAGCGGCGCGCTGTTCCTGCTGGTCGGCATGATCTATGAGCGGCGGCACTCGCGTGGCGTCGACGACTTCGGCGGGCTGTGGACGCAGATGCCGGTCTTCTCGCGCTATGCTCTGGTGGTCGTGCTGGCCAGCCTCGGGCTGCCCGGCCTGTGCGGCTTTGTCGGCGAGTTTCTGGTGCTGCTGGGCGTGGCGCAGACGGCGCCCTACCTGGCCGCGGTGGCCGGCGTCGGGGTGATCCTCGGCGCGGCCTACCTGCTGTGGATGTTCCAGCGCGTCTTCTACGGTCCGGCCGACCGGCCCGAGGTGCGGCGCATGGCCGATGTCGACCGGCGCGAGCTCTGGTGCATCGTGCCGCTGGTGGTCTGGATGGTCTGGCTCGGCCTTGCCCCGACGCCGTTCCTGCGCCGCGCCGAGCCGGCGGTGCGGTGGATTCAGAGCCGCGTGACGCAGCCGGCGGCCGGCGGCGAGCGACTCGAGCTGCGCGAGCCGGGAGTCAGGTAGAGCACGATGGAGTTTACCCCGCCCGACATCCGCTACTGGGCCCTGCTCGCACCGCTGCTGGTCACCTTGACGGGCGTCGTCGTCCTGCTCCGCGGCGTGTTCGGCGCCGGCGGCGAGGACGAGCCGCGGCGCTGGTCGCTCTATGGCCTGGCCGCCGCGGCGGTCGCGGCGCTCGCCGTCTCGGTCATGGGCGACAGCGACTCGTTCTCAGGCATGTTGCGGCTCGACTCGGTCACCGTCTTCTTCTGGCTGGTCATGCTCGCGGCCACCGCCGGTGCGGTGCTCGCGGCCGACGAGCGGCTGCGGCCCGAGGGGGTGAAGCGGGCCGAGTCGCTGGCGCTGCTGCTGTTCGCCTGCCTGGGCATGATGTTGATGGCCGCCGGCGGGCATCTGCTGCTCATCTTCCTCGGCCTCGAGACCATGTCGCTGGCGCTCTACATCCTGGCCGGGCTCAACGGCCAGCGCGACCCGCGCTCGAACGAAGCGGCGCTGAAGTACCTGCTGCTCGGCGCCTTCGCCACTGGCTTTCTGGTCTATGGCATGGCCTTTGTCTACGGCGGCTGCGGGTCGCTGCAGGTGCACGATATCGTGGTCGCCGTCGGGTTCGGCAACGCCGACGGGGCGTTCCTCTCGGTCGGCCTCGGGCTGCTCACCGTCGGCCTTGGGTTCAAGGTCGCCCTGGTGCCGTTCCATATGTGGGCACCCGACGTCTATGAGGGCGCGCCGACGCCGGTCACCGCCTTCATGGCCGTGGGACCGAAGGTCGCCGGCTTCGCCGCCATGGTGCGGGTGTTCATCGACGCCGCCGGCGGGCTGGCCGAGACCTGGGCCCCGCTGCTCGCGCTGCTCGCCCTGCTGACCATGCTGCTGGGCAACCTGATGGCGCTGGCGCAGAGCAACCTCAAGCGGCTGCTGGCCTACAGCTCCATCGCCCATGCCGGCTACCTGGCCGTCGGCATCGTCGCCGGTGCGCTCGGCGTGCAGGCAGTGCTCTACTACGGGCTGGCCTACGCGGCGATGACGCTCGGCGCGTTTGCCGTGGTGATGATTGTCGCCGGCGACGGCGAGCGGCTCGCCCTGGACGACTACGCCGGCCTGGCCAGGCGCTCGCCCCTCGCCGCCGGGGCGATGACGCTGTTCCTGCTCGCCCTGGCCTCGATCCCGCCGACCTCGGGTTTCGTCGGCAAGTGGCTGCTGTTCGTCGCGGCGGTGCAGGCCGGCTACACCTGGCTGGCCGTGCTCGGCGTGCTCTGCTCGCTGATCGGCATCTTCTACTACCTGCGCATCGTCGTCCGGATGTACTTCGACGAGCCGGCCGAGGCCGAGCCGCTGGCGGTCAGCCAACCGAGCCGGCAGTTGGTCTGGGCCACGGCCATCGCCACTGCGTTGCTCAGCTTGCCGACGGGGCTGTTCTTCGTCTGGCTGGCCGGCCGGGCGGTCGGGTAGGGCGCCTCCGCCGGAAGCGGCGACGGCCGCCGGGTTGGGCGCTTCCGCCGAAAGCGCCGACGGCCGCCGGGCAGGGCGCTTCCGCCGAAGGCGCCGACGGCCGCCTGGTAGGGCGCTTTCGCCGAAGGCGCCGTCGGCCGCCCGGTAGGGCGCTTTCGCCGAAAGCGCCGTCGGCCGCCTCGGCGAGGCAGCCCTACCCACCGTGCGTTGCGGCGCTCAGTCGATCGCGTCGGCGATCATCCGCCCGAAAGTCTCGGCCGCGCCGTCGACGGCGAAGGTGTGGACCCGCTCGAAGACCAGCTCGCGCTCGTCGACCACGGCCCGGCGCAGCGACTTAGCCGCGGTCTTGCGCCGGTTGGCCGCGGCGAAGGCGTCAATCCGCTCCAGCAGCACATCGATGTCGTGCAGGTCGCCCAGCGTCTCGTGCAGTTCCGTGACCCGGCTGAAGGCGTCCCGCAGCCGCCGGCCATAGAGGTCGAGGAACGGCTCGATCGCGTAGCGCAGCTTCTTGTTGGCCACCCGCACGCGGTGCAGGCCGTCGGCGTCGTCCTTGCCGTTGACCTGGCCCAGGCGCTTGATCACCGGCCGGATGCGGACGCCGATGGCCGCCCGCGAATAGGCCATGATGCGCATCCCGGCCACCGCGTGCCGGCGCGGGTGGCGGCCGGTCCAGATGATGTCGCGCATCGAGCGCAGGAACTCCTCGCCGCGGAGCCGATCGAACTCGACCACCAGCGCGGCCTGGGCGATGTCGCGCTCGGCGGCGAGCTCGGCGCAGAGCTCGTCGACCACGGCGGGCGCCAGCTCGGCGCGGCCGCGCAGCGCGAGTTGCAGCACGTCGAGGTCACGCACCGCGCCGAGGTGGTCGTTGAGCGAGTCCACCTCGCGCAGCGCGACGGCGTAGGCCTCCTCGTCATAGACCTCGGAAAACAGCCGCATCGCCTCGCGCAGTCGCTTGGCTGCCACGCGCATCTGGTGGATGCCGGCCTCGGGCTCACCGGCGCGGGCGGCCTTGGCGCGCGACCAGGTGTCGTTCAGCCGGTCGCCCAAGATCAGCCGTGCGGCTTTGCGGACCCGGGTGCGGGGTTTGAGCGCGGCGGGCGGTTTGGGGCCCTTGGCCATCGTCGGTCAGCAGGTAACGTGAAGCAGCAGGGCCCGCTTGCCCGTAGCGGTGTTGAACGCGCGGGCGGCCTCGGGCGTGGTTTGCATGACCGGTTCGATGCCCTTCTCGCCGAGCCACCGGATGGCCTCGTGGCTGAGCCCCATGTGGCCGTGGTGGCCGATGCCGACGAAGAGCCGCTCGGGCTGCCCCTTACAGACCTGCTTGACCTCCTCCGCGCTGACCTCGTGCGACGTGCCGTGGACGCGGCGGCTGAGCTTCTTCTTGCGCTTCTTCACCGACCCATCGGCGCGGACGACGACATCGTGCTCGAACCGGTCGCCGTTGACGCTGACAAACCCGAAGTCGGGAGCCTCGATGCGCGGGTAGACGTACTGGTCGCGCCCGCCGTCGCCGCGCGCCAGGGCCGCCGCGCCGAGCAGCACCGCGTCGTCGCCCAGCTCGCTGGTCAGCAGCTCGAGCGGATTGCCGTTCCCCGGCGCGACGTGCCGCTTCACCGCCGCCTCGATGCGCGGCATCATGTAGCCGCCACAAGCCTCGATCACCCCGCCGCCGTAGACGATCGCCTCGGGGTCGCAGAGGTGAATCACCGTTACGGTGCCCAGGCCGAGCACGTCGCAGGCCCAGTCGATCACCTCGCAGGTCAGCTCGTCGCCGTCGCGCAGGGCATCGCGCAGAGCGCCCGAGCGCAGCCGCTCGTCGCCCTCGTCGCCGCTCAGCGCGTCCTTGAGCACGCTCTTCCGCCCGGCTTCGATCCCAGCGCGGATGCGCCGTTCGATGCCCAGGCGACTGGCGTAATACTCGAACTCGCCGCCGCCCTCGTCGCCGCGCCGCGCGGCCTCGAAGTCGACGATGATGTGACCCACCTCGGCGCCGAGGCAGTGCTCGCCGATGATCACCTTGCCGTCGACCACCAGCCCGCCGCCGATGCCGGTGCCGACGAACATGCCGAACACGTTGTCGTAACCGCGCGCCGCGCCGAACGTCTTCTCGCCCAGCGTGCCGACGTTGACGTCGTTGCCGACCACCGCCGGCACGCCGAACTCGTGGGTCACCAGCTCGGCCACCGGCACGCCGCTGAGCGGGGCGTTCGGCGCCCAGACGCAGTGGCCCTCGGCATCGACCACGCCGGGCACGCCGAGGCCGATGGCGTCAATCGACTCGAGCGGCACCTCGGCCTTCTTCGCCGCACGGCGAATCACCTGGCCGACGACAACCACCAACTGCTCGGCCGATTCGGCCGGGGTCGACGCCTTGGCCCGCGCGACCACTTGGTCCTGGGCGTCGACCACCGCACCCAGGATCTTCGTCCCTCCGACGTCGACGCCGATGGTGTATCCGGTCATCTGGTGGCTTCCACAATTCGTTACCTGGGACTCACCCGATTCTGACGATCGGCTCACGATGAGTCAACCGGATCGGGAAAACTAACAATGCGAGCCGAGCGGCTCAACCGCCCGGCCAGCCCGCGGTCCGCCACGACTCGGACCCGTCCCCCGGCACCACCAGCGCCTGATACGCCGCGAACCGCGGCATCACCTCCCCGGACTCGCCGCCGAGCACCAGCAGGGCCGTCGACAGCGCATCGGCAACCAGCGCGCTTGGGCCCAGCACGGCGGTCATGCCCGCCGCCTCGACCGGCCGGCCACCGCGCGGATCGAGCACGTGCGAAACTACCTGGCCACCGGTCTGAGCAGTCCGCCCGGCGCCGCCCGAGAGCGACAGGCAGGCGTGCTGGAGCGGCACGGTCGCGCCGGTCGGCAAGGCAATCTGGAGCGGCTCGGGCCCGCGCTGCGCGACGATGCTGGTCCCGCCGTGGAGCAGCGCCCGCTCGACTCCAAGCTCGTCGAGCACGGCCAACGCCTGATCGACGGCGTGGCCCTTGCCGACCGCGCCGAGATCGACGCTGAGACCGGGTGGGAAGCGGACCGTCCGTGCCGAGGGATCGAGCTCGATTCGGTGCGCGCCGATGCGCTCGAGCAGGTCCGCCAACTCGGTCTCGCTCGGCGGGGACTTGACCGGTCCGCGCAGTCCCCAGGCCTGAAGCAGCGGCCGGCAGGTGACATCGAACGCGCCGCCGGTCAGCCGGCTCAGCTCGCGGCACTGCTCGAGCAGGCCGAAGACGACCGGCCCGACGCGGACCGGCTCGCGATCGGCGCGGCTATTGAGCAGGCTGATCTCGCTACCGGGCAGGAACGCCGAGAGCTGCTGCTCGGCGCGGGTGATCTCCCCGAGCGCCTCCTCGCCGGCGGCGCGGAGGTGCGCTGGAGATTCGCCCCAGAGCAGCAGCTCCCAGCGGCAGGCCATCGCGTGGACGGCCAGCCGGACCGGTTCGGGCATGTCAGCCCCGCGGGACCACCGTGGTCACGGCGTCGTCGACGATCTTCATCGTCTCGGGGTCGAAGATCACCGCCCGGTTCTCGCGATAGCTGATCTCGCCCAGCGCGCAGACGACCATGCCGCAGTAGGCCAGCCAAGGGTCGCAGTTCGGCTGCTCGCCGCTGCGCATGCAGTCGACCCAGTTGCGCCGGTGCCCGTCCTGGTCGTCAGGCATCTTCTCGACCTCGATGGTCTCCATCTCGATCTCTTCGGCGAACGGCCGCTGCGGCCGGACTTCGATGTTGCCACCCTCGAGCAGCAGGTCGCCCATGTGGCAGCGGACCACCGTGTCGACGCCGCGATCGTTGATGGTCGAGCCGGCGACGAACAGGTTGTGCCCGCTGGCGAAATCGGCCAGCAGATTGAACGTGTCCGGCACCTCGCGCATCTCGGCGTTGTTCTCCGCATCGATTTCCGGCATGATGTTGCCGCCGGTGGCCACCACGCGGGTCGGCAGCTCGGGCCCGACGGTGATCAGCACCGGATAGATGCGGTGCGGGAGGAGGTCGCCGCAGATGCCCGACGAGTAGTCCCAGAACTTGCGCCAGCGGAAGTAGCGCTCATGGCTGAACGGCCGGTCGGGCGCGGAGCCGAGCCAGGCTGTCCAGTCCAGGTTATCCGGCCCGGCCGACTCGTCGATGCCGTAGTTCCACTCGCCGGCGGGGTTGTTCCGGGTGTACGAGGTCTGGCTCCAGACCGGCTTGCCCAGGCCGTCGATGGCCTGGTGCGCGACCCGCCACTTCGGGTGCGACGAGGCCTGGTTGCCGGTCTGCAGAATGATCCCGCTGTCCTTGACCGTGTTGTACAGCTCGGTCGCCTCGTGCAGCCAGCGGCTGAACGGCTTCTCCATGTAGATGTGCTTGCCGGCGGCAATCGCATCCATCGCCTGGCGGAAGTGCCAGTGCTCGGGCGTGGCGATCAGCACCGCGTCGACGTCGGGCGCGGCGAGCAGCTCGCGATAGTCGGCATAGGCCCGGACCTCGGGGTTGCAGCCGTCGGCCACTTTATCACGCGCGTCGTTTCGCCGCTTCTCCCAGACGTCGCAGACGGCGGTCACCTGCAGGTTCATCTCGCCGTTCTTGACGTAGTTGATGGTCTTGTTGAGGTGGTCGCCGCCCATGCCGCCGACGCCGATGAAGCCGATGTTGATCCGGTCGTTGGCGCCGATCACCCGCCGATTGGCGGCGGCGAAGGCGCGATTGGCCCGCCAGTCACCGGCCAATGCGCCGGCGACGGCCGCCGCGCCGGCGACGAAGGTGCGGCGGCTGGTCCCCGCCGGCTGCTGCTTATCGCTCATCTGCTCGCTCCTTGTGTCCGACCCGGTGCGCCTCAGGCCAGGCTGAACATCTGGTCAGTGAACTCGAACGGGGTGCCGCTCGAGACCGCCTGGTTGCCGCCGTGCGCCAGCACGCAGGCGGCGTAGCCGTCCTCGGCGCCGCAGGCGACCGGTTCGCCGTCGTGGCAGCGCTGGAGGAAATGCTCGCAGGCATAGTACCACTCGTCGCGGCCGGCCTTAATGTCCTCTTCCGCCATCTCGCCGGGCGTCTTGCCCTCTTCCAGGAACTTGGTCGAGTTGGCCACCATGATGATGCCCAGCTCGCCGATCAGGTCGTACTTGTGGGCGTATATTTCCCAGCCCATCTGCGGCGAGTCGGCCTCCTTAATCAGCCAGGCGCGCGGGCCGTGCATGAAGATCGTCCCGTCGGTGCCGACCATCGTCACCGCGTCGCCGCCGTACGAGCCGCCCAGCGTGCCGTCGAAGGTCAGCGGCACGCCGTTGTCCAGCTCATAGGTGCACAGCACCGTGTCGGCCACCGTCCGGTCGTCCTCTTTCCAGGCCACCGTGCTGCCTAGCCCGCTGACCCGCTTCGGCCGCCGGCCGAGCGACCAGCAGAGGTAGTCGATCGGGTGTATGCCGATCTCGCCGACCAGGCCGAGGCTGGTCTCCTGGTAGAGCCGCCAGTTGAGCTCGCGCTCGCGCTCGGGCGTGGCCGCCGGCCGGCGCCACGAGAGCTTCTTGCGGAACTGCGCCCGGGCCGAGACCGGATTGGCCAGCACGCCGGTGGTCACGAACTTGCGGCAGTGCACCGCCAGTGGATAGGCCCGCTGCTGCTGCCCGACGCAGAACTTGGTCGTCGCCGCGGCGCCGGCGCGAGCTATCTCCTTCGCCTCGGCCGGGTCGTAGGCGAGTGGCGACTCGCAGTAGACATGCTTGCCCGCCGCCAGCGCGTCGAGCACCACCTGCTTGTGCTGGTGCGTCGGCGTGGCGACGAAGACCGCGGCGATCTCCGGGTCGTCGAGCAGCGCGCGATAGTCCTCGTGCTGCTTCGCCTCGGGCGCCACCCGCGCGGTGGCGCGGAAGACGGTCGGCGAGATGTCGGCCACGCCCTTGACCTTGGCATAGGGCAAGAGCGCCATGGCGCCGAGCAGCGCGCGCCCATGCTGCCCGCAGCCGATCATCCCGACGCCGGTGTCCGGGTATTCGATCTCGTCGTCGGCCTCGAGTTGCGCGCGGGCCAGTGTGGCACCGATGGAGAGCACCAGTCCGGCGGCCGCCGCGTCGTGCAAAAAGTCGCGCCGGGTCAGCTCCGAATCGCCCATCTCGCTCTACTCCAAAACCAGGCCCTAGGCTACTCGACGCAGGATCGTCCGGCAGGTTCCGTCATCCGCGCCGTGTGGCGTGGCCCGTATCGGCCGGCCGCGCCGCCGAGCGCTCGGCCCACTCGCGGTCGATCTGCTCTCGCCAGGCGGTCGCCGCGGCGACCAGCCGCTCGCAGACGGCCGGTTGGTCGTCCTTCAGGTTCGCCCGCTCACCCGGATCGTCGGCCAGGTTGGCCAGGTGCACCGCGTCCTGGGGCGGCGCGCCCTCGACCAGTTGGCCGTTCAGCACCAGTTTCCAGTCGCCCTGCCGCACGGCGGTCTGGTCGCCCTGCTCCCAGAATAGCATGTCGTGCGGCGAGGGCGCGCCGTCGCGCACGGTCGGCAGCAGGTCGAGCCCGTCCAGGTCGTAGCCCGAGGCGTCGGCACCCGCGGCGGCGAGGAAGGTCGGGAAGATGTCCATCGCGGCGCCCGGCTGACCGATCACCTGCCCCGCGGGGATGCGCCGCGGCCAGCTCATGATCGCCGGCATCCGGATGCCACCCTCGTACAGGCTGAACTTGTGCCCCTTCAACGATCCTGCCGTGCCGCCGTAGTACGGGTCGCGCGTGCCGTCGAGCCAGTTCCGCGTCTCGCGCGACGGGCCGTTGTCGCTCTGGAAGAAGACGAACGTGTTGTCGCGCAGCCCGCGCCGCTCGAGCGCCGCCACAATCTCGCCCACGCCGTCATCCACCGCGGCCAGCATGGCGGCCATGATCCGCCGGTCCCAGGCCAGGCCGGGGAAGCGGTCGAGGTACTCCTGCGGCGCGTGCAGCGGATAGTGCGGCGCGTTGTAGGGCACGTAAAGGAAGAACGGATCACCGCGCCGCGCGGCGTCAGCGATGAAGTCGACCGCGCGGCTGGTGATCAGCCGGGTCAGGTACTCCCCGTCGCGCCAGACCTCCGCGTCGTTGTCCCACAGGTCGTGGACCGGGTCCTGACCGCCCCAGTAGAAGATGTGCGAGTAGTAGTCGACGCAGCCGGCGAGGAAGCCGAACCAGTCGTTGAACCCATGGTGATGCGGCCGCGACTCCTCGCTGACGCCGAGGTGCCACTTGCCCGACATGCCGGTGTGATAGCCGACGTCGCGCAGCGCCTCGGCAATCGTCGGCGTCGTGCGGGGCAGGCCGGTCGCCTGGCGGTGGCCGGCGAGGATCGAGCGCACGCCGGCCCGCACCGGGTAGCGGCCGGACAGCACCGCGGCGCGCGAGGGCGAACAGACCGGGCTGTTGGAGTACCAGTCGGTGAACCGCGCCCCGCTGGCGGCCAGCGAGTCGAGGTTCGGTGTGGCGAGGTCACGCCCGCCCATGCAGCCGAGGTCGCCGTAGCCCTGGTCGTCGGTGTAGAGGATGACGAAGTTCGGGCGCGGTCCATCGCTCATCTCAACCAGCTCCCGAGCGTTGCGCAGGCGGGCGCGGCGGGTTGGGTGCATCGCCCCGGCGGCGCCGGCGGCGGCCGCCCCGGCGATGAACCCGCGGCGAGGCAGATCTGGCCCGGTCGGCATGATGCCCTCAGATTCCGCCCAGCACCGCGTGGTTCTGGCCAGTGCAGCCAAGCCGGCGGTTGTTCGCATAGGCCGGGTGCGTGTAGCGGGCAATCGCTTCCACGCCGTCGTGCGCCTGCTCATCGTGCCACAGCCGCAGCCGGCCGTCGGCATGGTAGCTGAGCAGTTGTTCGCCGGCAATCGCATTGACCTTGCAGGCCAGGGCGACCGGCCCGCCGACGCTGCCGACCGGCCGGCCCGCCGAATCGAGCACCTCGCCGTCGCCGCCGGGCAGGCCGCGCACCAGCTCGTGCCGGCCGTCGCCGTTGAGGTCGACCGGAATGGTCCGGTAATGACTGAACCCCAGCTCGAGCGGCTCGCCGCCGGCGGCGTCGAAGGCGAACTCCTCGACCGACTGGTGTGACCGCCCATTCGGCCCGCAGCGCTTGGCGCCGATGCGCACCGCCGTGGCCACCTGCCGGTCGCCGTCGAGCCGGGCGACCCAGCCCATGTCGATGTGACCGCGCTCGAGCGCGCCCCAGCGCCGGACGCCGCTGCCGTCGTAGCAGGCGACCCGCGGCGCCGCGGCCGGATCGCCCTCGCGGCAGCAGTAGAGGCTCCAGCCGCGCGACTCCCGGTCCCACACCGGCTGGACGATGTCCGAGTGGCCGCGGTAGCTGTCGCCGTCGGCGCAGAACAGCTCGCTGCCGTCGCTCAGGCGCAGGCATCGTTCGCCCCACAGCAGCTCGGTCACCCCGTCACGGTCGAGATCGACCAGCGGGCACATGTGGCTGCCCCGCGCGCCTGGAGCGCCGGCGGCGATGACCGTCTCCCACCGCGGGGTCAGGTCGGCGCTCCAGCCTTGCAGGCGCATCTCGCCATAGGTCCCCTGGGCGGTGACCAGCACCGGCCGGCGCTCACTCGGCCCGCCGAGGATGAAGTTGCGGAAGAGGTGGCTGAGCGACTGCTCGCCCGCCGGGCGCGGCCAGGGCCACTGGCCGGTGACCTCGCCAGTGTTCGCCTCGAGCCGGGCCAGCACGTACGACGAGAGGCCGAGCGGATGGTCGGCATCGAGGTTGTCGACGTAGTAAATCTCGTCCACGCCGTCGCCGTCGAGGTCGAACGGAAAGAGCGGGCAGAACCACATGCCGGGCACCACGCCGCGGCCCAATTCGCGCCGCCAGAGCACCTCGCCCTCGACGGTGAAGACGACCAGCTTCAGCGTGTCGCGGGGAAAGAAGAACATCTCGACATACGGGTCGACATCGAAATCGGCGCCGTAGGCGGCCAGGATCGCCGGCGGTCGGTCGGCGCCCAGATTGACCGGCACCGCCCGGCACTGACCGATCGGCTGACCCAGCTCGACCTCGGCGGCGACGCGCAGCGCGATGGCCTTCATGCCGCGGCGACTCCCACCACCTGGGACAACCGCCTGCCGGCCCAGTCGCGCGGCGGTTCGAGGCCGAGCAGCGCGGCAACGGTCGGGGCGATGTCGAGGATGGACCCCTGCTCGAGCCGGCCGCCGGCGGCGATGCCCGGCCCCGCGGCGAGCAGCGGCACGGTCATGTCCTCATCGCAGTCGGTGCCGTGGGTGCGGTCGTGGCCGCCGTGGTCGCTGGTCACGATGAGCGTCGCCGACGCGCCGTCGAGCGCGGCGACGAGGCGCCCGACGCAGGCGTCGGCGTTGGCCACCGCGGCCAGGTAGGGCGGCGACATCCAGCCGGCGTCGTGCCCGGCCACGTCGACGTAGCCGAGATAGACGAAGGTCAGGTCGCACGGGTCGTCGCGCAATGCGGCCGCGGCTCGCTCGGCGACGCTGACATCGCCGTCGGGTGCGTAGCAGTGGCGGTGGAAGAAGGCCTGTTCGAGCGCGCCCGGCCGGCCGAGGTCGCGCAACTGCTCCCAGTTGTAGAACATGGCGCAGCGCCGGCCGGCCGCCGCCGCGAGGTCGAACAGGCCGGGCACCGGCCGGACCTGTGGGGTCCAGGTGTTGGTGGTCACGCCGTGCCGGCCCGGCTCGACGCTGTGGAACATCGACATGTGGCAGGGCAGGGTGACCGACGGCATGACCGAGCGGACCGAGTGACAGGCGACCCCCCGCGCGGCCAGGGCGTCGAGGTGCGGGGTGTCGGCGGCGGCCAGGCCGTCGGGCCGCAGGCCGTCGATGGAGATGAGGACCACTCGAGCATGGGTGGACATGCTTGGAACTCCCGGTGTGGCGCCGTCGAGACTCAGTTGCATGCGCCAGTACTCGTCGGCCTCCTCCGTTGGAGCCGGGCCTCGACGTTCTGGTGGCAAGGGCACCCAGCTCGGAGAGCGCGGGACGGTACCGCGCGCCTTCTGTGTGAGGCACACGAACTCGGGTCGGACAGCGCCGAGCTGAGCGTGATTCGCTTGGGCATCACGCAGTGAGATGTGATTGGCGCCGGTGGCAAGGTCGGGGTTGCGTTCCTGGATCGGGTCAGCTTCCCAGAAGCAGACCGGGCATATGTGATAGTCGCCGTCGTCACCGACTGGGCGGGTCAGGCATCCGCAGCAGGCGCAAGCGGCTGCGCGATCTGGGTCATTCACCACGTCGGGCATGCCGGTCTGCTTGACCGGTCAGCACCTGACCCCTCCCACGGATGATGAGGCCGAAGGCGCGCGGTGCAGCAGCGCCTCCGGCCTCGGCTCGGGGGTCAGGCGGTTACTGCCGCCGGCCGTCCCACTGGTTGTCGAGCGGGCGCCCGATCGGGTCGGGATTCGTCGCCGCCGGTTTGAGCGTCTTCACATGCCCGTCGGCGAAGGCGAAGTTCGCCATCTGGTTGTGCTCGGGGCTGACCGCGCCGTCGGGCCCGTTCGGCCAGGCGTTGTTCGGGTTGAGCGTGCCGTCGGGGATCTCGCCGGGGCTGTCCCAGTCCCACCAGTTGACGCCGGTGAAGATGGCCCCGGTGCCCCAGAAGGCCTGATTGCCCGAGTGGTGCTTCTCGCTCATCATGACCGTCTCGGCCGGCCGCTCGATGTCGGCGTCACCGCGCACCACGGGGTTCATCCACGATGGCTGCGCCAAGCCCGACACGCCGACCACGCCCCAGGCGTTGTAGCTCGACTGCCACTGCATGTAGCCGTTGGTCGCGTAGCTGATCCGCGGTCCCGCCCACGGCCGGGTCGGATCCTCGCCGACCGTGTCGCTGGGACAGCGCACCACCTGGATGTTCTTGACGTACGGCTGCAGGTTCATGGCGAAGGTGTTCATCCACCAGTTGTCGCCCAGGCCGAAGCAGAACACGCCGTCGTAGTCGGTGCCGTACATCACCATGCCGGTGGCCAACTGCTTCTCGTTCGACTGGCACGACGACGCGCGGGCCTTCTCACGCGCCTTGGCGAAGACCGGGAACAGAATGGCCGCCAGAATGGCGATGATCGCGATCACGACCAGCAACTCGATGAGGGTGAACCCTCCGCGCTGGCTCCTCGTTCGGTGCATAGCTATCTCCAGGAGGCCGGGCCTCCTCGATCGACACTCCGGACGCCGGGCGTCCGGTCAGCACCCACCTGCGCGGATGGCCGGTCAGTTCGTCTCACTCCGCTCGGCCGCGCCGTCGGCCTGCTGCGGCTTGCCGCCGGCACCCTGCTGCTGCATCAGTTGCGCGGCCTCGGGCGGCATCTCCTTGGGCGGGTTCTGGAACCGCGACACGTCCTCGGCGCTCATCGCGCCCGTCTCTTTCTTGCAGCCGCCCAGCGAGACCAGCGCGGCCAGCCCGAGGAGGACCGACATGGCGAACCATGACCAGCAACGTTTGCGCATCCAAGTTCTCCTTCTTGCCGCGCCCAGTCAACGGGTCGCGGCGACGCAACCTCACTCAGGCCGGCGGCGCCACGCTGCGCCGCTCGACCAACCGTTCTGGCACCAGGGTGCGCAACGGCCCCAGCTCCTCGCCGTGGATCAGCCGCATCAACTGCCGTGCCGCCTCCTCGCCCATCGGCTCGCCCTGCGCGGCGACCACGGTCAGCGGCGGCTCGCTGCGATCGACCGGGAACTGGTCGCCAAACGAGATCAGGCTGACCTCGCCGGGCACGCGGCGGCCCATCCGCTGCAGCGCCGCCAGGGCATCGATCGCCGCGACATGGTCATAGGCGACCACCGCCGTGGCACCATCGGCCACCGCCGCGCTGAGCGCCCCGTCGGCGTCGGCCTCGTGCGGCCGCACCCCGTGACCGGCCGGCGCCTCGGCGCCGTGGTCGGAGAGAAACTGCTGGTACGCCCCATAGCGCAGACCGAGGCTGACGTGCCGTGCATCCATTTCATCGCCGTTGAGGAAGGCGATCCGCCGGTGGCCGACCGACCAGAGATGCTCGAGCGCCAGCCACATTCCGTCGGCCCAGTCGCAGACCACACTGGGCAGGCCGTCGATCACCTCATTGACCGAGACGAGCGGGGTCCGGCTCCCGATCAACTGCGCCAGCACCTCGGGGCGGGGCATCTGCAGCACCAGCGCGCCGTCCCAGTTGCCGACCGACGGGTTGGTGCCGCACGCGCCGTTGTAGTCGCTGACGGCGAACATCAGCTCGTAGCCGTCGAGCCCAAGCGTGCGGTGGGCGCCCTGAATGATGGGCAGGTTGACCGCGCTCCACTCGGCCAGATTGGGCCAGGCGAGCACGCCGATGGTGTTGGTCCGCGAGTCGCGCAACCGGCGCGCGGCGAGGTTCGGCCGGTAGCCCATTTCCACGGCCGCGGTGAGCACCCGCTGGCGGGTCGACTCGGACACCATCGCCGCCGAGCGCCCGTTGAGCACGCGCGAGACCGTCGAGTGCGACAGCCCCAGTCGCTTGGCGATTTCGACGATGGTTACCGCCACGCAACAACTCCCGCCTTGGTTTCTCCCGCACACGTGTCACGGCACACGTGTGCGAGAGAGTAGACAGCTAGGCGTAAGCCTACGTGCATCGAGGCGTCGCTGTCAACCGCGGCTTGCGATGAGTCGATGTCAAATGGCAACATCGGCGCAACATCGGCGACGGCGGGCTGCACCGCGGCGGGTGGCGGGCACCCGCCGCGGCGCGGTGGTGGGACAGCTCAGCGCGGCTTGGGTTGGCTCGGCTCGGCCGGCGGCTCGTCGTCGAAGGTGACGTCGAACTCGTCGACTTCGCCGGCGGGCTCGGGCTCGGGCTCGGGTGCCGGCGGCGCGCCGTTGCCGCCGTTGAGCAGGCCGCGGAGCTTATCCAGCGCGTCGGCGCCGAGTTCCCTGAAGACCTCCGGCCCGCTCGACAGCAGGCCTTCGACCAGGTTGCCGAAGCCCAGTCCGTGGCTGAACTGGGTCATCATCTTCGACATCGTGGTTGGGTCGCCGTAGACCTGGAACTGGCCGCGCGACATGAACGTGCCGAGCGAGTTGGCCAGCGCGATCTTGACCTCTTTCTCGGCCTCGATGCGCAGCTTCTGGGTCTCGAACTCGATCGCCGCGCGCTCGAAGGTCTGCTTGTTCTCGAGCGACTGCCGCTCGACCTCGACCCGCTTCTGCTCGACCTCGACCCGCTCGCGCTCGATGTTCACGTCGACCACCTTGCGAGCCTGGTCGGCTTCGGCCTGCATCCGGGTCGCCTTGGCCTCGGCCTCGGCCCGCTGCAGCCGCGCCGCCGCTTCGGCGGTGGCCGCCATCTGCTGCGCCTCGGCCGCCTTGACCTCGGCGAAGGCCTCGACCTCGGCGTCGGTCTGGCGCTTGATCTTGTCCTGCTCGATCACCTGCTTGGCCGCGATCAGGCGCTTCTCGGCCTCGCGGTTGGCCTCCTGGGTGACCTGGACCGTGAGCACTTCCTGCTGTGCCGTCTCGCGCGCCGCCTCGGCCTGCAGCTTGTCGCGCTCGGCCGCGGCGCGCTCGGTCTCCTTCTTGGCCACGTTGATCTGCTGCTCTCGGGCAGCCACCTCGACGGCCTGTTCCTGCGTGATGCGCGCCGTCTCCACGGCCTTCTTGCGGGTGATATCGGCCTGCTCGCGCTCCTGCTCCTTGGCGATCAGCTCCTGCTGGCGAGCGATGTCGGAGGCCTGCACCGCCAGCTCCTGCGCGATGCGGCGCTGCTCGACCTGCTGGTTCTGCGCGATCTCGGCCTCGCGCACGAGCCGCTCCTGCTCGATCGCGAACTCCCGCTGCTCGCGCTCCTTGGCCTTGCGGACGTTGGCCACGTCGGCCGCCTGCGCCGCCTCGGCCTCGGCTTTCGTCCGCTCGAGGGTCAGGATCTCCTGCCGCGTCTCGACGTCCTTCTGGGTCGTCGCCCGCTCGGCGTCGCGGGTCAGGCGGTTGCGCTCGACCAGCGCCGCCTGCGTGATCTCGGTGATCTTCTTCTTCCCCTGCGCGTCGAAGATGTTGTCGTCGCTGAGCGTCTTCGGGTCGGTCTGGTCGAGCCGCGAGATGGTCACCGACTCGAGCGTCAGACCGTTGTGCTTGAGGTCCTCGCGCACGCTCTCGAAGACCGCCTTGGCGAAGTCCTCGCGCCGGCCGTGGATTTCGACCAGGTCCATCGTCGCCGCCACGCTGCGCAGTGCCGAGACCAGCTTCTCGAAGACCAGCTTGGCCACCTCGGCGGGGTGCGTCCCCTTCTCGCCCAGCGAGCGCGCCGCGGCGATGATATCCTCGCGGTTGGCATCGACCTTGATGTAGAACTCACCGCGCACGTCGACGCGCAGGTTATCGCGCGTGATCAGCGCGTCCTCGCCGATTCGCTCGACGTCCAGCTTCATCGTCTCCAGGGCGATCGGGATGACGTTGTGAATCAGCGGGATGACGATCGACCCGCCGTCGAGCACCGGCTTGGCGCCGCCGCTGCCGGTGCGCACAAAGGCGAGGTTGGCGCTGGTCTTGCGGTACAGCCGCAGGAACAGCACGAACCCGCCGGTGAGACCGAGGATCACCCCCGCCACGCTGACGAACGCCTTCGAGATCGGCTCGAGCTCGACCAGCCCGAGCCAGGGCACGAAGATGGTCACCAGACCAATCAGCATCAGGACCAGACCGGCAATCATCGTTCCACTCCTTGGGCCCGTGGGCCCTCAGCGCGTGACCACGGACTCCTCGTCCACGGACTCGCGCTCGGTCAGGCGGACGTCGTCGTCCGCCGGCAGCGGCTCGACCAGGTAGTAGTCGCCCGCCTCCACATACTCAGTCAGCACCACCGGCGTGCCCCGCGGGATGGAGACGTCGTCCGAGCGGCACGAGACCTGGTGCAGCGTGCCGTAGCGATCGCGCAGGTGGACCTGCCCGCCGCTCCGGTCGATGCTGAACACCACCTCGCCGGTCAAGCCGGCCAGGCCGCGGCGGCTGAGCGCCGAGGAGCTCTCCTTCGGTACCAGGAAACCGAGCAACCGCGCCGTGGCGCGGGTGATCACCGTGCTGGCGGTCACCGAGAGCACCAGGCCCAGGGCGAAGACCAGGCCGACCGAGCCGAGCCACTGGCCCAGCAGCGCGTTGAAGAACCAGCCACAGACGGCGAAGATCAGCAGCCAGGCCTCGAGCAGCAGCGTCACCGAGGTGTGCTTGGCCCCGAGGAACTCGAGCACGGCCATGACCATGCCGCCGACGTCGCCGTGCGCGTCGTCGGCGCCCTGGACCTCGTGGTCACCGTCCACGTCGTGGTCGGCGTCGACGTCGTGGTCGACATCGACGTCGTGATCGACGTCGACGTCGTGATCGACGTCCACGTCGTGGTCGACGTCGGCGTCGTGGTCGGCGTCGTGGTCACCGCCGGCGAGGCCGAACACGTTGGTGACGACCATGTAGACGGCCGCCACGCCGAAGGCGACCGTGTAGATCGCGTTCTGCCAGGCCAGCAAGCCGTCGCCCATGAGCTGCTCCACGCCTCGCGGCGCACGCTCGCGATGCATACCCGCGCCCGGCGAGGTTATTCGACGGCCTGAGTTCTCCAGACCCGGCGCCTGTCCTGTGTCAGAGTTGGGGGAGAGAGGGCGATGAAGATCTTTCTCGATACCGCCGTGCTGGACGAGATCCGCGAGGTCGCCGAGTGGGGCATCCTCGACGGCGTGACGACCAACCCGACGCTGGCGGCCAAGGCTGGCCGCGACTTCGAGGACAACCTCCGCGCCATCGCCGAGATCGTCGGTGATCGCGGCACGGTCAGTGCCGAGACCGTCTCGACCGACGCGGCGGGCATGATCCGCGAGGCGCGACTGGTCTGCGGCTGGGCGCCGAACATCGTCGCCAAGGTGCCCTTCTGCGCCGAGGGGCTGAAGGCCGTGCGCGCGCTGGCCGACGAGGGGATTCGGTGCAACGTCACGCTGGTCTTCGGCGCCTTTCAGGGCCTGCTGGCGATGAAGGCCGGGGCATACTACGTCTCGCCCTTCGTCGGCCGGCTCGACGACGGCGGGCAGGAGGGCATGGAGGTGGTCCGCCAGCTGGTCGAGCTCAAGGCCAACTGCGGCTTTGCCACCGAGGTGCTGGCGGCCAGCCTGCGCCACAGCCTGCACCTGGTCGAGGCGGCGCTGTCCGGCGCCGACATCGCGACGATGCCCTACGGCGTGCTGACCAAGGCGCTCGGCCACAGTCTCAACCGCGAGGGGCTGCAGGCGTTTCTCGACGACTGGGCGAGCATTCCCGAGTCGATGCGGCCGTTCTAGGGGTCCGGCTCGGTTGACTCGAACCTCGGCCGGCCGCTATACTCGCCCTGCTCCGGGCGCAGGCTGCATGGATGATTGTCGCGCCAGCCTCATGGTCGTGCTCTGTGCCGCCCTGCCGCTTGTCGCCGCGCCGCCCGACCAGCCGCTGAGCAGCCCACCGACGGTGCAGGTGTTGATGCTCTTCGACCCGCTGCTCGGCTATACCGGCGTGGTCTCGTACACCTCGGCCGTGTCGCGCGAGCAGGCGAAGGCCGAGCTGGAGGTGCTGGCCCATGAGCTGGGCTACCAGTCGGCGGCCGACCTGCGGCCGTTCGACCCCGACACCGGCCGGCACACCGAGCTGGGCTATGCGCGGACCGAGCGCGGGTCGGAGCTGACCTTCAAGACCAGCGAGAAGTTCCTCGACCGCGAGCACGGGACGCTGCGGCTCGAGCCGATCATCCGGGCCTATGGCCACTACCGCCGGATCAACCTGGAGTATCTCATCTCGGACCTCAACGGCCGCGCTTTTGCCTATCACGGTCCGGGCAACTACGAGAGCGACGCGGTGCGGCTGCGGCACCAGGGCAAGACGGGCCATCATGCGTTTCAGGTCGAGCTGCTGAACCCCACGTTCGAGTCCCTCGACCTGCCGCCTTACGCGCCGCCGGAGGAGCCCCTGACCGCGGAGTCGAATAGCCGGCGCGGTCCGGCCGACTTGTCCGCGCGGCGGCGCATCGGCGCGGTGGTGTTGGGTGTCGGGTTGTCGTTGTTGGTCTACCTGCTGCTGTTCGGGCTGCTGACCCGGCGAGGCAGTGCGACGAAGCCGAGGAGGCGTCGATGGCATCGTTGAACCTGCATGATTTGCTCTCGGCCGGGGTTGATCGAGGTGTGTCCGACGTCTTCTTCAAGGTCCATACCCCGCCGGCGATCCGCATCCACGGCGAGGTCTCGCCGCTCGACCGCGACCTCCCGCCGCTGACCACCGAGGACATCGACCGGTTCCTCGAAGAGGTCATGCGCCCCGAGCAGATCGCGCGCTTCCACGAGCACATGGAGTTCGACCTCGCCTACGGCCTGCCCGGCCGCTGCCGCTTCCGGGTCAATGTCTACCGCCAGCGCGGCTCGACCGGGATCGTCTTCCGCGTCATTCCGCTCGAGATCCCGACCGTCGAGGAGCTCTCGCTGCCGCCGGTGACCCGCCGCATCGCGGCCAACCGGACCGGCTTCATCCTGGTCACCGGTCCAACCGGCTGCGGCAAGAGCACCACCCTGGCGTCGATGATCGATCTGATCAATCAGCATCGGCGCGGCCACATCGTGACCATCGAAGACCCGATTGAGTTCGTCCACGCCGACAAGCGCTGCATCGTCAGCCAGCGCGAGGTGGGGATCGACACGACGCACTACGAGATTGCCCTGCGCGCGGTGCTGCGCCAGGCGCCGGATGTGATCCTGATCGGCGAGATGCGCGACCGGGAGTCGATTGGCGTGGCCATGCAGGCGGCGGAGACGGGCCACTTGGTGCTCTCGACGCTGCACACCAACTCGGCGCCGGAGACGGTCGAGCGGATTGTCAACATGTTCCCGCCGCACGAGAAGCCGCAGATCTGCTTGCGCCTGAGCCAGACGCTGCGAGCGGTGGTCAGCCAGCAGTTGCTGCCGCGCAAGGACGGCAACGGGCGCATCCTGGCCTGTGAGGTGATGGTCGTCAACCCGACCATCGCCGGCCACATCGAGGACGGGCAGATCGGCAACATCTACCCGATCATGAAGCAGAGCGAAGAGCAGTACCAGATGCAGACCATGAACATGAGCCTGGACCGGTTGGTCAAGGCCGATCTGGTCGAGGTCCGCGAGGCGTTGATGCGGGCCGGCAACCTGGCCGAGCTGAAGATGATGCTGCGCCGCAGCGAAGACGACGACGAGTAGAGGTCATGGGCGAAACCCACTCCCGATTCATCCTCGATCCGTCCGGCGAGTTCGCCGGCGCCACGGCCACGGCCGCGGCCAAGATCGACTACCCGGTGACGCTGAGCGACCTGCTCACCGAGCTGGTCAGCATCGACGGCTCCGACCTGCACCTGCGGGCCGGCGAGCCGCCGGTGTATCGGATCCACGGGCATCTCACCCGGCAGGACAAGTACCCGGTGTTGACCAGTGAGGTGATCCTCGGCATGGCCACCGGCATCATGGATGCTGACCAGCGGATCCGGTTCGAGGAGAACCTCGAGATCGACATGAGCCACGAGGTGGAGAACGTGGCCCGGTTCCGGGTCAATGTGTTCCACCAGCGGCGCAAAGTCGGCGCGGTGATGCGGCAGATTCCGGTCAACATCCAGGGCATCGACGAGATGGGCCTGCCCCAGGTGCTGAAAGAGATTTGCATGTTGCCACGCGGTCTGGTGCTGGTCACCGGGCCGACCGGCTCGGGCAAGTCGACCACCCTGGCGGCGATGATCAAGTTCGTCAACGAGCGCCGCATGCGGCACATCGTGACCATCGAGGACCCGATCGAGTTCGTTCATACCGACCTCAAGTGCACCGTCGAGCAGCGCGAGCTGGGCATGGACACGCACAGCTTTGCCCACGCGCTGCGCCACGTACTGCGCCAGAACCCGGACATCGTGCTGGTCGGCGAGATGCGCGATCTGGAGACCATTTCGCTGGCCATCACCGTGGCCGAGACGGGCCACTTGGTCTTCGCCACCCTGCACACCACCGACGCGGCGCAGACGGTCGACCGGATCATCGACGTCTTCCCACCCGAGCAGCAGGAGCAGATCCGGATGCAGCTCTCGATCACGCTGCAGGCGGTGGTCAGCCAGACCTTGCTGCCCAAGGTCGGCGGCGGGCGCATCGCGGCGTTCGAGATTCTGCGCGTGGTGCCGGCGGTGCGGGCGCTGGTGCGCGAGGCGAAGTCGTTCCAGATCCCGTCGGTCATCCAGGCCGGCGTCGATATGGGCATGGTCTCGCTCGATCAGACGCTGCTCGAGCTGCTGCGCCAGGGCCAGATCAAGTTCGGCGACGCGCTGATGAAGTGCAGCAACATCGTCGACTTCGTCGGCCGCGCCGAGCGGCAGCAGATCGTCTCGGCGACCGAGCTGGCCGAGGCCCGGGAGCTGATCGGCGAGCCGGCAAAGAAGGAGTGAGCCGATGGCCGCGCCCTACAAGGTGCATGACCTGCTGCGCTACATGGTCAGGGCCGACGCCTCCGACCTGATCCTCAAGGCCGGCCGCCCGCCGCTGCTGCGCGTGCTCGGCGACCTGGTGCCGCTGAGCGACGTGATGCACCAGCCGACGCCGAGCATCACCGCCGACCAGGTGCGCGAGATTGGCTACGGCATGCTCCGCCCGGACCAGAAGCGCCGGTTCGAGGAGGAGATGGAGCTCGACCTGGCCTACGAGCTCGAGGGGGTCAGCCGCTACCGGGTCAACTTCTTCCAGCAGCGCGGCTCGACCGGGGTGGCCATCCGCGCCATTCCGTTCGAGATCTGGACCGTCGAGCAGATCAACCTCCCCGAGGCGGTGGTCCGCTTCGCCGAGCGTCCCCGCGGGCTGGTACTGGTTACCGGGCCGACCGGCTCGGGCAAATCGACCACCCTGGCGGCGTTGATCAACTACATCAACACCACCCGCGCCGAGCACATCATCACCGTCGAGGACCCGATCGAGTTCGTCCACGAGGACGACCAGTCGTTGATCAATCAGCGCGAGTTGGGCGAGGACACGCACAGCTTCCCCAACGCGCTCAAGTCGGCCTTGCGCGAAGATCCCGACGTCATCCTGATCGGCGAGATGCGCGACCTCGAGACAATCGAGATGGCCATCACCTCGGCCGAAACGGGCCACCTGGTCTTCGGCACGCTGCACACGACCGATGCGGTGCAGACGGTCGACCGGATCATCGACGTCTTTCCGGTCTACCAGCAGCAGCAGATCCGCCTGCAGATGGCCAGCAACCTGGTCGGCGTGGTGTCGCAGACGCTGCTCAAGCGCTCGGATGAGTCGTCGCGGGTGGCGGCCTATGAGGTCATGGCCTGCACCAACGCGGTGCGCAGCCTGATCCGCGAGGCGAAGACGCACCAGATCGAGTCGCTCATCTCGGTCGGCTCGCGGCACGGCATGCAGACCTTGAACCAGCACCTGGCCGAGCTGGTCGCCCACGAGGTCTGCAACCGGCTCGATGCGCTGGACAAGAGCCCTTATCCCGAAGAGCTGGCGCCGATGATCGACCAGGAGGCCGAGGAGAAGCGCAAGCGCGAGGAAGAGGCGCGGCGGCGGCGGCGGTGACGCAATCGCCACGCGTCTGGGCCGACGTCGAGCTCGACCGACTGCGCGGCAACCTGGCCGCACTGCGTGACTGCCTACCTGCACGCACCGGCATTCTCGGGGTGATCAAAGCCGACGCCTACGGCCACGGCGCTGTCATGGTCGCCGAGACCCTGGCCGCCGAGGGCGTCGAGCAGTTCGGCGTGGCCGCCGTCGACGAGGCGATCGAACTGCGCGAGGCCGGCTTCCGGCAGCCGATCTGGCACCTTGGTGTGGCCACGCCGGACCAGATGGAAGCCGTCGTCGTCGCCGGTCTGGTCCCCACGGTGACTTGCCTCGAGCAGGTCGAGGCGCTGGAGCGGGTGGCGCCGGCCGGCTACCCGGTGCAGCTCAAGCTCGACACCGGCATGGGCCGGCGGGGCGGCGCGGCGGCCGAGACCGAGGCGCTCTGGCGGCGCATCGCCGCCGGCCCGCTGACCGTCGAGGGCGTGGCCACGCACCTGGCCACCGCCGACACCGACGCCGCCTTCGCCACGGCGCAGATTGAGCGGTTCGTCCAGTTCCGCCTGCGGATGGAAGAGAGCGGCCTGCGGGCCTGCTGTTGGCACGCGGCCAACAGCGCGGGTATCCTCCGCTTCGGCGCCTGCGGTGGGAATCTGGTGCGGCCCGGCTATGCGCTCTATGCCCCGCTGTCGGCGCCGCTGGCCGGCGTCGAGCGCTGCCTGCCGGTGCTCAGCCTCGCCACACGACTGGTCCAGGTGCGGCGGCTGCCGGCCGGGCACGAGGTCGGCTACGCGCACGGCTGCCGCCTGCCTGGTTCAACCACCGTCGGCCTGGCCGCCATCGGTTACGGCGACGGGTTGCCGTGGCAGCTCTCCAACGGCGCCGAGGCGGTGGTGCGCGGGCGGCGCGTGCCGTACCTCGGGCGGGTCAACATGGACCTGATTCAGCTCGACTTGAACAGCGTCCCGGAGGCCCGCGTTGGAGATTGCGTGACGATTATCGGGGTCGATGGCGATGCCGAGGTCACCGTGGCCGAGCTGGCCGGCTGGGCCGGCTGCAGTGAGTACGCGATCTGCACGCAGTTGTCGCGGCGGGTAGTCCGGCGCTACCTCGACCGCGGCCGGCCGGTGGCCGAGCGGGCGTTCGACGGCCGACTCGCGCGCCGCGCGCTGAAGGAGAGTGACGTATGAACCGGCTCGCCAGGCTCGTGCTCGTCGTCCTGCTGCTCGGGCTCGGCGGCTGCTCGAGCAGCAGCGGCGGCGATGGCGGCGGCGGGGGCAACGGCAACGGCAACGGCAACACGCTGCCCGACGACGAAGCCGAGCTCGATGGCACGCTGTTCGGGGTCAGCCGCGCGGCGGCCGAGGGCCAGTCGCCGCTGGCCGGCATCGACGTGGTTGCCCGGCGGATGCCTGGTTCGGGCGCGGTGCTGGCCCGCGCGCAGACCACCGCGCGCGGCTCGTTCTTGTTCAGCCTGGCCACGGCCAACACGCTGCCGCGAGGTGCCTCGATCCTGCTCCGCGCCGAGAACGACACGCGCCGCGTGCTGGGTGTGGTCAACACCACCGGCGCGGCGAACAGCAAGTCGCTCAACGAGGTCACCCACCTCGCCGCGCTGGCGATGCTCGAGGCCGGTGAGAGCGTCTTCACCGCCGCCGAGCTGGCGTTGTTTGAGACCGCCGCGCGTGAAGCGCTCGAGGCGGCCCTGGTCGACGACCCGCAGGCCGATTTTACCGCGCTGGCCAACCAGGCCGCGGCGCAGCAGTTGGCCGAGCAGATCGCCATCGACGTGGCCGCCGGAGCGGTCACTCCGAACGCCGCGCCGACGGTGGGCAATGCCATCCTGCTGCCGACCCAATTGCCGTTTACCGGTGGCACGGTCGACATCAGTTGCGAGGTGACCGACACCGACGGCGACGCGGTCGAGGTGTTCGCCCTGGTCTGGCTCGAGGCCACGCCGACGGTGGTGCCGTTGAGCCTCAGCGGCGGGCAGTTCACCGGCAGCATCGATCTGCCGGGCAACGACGGCGAGTCGGCGCGTTCGGTCCAGGTCGGCATCGTCGCCGACGACGGTCGCTCGGCGGCCACGCCGGCGGTGCTGCGCACCGTCGCCATCCTGCCAGAGGGCCGGATCACGCTCGACATCCTGGTCGAGACGCTGTTTGACGAGCCGGCAGACCGCGCGCGGCTGGTCACTTGGCCCGACGGCCGGCGGCCGCGGGTGCGCCGCGGGGTGGCCACGCGCTCGCGGCAGGTCAACCCGGACCAGACCATCCGCGGCGCGGCGGTGGTGGTCAACGACCGGCCCGAGATCAACGGCGTCACCGGCGACGACGGTCTGCTGCTGCTCAGCGTACCGATGAGCCTGCTCGACGACGGGCTGTTGACGGTGACCACCGCGCTCGATGGGCGCATCTCGTACCGCCAGGCACTGCTCGTGCCGGAGGGCGTCGCGCTGCTTGACGGCGATGTGATCGAGGTCGACCTGGTGCTCGGCAAGCAGGCCGACTGGAGCGAGCTGGCGGCGCTGCTGGCGTTGCAGCCGCCCGACTTTGCGAAGGTGCCGATCACGGGCTTCTTCAACGTGCTGAACAACATCGACGTCGGGCCGACGGTGGCCGGCACGACGCGATTCTCGCCGCTCGATGAGACCGACCGGCAGGACGACGGCGACTTCTTTGTGGTCAACCTGCAGCCGGGCGAGGTGACCGCGTCGGGCAGCTTCGCCGACCCGAACAGCGACACGGCCTCGCCGGCGTTCGGGCCCGTCGGGCTCGAGATGACCGCTGGCGAGGTGCAGGCGGTGTCGGCGTTGATTCCGCCGAGCTGATCACTCCGCCGCGCGAGGTAGGGCCGCCTCGCCGAGGCGGCCGGCGGGGTACGCGGCTGGAATTCGGGCAGGTCGGCGCATTGCGATGCGCCGCTACGGTGTGCCCCGCGGGCCTACTCGTCGGCGAAGCGGAAGGCGTACAGGTCGGCGTCGAACAGTGCCACGCGCAGGCGCACCGGCCGGCCGATCAGCGTGGCAACGTCGGCGTCGCGCCAGCTGACCGCCTCGTCGGTCGCGTCGCCGAAGAGCGGCTCGAACTGCTCGAAACCGAAGCCGGGCAGCGGCGCGCCCGCCTCGTCGCACAGCTCGAGTCGCAGCCAGCCGGCGGCGCTGGTGGCGAAGTTGAGCCGCAGCATGCCGCCGGCGAAGACCAGCGGCCTGGTCAGCAGTTCGCCCGGCTCGCCGCCGGCGTGGACCGAGACGAAGCCGTCGACCCGCAGCAATCCGCGGCGCAGGCGGATGTCGGGGTGGCGGTAGTGCTCGAGCCAGTAGACCGCCATCTCGCCATCGCCCGCGTCGACCGGCTGCGGCGCGACCATCAGGTTGCGCTCGGTCCAGTTGTCGGGGTCGGGGCCGGGTCGGATGAAGGCCTCGCGCCAGCGCTCCCACCGCAGGCCGTCGCGGCTCGACATGAACACCGAATCGCTCAGCCCGACGTGCCCGTGGGCGGCGATGCGCTGGCGGGTGGGCAGGAACCGCTTGGGGAAGCCGACGTAGAGGTGTGGCGCGCGGTAGTAGGGTGAGACGGCGTTGGTGTAGAGGTGTTCGGCCGGCGTGTCGCCGAAGTCGAGCCACTCGCCGGCGGTCCAGGTGACGAAGTCGCGGCTGCGGGCGACCTTGATCCCGCGCACGCCGTCGGCAAAGTCGCGGTAGTAGGCGACATACTCGCCGCGCAGCGGGTCCCAGAAGGCCAGGTTCTGCGAATCGAAGGCGCCGTCGGTGATCACCGGCTCGTCGCGCAGCCGCGACCAGTGGATGCCGTCGGGCGAGACGAAGGCGAGCAGCGGTGCGCCACCGAGCGCCTTGTACCGCTGCGCGGCCGGCGCGGCGGGGTTGGTGTCGAGGAAGGGGGCGAAGTTGTGCGAGCCTACGCCCTTCCAGATGACGTTGTTGGCCGTCGTGCCGGCCGCCTCGTAGAGCCCCAACTCGGGCCGGGTGAAGGTGACGCCGTCGCGGCTCTCGGCGTAGCAGGTGACCTCCTCGCCGCGCTCGTCGGGCAGGCCGCGGTAGTAGAGGCGGATCACCTCGCCGTCGCGGAAGACCGTCGGGTAGCCGCAGCAGAGGCCCTCCCACGGCCGGTCGAGCGGCAGCACCACGTCGCCGGCGGTGGGCGCATGAAGCCGCCGCGTCGCGCCGCCGGCGAGGCCGTCGATCAGCGTGCCGTCGAAGAAGACTTCGCGCTGCGTGCCGATGTCGAGCGGCGCCATCGCCCGCGCCGCCACCTGCCGTGGCGGGCCGGCGGCTCCGATGATGAGTAGAATCCACATGGCCGCGCGTTCGGGCTGGCTGGTTCGATCCCTGCCGGAGGAGTGGCAGCCGCGGCGGCGCAGACTCGACCATGCGCGTGCTCATCCTGGCCAACGGCGACTCGCCGACCGCCGATCTGCTGGCCGAGCAGCGGCCCGTCGTCGACTGGTTCGTCTGCTGCGACGGCGCCATCGATGCGGCGCTGCGGCTCGGCCAGGTGCCCGAGGCGGTGATCGGCGACATGGACTCCGCGCCGGCGGAACTGCCGGCCGGCTGCGACCGAATCGAGCTGACCGAGCAGGAGACGACCGACCTGGAGAAGGCGCTCTACACCGCCGTCGACCGCGGCGCGACCGAGGCCGTCATCCTCGGTGCCGGCGGCCGGCGGTGGGATCAATTCCTCGCCAATCTGGCCGCCTTCGCCAAGTATGCCGACCGGCTGAGCATCGAGGCCGGCGACGAGCATGGCTGGCTGCGGTTGCTGCCGCCGCGCGAGGAGCACTCGTTCGACCTACCGGTGGGCACCAAGACCACGCTGCTGCCGCTGCCCGAGGCGACCGGCGTGACTCTGCGCGGCGTGCGCTGGCCGCTGGCCGAGGCGACGCTGCGCCTCGGCGGGCGCGACGACACCTCGAACGAAGTGACCGAGCCGCCGCTCCGGGTCTGGTATGACGCCGGTTGCCTGGGGCTCTACCGCGTTGCCACCGGCGCTTGACCGCTGTCGCCGGGCGGCTACACTGACGGCGAGAGGCGCCATGCTGGTTTGCAGTCGCTGTGGCACCGAGGTGGTGGTCGCCGGGCATCCCTGCCCGAGCTGCGGTCACCGTGGCGCCGTCGAAGCACGGTTCTATGCCGGTGAGGTCAAGCCCGCCCCGGCGTCGGCCGAAGCCGCGCCGGCGGTGATGGCCAGCCGCTCGGGCGCGCTGCCCGATGAGCAGCGGGCCTGGAGCCCGTGGCTCGGCGCCGTGCTGGCGATTGTGTTGACCCCGCCCGCCGGCGGCTTCGTCGCCGCGCGCAACCTGCAACGGCTGGCCGGCGGCAAGATCGATCCTTGGTTGACCGCGCTCTACCTGCTCGTCGGCGAGCTGATTGCCGCCGCCGTCGCGGGGTGGATAGCCCGCGGCAACCTGGCCCTCTGCTGGCTCCCGCTGGCGGTCTACGCCATCGCCGTCGCGGCTTGGCTGGTGCTCTGGCAGTGGCAGCCGGTCAAGCAGCGGCGCAGCGAGGTGCCGGGCCGGCACGCGCCGGGGGTCGATGCGTTCGGGGCCTTCGTCCTGGCGCTGGTCTTCAGCGCGGTGACCAGCCTGGCGGTCTATCAGGTGGCCGACCGCGTCGGCCAGCAGGCGCTGAGCCGGCCGCTGGCCGAGTGGCGGGCGAAGCAGAAGAGCGACCTGCCGCCGATGGACATGGGTTTCCCGCCGATGTAGTCACACCCGCTCACGGCGTACCGCAAGCGTGCGGTGGGGGCGGGCCTCAGACCCTCCCGAGTGCCGACGAGCCCGCTTTGAGAGCCGGTTCACTCACCGGCGGGCAGGTCTGAGGCCTGCCCCTACCACGAAGGTCAACATGCCCGCTCGACCGGCTTCCAGAGCAGACTGGCCAGCCCGCCGATCAGCACCGTCGGCACAAAGCCGATCACCGTCAGCCACATGAAGCTCGGCCGGGTCTCGAGCGGCCAGCCATAGGTGGTGTACATCGCCACGGCCAGGCCGACGGCCGCGCCGGCGAGCACCGCCGTCCCGCGGGCGCGGCGGGTCAACATGCCGAGCAGGAAGATGCCCAGCAGCGGCCCCTTGAACCCGCTGTTGACCTTGTTGGTGATCTCGATGATGGTGCCCAGATGGCCGACGAACAGCGCCAGCACGGTGACCACCAGCCCGAGCAGAAGCGTCAGGCCGCGGGCCAGCCGCAGCCTGGCCGCTTCGTCGCCGCCGACCCAGCCGAAGCGCTCCCAGAAGTCGACCGTCAGCGCCGTGGCGACGGAGTTGAGCCCGCTGTCGACCGACGACATGGTGGCGGCGAGCAGCGCGGCCAGCATCAGGCCGACGAAGCCGGGCGGGAAGTGGGTGAGGATGAAGTGCGGAAAGACGGCGTCGTTCTTCAGCTCGCTCACCCGCGGGTCGGGGTGCTGCTGGTAGTAGATCCAGAGTCCGGTGCCGAGCGCCATCAGCCCGCCGACAACGACCAGCACGCCGGCCATGTTGAGCACGAACGACTTCTGCATCGCTTCGAGGTCGCGGTTGGTCAGGTAGCGCTGGATGCTGACCTGGTCGACACCGTAGTCGGCGGTCATGGTGAACAGCGCGCCGATCCAGCAGCCCCAGCCGGTCATGCGGGTGACCAGGCTCCAGTCGAACTCGAGCCCGTGGCGGAAGCTGCCCGGGTTGACCCGGTCGTGCAGCTTGGCCAGGTAGAACGCGCCGTCGAGCCCGCCACCCAGATTGCGGTGCAGGATGTAGAGCGCGCCGGCCAGGCCGCCGACGAAGATGCAGAACTGCGCCACGTCGGTCCAGATCACTGCCTTCATGCCGCCGAGGATGGTGTATAGCGTGGCCAGCAGCCCGCAGCCGAGCACGACCACCGGCAGCGGCCAGCCGGTCACCGCGCAGAGGGCCATGGACGGGGTGTAGATCACCGCCGCCATCCAGCCGACGCGGGTGAGCACGAAGAGCAGGCTGGCGGCGCTGCGCACACGGACGTCGAAGCGGCGCTCGAGGTACTCATACGCGGTGGTCAGCCGCAGGCGGTGGTAGAACGGCATGAAGCCAAGGATGATCAGCGGGGTGACCAGCACGAAGGTGAGCAGCAGCCCCGCCTGGCGCATGCCGTACTGGTAGATCTCCGCCGGATAGCCGAGGTAGCTGATGGCGCTGAACAGCGTCGCCATGATGCTCAGACCGACGGGGAACCAGTGCATCCGCCGGCCGGCGAGGAAGTACTCCTCGGTGCTGCGCTGCCCCCGCCCGACCCAGATACCGAGGCCGACGACGAACGCCAGATAGGCCGCCAGGATGCCGTAGTCGGCAGCGCCGAGGACCGCGGTCACCGCCTCTCAGCCTGGCGCAGCTTGTCGATCACGCGCCGCACCACGTCCTCGACATAGCCCTCGGGATCGGCCTCCAGCCGCGGTCCGGCGCAGACCTGCGGCATCGGCGCGTCGGCGTCGAGCGGGCAGCCCAGCGCGCCGAGCAGCCGGTGTAGCGCGCTGCGCACGCGGGCGGTGTCGACCGCCTCCTCGGCGGCCAGCGGCAGCCGCGGAGCGCCCATGCGGAAGCCGCGCAGCTCGAGCGCGACACGGACGCCCTCGGGGAACTGCACGCCGAAGACCACCTGCTCGATCATGTCGAGCAGCGCGTACTGCAGCCGGATCGCCTCGGCGTAGTTGCCCTCGCGGACCTGCTTCGCCGCGGTGCAGACCAGCTCGGGCACAATGCCGGCGGTGCACAGCGTGGCGCCGTCGCCGCCCATGATCAGGCTCGGGACCAGGATCTCCTCGCAGCCGATCAGGAAGCTGAAGTCGGGCCGCACCCGGCGCACGCGGTGCATCAGGTTGAGGTAACCGGGGAAGTCGCGGCTCGAGTCCTTCATCCCCACAATGCGCGGCAGCTCGGCCAGCCGCTCGACCGTCGAGACCGCCACGTCGGTGGTGAACTGCGGAATCTTGTAAATCGCGACGTCGATCGGACTATGCCGCGCGAGCTGGGCGAAGTACTCGTAGACGTTCGGCTGCCGCAGCGGATAGTAGATGGGCGGCACAATCGCCACCGCGTGCGCGCCGATCGAGTGGTAGTACTCACACGCGTCGAGCGTCGTGGGCAGGTCGCACTCGCTGGCGCCGGCGAGGATGGTCACCCGCCCAGCCGCCTGCTCGCAAGCGATGCGCACAATCTCGCGCCGCTCGGCCTCGTTGAAGCGCGTGAACTCGCCCGTGCTGCCGTTCGGGTAGAGCCCGTCGACGCCGCGCTGGATCAGCCATTCAACCAGCCGCCGCAGCTCCGGCTCGTTGATCCGGCCGCGCTCGTCGAGCGGCACCATGTGCGGGCAGAAGACCCCGCGCAGCTTCGCTTCGGGCATGGACCTGCTTCCCCGGACCGCCCGCTTCGCGAACGGCAACCCGATCCCTACCGCGCCAATCGGACCAAGGCCACATCCTCGCCGCCGACCTCGACCTCACGAACGACCTCGCCCGCGCGCAAGACGGCCGTACGATCCTCGGGCGCGTGATTGGCCACGCAGACCACCACCTCATCGCCCTGCCGCGCGGCGACCCAGCTCAGGTCGCTGCCCTCGACGGCGACCGGCGGCTCGCGCGCGATACGGCGCAGCAGCTCCGCGCCGAGCGCCAGTGGCCGCGTCCGCTCAACCCAGCCGGCAAGCAGATACTCCGGCGTGGCCAGCCAGACCTCGCCGGCGCCGACGGCATGGCGGTAGACCACCGGCCGCTCCTGCTCGTCGCGGGCGATGACCTCGGCGCCGGCCGGCTCGGAGGCGACGTGGGCGTACCAGGGCTCGGCGATCTCCTGGCCGTCGGCGAAGACGACTCGCTGCGCCGCCTCAATCCGTTGCTGCAGCCGCACGCCGGTCAGCGCCGGATCGTCGACCAGCCGCTCGCCGTCGATCAGGTGCAGGGCATTGAGCAGCAGCCGGCCGCCGCGGGTGACGTACCGGTGCAGCACCTCGCGGAGCGCCGGCGTCCAGCGCACCGAGCCGGCCAGGGCAACGGCGGGGTAGTCGGCCAGCACTTCAGCCGACACGTCGGAGGCGACGAGGTCGAACGGCCCGAGCGGCGTGGCGGCGAAGTAGCCGGGGTAACCGTCGCGCCGCTCGATCACCGCCTCGCGTGTGCGGGCGAAGCCGGGCAGCAGTGCGTCGAGCAGGCCGGCCAGGCCGGCGTCGCTCCGCTCGGCCGGCAGCTTGCCCCAGACGCTCTCCTGCTCGTTCCAGTCCTGCCACAGATGGCCCGGCGCCCAGCCCCCGTCGGCATCGACCAACAACGCCAGCGGCACGATCGGCCGCATCGGCTCGGGCCGCTCGCGGGCGACCTCCCAGAACGACTTCAGCTCGGCGCCCCAGGCGGCCAGCTTCCAGCCGTCGCCGTCGCGGCTGAACAGCGGTTCGGTCTCCTGCACCGTCAGCAGGCGTGCGCCGGAGACCCAGGCGAGGTAGAGCGCCCGCCGCAACGCCGCGGCCGAATGCCCGCCGCCCGGCTGCGCCTGAGCCGCCGGCCACAGCCCCTTGTCTTCGCACGGCACCTGACCCCAGAACCAGGGCGAGACCCAGACGCCCCACGGCCGGCCGAACTGCAGGGCGCCGCCGCGCAGATAAGCGAGCTGCAGCTCCGTCGTCGGCAGATGCTCGAAGAACTCGGCGATGACCAGATCGGCGCCGGTGCGGAAGCCGCTGTGATGATGCGTGACGCAGAGATTCGGCAGATAGGCGGCGCCGGCGGCGTGCGCGGCGTCGCGCTGCCGGACGAGTTCGGCCTCGAACGCCGCCCGCCCGCCGGCGCGGTCGGTGAAGGCGTAGAGCTCGGGCAGCCGCGTGCGGAAGATCGGCCGCACGGCGCTCTGGACCAGGTCGGCGTCGAGCTCCTCGGCGTGCAGGCCGAGAAACCGCGGCCCGGCTCGCCGGGCGATCTCGGCGACCGTCTCCGGCGGGTGCAGGTCGCCCGAGCAGTCACCGCCGTACTCGAACCCGCCGGGCCGCGCTTCGGTGCCGAGCCCACGCCGCTGGCTGATCATGAAGGCCAGGCCGTGCGCCAGGCAGGCGTCGACATCGGCCAGGATTTCGTGCTCGGCATCCCACGGCGTGTTGCCCATCGAGTAGCCGACCTTAGGAATCCAGACGAAGTTGCCGAGCCCGAGCTCGGCCAGCGCGGCGATGTTGGCCGCGCCGTGGGCGTGCCCGCCGACATAGAGCGCCGGCTCGGCGGCCAGGAGCAGCACCAGGCCGAGGCTCATCCGTCGCGCTTTTCAACCGGCACCGCGGCGCGCGGGTCGCCGATCTTGCGGTGCGCCAGCTCGACCGCGTCGAGCGGATCGCCCAGCCCCGTCTCGGCCATCCGCCGGGCGCGATGCGCCTCGCACCGGGCGCGCAGCGCGGTCACGATTTCGGGTCGCTCATCGGCCAGGTTGTTCTGCTCGCCTGGATCGGTCGAGAGGTTGTAGAGCTCGACCGGCGGCGTGCCGTGGTGCGGGTCCTCGAGGTCGATGATCAGCTTCCACTCGGCGGTGCGCCAGCCGTACTTCTTCAGCCAGGTGCTCTCACACAGGTAGACCTCGTCGCAGGTGCCGGCGTCCCAGCCGCTCTCGATCAGCGGCAGCAGGCTGGCGCCGGGCAGTTCGTCGTCGCCCGGCAGGCCGAGGGCCTCGAGCACCGTCGGCACAATGTCGTAGTGGGTGACCAGCCCGCCGCGCCGCTCGCCCGCGCCGAGGGTGGGGTGGACCAGGATCAGCGGCACGTGCAGGTTGGTCTCGTACAGGCCGTGGTGGTCGTACCACATCTCGTGCTCATCGAGCTCCTCGCCGTGGTCGGCGGTGATCACCACCAGCGTGTCGCTCCACAGGTCGTGCTCGTCGAGCCGCGCCCAGAGATGCTGCAGGCAGGCGTCCTGATAGGCGACGGCCGCGTCGTATTGCGCGTTGGGAAACTCGAGGTCGGTGACGCCGGGCATCCAGCTCGCGAAGTAGTCGCGCAGCGCCTCGTAGGTCGCCCACATCCGCCGCGCCGAGGGATTGTCCGGGTCCTTCTCGTCGCCGGCGTAGAACATCCGGTCGAATGGCGGAGGCGGCAGATAGGGCGTGTGCGGGTCCCAGTAGTGGCAGTAGAGGAACCACGGCCGGTCCTGATCGAGACAGGCGTCGAGCGCGCGGAACGCCGTCTGGTTGACCGCCTCGCCTTTGCGCCAGGGCTCGGTCGGTGCGGTGCTCCAGGCGTAGCCCTCGTACCACTCGAAGCCGCGCTTGAACCATCGCCCCAGGTTGTCGGCGGCGGCGCAGAACCAGCCGGCGTCGCTCAGGCGCTGGGCCAGGCTGAGGCAGCCCTCGCCGCAGACCGGCGCGCCGTCGCCCGAGTGCTGGCCGACGATGCGGTGATCGAAGGTGTCGCGGCCGGTGAACATCGTGGTGTGGGCGGGGAAGGTCGGGATCACCGGTGCGAGGCAGGTCTCGAACAGCACGCCGCCGTCGGCCACCTGGTCGAGGTGCGGCGAGGTGTTGCGGTAGTGGCCATAGCAGCCGAGCCGGTCGGCGCGCAGCGTATCGAGCGAGAAGAGGAGCAGGTTCCGCGGTAACATGCACGACTCCGCCGGCGCAGGTTCCGGCGGGCGCCGCCGAGTCCTCCGTCAGCCGTCGGCATAGGCGGCGATGCGGCTGGCCGGGACCGAGTTGGTCACCTTCATGTGCGCGCCGATGATCATGGTGGCCAGGCCGACCACCTTGCCCTCGAGGGTGACCACCGGCCCGCCGGAGTTGCCCATCTCGGCGGCGATATCGGCCTCGATCCAGCTCGCCTCGCCGCGGCTGCCGCGCCGCACCGCGGTGATGTTGCCGCCGCGCACGCTGATCGTCGGGCCGTAGGCGCTGGTGCTGACCACCGAGCCGAGCGGATAGCCGAACGCGGCCACCGGCGTGCCCTCGGCGAGCTGGGGCTCGTCTGCCAGCTCTAGCGTCGGCGCGTCGCCGGTCTCGCAGGCGAGCAGGGCGATGTCGTCGGGCGTGCCGGGCGTGCCGGCGCGCAGGACGCGGGCCGGCCGGCGCTGCATCTGCGGCGTGCCGGCGCCGAACGCCACCTCGACCCGGCCGGCGCCCTCAATCACGTGCGCGTTGGTGATCACCCGCCCGCGCCGGACAACGAAGCCGCTGCCCTCCATGATCCCGTCGCCGACGATCCAGACCGTGGCCGACTTGACCCGCTGCATCACCTCGGCCGCCATGCGGTCGGAGGGATCGAGCGTGCGCTTGGGCACAAAGCGCACAATCAGCGCCACGGCCACCACGGCCAGCACGGCGGCGAAGACCCCGAGCACCAGCGGCCAGCGTGGCGGGTCGGGTGGCGGCAGGGCCACGCCGTCGTCGTCGGGTGCCGGCGCGGCGGCCAGGTCGAGCCGGAGCAGCGAGCCGCCGAGGCGGATCAGCGCACCCGGACGCAGCGACACGGGGCCGGTCGTGGCGCGCCCGTCGACGGCCAGGTCGGCGCCGGCCCGGGCGGCGATGCTGATGGCCTTCTCGCCGACCTGCAGCGCGGCATGGATCGGCTGCACACCGGCGTCGCCGGCGATGCGCAGGTCGCACGCCTCGGCGGCACCGAGCGTCAGCGCGCCGGGCTGCAACTCCCAGCGCTCGCCCTGCGCCGGGCCTTCGATGGCGGTCAGATAGACGGCCAACCGCGACTCCAGGCGCCCGCTTGACCAGTCACCAGCCGTTCCCTCCGTCGCACCGGTAGTGTCACGCAGCGCGGCGAGCATTGCTCCGCCGGCACGAATCGGCCGCCGGCGGTCATTGTGTTGTATCGTGGCGGTCCAGCAACGCTTGCGAAGGGAGGGGAGCGCCATGCCCGGAACCCGCGACGAGATCATCGCCGGCCTGCGCCGCGCCTACAACATGGAGCTCGAGACGGTGATCAACTACCTCGCCTGCTCGACTATGCTCGACGGCGTGCGCGCGGCGGAGATCAAGCAGTCGCTCGGCGCCGACATCGCCGCCGAGCTGGGCCACGCCCAGCAGTTGGCCGACCGGATCAAGACCATCGACGGCGCCGTGCCCGGCTCGCTCGAGCTGACCTGGGACCAGCACAGCCTCCAACCGCCGGCCGACACCACCGACGTGGTGGCCGTGATCCGTGGCGTGATCGAAGCCGAGGAAGGCGCGATCGCCCACTACCAGCACTTGATCCAGCTCTGCGACGGCGTCGACTACGTCACCCAGGACCTGGTGATCACCCTCCTCGGCGACGAAGAGGGCCACCGGCGCGAGTTCAGGGGCTTCCTCAAGGAGTACACGAAGTAGGGCGGGCTGTGCCCGCCAAGGTAGGGCCCGTTCGCCGAACGGGCCGTCATCGGCCGCCAGGTAGGGCCCGTTCGCCGAACGGGCCGTC
>CAYONP010000032.1:0-53680 GCA_964405335.1 uncultured Fimbriimonadaceae bacterium
GTCCTCCTCTACCGTTTAGTTCAGGACAGCGATGAAGGGCTGAGAAATGACACAATATGAGGCGTAGCGGGAGAGGGGAGTCTTGTCGTACGCAGTCGCTTCGGCCCTGACTCCCCACTCCCTGGCGCCGCGCCAGGGAGTGGGGTCGGGGGTGGGGGGTTGCCGGCAGCGCGTTCGGCGGGCGGGGACGCCCGCGCTCCGTGGCCATCCCGTCCGAGCGGCCCCACCGTCGTAGCGCCGGTTGTCAACCGGCGGCCCGCCTCATCGCCTCGCCGGTTGCCAACCGGCGCTACGGGACTACTCGCTCGCGGCACGCCAACGTGCCGCCCCGATCAGGGCACCTGGGACTCGACCAACCACGCCCGCTGCGCCGCTGCGAAATGCGCCTCGGCCGCGGCGGCGTCGACGGTGTAGAGCTGCTCCTCAACCTCCGCGCCCGACTCGGCCAGCAGGCCGGCCGCCTCGCCGGGCGAGACCACCCGGCCGAGCAGCACATCCGCGCCGTCGGGCGGTCGCAGCCCGGCCTCCGGCTGCCACAACGAGAGCACCTCGGCCGACGCGAACGAGGCCCGCGCCGGCGGGCGATGCGCCGCGACCGCCGGGGCAGCCACCGCCGCGCCGAACGCCTCGGCGTAGCCGCGATCGGCAAGCAGCGTCGAGAGGCCTAGCCGCGCCCACCACTCGGCCGGCTCGTCCAGCCAGCCGAGCAGCGCGACCTGCGGCGCCGACTCGCCCGGCGCCAGGCTCAGCACGGCCTGCCCACCGCCCCCGCGCAGCGCGAAGCGACGCCAGCCGGCGGGCAGGCCGGTCGGCGGCTCGGAACTGCGCTCCGGCGCGATGCCCGTCGGCGAGGTCGGCACCGCCGCCGCCGGCCGCGGCCAGCGCTCGGGGCCGAACGCGAGGGTCAGTCGGCGGCGCACCCGCTCGTCGCCCACCTCGACCTCGACCCGCAGCTCGTAGACACCCGGCTCGACGCGCGGCAGGCGCACATCGTACGGCGCGACGTCGTGCGCCGGCAGGGTCACCTCGCGCGACTCCTCGGGTCCGCCGACCAGGCCGGCGTTGACCGCCACCGGCGTCTCCTCGCCCAGGTCGCTGCTCAGCAGCAGCGGGATGGTCATCATCGTCCCGTCGGCGTCGATGTCGGGCGGGCGGTCGCGGAGCACGAACGACCAGGGCCGGAGCCCTCGCGGCGTGATGCCGATGCCGTCGGCCGGCGGGCGCGCCGCGAGTTCACGGTTGTCAAGCAGCAGGTCGAGCCGCGTGCTGCCGAGCGCCGCACAAGTGATGCGCCACTCCCGCGGCCCGACAGCCACCGGCGCGGCGGTCGCGATAGCCGCCCGCGCGCCCCACTCGGTGCTTGCCGCCTGCTCATCGATCCGCCACTCCGCGGCGACGCGGAGGCGGTACTCCAGCGGCGCCTGGCCGGCATTGAGGACTTGGATGCCGATCCGGTCACGGTTGAACTGGTAGGTCAGCCCCGCGCGGTCGGACCGGTGCGTGGCGTTGCGCTGGTCGCGGCGCGAGAAGGGCAGGCGCAGCGGCACCTGGTCCCACAGCGCGCCACCGCGCGAGTCGCCAGTGAACGGATCGAGCAGTTGCGTCCCGCCGACGTAGACCGCGGCCAGGTTGCCGTCGGCGCCGACCACCGCTCGGTAGGTCTCGCCCCACGCCTCGGGGGTGACTGGCCGCATCGCGGAGATCAGCAGCAGGCCCAGCAGCACGTTCATAGCGGCACCACCGCGGCGAGGAACTCGCCCTGGTCGACCGGCGGCGCGGTGCGCAGCATGGCCACGCGACCGGTTCGCTGCACGGTCACCGGCTGCGGATCCAAGCCGCTCGGCGGGCCGACATAGCCGAGCAGGTCGCCACGCACCACCTCGTCCCACAGCTCGACCGCCGGCTGCCACACCCCGCGGCAGGGCGCTGGGTGCTGCACCTGCAGGTGGTCTTCCTGCGCATCGAGCGACTCGCGGAACCAGCGCGGCGGCTCGGTGGGGTAGGGCCCGTCGGTCAGCCCGAGGCACGAGGCGGCGTAGCGCAGCCCGCGGACGAGTTGGGCCACGTCGCCGGGCCGGCACTGCCCGGCGCCGGTCATCTCGACGTAGATGGCTGCGACGCCCCGCTCGGCGGCCGACCAGAGCGTCCGGCCGGGCTTGACCGGCGCGGCCCAGACGAAGTCGAGGCCGAAGGCGAAGGCGAGCGCGCGTTGCCTTGCCTCGAGCGGCTGGTCTCCGAGCCGCGCGTAGCCGACCCACGGCTTGAGGGTGTAGCCGGCGCCCGCGGCGTGCAGGTCAATCAGCGCGTCACAGCGGGCCAGCAGGGCGTGGATCGCCGCGGCGATCCGCAGCGTCGGCGAGCCGTCCGGGTCGCCGGGCAGCTCGCGCGCCAGGTTCAGCCCATCGCTGGGCGCGCAGCGGCTCCGGGCATAGAACGCCTCTTCGTTGACCACCGGCACGGCGAGCAGCGTGCCGTGCACAGTGTCGGGCTCAATCTCGGCCCACCATCGGGCCAGCGCGGCCGGGCCCTCATACTCGTCGCCGTGGACCGCGCCGAGGCAGAGCAGCGTCGGCCCCGGCCGCTCGCCGCGCACGGCGAGCAGGTCGCAGTCGGCGATGCCGAGGCTCATCCGGTGCGAGCTGCGCCCGGGCGGCAGGTCGGCCGGATCGAGCAGATGCAGCGGTCCGTCGCATGACACCTATCGCTCCACCGCCACGCAGCGGTTCTCGATGGCGCCGAGGTGCCCGATCTCGACGCGCACCAGGTCGCCCGGCTGTAGCCGCAGGCCCTTGGCCCGGCCGACGCCGGCGCAGGTGCCGGTGGCGATGATGTCGCCCGGCTCGAGCGTCACCGTCGCCGCCAGATACTCGATGATCTCGCCGACGCCGAAGATCATCTGCCCGGTGCTGCCCTCCTGCTGCACCTCGCCGTTGACCGTCAGCCGGATGTCGAGCGCGTGCGGGTCGGGCACCGCGTCGGCGGTCGTCAGCCAGGGTCCGCAGGGAGCAAAGCCGTCGAGCCACTTGCCGCCGAGCCAGTCGAAGAAGCCGTCGATCTCCCGCGTCTCGGCCCGCTCGCGGAGCTTCAGGTCGCGCTCCGAGACGTCGTTGAGCACCAGGTAGCCGGCGATGCTGTCCATCGCCTCGGTCGCCGAGACGCCCTTGCAGCGCCGGCCGATGACCACCGCCAGCTCGGCCTCCCAGTCGACCCAGCGGGCGACCGGCGGGATCGGAATGTCGTCGAACGGCCCGTGCAGGCAGGTGCTTGGCGGCTTCATGAACGGCCGCGGCGTGGCCCGGTCCGATTCGTGGAGCCGTTCGGCGCCTTCGAGGATGTGCTCGGCGTAGTTGCCGGCCAAGAGCAGCAGCTTGCGCGGCCGCGCCACCGGTGGGGCGAAGCGAGTTTGTTCGAGCGGCTGCGGCTCGCCGCGCGCGGCGACCTCGGCGGCAGTCGCAAGGCCATCGTCGCCGAGCTCGAGCAGGCTGGTCAGGTCGAGCCAAACATGGTCGTCGAGGCCGATCCAGCCGAGCCGCGCCGCGGTGATGGCGAGATCGACCACGCCCTCGTCGGTGACGGCGGCGACGTGCTCGGCCAGTCCGACGCGAATCGTGGCCAGGCGCACGGTCGGCTCCGGGGTCAGGCGGTGTATACAACCGGCGCCGGGCGGTGTCAACCCGGCGGACGCCAACAAATACGGGGACACACGACCTATTTTCCTCCCGGCCGGCCGACCGTCCGGCGGGCGCGTAGAGCCTGCATGGGGACACCGATCAGCTGTCCATCGATCAGAGACCGACCGTCTGTCCCTGGATTCGAGGAGATAGGTCGTGTGTCCCCGAATTCTGGCGACGAAATAGGTCGTGTGTCCCCGAATTCCGCCGAATTCTGGCGAGGAAATAGGTCGTGTGTCCCCGAATTCCGAACTCCCGGCTTCTGAGGAAATGAGTCGTGTGTCCCCGGATTGGCGTGTGTCCTCGGATTGGCCCGATGGACGGCGGCGCGCCGCGCGGCTATCATGCTCGGGCAGCCTGTCGAGAGCGCGATGCCGACCGTCCGCTGTCCCCGGCCCGACGAGCGCGAGGCGGTCTGGGACCTGGTCGGCGAGGTCTTCGGCCAGGCCCGGCTGGCCCGCCGGACGGTGCGCGACGCCCTGGCCGACGAGCCGTTCTACCGCGACGAGCAGACCCTGGTCGCCGTCGGCCCGCGCGCGATCTGTGGTCACCTGGCATTCTACCGGTGCGAGCTGTCGCTCGGTGAGGTGAGTCTGCCGGTCGGGCGGATCGGCAGCGTCGCGGTGGCGGCGCCGCCGCGACGGCGCGGCGTCGGCACGCGGCTGGTGCAGGCCGCCCACGAGGTGCTCGGCGACGTCGCGGCGATCTGCCTCGACCCGGCGCACGACGCCTATGTGCGTCAGTTCTACGAGCAGCTCGGCTACGTCGCGGCGCGGCGCTGTATCGGCTACCAAACGGTCGACGCGACCCTGTTGCCGCCGCCGACTGTCGCGGTCCGGCCGGCGACGGCGGCCGATGTGGCGGCGCTAGACCGGCTTTACCGCGCCACCTACGGCCGGCGCGCGGGGACCTTCAGCCGCGGCGACGAGTGGTGGCGGCGCCGCTGCGAGCGGCAGCCGCTGCTGTGGGTCAAGGACGGGCTCGAGGTTCAGGTCGCCGACGACGGCGCGGTGGTAGGCTACGCGATGAGCTGGTACGACGGCCTGCATCAGGTGCTCGACCTGGCCTGCGAGCCCGGCCGCGACGATGCCGCCGCGGCGCTGCTCCGCCACCGGGCCGGCGGCGCGCCGCAGCTCGGCATCCACGTTGCCGATAACGAGGCCGCCTGGCCGTGGCTGAGCCGGCTGGCGCCGGTCGACGAGTCGCCGCCGCCGTGCACGATGATGCTCCGCGTCGTCAGCTCGGTGCGCCTGGTGGGCCCGCTGCGCGCGCTGCTGGCCTCACGCGGCGCCGAGCTGCAGTGCGACGACGAGGCGGTCTTGAGCGTCGAGGGCGGCGGCCTGCGCTGCGGCTGGTCGCGGTTCTTGGCGCTCTGCCTTGACGGCGCGCCGCTGGGCGAGTGGACCGCCGGCGGGCAGGTGGCGGTCGAGGGTGAGCTGGCGGCGGTGCAGGCGGTGCTGCCGCCGCGCCGGGCGACACGGAGGCCGGCCGATGGCTTCTGACGAGGTTCGCCGGGGTGTCCGCACCGCCGCGCTGTGGACCGTCGGCGGCATTCTCGGCAGCCGCCTGCTGGGGGTGGTGCGGCAGGTCGTCATCTCGTCGGTCTTCGGCGACTCGGCTTCGGGCGTGCTGCGCGTGGCGCTCCACATTCCCGACCTGATCTTCTATCTCGTCGCCGGCGGGGCCATCCGTTCGGGCTTCATGCCGGTCTTTGTCGACCTGGAGACCAAGGGCCGCGACGACCCTGAGCTGCGCCACCGCGCCTGGTGGCTGTTCAGCGCGGTGATCACCGGTGTGCTCACCCTCGCCCTGGTGCTGGTGGCCCTCGCCGAGCTGGCCGCGCCGCTGCTCGTCTTGCCGCTGGCCGGGCGGGCGCACGATCTGCCCTGGATCGGCGGCCGATTTGCGCCGGCCGGCGCGGTCGGACTGACCGACAGCGAATTGGCCGAGGCGATCCGACTGACCCGCATCCTGCTCCCCGCCCAGGTCTGTCTGCTCGTCGGCGGGGTGCTCTCGGCGGCGCTCAACGCGCTGCGCCGGTTCGAGGTCACTTCGCTGGTGCCCGGCTTCTACAACTGCATCGAGATCGGCGCGGTGGTCTGGCTCGGCCAGCCCGAGCGGCTGGGCTTGGCCGGCGCGGCGTGGGGCTTCGTCGTCGGCGCCTTCTTCGGCCACCTGGTCTGGCAGGCGTGGGAACTGTGGCGCGTCGGCCGCGCCGCGGGGGTGACTTATCGCCCCGTTTTCGCGCTGCGCGACGCCACCGTCCAGCGAGTGCTCCGGCTCGCCTGGCCGATCATGCTCGGGCTCTGCGCGGCCGAGGTCAACCTGAAGGTCTCCAGCGCGGTGATCGCCCAGTTCGGCTCCGGTGCCATCGCCTGGTTCGACAATGCCACGCGCCTGGCCCGCCTGCCCGACGGGCTGTTCGGCGCGGGGCTCGGCCTGGCGCTGTTCCCGTTCCTCAGTGAGCTGGCCAGCCGCGGCGAAATGGACCGCTTCCGCGCCCAGTCCGAGCACATCCTTCGGCTGGCCACCGTCTGCGCGGTGCCGGCGGCGGCGGCGATGATGATCGTGCCGCTGCCGCTGGTCGACGCGTTGTACGGCCACGGCAACTACATCGCCGCCGTGCCCGACACCGCGGCGCTGCTGCCCTGGTGCTCGATCAGCATCGTGCCGATCACCCTCGCGGTGGTCATGACCCGCGCCTTCTACGCCGTCGAGGACAGCCTCACCCCGCTCAAGGTCGGGGCCGCGAGCGTGGCCTTCGGGATCGTCGCCAACATTCTCTTCGGCCGCTGGTTCGGCCTGGTCGGCCCGCCGCTGGCGCTCGGGCTGACCTCGCTGGCCAACCTGATCGGCCTGGCTTGGATCTACGGCCGGCGCATCGGCTACCGGGCCGGCGGCAAGATGGCGGCCGTCGCCGGCGCCAGCCTGGCCGCCGCGGTCGTCGCTGGGTTCGCGGCACGCGGATTTGCGTCGCTCGAGGTCGGCCACCGCTACCTGGCCGCGGTGGGTGTGGTCGTCGTCGTCGGCCTGGTCTACCTGCCGCTGTTGCGCCTGATGCGGGTCGAGGAGGCGGCCGACCTGTTCGGCCTGCTGCGCCGCCGGCGGCCGAGCCGATGAGCCGCCCACCAACGAGCTTCCCCTGGCGCGGCGTGATGGTCGGCCTGCTGGTCGAGGTGCCGACCATCTTCTGGGTCGCCGCCAGCGAGGTCACCGCGCGGGTCTTCATCAGCTCCTGGTCGCTGACCATGACGGCCGTGGTCTGGCTGCTCTTCTTGTTGCTGGTCAACGCCGGGCTGACGCGCTGGGCGCCGCGGCTGCGGCTCTCGCGGGTCGATCTGCTGGTCGTCTTCACCATGCTCTCGACCACCTCGGTGATCTACGGCTACAGCCTGCTGCAGGCCTGGGCGCCGAGCCTCGGCGGCGCCGACTGGTGGGCCACGCCGCAGAACCGCTGGGCCGACCTGGTCCGGCCGCTGCTGCCCGACTGGGCGGTGATCAGCGACGAGCGCGCCCTGACCGGCCTGTTCGAGGGCAATGCCACGCCGCCCTGGCAGATGTGGCTGCCGCGGATGCTCAACTGGGGCGGGTTCCTGCTCGCCGCCTATGCCGCCACGCTCGGGCTCTGCCTGCTGCTGGCGCGGCAGTGGATCGCCCACGAGCGGCTGACCTTCCCCATCTGCACGCTGCCGCTCGAGATGACCACCGACCGCTGGCCGGTGCTTCGCTCGCGGCTGATGTGGCTCGGCTTCGCGATTCCCCTGGTGCTCGAATCGCTGCTTGCCCTGCGGCACTACTTCCCCGTCGTGCCGGCGGTGCAGATGAAGCACCAGCTTCACCCCGAGTGGTTTCCGAATGCGCCCTGGTCGGTGATGCGCATCACCTACTTCGGCTGGACACCGTTCATCGTCGGCCTGGCCTACGTCGCGCCGACGGAGATCAGTTTCTCCTGTTGGTTCTTCGTCCTTTTCAACCTCGCGCTGCGCGTGCTCGGCGCGCTCTTCGGCTGGACCGACCCGACCGGCAGCCGCGCGGCGACCGACTTCCCCTACCTGGTCGAGACGACCACCGGCGCGTTCATCGCCTTCGCCCTTTGCGCGCTGTGGATGGCGCGTGGGCATCTGGTCGAGACCCTCCGCGCCGCCGCCGGCCTGGTGCTGCGCGGCGGCGAGAGCATCATCGACGAATCGGAGCGGCCGGTCTACCGGCTGGCCACCGCGCTGCTGCTGCTCGGCACCGCCGGCATCATCGCCTTCTGCCGGCAGATCGGGATCAGCGCGGTCGCCTGCCTGGGCGTCTTCACGGCCTACTTCCTGGTCGCCATCACCCTCTCGCGGCTACGTGCCGAGGCGGGGCCGGCGTGGGCCTTCGGGCCCGACCGCAAGGCGCACGAGCTGGCCGTCTGGCTGTTCGGCAGCGGCGCCTTCGACCGCTCGTCGCTGGGCGGCATGGGGCTGCTCACCTGGTTCTTCGCCGATGTCCGCTTCGCCGTGCTGCCGGCCTACATGGAGGGGCTCAAGGTCGGCGACGAGGCTCGAATCGAGCGCCGCCACCTGGCAATCATCATCCTCCTCGGCAGCGTGGTGGCCGTCTTCGTCGGCATGGTCGCCATCTTGTGGCAGTACTACCAGCTCGGCGCGGCGACGGCCAAGACCTACGGCGCCGGGCGGTGGATCAGCCAATTGACCGGCCAGACCATCGAGCGCTGGCTGACCATGCCGCAGAACCCCGACTGGCCGCGCATCGGCATGACCGCCGTCGGCGGGGTGGTGGTCACCGGCCTGCACCTGATGCGCCAGCGGGTGTTGTGGTGGCCGTTCCATCCGGTCGGTTACGTGATGGCCCACACCGGCGCGGGCTACAGCTTCGTCTGCCATTACTTCATCGCCTGGCTGGCCAAGACGCTGGTGCTCAAGATGGGCGGGATGCGGCTCTATCGCCAGTCGCTGCCGTTCGTGGTCGGGCTGATCCTCGGCGACATCACCACCCAGACGGTGTGGAGCCTGGTGGCCACCCTGGCCGGCTGGCCGGTCTACCAGTTCATCTCTTGACGCGGCCTGGTCGGCTTGCCACACTCCGCCGCGACGGAGACGTGCCATGCCCGGGATCAGCGACACCTCGCGCAGCCCACACGCCGCGCTGACCAGCCTGCCGCTGCGCGACGTGGCCCTGCGCGATGGGTTCTGGAGAACCCGCTGCGAGCGCAACCGCACCGCCGGGCTGCCGCGGCTGTTTGAGCTGCTCGAGGAACACGGCGCGGTGGACAACCTGCGCCGGCTGGCCGGCAAGCCGGTCGAGCGGCGCGGGCTGAAATGGACCGACTCCGACGTGGCCAAGTGGCTCGAAGGCGCCTGCTACGTGCTCCAGACGACCGACGACGCGCCGCTGCGCGGCATGGTCGACACCTGCGTCGAGGCCTTCGTCGGCGCGCAGGGCGACGACGGCTACCTCAACTCCTGGTTCGTCGACGAGCGGGCCGGCGAGCGCTGGCGGCACCTCGACAGCGACCACGAGCTCTACTGCGCCGGGCACATCTTCCAGGCGGCGATTGCCCACCACCGCATCGCCGGCGAGACCACGCTGCTCGATGCCGCCTGCCGCTACGCCGACTACCTCGACAGCGTCTTCGGGCCGGGCAAGTTGGAGGGCAGTCCGGGCCATCCCGAGGTCGAGCTGGCGCTGGTCGAGCTCTTCCGGACAACGGGCGAGGAGCGGTATCTCAAACTGGCCGGCTACTTCCTCGAGCACCGCGGCCTGCGGCAGATGACCGAACTCGAGGGCCACGCGGTGCGCGCGCTTTACTTCATGTGTGGGGCGACCGACCTGCTCTGCGAGACGGGCGACGCCGAGGTCGGCCAGGTGGTGCAGACGCTCTGGCGCGACTTGACCGAGCGCAAGCTCTACCTCACCGGCGGCGTTGGTGGGCGGTACGGCGGCGAGTCGATTGGCAAGGCCTACGAGCTGCCCAACGCGCGGGCCTATGCCGAGACCTGCGCGGCGATTGGCAACCTCTTCTGGCAGTGGCGTCTGTTGCAGCACCGGCCCGAGGTGCGCTATGCCGACGCCATGGAGACAGCGCTCTACAACGGCGTGCTGGCCGGCGTGTCGCTGAGCGGGACGGACTACTTCTACGTCAACCCGCTGGCCAGCGACGGCCGGGGCGAGGGCGACCCCTGGTATCCCTGGGCGCGCCGCGGGCCTCACCAGCGGCGCGACTGGTATGACTGCACCTGCTGCCCGCCGAACGTCACCCGCCTGCTGGCCAGCCTGCCGGGCTACCTCTACGGACTCGGCGACGACGGGCTCTACCTGCACGGCTACGCCGCGAGCACCGTCGACACGACCCTCCGCGACGGCCGGCCGCTGAAGCTGGAGGTGGAGACCGACTACCCGTGGCGCGGCGAGGTGACCGTGACGGTCGGCACGAGTGGGCGCTTCGCGCTCTATCTGCGGGTGCCCGAGTGGGCCGAGGGCGCGTCGCTCTCGGTCGCCGGTGCGCCGATGGGCGCTGAGCCTGGTCAGTATGCCCGCGTCGAACGAGAGTGGCGCGCCGGCGACTCGCTGCGGCTCTCGATGGACCTTGTGCCGCGCCTGCTGACCGGCAACCACCGCCACCGCGAGTGCCATGCGCAGGTGGCCGCCTTGCGTGGACCGCTGGTCTACTGCCTCGAGTCGATCGACAACGCCGGATTCGAGCCGATGGACGTGTTCGCGCGGCTCGACGGCGCGATCACCGCGGTCGAGCGACCCGAGCTGCTCGACGGCGTGACGGTGCTGAACTACCAGACCGTCCGCGCGGTCGCGCCGCCGCCGCTGCACAGCTCGCTCGGCCCGCCGGCGACCGAGCCGGTGGACTTGACGCTGATCCCCTACTACGCTTGGGCCAACCGCGGTCCGAGCGCGATGCAGGTCTGGATGCCGTCGGCGCGCTGACCATCGGAGTGAGCCATGACCGCCTGCCTGCTGGCCGTCCTCCTTGCCGGGCCGAACCTGCTGCGCAACCCGACGCTCGAGGGCGGGCTCGAGCCGTGGGCGATCACCTGCGCCCGCGAAGCCGGCGCGGGGCGCGGCGGCGGCGTCGCCTTCCGCGGCGTGACCGACCGGCCGAGCTACCACCAGGAGGCGGCGCAGACGGTCGCGCTCCAAGCCGGTGTGGTCTACGAACTCGCCTTCTGGGCGCGGAGCGACAACCAGTGCCAGGCGGTGCTCTGGATCGAGCTCGGCGACCAGCGCGAGAACACCGGCCGCTGGGAACGCCTGCCGGCCGACTGGCAGCGCTGTGCGACCACCTTCAATGTGCCCCGCTCGGGCGACTGGAAGATCCAGTTCGTGCTCTCCTCGAGCCACGGTAACCAGCCGCTCGGCACCGTCTGGGCGTGCGACTTCAGCCTCACCGCCAAGTCGGTCGGTCGCAGCCGGCCGATCAGTCCCGACGGCATCCTCGCCGACCACGCGGCCGCGGCGACGGCGCCGGACGGGACCGTCTACGCCGCCTGGGAAGAGTATCGCGAGGATCGCGACGGACTGGCGCTGGCACGCCTCGACGCGGCGGGCCAGGTGGCGCAGCGCTGGACGGTCGATTTCGGTCCACGGACCTTTACGCTCTGGCCGCGGCTGACCGCCGGGCCGGCGGGTGTCTGGCTGATCATCGCCGTCGAGCGCGAGGCGGCCTGGGACATCGTCGCGGTTCCAGTCGGCGACGGGCTCGGCGAGCCGGTCTGGATCACGAGCGACGCCGCCGCCGACGCCCATGTTGCCGCCGCCGTCGACGCCGTGGGGCTACACCTCGCCTGGGAGTCGAACCGGGACGGGCAGCGCCGGATCTGGGCCGCCAGCTTGAGCGGTGGCGCGGTGAGCGAGGCGCTGCCCATCTCGGGCGCCGGCGCATACAACCCGAGCGTGGCCGCCGGCGGCGGGCAGGTCCAGGTCGTCTACGATCGCTTCTTCGGCGCCAACCGCGAGCTATGCCTGGCGGTGCGGGCCGAGGGCGCCTGGCTGGCCGAGCGGCGACTGACCACTTCGAACCGCTACGATGTCAATCCCGCGGCGGCCTGGTGGCGTGGCTCGCTGTGGGTCGCCTGGGAGGTCGGCACGCATGTCGCCTACAACCTCTCCTCGACCAACTCCGAGACGGTCAACGTCGCGCGGGTGACGCCGGCGGGGCTCGAGGCGACCGTCGGGCTCGAGGCGGGCGTGCCCGGCACGCGGAACGAGCAGCCCGGCCTCTGCGTCGACGGCGGCGACCGGCTCTGGCTGGCCTACGGCGCCGCCCGCGGCAACGACGGCCGCGGTGGCTGGGACACCACGCTGCAGTGCTACACCGGCGCCGGCTGGACCCCCGCGGCGCAGACCTCGGTGTTCAGCGGCCGCGCGCGCGAGCCGGCGGTGACGCGCTCGGGCGACGGCGTGATTGCGCTGGCCCAGGCCGACAACGTGCCGAATGGCTGGGCCAGCCACGAGGCGACCGAGTCGCACTGGACGCGGATCGAAGCGGTGCTGCCCGAGGTCGCCCCGCCACCGGCCGAGGACCTGCGCACCGTGGCCTATGCCGACGCCGACGATGCGCAGTTCAAGGCGGCCGAGTTCCGCGCGCGGTTCGGCGAGGAGCGCGAGCCGTTCACCTTCGTCCACGGCGGCCGCACGCTGGTCGCTCGCTGGGGCAACTTCCACGAGCACAGCGACATCAGCGTGTGCAACCGCTCGGGCGACAACCGGACCGAGGAAGACTATGTCTGCATGCGTGAGGTGGCGCGGTTCGACTTCGGCGCGGTGACCGACCACTGCTACAACGAGTCGGCGCAGATCTGGCGTTACTCGGCCAAGATCACCCGCGCGGCGGACGATCCCGGCCGGTTCGTCACCTTCGTCGGCGAGGAGTGGACCAGCAACAACGAGCGCGACACCGCGCCGCCTGGTTACTACGGCCACCGCAACCTGATCTTCGCCGATCCCTATCACTCGACCTGGTACAACTCGCGCGACCGGGCCTACTTCACGCCGCGGCAGGTCTGGGACACGCTCGACGGGGTCGACTACATCATGATCCCGCACCAGTTGGCCGATGCCGGCACCAACGTGCCGACCGACTGGAACTACGTCCACGAGACGTACCAGCCGGTGGCCGAGATCTTCCAGGCGCGCGAGAGCTACGAGGCGAACGACGGCCCGCGGCGCACCGGGCCGGGTCATCCCGGCTACTTCCTCCAGGATGTCTGGCGGCGTGGCGTCAAGATCGGCGTGATCGCCTCGCCCGACCACGGCGGCGGCAAGGGCAAGGCCGGCGTGCTGGTCGACGCGCTCGACCGCGAGACGATTCTCGACGCCTGCCGCGCACGCGCCTCGTGGGGCACCTCGGCGGCGAAAATCGCCGTCGCGGCGACGGTCAACGGCCACCTGATGGGCGCCGCGGCGCGGCGCGACGGCGAGCCGGTGCGAGTCCACGCCCAGGTCTCGGCGGCCGGGCCGATCGCCGCGGTGCGCGTGATCCGCAACAACGAGGTGGTCTACTCGCACACCGCGCCGGGGCCCGAGGTCAGCTTCGACTGGCTCGACACGGCCACCCTGGGCGCGGAGGTGTATTACTACCTGCGGGTCGAGCAGCAGGACGGCGAGTTGGCCTGGACCAGCCCCGTCTGGCTCGAGGACTGAACCGGACGGCCGATGGAACCCGACCGCGAACTGACCAGCCCGCCGGCGCCGCCGGCCGAAGCAGACGAGGACTCGCCGCTCGGCCTGTTCGTCCTGACCGGCTTCCTCGGACTGCTCATCGTCGTCGACCTGGTGCTGCGCGGCCGGCCGGTCACGCCGGCGATCGGCCCACTGCCGCCGCTCGGCGCCGCCGCGCTGGCTGCCTGGATCGGCGCGGTCCGGGTCACCATCGCCAGTCTCTCCGGCATCCGCGAACTCGAGATCGGCGCCGACCTGGCGCTGGCCATCGCCACGTGGGCGGCGATCGCGATCGGAGAGCCGCTGGCCGCCGCCGAGGTGGTGTTCATCGCCATGACCGGCGAGAGCCTCGAGGAGATTGCCTACGCGCGGACCAGCCGCGCCCTTGAGCGCCTGCTCTCGATGTGGCCCAAGCGCGCCCGCGTGCTGCGCGACGGCGTCGAGCACGAGATCGACAGCGCCGAGCTGGTGGTCGGCGATCTGGTCATTGTCCGGCCGGGCGAGCGGCTGCCCGTCGACGGCTCGATCATCACCGGCGAGACGAGCCTCGACGAAAGCACCGTGACCGGTGAGAGCCTGCCGGTTGACAAGCGCGCCGGCGACGAGGTGTTCAGCGGCACGCAGAACCTGTTCGGGGCGATTCAGGTCCGCGCCGAGCGGGTGGGCGAGGAGAGCACGCTCGGCCAGGTGGTCCGGCTGGTGCGCCGCGCGCAGGAGCAGAAGGCGCCGATCCAGCGCACCGCCGACCTCTACGCCGCCTGGTTCCTGCCCGTCGTGCTGGCCTGCGCGTTTCTCACCTGGTTCTTCAGCCGTGACATCTACCGCACCGTGGCGGTGCTGGTCATCGCCTGCCCCTGCGCGCTGGTGCTGGCCACGCCCGCGGCGGTGCTGGCCGGCATCGGCCGGCTCGCGCGGCTGGGCATTCTGGTCAAGGGCGGCGAGGCGCTCGAGGCGACCGCGCGAATCACCAGCCTGGCCTTCGACAAGACCGGCACGCTGACCCACGCCAAGCTCGAACTGGGCGACGTGATCCCGTTCGGCGGCCGGCACGAGGACTACGTGCTGCGGCTCGCCGCGGCGGTCGAATCGGGCAGCGAGCATCCGCTGGCGCGCTGCATCGTCGGCGCGGCCGAGGCTCGTCAGACCGGTTACACCACACCGCGCAGCCACGAGGCGCGGCCGGGCGCCGGGATGATTGCCGACGGCCCGCAGGGCCGGCTGGCGGTGGGCAATGCGCGGCTGATGCAGGAGCTCGGCCTCGGCCTCGACCACGAGGCGACGGCCGCGCTCGAGCAGCTCGCGGCGAGCGGCCAGACGGCCGTGCTGGTCGCCTCGGGCGAACAGCTCGTCGGCGCGATCGGCGCCCGCGATCGGCTGCGCGACGACGCGCCCGCGGTGGTCGCCGAGCTGCGCCGCCTCGGCCTCTCGCGCCTCGCGCTGCTGACCGGCGACCGCCCCGCGGTGGCCGCCGCGGTGGCCGAGCGGGTCGGCATCGACGAAGTGCACGCCGAGCAGTTGCCGGCCGACAAAGCGGCCTGGGTCGCCGCGCGACACGCCGCCGGCGAGCGGGTGGCGATGGTCGGCGATGGAATCAACGACGCGCCGGCGCTGGCCGCGGCCGACGTCGGCATCGCCGTGGCCGACACGGCCGCCGACATCTCGGCCGAGGCGGCCGACGTGGTGCTGCGCGGCGATCCGCTGAGCCAGTTGCCGCTCCTGGTTGGCATGTCGCGACGGGTGCTGCGGACCATTCGGGTCAGCATCATCGGCTTCGCCTTCGGGCTCAACGGCGGAGCGGTGCTGCTCAGCGCGGCTGGCCGGCTGACGCCGGTGCAGGCGGCGGTCTTTCACCAGATCGGCTCGCTGGCGGTGCTGCTCAACAGCCTGCGGCTGCTCGGCTTCGAGCCGTCGGCCGAGTCACCGCTGCGGCGGCTGTTCGCCCGTGCGGGCGACCTGCTCGGCTCGCTGTTCGAGCTCGATATCGACGGTGCCGTCGGCTGGTTGGCCGAGCGCTGGCGGCTGCTGCTCCGCGGCGCGGTGTCGCTGGCGATCCTGCTCTGGGCCCTGAGCTGCCTGGTGCCCATCGGGCCCGACCAGGTGGCGGTGATCCGCATCTTCGGCCGCAGCGCCGGCACCTGGGGGCCGGGCCTGGCGGTCAAGCCGTGGTGGCCGATCGGCCGCGCGACGCTGCTCCGCCCGCGGGAGCTGCGGGCCATCGAGATCGGCTATCGCAGCCGGACCGACCTGCCGCGGATGCAGCTCGAGCCGGGCCAGTACGACTGGAACAGCGCGCACCTGGCCGGCGCCTATGAGCGCCAGGAAGCCGAGGCGCTGATGCTCACCGGCGACGAGAACCTGGTCGAGATCCAGGCCGTCGTGCGGTACGTCATCGGCCGCGCCGAGGACTACCTGTTCGCCGCGGTGGACGTGCCCGAGACCATCCGCGCGGCGGCCGAGGCAACCCTCCGCGCCGCGGCGGCCGAGCGGCCGATCGACGATATCCTGACCACCGGCCGCGGCGAGCTCGAGCAGGAGGTCCGCGACGTGCTGCAGCAGCGCTGCGACGAGCTGCGGCTGGGGGTGCGCATCGAGCAGCTCGCGCTCGGCGATGTGCATCCGCCGCTCGAGGTGGTGCCGGCGTTCCGGACGGTCGCCAGCGCATTCGAGAACCAGCAGCAGAAGATCAACGAGGCCGAAGCCTATCGCAACGAGCAGGTGCCGCTGGCCCGCGGTGAGGCGGCCGGCAAGCGCACCGCGGCTGCCGCTTACCGCACCGCCCGGGTGACCCGCGCCGAGGGGGCCGCCGGCCGGTTCGCCGACCGGGCGCGGAGCTACCGGCTCGGCCCCGAGGTGACCGAGACGCGGCTCTACTTCGAGGCCGCCGAACGACTGCTCGCCGACCGGCCGAAGCTGATTCTCGATCCGCGGGTGGTCGCCCGGCGGCAGTTCTGGCTGGTCGATCCAAGCCTGGCCGCCCTGCTCGAGAAGCTGCCCGCCGCCTCGCTCGCGACGCCGAACGAACTCGGCGAGGAGCAGCCCTTTACCGTCGTCCCGCCGGCGCCGGGAGATGGGACCGGAGTCGAACCGTGAAACGCACCCTGATTGTCGTCGGCGGTCTGGTCGTCCTCTGCTGGTCGACCGTCTTCTGTGTCGACCAGACGCAGATGGCGGTGGTCACCGCCTTCGGCCGCACCGGCCGGGTGACCGCGACGATCACCGATCCCGGCCTGCAGGTGAAGCTGCCCTGGCAGGGCAAGCGCAAGTTCGACAACCGGCTGAGGCTCTACAACGCCCGCCCCTCCGAGTGCCTGACCGCCGACAAGAAGAACCTGGTGGTCGACTGGTTTATCTGCTGGCAGATTGCCGATCCGGCGGTCTTTTTCGCCAGCGTGCGCAGCCCGGTCGAGGCCGAGCAGCGCCTCGAGGAGAGCGTCCGCGGCGTGCTCACCGCGGCGATTGGCCGCACGCCGATGGAGGGCCTGGTCAACCTGCGCAGCGAGGGTGGGGTGGCGCTCGAGGAGGTCACCCGCGAGGTCGAGCAGCGGGTGGCCGGCAACGCGGCGACGGCCTATGGGATCAGCATCCGCGACGTGCGGCTGCGGCGGATCAACCTGCCCGAGCAGAACAAACAGAGCGTGTTTGACCGGATGCGGGCCGAGCGGGAGCGGATCGCCCGCCAGTACCGCGCCGAGGGCGAGGAGCAGGCGCGACGCATCCGCGCCGAGGCCGACAAGGAGCGCGAGACCATCCTCTCCGAAGCCGAGCGCGACGCCGAGCGCCTGCGCGGCGAGGGCGACGCCGAGGCAACCCGCATCTTTGCCGCCGCGCACAACGCCGACCCGCAGTTCTACCGCTTCCTGCGCAGCCTCGACGCCTATGAGAAGCTGCTCGGCAAAGACACCACCGTCGTGCTCTCGACCGACTCGCCGCTGCTCGCCACGCTGCAGGGAGGCGCGCCGTGAGTGAGGGTGTCGGCGGGCTGATTGAGCGTCTCGGCGCGCGGCGCGGACGCCTCGCGCTGGCCGTGCTCGGCGCCTGGCTGATCACCGGGTGTTACCTCGTCGGGCCGGACCAGCGGGCGGTGGTCCGGCTCTTTGGCCAGGCGCTCGAGCCGGTCGAGCCGGGCGTCTGGTGGCGTCCGCCGTGGCCGCTCAGCGTGGTCGACCGGGTGCGGGTGCAGGAGACCCGGCAGGTCGGCATCGGCGTCAGCGCCGCGGGCCGGCTGACCGGCCAGGGCACGCCGGCCGAGCAGATGATCACCGGCGACCACAACCTGGTCGAGCTCGGCGCGACGGTGCAGTATGCGGTGCGCGACCCACGGCGGTACCTGTTCGCGGCGGTCGACGTCGATCGTCTGGTGGCCGGCGTGGCGCACGTGCTGCTGACCGAGGCGATTGCCGCCGAACCGGTCGACTACCTGATGACCACCGGCCGCGACGAGGTGCGGCAACGGGTTATAACCACCGCTCAGGCACTGCTGGACGAGTACGGCGCCGGCGTGGTGCTACGCGATGTGAGCCTGGTGCAGGTGACGCCGCCGCAGCCGGTGGCGGCGGCGTTCAACGACGTGATCAACGCCGCGCAGGATCGCGACCGGCTGGTCAACGAGGCGCGCGGCTACGCCAACGAGCAGGTGCCCGCGGCGCGCGGACAGGCGGCCGAAACGGCCGAGCAGGCAGAGGCCTACCGGACGCGCGCGATCAACGAGGCGACCGGCGGCGCGGCGCGGTTCGGCCAGGTGGCCGCGGCCTATCGGGCGGCGCCGCAAGTGAGCCGCATCCGGCTGCACCTCGAGACTATCGAGAAGCTCGCGCCGAACCTAAAAACCACGATTGTCGACGCGAACGGTGGGCAGCGGCCGATCGACCTGGGCATCATCGGCCTGGGCAAGCCGGCGCCATGAACCCCGCCGCCCGGGGCCGGCTGATCGCCACCGCCGTCCTCGGCCTGGTGCTGCTGGCGGTCATCGCGTTTGCCCCCGAGCAGGCGCCGCGCCCGCGCGGCGAAACGCCGGAGCAGCGGCTGGCCAGCGAGCTCTACGACGGCCTGGTTGCGGCCACCCGCGACGGCGACGTCCGGCGCTACATAGCCTGCTTCGCCGAACCGCTGCGCGGCGAGCTGGCCGCGGCGGTGCGCAGCCAGGGCCGGGCCGCCTTCGCCGAGTCGCTGCGCCGCTTCTACCGCACGCCGGTGACCGGCGTGGCGGTCAGCGAGCAGCAGATCGACGACGACCAGGCGACGGCGCGGCTCGAATGGGTCTACCGCAACGACTCGGACGTGCAGACCGTCCGCCTGGTCCGCGAGCGCGGCCGATGGCTGATCACCGAGCTGAGCGGCAAGACCCGCATCGAACTCGACCTACCCTGGGGCACGCCGGTCCTGCAATAGGAATGGGGACGGACCCAATTCTCTGAGAATTGGGTCCGTCCCCATTCCTAGAGGATGCCCCGCGCTTCGACGTAGAACTGCTCCTCGACCGAGTTTCGGCCGGCCACGCCGCCGCGGTTGCGGAACTCGCGGTGGCGCCAGCCCAGGCCGAGTTGGTGCCGGGCATCGAGATCGTGCCGGAGGTGCAGGTCGAGGCGCGTGGTTCGCGCCGGGCTGGGCGTCTCGCGCCGCTGGCGGAACTGCTCGAAGCCGGCGCTCAGGTCGAGCGACTCGCACAGCCGCTGGCGGGCGTAGAGCCGGTAACCCCACGCGTCGGGCCCATACTCGTGCCCGAGGATGGTGCCGCCACGCATCCACGACTGCCGCGCGTTCTGCTGGCCGACGTAGGTGCCCGTGTCGGGCAGGATGCAGACCTCGGCGCGGTACTGTGAGCCGGGCAGGCCGCCCGGGGTGAACATCGCCCCGGCGAGATAGCCGACCCGCTGCGCCGTCCGCGGCGGCGAGGGCGAGAAGTCGAAGTCGTCGACGAAGAACTGGCCGTAGAGCGAGAGCGACTCGCACGGCCGGAACGCCGCATCGACGGCGCCGAGGAAGTTGCCCTCGCCGCCGCGTCGCCCCTCGCCGGCGACGAACCGCACCGCGTAGAGCGGGACCACCAGGCTGGCCAGCGCCTGCAGCGAGCGGTCGGTGATCAGACCGAAACCGGCGCCGAGCGTGCACCAGTCAGTCGGCTGGTACTCGATCCGCTGCACGGTGACGTATTTGCTCACGCCCAGGTCGCGGAAGTAGCCGGTCTGCTGCCGCAGGCTCAGCGGCCCGCCAAAGAGCTTGGTGCTCCACTCGAGCGCCAGGCTGTCGAGCGGCCGCGCGCGGTCGCTCCAGAGCATGTCGTTGAGGCCGGGACCGAAGCGGGTCGAGAGCCGGCCGGCGGTGATGGTGAGGTGGTCCGAGAAGTCGTGTGCGACGAAGAAGCCGCGGATGTCGTCGCGCTGGTACTCGGCCAGGAACGGCCAGGTGCCTTCGGTGCCGATGGTCAGGCCCGCGCGGGTACGGTCGCTGAAGGTGGCGATGCCGGTCCACTCGGCGCGGCCGTCGAACCCACTCAGGCCCCAGCCGGCGCGCGCCTCGCCAGACAGGGTCATAAAGCCGCTCGGGCCGCTCGCGTCGGGCACGGGCAGATCGGCCAGCAGCGCGGCGCTGTCGATGCCCCGCGCGGTGAGGTGGCGCCGGTAGCGCCAGATGAGGTAACGCAGCGGCGCGGCGTTGACCTCGCGGCCGAGCGAGCCGGGATACCAGCCCGCGACGGCCAGCGCGACGACGTCGACGATCTGCCCGACGGTGTAGAGCACCTCGCTCTCACCGGCGAAATGCCGGGCGGTGAGGCCGGGCAGCAGACCGTCGGCGGCCAGCCGGGCGAGCGCGTCGTAGGCCGGGTCATCGCCGGCGACCAGGTTCTCGAGCCCGGTCGCCTCGCCGCGCGCGGCGGAGGTGAGGGCGAACAGGCCGAGGCAGGCAAGGATGTGGCGCCGCCGCATGGCTCCCTCCGCGGCGCGGCGAGTATAGCCGCGCGGCAGGGGGCGGTCAACCGCGGCCGAATCGCCGCCCGGAGCCCGCCATGCCCGACGCGCCCACCGTCCTGGCCCTCGACGTCAGCGGTTCGCGCACGCTGCTGCGCCTGGTCCGTGACGGCCTTCCCGGCGACGGCGCCGAGGTGGCCAACGGCGGACGGCTCGCGCCGGCCTACTGGGCCGAGGTGCTCGATGCGGCGGTGGGCCTGGCCGGTCGTGACGTTGCCGCCGCCGGCATCGCCTTTGGCGGGCCCGTCTCGAGCGACGGTCGCATCCTGAGCATCCATGTCGGCGGGTGGTCCGAGCTCGACCCGGCTGGCGCGCTGGCCGAGCGGCTCGGCCTGCCGGTGGTGCTCGACAACGACGCCAACTGCGGCGCCGTCGGCGAGTACACCTACGGCCGCCACACGGGCGCCGCGAGTCTGGTGTTCATGACCTGCAGCACGGGCATCGGCGGGGGCATCGTGCAGCATGGCGAGCTGTTCCGCGGCGCGCGCGGGCTGGCCGGCGAAGTGGGCCACATGCCGGTGGTGCCCGACGGCCGGCCCTGCTCGTGCGGCTCGCGCGGCTGCCTCGAGGCCCACTGCAGCGGCACCGCCATCGCCGAGCGGTGTGGCCTGCCGAACGCCAAGGCGGCGTTCGAGTCGGGCGATCCGGCGGTACGGGCGACGCTGGCCGAGGTGTTCGCCGAGTTCGGACGTGGCATCGCGGCGATCCACAACGCCTTCGACCCGGCGGTGATCCTGATCGGCGGCGGTGTATCGCTGGCCGGCGAGGCGTTGTGCGGCCCCGTGGCCGCGGCGGCCCGGCCGTATGTCATGAGCCACCGGCGCGAGCACCTGCGGCTCGAGCCGGCGTCGCTGGGACTCGAGGCGCAGTTGCTCGGCGCGGCGGCGCTGGCGGTCAGTCGTCTGTCCGGCGGTGGAAGGTGATCCAGGCCGGCTCCTTGACGAACCCGAGCCGCTCGTTGATCGACAGCATCGGCCGGTTGTGCGTGGCGTTCCAGGTCCGCATCTCGCGCACGCCGGCGGCCTTGGCCCAGGCCAGGGCGCGGACCTTCAGCGCCAGCGCGATGCCCCTGCGCCGGTGTTGCGGCTGGATGGCGGTCAGCCCGACCTCGAGCTGGTCATCGCCCGACTCGCTCTTCCACAAGTTGTGCATGCCGACATACTCGCCGTTGCACTCGGCGACCAGGAACGTCGGCGCGTTGAGGTGCGGGTTCTCCAGCGTCCATCGCCGCCAACTCTCGAACGGCACCTCGGTCGGCTCCTCCTCGCTCGGCACATAGCGGTCGAGTTCCTGGCTCAGGCGGTGCAGGCGCTGCTCCCAGTCCGGGTCGGCCTGCAGCTCAGCGAGGGTTTTGATCACCACGCCCGTGGCGCGCAGCGCGGCGAACACGTCGTCGAACGCGGCCGGGTTGAAGGTGCGCAGGTCGAGCCGTGACTCATACTCGCGGTCGACCTCGACGAAGCCGCGCCGGGTGACGAAACGCACCGCGTGCGGGTGGTCCGAGCGCGCCCAAGCGGTGAAGAAGTTCGGCCGATGCTCGGCCACCGCCTCGAGCAGCGCCGTATAGCAGGCCGCGCCGATGCCCTGCCGGCGATGCGCCTCGAGCACACCCACTTCGAGCGAGAACTTCCGCGGGTCGTAGCTGTGTTCGGACTGTGCCGCGCAGCCGAGTCCGACCGGCTCGCCGTCGCGGCGGGCCAGCACGCGGTAGCACAGGATGTGCTCGGGCCGGATGCGCTCGCCGAACTCCATGCCCTCGAGCGAGGTGCGGTGGTCGGGCCAGATCCGATTCGACAGCTCGACCCAGGCGGCGAAGTCGGCCGGGGCGCAGGCGGTGATGGTGAGGGACAACGTCAGCCTCCGAGCATAAGCAGATCGTTTGCCGCGGCGCGCAGGTTCCAGGCAGCGAAAGGAGCCGCCTCGGGCGGGGCGAAGCGTGTTGGTTCCGCGACGATTCGGCTGCACCGGATCAGACTATGCCCAGCAGGCAGGCGGCCGATAGAATCGAGGCTGCCACGGCGGCGGAACGAAAGGACCGGCAATGAACCTGGCGGTGGGGACCGGCGCCTATCGCGACCGCTCGCTCGAGGCGGCGGCCGAAGCCATTGCCGAAGCAGGCTACGAGGCCGTCTGGATCGATCTCGACGCCCACGGCCTGAACGCCGATGGCGGGCTGACCCGCGCCCTGGCCGGCCGGCTCGGCGACCAGTTCGGTTCGTACGACCTGGATGTGGCCGCCCTGGTTGCCGGTGAGCTCGGCGGCGAGGACGGCTCAGTCGTCAATGCCATCCGCCTGGCGGCCGACTTCGGCACCGACCTGGTGATCTGCCACGCCGGGCCGGGCGACGGCTGGACCGCCGCGCTCGAGGCCCTGCGCGAGGCCGCCCGCCTGGCCGCCGAGAGCGAGGTGCTGCTCGCCCTCGAGCCGCGGCAGGGCACGGCGGTGGCCGATCTGGACGACGCCGAGATGCTGCTCGAGGCGGTCGAGTCGGATGCGCTCGGCATCGCCCTCGATGTCGCCGCGACAGCCGAGGAGATGGGTCTCGAGGAGCGCGAAGTCCTGGATCGGATCGGCGACGACCTGCTGGCGGTGATCCTCTGCGACCTCGACGACCGCGGTGACCCGATTGCCCCCAGCGACGACGGCGGCACCGATTTCGCCACGCTCTTCGAGCTGCTGGCCGAATACGCACCCGACGCCACCGCCGCACCCTACGGCGTGACTCCCGACACGGCGCCGGTGGTCCGTGCGCTGCTCGAGAGGTTGGTGTGAAAGAGCACCTCGCCCGACTGCACCCGTTCTTGCGACACGTCTGGGCACAGTGGCGGCTGGTCGTCGGCACGGTGGCCATCTCGTACCTGGTCAGCGGCTGCAGCGTGATCCTGCCGCTGCTCTACAAGAAACTCACCGACGAGGGCCTGATCGGCGCCGGCGGCGGCGGCGAGGAGCGCTTCGATCAGCTCGTGGGCGCCCTGGTCGGCATCTTCGCCTTCCTGGTCGTCCGCCGCGTGGCCCAGTCGTGCGCCAAGTACGCCGGGTCGCTGGTCACCACGCGCGCGGCGACGCGGGTGCGCGAGGACCTGTTCCACCACTTGCAGTGCCTGCCGCTCGACTACTTCGACAGCACCCAGGCGGGTTCGCTGGTCTCGGGCATCACCAACGACATCCACCGGCTGCAGAACCTGCTCGATGAAGTCCTGACCGAGATGTTCACCGCGCCGGCGACGCTGATCGCCTCCATCGCGCTGGTCTTCTGGCTCGACCCGGTGCTCGGCGGCGCGGCGCTGGTCGTCTTTCCCTTCCTGTTCTACCTGATGCGCAAGACCGGCCCGCGCGTGCGGCGCATCGCGCGGCGCAACCAGGCCGCCCTGGCGGTGCTCGCCTCGGCCTTTCTCGAAGCGGTGACCAACGTCCGCGTGGTCCGCTCGTTCCAGCAGCAGGACTACGAGATCGAGAAGTTCGATCGGCTCAACGCCGAGACCCTCCGGCTGCGGATGCGCAACCTGCTGCTCATCCAGCTCGTCGAGGGCACCGGCGACCTGCTGGTCATCCTCGGCTTCATCTTCGTTCTGCTGCTCAGCGGCTCGCGCATCGTCCAGGGCGCCGTGCCGCTCGGCTCGCTGGTCGCGCTGATCGCCTACATGCTGCTCATGCGCGGCTCGCTGAACGCCATGCTGCGGCTCTATGGCGCCTATCAGAGCGCGCTCGGCGGCACCGAGCGGCTGCTCGACATGCTCAGCGTGCCGGCCCGCGTGCTGCCCGAGCCGACCGGCGCCGAACCGGCAAGCGGCTGGCGCGGTGAGCTCGAACTGCGCGACGTCCACTTCTCCTATGCCGATGGCACGGTCGTGCTGCGCGGCGCCGACCTGGTCATCGCCGCGGGCGAGCATGTGGCCATGATCGGTCCCAGCGGGGTGGGCAAGAGCACGATTGCCAGCCTGATCCTCGGGCTCTATGACCTCAACGCCGGCAGCATCCTGCTCGACGGCATCGACACCCGCGAGATTGGCCTCCGGCGGCTGGTCGAGCTGGTCAGCATCGTGCCGCAGGATATTGGGCTGTTCAACGACACGGTGCGCGGCAACCTGCGCTATGCCCGCATGGACGCGAGCGATGAGGAGATCGAAGAGGCCTGCCGGCTGGCCAACGCGCACGAGTTCATCCTCGGCCTGCAGCAGGGCTACGAGACGGTCATCGGCGACCGCGGCGTGCGCCTCTCGGGTGGCCAGCGGCAACGGCTGGCGATTGCCCGCGCCATTCTGCGCAACCCACGGTTCCTGATCCTCGATGAGGCGACCAGCCACGTCGACCCGGAGACCGAGGCGCTGGTGCAGAAGGCGTTGCGCAACCTGCTCGCCGACCGGACGACGCTGATCATCGCCCACCAAGAATCGGCCATCCGCGATGTCGATCGAGTGGTCGCCCTGGAGCAGGGCAGGCTGAGGCCGGTCAATGCCGAGGCGCTGGCGCGCCGGGCTTGAGGGGACGGACCGGACGGGACTTGAACCCGCGACCTCTGGCTTGACAGGCCAGCGTTCTGACCGAACTGAACTACCGGTCCCAGCAGCATCAAGAACACCACGAGAGTAGCCGCGGCCCGCCGAACTGTCAAGCGGGCTTTGCGCAGGGGTGCGCTTCAGCCACGGTGGCGGCCGGCTGGGTCTCGCACCGGCAGGGTCGGGTCTCAGACCCGCTCGAACGCCGACGTGCCCGCTACCAGAGCAGTTCGGCTCGCCGGTCTAGTCGCCGGTCGCCTCGACCGGCCGCCTGCGGCGCAGGGCCGCTAGCGTGCGGGCGATGGCCGCCAGCTCCGACGCCGTGGCGTTGGTGCGGCCGTAGCGAGCCCGGCTCAGGGACTCCGCGGCCGACAGCAGCTCGGCGCGCAGGTCGGGCGCCACGGCGGCCAGGCGGGCAGCCACCCGCCGGGCGGTGTCGCTCGGCTCGCGCCCGAGCCCGGCCCGCGCCGCCTCGCGCCGCAACCGTTCGTACAGCCGACCGGCCGGTTGCGGCCAGTGGTGTCGCGGCCGGCCGGCGCGCCGCCGCGCTGCCCAGGCGCGCAGCGCCGGGCGCTGCCACCAGAGCACCGCCCCGACGAGCAGGGCGAGTCCGCCGCCGAGCACCGGTGGCCCGGCCGGTCCGAGCCACAGCCGCACCTGCGCGAGCCCATTGCGCAGCGCCTGGATGACCAGCGCCAGGCCGGCGGTGCGCTCGGTTGTCTGGGCGCTGACATCATATGTCACCCAGCCGCGGCCGGGGAGCCAGGCTTCGACCCAGGCATGGAGGTCGCGTTCGCGCACCAGGTAGGTCGCCGGCCCGCTGCGCTCGCCCGGCGTGAAACCGGTGACCAGCCGAGCCGGCACGCCGGCCTCGCGCGCGCAGACCGCCAGTGCGCTGGCGAAGTGGCGGCACCATCCGGCGTCCATTTCGAATAGGAAGTACTCGACCGCGTCGGCCTCCGGCGGGATGGGCCGCGGACGTTTGGTGTAGAACTTGGTTTCCGACAGGTAGTTCATCAGCGCGCCGACGCGCGCGGCCGGCGTGGCCACGCCGGCGGTCACCTCGGCGACCAGTTGCCGGACCCGCTCCGGCGGCGTGTAGGCGACGTGCAGATAGGTCTGCGCAATCTCGCGCGGGATGGCCGTCTCGACCGGCGGTAGCGGCAGCTCTGGCGAGCGCGCGTAGACGCTGTATTCGGTGCCCCGCCGCGTGGCGCGGAAGGTCTGCACGCGGCCGAGCGTGGACACCCGCAGCCCGCGGCGCTCGACCTCGATGGCGTAGGCACCGTTGACCGTGTAGAGCAGGTGCTGGCCGGCACGTTCGAAGCGGAAGCGGTGCCGGACGGCGGCATCGGGGTCGGGCGGCGCCGCCGTCTCGTCGAGCAGGAACAGGCCCGGCCGCAGCATCGCCGGCCGATAGCTGCGTTCGAGGCCGACGCGCCACTCCTGACCGTCGAAGACATTGAACACGTTGCCGCGCCAGAGCTCGGGCCGCGGCGTCTCGACCTCGAACACAACCGCCGGCGAGATCGAGCCGCGGGCGTCGGCGACGTCCATGCTGGTCTCAAGGCCGCCCCGCATCGTGTCGCTGTGGACGTCGTGCATATAGGCCGAGAGCGTCGCCACCAGCCTGCTCTCAATCACCTGCGACGGCACCTCGACGTCGCTCAGGGCCAGGCTCAGGAGCAGCGAGAGGGTGGCAATCAGCCCACCGAGCGTGGCCAGCAGAAAGACCTCCTGGCGCGGCCAGCCGCCCTCGCCGCCACCGACGACCAGATCGGCCCGGGCCACGAGGTTGTTGCGCTGGTTGCGGATGAGCAGATAGAGCGAACCGGCGACGCAGGGAAACAGGCAGAGCAGCACCCAGGCCTCGGGCTCGACCAGCGCGACGAGAATGAACAGACTGAGGCTGAACCCGATGGAGAGCAGGACATCGGTGTCGGTGAGCAGCGTCACCGCGCGGAAGGCGATCACCCAGGTGATCAGCCGGATCAGGTAGCTCATGGCCAGCCCGTCGATGCTGCTGTCGAGGATCCGCTGCGGGGCGAACAGCCGGCGCGGATCACTCGCGGCCATGAAGTAAAGCACGCCGCCGAGCAGCGTGACCAGGGTCACGATGCGGTTCAGGCGGACCCGGTCAACGCCCCGCCGGCGCATCGCCAGGCTCAGCGGCACGCCACCGAGGATCAGCCCCATGGCCAGCGGCAGAAGGCCCGGGGCTGGTAGCAGACGGTCGGCCGCGCAGAGCGGTGCCGAGGCAATCACGGGCAACGCCGCGACATAGAGCGAGACGTCGATCGGCCGCTCTGCCTTCATGCCGCCACCTCGGCCGGCGCGAGCGCCGCGGCCAGGCTACCGCCGGCGGTCAGCGTCACCCGCCGGACGCCCGGCACCACGGCCGTGGGGCCGGCGCCGAGAGCAATCCAGAGCACCGGATGCCCCTCGCCGGCGAGGGCCGCCAGCCGGCGCGGCAGAGCTGGGTCCGGGTCGGCGCTGACGACCACCAGCCGGTCGCCGGAGTTGAGCCGCCAGGCCTCGCCACCGAGCAGCTCGGCAACCGGTTGCCGGCCGCCGCCGGTCACCCGAGCCAGGCAGTCGAGCAGCGCTTCGGGCGCCGAACCGGGCCCGACGCGGACGCTGACCGGCAGGCCGTCGTCGGCAATCAGGCGCGTCTCTAGGCCCTGCGCGGCCAGCCGCACGGCAATCGACCCGGCGGTGGAGACCGCCTGCTCGAGCGTGGCGCCGTCGCTGCTGTCGGCGAACGCGTCGGCGCAGAGGTCCAGCACCACGGTTGCCGCCGGCGTGTCGTGGAGTTCGAACTCACGGATCTGCAGTCGGCCGAGGTGCGCGGTCGACTTCCAGTCGACGTGCCGCAGGTCGTCGCCATCCTGGTAGTCACGCAGGCTGCGGAAGTCGAACCCCGCGCCGGCGCGCCGCGCAATCGGCCCGCGGCCGTCGTCGCCGCTGCCGAAGCGCACCTCGGTCAGCGGCTCGATCCGCGGCCAGACCAGCACCTCGGCCTCACTGCCGGGAATGGCGCGCCGATGCTCGAACAGCCCGATGGGATCGGCGGTGACCAGCGTCGCCGGGCCGATGCGATGCGCGCCGCGGCCGGCCGGCTCGCCGGCCTGGTCGACGGCCACCGCCGCGCCGCCGCTGAGCCAGGGCACGAGCGCCGTGCGATCGGTCACCAGCCCCCGCGTCTGGTTCTCGAGCCGGTCCTCGACGACCAGGTTTGAGCGCGGCAGCGAGCCCTGGTTGGTGATGTTCAGCCCGCAGGGCAGCAGCTCACCGGCGGTCAGGCGCGCGGGAAGGCCGGTCCGCGCCAGGCGGATGCCGCTGGCCGAGAATCGCGCCGTGGCCCAGGCGACGCAGGTCAGGCTGACGGTGGTCCAGCAGAGCACGAACATCGCCGTCTTGGCGTTGGCCACGGCGATGATGTAGAAGCAGATGCTGCACAGCACCAGGTAACGCGTCTTGCGTTGCCGCATCGGGCTCTCACGGAACCGGCACACGCCTGGTCAGCTCGCGACAGACCGCCTCGGCGCCGCCGACCTGCAGGCGCGCCGCCGAATCGAGCACCAGCCGGTGGGCGAGCACCGCCGGCGCCAACTCTTGCACGTCATCGGGCTGCACATAGTCGCGACCGTCGAGCAACGCCCGCGCGCGGCAGCCGGCGGCCAGGTCCATCGCCGCTCGGGTCGACGCGCCGACCCGCAGCGCGGGATGGTCCCGCGTCGCCTCGACCAGGTCGAGCAGATACTCGTCGACGCTCGGATCGACATGCACCGCCGCGGTCTGCCGCTGGCAGGCGGCCAGCGTCTCGGCGTCGCACACCGCCGCCAGGCCGTCGAACGGGTCGTCGACCGGCGAGCGGTGCAACAGCGCCTGCTCGTGCCGCCGGCCGGGATAACCGACCGAGAGCCGCATCATGAACCGGTCGAGCTGCGACTCGGGCAACGGGTAGACGCCTTCGTGCTCAATCGGATTCTGGGTCGCCAGGACCAGGAAGGGCAACGGCACGCGGCGCATCTCGCCGTCGACGGTGACCGTCTGCTCCTCCATCACCTCCAGCAGCGCCGATTGCGTCTTCGGCGAGGCACGGTTGATCTCGTCGGCCAGCACGACATTGCCGAACACCGGGCCGGGCCGGAAACGGAACTCGCCGGTGGCCTGGTCGAACACGTTGACCCCGGTCAGGTCGGCCGGCAGCAGGTCGGGGGTGAACTGGATGCGGCGGAAGACCATGCCCAAGCTGACCGCCAGGGACTTGGCCAGCATGGTCTTGCCGACGCCCGGTACATCCTCGAGGATGACATGCCCGCCGGAGAGCAGGGCGACCAGGATGTTGCGCACCAGTTCGCGCTTGCCGAACACGACCCGGCCGACATTGTCGACGATCCGTTCGGACACTACCGCTACGTCAGCCATCCGGGCGCCTGCTCCATCGCTCTGTTATTGTGCCGCGCGCCGGGCGAACTGGCCAGAGACGGCACGAACCGGCCCCGCCGGGGCCGGTTCGTGGAAGGTGCGCGCCGGGCGCCTCAGAGCGGCGGCGAGGGCGGCGAGTCGTCACCGCCGCCGGTGCTGCCGCCGCCACCGCCCGAGCTGCCCGGAGGCGGCGGCGGACCACCGCCCTGGTTGCCGGGTGGAGTGGTCAGGCCGAGGTTGCCCGCATAGCTGAAGAAGTCCTGGTTGATGTCCTGCGACAACTGGAAGTCGGCCGCGCCCTCGACCAGCGCGGTCTCGCCGTTCTGCAGGTCGACCAGGGTCATCGTCGCCCAGCGGATGCGCCGGTCGGCCGAATCCTGATCGACAAAGCCACCGCCGGTGCGCGGCTGCGGCTCAAGGACCAACGTGCCGGCGCTGGTGCGCTCGAAGATCTGCGCCGCGTCCTGGGCCAGGATAGCCCGTGCGGTCTGCCCGAAGCCGTCATGGAAGGCCATGGTGAAGACGCTCGACGGCGCCTCGGTGCTCGACGAGGCCGCCGGGTTGAGGCCGTCGACAAAGGTCACCAGCGCCGCCGCCGGCACCTCGTTGAGATTCAGCCGGCTGAGCCCGAAGAAGGTGTAGACGGCAAACTGGTTCGGCCCGTCGTTGCTGCTCCGCACCGCCACCGTGACGCTGTCGGCAAACGGGTACGACTGCTGGCTCCCCGGCAGAAAGACCGCTCCAGTGCCGCCGCGGGTGACGTGCAGCACGCCGGTGACGAGCCGGGCCAGGTCGCCGTCGCCGCAGCCCGGGAGCAGGAGCATGGCGCCCAGCATGCCGATCAAGAGGGAGCGGACCTTACTCATCTCTGACTCCTCCGGGGAGCTGCTAACCTCGGCGATCGATCGCCCGCCGCGCCGCCGCGGCGATCTCGTCGGCGGTCAGTCCGTACTTGCGCAACAAGCCGGCCGCCGTGCCCGACTCCGCATAGGTCTCGTTCAGACCCACGAACTCCATCGGCGCCGGCGAGGTCTGCGCCACCGCCCGCGCCACCTCGGCGCCCAGGCCGGCGACCGTCAGGTGCTCTTCGGCCACCACCAGGGCACCCGTCTCCGCCGCCGCGGCGCCGATCGTCGCCACGTCGAGCGGCCGAATCGTGTGGATGTCCAGCACTCCTGCTTGGACACCTTCTCCGGCCAACTGTTCTGCCGCCTCGAGCGCCGCGGCAACCATCATCCCGCAGGCGCACAGCGTGACCTCGCGGCCCGGACGAAGAGAGGTTATCCGGCCGTACTCGATGCCCTCGTCCGACTCGTAAATCACCGGCGCCTTCTCGCGGCCGAGCCGAAAGTAGACCGGACCGTCGATCGCCGCGCCCTGGAGCAGCAGCGCCTTGGCCGAGACATCGTCGGCCGGGTGCACCACCCCCACGCCGGGCAGGCCGAGCGCCAGGGCGAAGTCCTCGATGCTCATCTGCGACGCACCATCCTCGCCGAGGGTGATGCCGCCGTGACTGCCGACGATCTTCACGTTCTCGCGCGGATAGGCGACCGCCATGCGCAACTGATCGTACGCCTTGCACAGCAGGAAGCCGGCAAAGCTGGAGCAGAAGACCAGTTTGCCGCTGGCGGCCAGGCCCGCCGCCACGCCGACCATGTTGGCTTCGCAGATGCCGACATCGAAGAACCGCTCGGGATAGCGCGCGGCGAACTTGCCGCTGCGAGTCGACTTGGCCAGGTCGGCGTCGAGCACCACCACGTCGTCGCGGGCGGCGCCGAGTTCGAGCAGCGCGTCGCCGTAGGCGTCCCGCGTCGCTCGTCCCATCCGTCGCTCGATAGCCTGCAGCACCACCGCTCCTCGGTCAGGCCGTCAGTTCGGCCAGCGCCCGCGCCGTCTGCTCCGCGTCGGGCGCCACGCCGTGCCACTCGACGTCGTTTTCCATGAAGCTCACGCCCTTGCCCTTCACCGTCCGGGCGACAATCATCACCGGCGAACCGCGATGCGCGATTGCCTCGTCATAGGCGCCGAAGACCTGCCGCAAGTCGTGCCCGTCGATCTCGCTCACCTGCCAACCGAACGCCCGCCATTTGTCCGGCAGCGGCTCGGTGTCGAGGATGTCGGCGGTGAAGCCGTCGAGCTGGATGCGGTTGGCATCGATGATGGCAATCAGGTTGTCGAGCTGCTGATGAGCCGCGAACAGCGCCGCCTCCCAGACCTGACCCTCGTTGATCTCGCCGTCGCCGAGCATCACCCAGGTGCGGTAACCACGGCCGTCGAGCTTGGCCGCCAGGGCGTGCCCACAGGCGATGGAGAGCCCCTGGCCGAGGGCGCCGGTCGAGGCCTCGAGGCCCGGCAGCGTGCCCTTGACCGGATGCCCCTGCAGGCGGCTGCCGAGCTTGCGCAGGCTGGTCAGCTCGTTGACCGGGAAGTAGCCGCGCATGGCCATACAGGCGTATTGCACCGGCACGCCGTGGCCTTTGGAGAGGATGAACCGGTCGCGGTCCGGATCGTCGGTCCGGTCAGGATCCTGGCGGAGGTAGCGGAAGTAGAGTGAGGTGACCAGCTCGACGGCGCTGAGGCTGCCGCCGGGATGCCCGCTGCCGGCGGCGTGGAGCATCTCGATGATGTGGCGTCGCACCTGCGGGCAGAGCGCCTCGATCTGCTCCAGCGACAGCTCCGGCATCGGCCCCAATCCTCCGGGTCCCGCGGCACCCGCGCGCCGGCCGGAGGCTATCATATGCCGAACACCATGTCAACCCGCTCCGCAGGCTCCGTCGCTGCTTGACAGCCGGCTCCGACGACGGCTACAATCGGCCCGCATCCCGCCCTTTGTAGCCGCCTCCGGGTGCCGTTGCGGGAGAGTGGAGACCTCGATGTCCGGACACTCCAAGTGGGCTTCCATCAAGCGCAAGAAGGGCGCCAACGACCAGGCACGCGGCCGGCTGTTCAGCCGCTACGCCCGCGAGATCATCGTCGCCGCCCGCGACGGCGGAGGAAACCCTGAGCTGAACCCGCGACTGCGATTGATCATCCAGAAGGCCAAGAAGGACGGCATGCCGGGCGACACCATCGACCGCGCCGTCAAGAAAGGCAGCGGCGAGCTCGGCGGCGAGCAGCTCGTCGAGCAGGTCTATGAAGGCTACGGTCCGTACGGCGTGGCGTTCATGATCGACACCCTGACCGACAACAAGAACCGCACCGTCGGCGAGATCCGCTCGGTGTTCAACAAGCTCGGCGGCAGCCTGGGCGAGACCAACTGCGTGGCCTACCAGTTCGAGACCAAGGGCGCGGTGACCATCGACCGCGGCGCCGCCGAGGAGGACGACGTGCTGATGGTCGCCCTCGAGGCCGGCGCCGAGGACATGACCAGCGATGACGAGGGGTTCGTCATCACCTGCCCGGTCGAGCAGCTCGGTGCGCTGGTCGACGCGCTGACCGCCGCCGGCATGGCGCCGGCCGGGTATGAGACCAACCGCATCGCGCAGCAGACGGTGCCGCTCGACGAACACCAGGCGCGGCGCATCCTGAAGATGGTCGACGCGCTCGACAGCATCGAGGATGTGCAGCAGGTGCACGCCAACTTCGACATCGATGAGTCGGTCTTGGAGGCCGTCGGCGCCGAGGCTTGAACAGACCCATCGCCGCGGTCCGGCGCGGGGGCGGCAGAAAGGACAGGCTGCGATGAAGGTCGGCATCATCACCTTTACCGACGGTCGCGAGCGCTGCTGGCAGGGCCAGCGCGATGACTGCTTCCGGTTCCAGGGCGCCATCGAGTCCTGGCTCAAGAGCGAAGGCCACGAGGTCGTCGGCGGCAAGGAGATCGTCTGGGACTGGGCCACCGCCCGCGATGAGGCGCAGCGCGTGAGCGACTGCGACGCGGTGATCTTCAACTACTGTGTGTGGAGTTATCCAGATTATACCGCTCAGGCGGCGAACTACCTCGAGGCGCCGATCTGCTTCGTCGGCAACATCAACCCGAGCGCGCCCGGCTGGGTCGCCTTCTTCGCCTCGGCCGGCACGATGGACGAGATCGGCCGGCCATTCGGCCGCGTGCTGGGCGACCTGAGCGACGACGCCGTGGCAGGCGATCTGCGCCGCTGGCTGCGCGACCACGACCCCGACAAGCGCACCCGCGGGCTGGAAGCGGCGCAGCGCCTGAACGGCCAGCGCTACGGCGAGTTCGACGGCCCGTCGATGGGCATGTACACCGGCCACCTCGACCAGAGCCAGTGGATGGAGCAGTTCGGGGTGCAGGTCTACCACCGCAGCCAGCTCACCCTCTACTGGATGGCCCAGCAGATCGCCACCGAACGCGTCGAGGCGGGCCTGCAGTGGCTCGAACAGGTCTGTCGCGAGATCTGCTGGGACGACGGGAACCTGACTCCCGGCCTTGACGGCACGCTCGCCCGCCAGGTGCGGGTCTATCTGGCGACCAAGGACCTCTGCCGCGAGCAGGGGATCGACTTCTGCGGCCTGACCGGGCAGCTCGACTTCACCGAGTGGAAAGAGGGTGGGTGCATCATGGATGTGCCCGAGGCCCTGCTCAACGACACCGCCGACTGGGAGGACGAGCAGAAGCAGCCGATCATCTGCGCCACCGAGTGCGACTCGAACGGCGCCTTGACGATGCAGATCATGCACGAGATCTGCGGCGAGCCGGTGCTCTTCGCCGACCTTCGGCACTACCACGACGAGCTGGGCATCTACGACCTGACCAACTCGGGCCAGCACGCGCCGTTCCTCTCCAAACGCTCGAGCGACTACCGCGAGAACTGGGGCACCGTGCGGCTGATGCCGGCGATCGGCTTCTACTTCCGTGGCGGCGGCGCCAGCGTGCAGTTCTACAGCGAGGCCGAGCCGAAGGTGACCTACGCGCGGATCACGCGCAAGAACGGCCTCTACCGCTGTCACCTGTTCACCGGCTCGTGGGAAGACTACGGCTGGGAGAAGAACGAGGAGCTGGGCCGCCAGACCACCTACACCTGGCCGCATGTCTGGGCCAAGTTCGACCTGCCTATGAAAGTGCTGGCGGACAACTTCTCGTGCAACCACATCCACGCCGTGCGCGGCGACATCATCGGCGAGATGATTGCCGCCTGCGAGGGACTGGGCATCGAGCCGATCCTGCTCAGTTGAGCGAACCGCCGACCGCCGGGCCGGGGCGCCGGCCCGGCGGTCGGGGGGGTGGCTGATGAACACCACGCCGCGGCGGGCAATCATCCTGGCGGGCCCGAACGGGGCGGGCAAGAGCACCGTCTCGGAGGCCGTGGTCCACGGCATTCACGGCATTGACGCGTTCGTCAACGCCGACACCATCGCGCGCGGGCTGTGTGCGTTCGATGTCGAGCGAGTGGCGGTCGACGCCGGGCGGATCATGCTCGAGTGGCTGGCCAAGCTGGCCCGGCGGGGCGAGCGGTTCGCCTTCGAGACCACCCTGTCGGGCCGCACCTGGTCGCGGCACGTCGAGCAGTGGCGGGCCGACGGCTACGAGGTCGGGATCATCTACGTCTGGATCCCGAGCGCCGAGGTGTCGGTCCAGCGAGTGTTCCACCGCCGCGAGGCCGGCGGGCACTTCATCGATCCAGACGTTGTCCGCAGGAGGTATGCGCGGGGGCTGGACAACTTCTGGAACTTCTACCGGCCGCTCGCCGATTGGTGGGCAGTGTACGACAATGAGACCGGGGTCGGGCCTCGGCCGATCGCAAGCGGCCGAGCTGGTGAGTGGACGGTGGAAGTGCCTGACGTATGGGCCGACTTCCTCGGGAGTGTTGACCATGGCTCCTAATCCGCCGCCGAGTCTTGAGGAGCTGCGCGACCTGTCCAGGCGGACCGAACGCGCCATGGGCCGGGCCGTCGCCGCCGCGCTGCGCGAGCACAAACTCCTCGGCCGCTCCATCGTCGTCGCCGACGAACACGGCCAGCCCAAGATCGTCCCGCCCGAGGAGATCGTCGTCCCAGTCATACCCGACGACGAGCCGGCAGCCTGAGTCGTGGCCTATGACCAGGCGCTTGCCGCGCGGGTCCGCGCCGCCTGCGGCGAGCGGGAGGGGTTGGTCGAGAAGCGCATGTTCGGCGGGCTGGGGTTCATCCTCAACGGCAACATGGCCGTCGGCATCAGTGGCGATGAGCTGATTGTCCGCGTCGGCGCCGACGACGAGCAGGCCGCGCTGAGCGAGCCGCAGACGCGCCCGTTCGCCCCCACCGGCCGGCCGATGAAGGGCTGGGTGACCGTCGCGCCGGGCGGCACCAGCGATGATGCCGAGCTCCGCTCGTGGGTCGAGTGGGGCCTGGCCTTTGCCGGCGGGCTGCCGCCCAAGTGACGCCCCGCGAGCGGGTCCGCTGCGCGCTGGCCCACCGTCCGCCCGACCGCGTGCCCTTCTCCTGGGGCTTCGGGCCGACGCCTGAGGCGCGCGACGCGCTGCGCACCTGGTATGCCGCGCGCGGAGTCGAGTTCCGCCGGCTGGCCCACCTAACCGACGACATCGCCCGGCTCCATAGCCCCTACATCGGGCCGCCGCCGCCGGTCGGCACCGACCACTGGGGCATCGTCTGGCGTGCCCACTCGTACGGCGCCGGCACCTACCAGGAGCTGGGCGAGTTTCCCTTGGCCGGCGCCACCACGGTGCAGCAGATCGAGGCGCATCCCTGGCCCGACCCGGCCGATTTCGACGATGCCGCGCTGGCCGAACAGGCCGATCATGCCGAGGGCCGGGCCCTGCTACTCAGCGGCGGCAACCCGTTCGAGATCTATTGCTGGCTGACCGGACTGGAGGAGTCGCTGACCAACCTGGTGCTCCGACCCGAACTCGTCGAGGCGGCGCTGGAGCGGATCACCGGCATCCTCGAGGCACGCCTCGAGCGCGCCGCCGGCGTGCTCGGTGAGCGGCTCGACCTGTGGTTCTTCGCCGACGACCTCGGCGGACAGCAGGGCCCGCTGATCAGCCGGCGCTGCTACCGGGAGCAGCTCCAACCCTATCACCGCCGCCTGACCGACGCGGCTGAAGCGCTCACGCCCGGCGCTTACCGCCTGTTCCACTCGGACGGCAGCGTGTTCGAGCTGCTCGACGACTTGCTCGACGCCGGCGTGCAGGTGCTCGAAGCGGTGCAGACAGACTGCGCGAAGATGGAGCCCGAGCGGCTGAAGGCCGCCTGCGCCGGCCGATTGGCCTTCTGCGGTGCAATCAGTGTGCAACAACTGCTGCCCCACGCCGAACCGGAGGCGGTGGCCGACGAGTGCCGGCGGCTGGTGCGCGTGCTCGGCGATGGCGGCGGGTACATCGCCACTCCGTCGCACGCGATCCAGGCCGGCACACCACCGGCGAATGTGGCGGCGATGCTCGAGGCCGTGCTCGGCGACGACTACGCCGCCGCGCTGGCCGCGTCGCGCCTGCGCTGAGCTACGCCGGCCGCGTCCGGCCCGGCGTGGCCACCGGCGTCTGCGGTGCCTCGCCCCAGGCCAGTTCGGTCGGCCCGAGGCCGGTGTCGAGGGACATCATCTGGTCCCAGGTGACGACCTGCCCGGTGTAGGCGGCGATCCGACCCATGATGGCCAGCATCGTGCTGTAGCACATGTACTTGCCGTCGTTGATCGGCTCGTTCGCCCGGATGGCGCGGTACATCGCGCGGTGCTCGGCGACGTACATGTTGTCGTCGGGCCCCTCGTACTGCCAAACCACCTCGCCCGCGCGGTTGAGGATGCGGTGGCCGAACACGTCGCAGGTGCCCTGGGTGCCCTGGATGAAGTCGAACGTGCCGCCCGGCGTGCCGGCCCAGTGGCGGCACTGGTGGAACCCGCGCACGCCGTTCTCGTACTCGTAGGCGACGGCGAAGTGGTCGAAGATGTTGCCGTATCGCTCGGCGGTGCGCACCTGCCGGCCGCCGACGGCGCGGCAGCGCACCGGCGGCTGGTCGCCCATCGCCCAGCCCTGCTTGTCGATGCTGTGCACCGCCTGCTCGCAGATGTGGTCGCCCGAGAGCCAGGCGTAGTAGTACCAGTTGCGAATCTGGTACTCCATGTCGCTGTCGCACTGGTCGCGTTCGCGGCGCGGTTCCCACACCCCACCGGAGAGGTAGTTCGTGTCGATGCTGATGATCTCGCCGATGCGCCCGTCGAGCACCTGCTGCAGCGTCGCCACCTTGGGCGGGTGGTAACGCCAGCAGAGCCCCGAAACGAGCGTCAGGTTCTTCGCCTGCGCCGCCTCACAGGCGGCCAGGCAGCGGCGGAGGGTGGGGCAGTCGGTGGCCACCGGCTTCTCGGCGAAGACGTGCACGCCCTTCTCGGCGGCATACTCGATCTGCCACGGGCGGAAATAGGGCGTCGAGGCGAGCAGCACCACGTCGACCTGGTCGATCACCTTCTGGTAGCAGTCGAAGCCGACGTACTGCCGCTCCGGCGGCACGTCGATCCGGTCGCGCAGGCCTTCGTTGCCCTGCAGCGAGCGCAGACTGCCGGCAAGCTGGTCGGCGAAGACATCGCCCATGGCGACCAGCCGGGTGTTCGGGTCGGCGGTCAGCGAGTCGCCGACGGCGCCGGTGCCGCGGCCACCACAGCCGACCAGGCCGATGCGCAACGTGTGGTTCTCCGCGGCGTGCGCGCGCGAGGCGATTGCCTGCGTCGCGGCGGCCGCCAGGGCGGCGGTCATCGATTGCTTGACGAAGGTCCGACGCGTGGTCTCGCCCATGGTTCTCTCCGCACGGCGATCGTACCGCATTTCGCCGCGGCGCGCGAGGGTCCTGCCCAAAGGACGGCGCGAGGCCCTGGGGATCGGGCCTCGCGCCGGGGGGGGGGGGGAACGCTGCTAGCGGCGGCGGCGGCGTAGGACCAGCCCGCCCAGTCCGAGCAGGAACAACGTGCTCGGTTCGGGCACGACCTCCGCGTCGTGGCTGAAGAAGTAGACCCCCGCCTCGAGCGTGACCGGCGAGTCGAGGAGGAAGGTCAAGCGGAGAATGTCGTCGTGCATGTTGCCGAAGTCGTCGCCGAAGATGCGGTCGACGCCCGTGTCGCTCCAGGCCAGCGTGCCCGGCGTCGACTTGGCCGAGAGCACATCGCCGGTGAACGAGCCGGTGTCGGTCGGCATCCACGAGTTCGGGTTGCCGCCCGGGTTGTCCTGGTAGGCCGACCAGATGTTCATGTCGTAGCGGAACGCCTTGCTGTCGGGATCGAACCCCGAGTTGGCGTCGAAGTAGCCGATGATCCGGTCGATCGTCGTGGCCGCCTCGAGCTTGAAGTAGCCGGCATAGATCCAGTCGTAGTTGTTCGACATGGAGTAGCCGCGGTAGAGGCCGGGTTTGCTGCCCGAGACGGCCAGCCCGGTGGCATCGTAGTAGTCGCCGTAGCTGCCGTCTTCGAGGCCGTTGTTGTCGTAGACGATGGCGGCGCCGCTCATCATGGTCAAGGCCAGACTGGCGTTCTGGGGGAACCAGTCGTCCTTGCGCCAGGCGTCGATCGGATAGCCCCAGACGGGGTCGTCGGTGACATAGCGGAACGTCCCGCCGCTGGCGTTGTCGCCGTTCGGCACGGTGCCGGTGGGGAACTTGCCGCCGGTCATGGCGTAGTAGTAGCCCAGATCGTCGCGCTGATGGTCACCGACGCCGTCGAACGGTGCGGCCATGGCGGCCGAGGTGCAGAGGCAGGCGAGCACGGTCAAAGCCGCCCCGCGCATGAGATGATACATCGTAGTCCTTCCCTGTCGCAGACACTTCCTGCACCGGCCTCGAAAGCTGTCGAGAAAACTCTCTAGCCGAGCGTACGCAGCGCAAGATCCGTAACTGACTGAAGTGCAGGATGCGTGCCAGGCGGCCAGGAAATCGAGTTAAGTGCGAAAAACGGCGATACGTCCAACCATGGTGTCCGTCAGCAGCCGCTGCCGCAGCACGCGGGTGGGCCGGGGGGCCGAGGCCATCCGCCCAACCGGGGCAGGGTTGCACCGCAGGAAACGTGCAAGTCGAGGGCCAGGCAAACGGAAATCCGGTTAGCCGGGGCTGAAGTCGTAGATCGGCCGGCGCAGGAAGAGGCTCAAGACGCTCCAGCAGGCGCCGACCACGTACTCGCCGAGCAGCACGCCGTAGCAGACCGGCAGCGCCTTGCGGTAGAGACCGTAACCGCCCCACTTGAGGACCAGGCTCTTGATCACCCAGGCGAGCAGCACGCAGGTCCAGAAGTAGTCGACCCCGAAGGTCATCGACAGTGCATAGCCGGCCGGGTGGAACGGCCAGCGCAGCGAGTGCAGGCGCATGAACATCAGCAACGCGGTGAAGATCATCGAGCCGCCGAGGAAGGTCACCCGCGGCCAGTTGGTCGTCCGGTCGTAGCGGTTAAGCCCCTCAATCCAGTTGCGCGTCTCGTTGAGCTGCCCCCAGTTGTGGTCGATCATCCGGTTGAAACTGTAGTGGTTGCGGTACGACACCTCGATCCCGATGACATAGACGCAGATCGCACCGAACCAGAGTCCGAGCAGCACCACCCAGCCGAGCCCGCGGGCCGACAGCCCGCCGCGCTCGGCCATCTTGAAGCCCTCCATCATCGGCGGCATGATCTGCGTGCGGTAGCCGCGGCCGGTGAACCAGTAAAACAGCGGGTACATGGCCAGGTTCTTCGGGCCAAGCGAGACGGTGCCCTGGAACGCGATCAGGAGCTTCATCGAGTTGAGCCCGACCATCTCGTGCGCCGGCGGGCCGAGTTCGGCGCGGATGCGCGTGATGGCGGTCGAAATCACCGCGTAGAGGCCGAAGAAGCCGACAATCACGCCGGGCGTCATGCCGGCGCGGCGGCAGAACCAGTAGATGAACCCGCTGCCGAGCAGCAGCCCGAGCGCGGCGGTGCGGTAGCGCGTCGGCTCGTCTGTGTCGTCGAGCCGGCCGCGCAGGCCGAACACCGTCGCCACGACGCCGCGCAGGTGGCCCCGCGCCAGCCACAGCGTGTAGAGCACGATCACCGCCAGCGCGCCGCCGGTCTGCTCGGCGGCGTAGGGCAGGTTGGGCATGTCCGGTAGATTGACCACCGCAGCGAGCATGTTCTGGGCCTTCTGAAACAGGAAGAAGAACCAGATGCTGAACGATAAGTCGAGCGGGAGAAAGAATCCCAGGGCAACCAGGAAGGGATAGAGCGGCCCCCAGAAGTTGCCCATGCGGTTCCAGGGAAAGGTCGTGAAGTGCGCGTTCCAGAGGTAATGGTCGTGCCGGACTTTGATCAGCGGCAGGGCGGGGACGAAGGCGTGCGCGCCGTTGAGCAGGTCGAGCGCGGCGACGGCGAGGAAGCCGACCCAGAACCCGCGATGGGCGAAGAAGGCGACCTGGCCGCCGTGTTCGGTCATCGCCAGGGGCAGTTGAATGATCGGGTAGCTGAGCTTCTCGTGCTCGGTCCACTGCCGGCGCAGAAAGACGCAGGTGCAGATCATGACCAGCCCGAGCGCGGCGACGAAGCAGGTCCACCAGAAGATCGGCACCACCCAGTACTTCCACTGCTCGCGGTCGAGCAAGGAGGAGTGGCCGAGCAGGAAGTTGCGGATGGCGAACTCGTTATCGACGGTCAGCCATTCGGGCAGATAGGGCACCAGGTAATCAGCATACTTGTTCGCGTCGTTGGCATAATACCACGGCATCGCCAGCGAGGGGAGTTGGAGCTGCAGGCTGTCGTGGCCGGCCAGGGCGGTGGCCATGTAGAGCAGGATGTAGACAACGATGAACTCGCCCTGGGTCAGGGCCCAGCGCGGGAAGAAGCGCTTGACCGCCAGGTTGGCGCAGAGCACGACCAGCAGGGTGAAGATGACGTTCCAGAACAGACTGAGGGCGGAGGGGTGGCCGCTGTGCCAGATGCCCTCGACCTGGAGGCACCAGTAGACATTCGGCGGAACAAGGAGGAGTCCGAGCAGGACCGCGCGCAACGTGACCGCGGAGCGATGCGGCGCGGCAGGTTCACCGCGGGTCGGGTCGAAGGCCATCGTGCCGGACTCCCCGTGCGCTGCGCGAAGCGCCGTCGGTGGGCGTAGACGCATTCTAAGGCGCGGCCGATTCGGCCGCAATCGTGTCGACGGGAGGGAGACATGACGACCCAAGCGTGGGCGCTGGCGGCCCTATTCGCCGCCGCCTCGGTGTCACTGGCGCAGGGCTATCGCGTCGGCGTCGCCGCCGTACCTATCACACCCGAGCCGGCCACCGGGCAGTGGTTGGCCGGACTGGGCGACCCCGAAGACCACCGGGTCTCCGAGGGTGCGCACGACGACATCTGGTGCCGCGCCTTCGCCGTCGGCGACGGCGAGACCACCGTCGTCTTTGCCGTCTGCGACCTGATCGGCCTGTTCCTGCCCGAGGTCGAGGAGATTGCCCGCCGGGTCACCGGCGTGCCGGCGGCGAACATTCTGGTCGGCGCGACGCACGTCCATTCGGCGCCCGACACCCTCGGGCTGTGGGGTCCGGCCGAGGACCGGAGCGGCGTCGACCCGGCCTTCCTCGAGCACCTCCGCGCTCGCGCGGCGCAGGCGGTGCAGATGGCCGTCGACTCGATGGAGCCGGCGGTGCTGGCCTTTGCCGAGGGCCGCAGCCCCGACCGGACGGCGGTCAACTACAACGATCCCTGGGCGATTGACAATGCCGTGACGGTCATGCAGGCCCGGCGCGCCAACGGGCAGGTGATCGGTACGCTGGTCAACTGGGCCTGCCACCCCGAGGTGATGTGGACGCAGAACAAGCTGATCACCAGCGACTTTGCCCACTACCTGCGCGACGAGGTCGAGGGCGAGCAGGGCGGCGTCTGCGTCTACTTCAACGGCGCCCTCGGCGGCATGGTCAGCCCGGTCAACGAGCAGCGCAACACCTGGGACGAGTGCGAGCGCATCGGCCGCGCCGTCGGGGCCGAGGTCAACCGCTTGCTGACCGGGGCGCGACCGGCCGAGCCGACGCCGATCGCCGTCGCGCGGGTGACCTTCGACCTGCCGATGGGCAGCCCGGCGCTGATCGCCCTGCAGCAGGCCGGCGTGCTCGACCGCGGCGGCAACCAGCCGCCCGACGGCGTGACTACCGCCGTCGCCGCCGTCGGCCTGGGCCCGGCGCAGTTCGTCACCCTGCCGGGTGAGGCGCTGCCGGCGGTCGGCTTTCTCGTCCGCACCATGATGGACGCGCCGTACCAGTTCCTACTCGGCCTGACGCTCGACGAGCTGGGCTACATCCTGCCCCCGCCGGCGGTCGACATGGCCAAGTACCGGTACGAGCAGACGATGAGCATCCACCCCCAGTTCTGCGACTACCTGCTGCCGCGCGTCCTGGAGGTGATGAACGCCATCAAGCCGGCGCGGTGACCCCGCCCTCGCGCGGCGGCTCGACCGTCACGGCCGTTCGAAGGCTCCGATGTCGACTCCGGCCCCTTGCGGGCGCGTCTGGCCATCGTAGTCCGTGGCCGGCGCTCCGACGCCCGAGCCACGGTCGATCGCCGGCGAGGTCAGGCCGAGGTGGAAATCGGCCGCACCGGCATCCAAGCAGCCGGGCGGCTCGAGGACCGGGTCGGCGCCCTGGATCTCGCCGTCGGTGGCGTTGAACGGGTGAACCAGGTTGTGGTCGGCGGTCACTTCGGCGGCAGGCACCGCGGCGGCGACCACGAGCTGGAAGGTCAGATTGCCGGACGACAGATTGTTGCGGACCAGCACGTCGGTGGCGCCGGGATTGTCGACCGCGATGCCGCCGCCCCAGTCGGGCCAACCGTTGTTGTAGACCGTGTTGTTGACCAGCCGCAGGTCGCGCATCGGCGGCGCCTCGACGGGACCGTTGACGCTGATCGACAGCCCGATGTACCGGTTGTGGTAGCTGACGTTGTTGGCCACCAGAACGTTCTCAAGCAGCCCGCCCATCTCCGAGGCCAGGCTGATCCCGCTGCCGTCGAACGAGTCGTGCACGACGTTGCCGGTCACCTCTAAGTTGTAGGTGTGCTTGTCCCAGGCGTCGACGTAGAGGTTGACGCCGTGGCAGCCGCTGACCTGATTACCGTAGGCTCGGCCGTCGTGCGAGCCGTCCTTGAGGCAGATGCCTTCCTTCTGTCCATCGCGGACGATGTTGCCGTGCACCTCGAAGCTATCGGTGCCGGCGACGGTGATGCACTCCTGCAGGCCGTTGAGGCCGGCCGTGTCGACTGTGTTGTCGACGATCTCGATGCGCTGTCCGGCCCAGATGCCAATGCCCGACGAGCCGGTGTCGGAGGTGCGGCAGTCGCGGATGGTGAGATCGTGGGCGACCTCGGCAAAGATGCCTGCCTGGGCCGAGTGCGTCACGTCCAAGCCGGCAATCGTGATGTGGCCGCGGCCAGACAGATCGACGATGCCTTGCTGCTCCTCGAGCGCGATGCCGGTGCCGTCGACGATCACCTGCGCTCCCGGCGCGGCGGCGAAGGTGATCGGGTTGCCGGCGGTGCCCGAGTTGGCGGGCACCAGGCGCTCGCGGTAGGTGCCGGCCCGAATCAGCACCGTCTCTCCGGCGACCGCGCGGCCGGCGGCATGCTGCAGCGTGCGCCACGGCTGCTGCTCGGTGCCCGGCGCGGCGTCGCTGCCGGTCGGGTCGACGTAGTAGGTGCGGATGACGTTCGCAAGCTGGCTGCTGCTGCAGCCGACGGTCCAGACGGCTGCGAATGCCAGCGCGACGGGCAAGCCAACGCGGCGGTCCATGTGAGTCTCCCATGGCGCCACGGGTGGGTTGGAGTGGATTGGCGGCAGCTCGGAACGACGGGTCAGGTGCCTGACGTGCCCAATGCTCCCCCACTCTGCGCGCTGGGCCGTTCGGCACGGTGGCGCGGACTCCTCCTCGTGTCCGCACTGAGCGGCTACGCCACGGTTCGGTACAGCGCCACCGCCACGGCGATCGCCACGTTGAGCGACTCGGCGCCCTCGCGCATCGGCAGGTGGAGCCGCGGATAGGCCTGCCAGGCCGGTCTGGGGCCGTGCGCCTCGCTGCCGGCGACCAGGAGCAGTGGGTGGGGTAGGGCGACCTGAGTCAGCGGCCTGCCGCCGCGCGAATCGAGCACGACGACCTCGTGCGGCAGCTCGTACGGCGGGTCGCGGCGCAGCCACGGCACCCGCACCACCGCTCCGGCGCTGGCGCGGACCACTTTCGGGCTGAGCGGATCGGCGCAGCCGGCGGCAAGGAGCACGCCGGCGCCGACGGCATCGGCAGTGCGCAGCACGGTGCCGACGTTGCCCGGGTCCTGCACCCCGTCGAGGACGACGATGCGGTCGCAGGCGGCCACCTGGTCGAAGGCGACCACCGGCTGCCGCACCAGGGCGACGACCCCGTCGGGCTGGACCAGCTCGGTGGCCTCGGCAAGCAGCTCGGGGGCGACCTGCTCGACCCGCCCGCCGGCGGCGCGGACTCGCTCGGGCAGCGGCCCGTCGGCCTGGTCGGGGGTGATCAGCAGCGCCACCACGGCGGCGCCGTGGTCGAGCACGGTGGTCACGGCGCGGCGGCCGTCGACGCGGAAGAGGCCGGACTGCTCGCGCCCCTTGCGGCGGCTCAGGGCGCGAGCGGTGCGGAGCAGTTCGTTATGCCGGCTGCGCAGCAACCTGCAAGGCCGATTTGGCGCGCTCGGCGACGGCGGCAAAGGCGGGCGGGTCGACTACCGCGAGGTAGGCCAGCGCCTTGCGGTCGAGGGCGATGCCGGCGGCCTTCAGGCCGGCGATGAAGTGGCTGTAGCTGAGCCCGTGGCTGCGTGCCGCGGCGTTGACCCGGATGATCCACAGCCGGCGCCGGTCGCGCCGCCGCTGCCGGCGGTCGCGGTAGGCATACTGCCCCGACTTCATGAGCTGCGTTTTGGCCGCGCGGTACTGCTTCGACTTGGCGCCCCAGTAGCCCTTGGCCTGCTGCAGGACTTTCTTTCGCCGCCGCGTGCCGACGACGCCTCGCTTGACTCGCATCGGGTGCTCCTACTCGCCGAGCATGCGACGAATGGCCTTCGCGTCGCCCGCGGCGACGGTTTCATGCTCGCCGAGCCGCCGCTTGCGGCTGCTCGACTTCTTGGTCAGCAGGTGGGCAAACCGCCCGCGCCGCCGCGTGATCTTCCCGCTACCGGTGACCTTGAAGCGCTTGGTCGCCGAACTCCGGGGCTTGCTCTTGTTGGCCACGAGCTCTCTCTCCGTCAGTCGTCGTCGTCCGGCGCGGCGTCGCCCTCGTCGTCCGGCTCCGCCTCGCCGTCATCCTCGTCGATGTCCTCGTCGTCGTCGTCCTCGTCAAGGTCCTCGAGCTCGTCGACCGGCTCGGGCGGCAGCTCTTCGCCGGCCGCTTCGGCGGCTGCGCGCCGCTCCTCGCGGGCTTTCTCGGCCGCCTGCGCGGCGCGCAGAACCGCCGGCTTGGGGGCCAGCATCAGGTACATCTTGCGCCCGTCCATCGACGGCTGCTGCTCGATGTCGGCCACCTCGCCGACCGCCCCGGCGAGCTTGAGCAGGATCTCCTGCCCCAGCTCACGATGCGTGATCTCACGCCCGCGGAAGCGCACCTCGACCCGCACCTTGTGGCCGTCGGTGATGAACGCCTCGGCCTTGCGGCGGGTCACGCCGAAGTCGTGCTCGTCGGTGCTCGGACGCAGCCGGAGCGCCTTGACCTCGGCCGTCCGCTGCTTCTTCCGCTGCTCCCGCTCGCGCTGCTTCTGCTCGAACCGGTAACGACCCCAGTCCATGATCCGGCAGACCGGCGGGTCGGCGTCGGGTGCGACTTCGATCAGGTCGAGCCCGACGTCGCGCGCCGCTTCGATGGCGTCACGCAACGCCACCACGCCGGCCTGCTTGCCGTTCTCGTCGACCAGCCGCACCCGATAGGCGCGGATCTGCTCATTCCGCCGCAGGCGCTGTTCCGGCGCCTCGGGTATGAAATGCCGTCGTCTGATGGTCCTATGCTCCCAGCACCTCGTGCTGCCGGTATTCTACACTACAGCGGCGGAAACGCCGCCTCCTCCGCCAACTTCGCGACGAACCCCGCGAACGCCATCGCGCCCAGATCGCTCATCCCACGCCGGCGCACCGAGACCTGACCCGAGCCGACCTCGCGATCACCACAGATCAGCATGTACGGGATCTTCCGCGCCTCGGCCGCGGCGACCTTGGCGCTCATCCGCTCGTCCGAGTCGTCGACCGTGACCCGGTAGCCGGCGGCCGCCAGCTCGCCGGCCCGCTCACTGGCGTAGTCGACATGCCGCGCGGCGATCGGGATCAGGCGCACCTGCTCGGGCGCCAGCCAGGCGGGGAACGCGCCCCCGGTGTGCTCGATCAGAATGCCCATGAACCGCTCGAGGCTGCCCAGCAGCGCGCGGTGGATCATTACCGGCCGCTCGCGCCGGTCCTCGGCGGTGATGTACTCGAGGCCGAACCGCTCGGGCATGTTGAAGTCGAGCTGGCAGGTGCCCAATTGATGCCGCCGGCCCAGCGCATCGGCGACCATGAAGTCGATCTTGGGGCCATAGAACGCCCCCTCGCCGGCGGCCAGCCGGTAGGCGGTGTCGCGGTGCTCGAGCGACTCGCGCAGCAGCCGTTCGGCCAGCGCCCACATCTTGTCGCTGCCGACCGACTTCTCCGGCCGGGTGGCGAAGTCGATCTGCACGTCGGTGAAGCCGAACAGCTCGTAGACCTCGCTCAGCATGGCCACGAAGGCGTGGACCTCGGCCTCGACCTGGTCGGGCCGGCAGAAGATGTGGGCGTCGTCCTGGGCGAAGCTGCGCACGCGGGTCAGGCCGGCGGTGACGCCGCTCGGCTCGTAGCGGTGCAGCCGGCCGAAGTCGGCATACCGGATGGGCAGGTCGCGGTAGCTGTGCCGCCCCGCGGCGTACATCAGCGCGTGGCTGGGGCAGTTCATCGGCTTGACCGCGTGGGTCTGGCCCTCGAACTCGACGAAGTACATGTTCTCGCGGTAGGCGTCCCAGTGGCCCGACTGCCGCCACAGCTCGGCCAGCAGCACCTGCGGGGTGATCACCTCGTCGTAGCCGTACTTGCGGTAGCGGCTGCGAATCAGGTCGACCAGCAGGTTGTAGATTGTCGCCCCGGCGGGGAAGAAGAACGGGCAGGCCGGCGCCATGTCGCTGAACCAGACCAGGTCGAGCTCGCGCCCGAGCCGGCGATGGTCGCGCCGCTCGGCCTCGGCGCGGAGTTCGAGCCACCCGTCGAGCTGCTTCTGCTCGGGAAACGAGGTGCCATAGATGCGCTGCAGCATCCGGTTGTTGCTCTCGCCGCGCCAGTAGGCGCCGCTCGAGGCGAGCAGCTTGACCGCGCCGATGCGACCGGTCGAGGGCAGGTGGGCCGGGCCGCGGCAAAGGTCGACCCAGGCGTCGCCGTTCCAGTAGACGGTGACCGCCTCGCCGTCGGGGATCTCGTCCAGGATCTCGAGCTTGTAGGGCTCGCCACGGGCGGCGAACAGCTCGCGCGCCTGGTCGCGGCTCAGCTCCTCGCGGCGGAACGGCTGATCTTCGGCGATCACCCTGGCCATCTCGGCCTCGATGGCGGCCAGGTCGTCGGGTCCAAACGGCTCGGGCACGTCGAAGTCGTAGTAGAACCGCCCGTCATCGAGCGCCGGGCCGATGGTCACCTTGGCCTCGGGAAACAGCCGCTGCACGGCCTGCGCCATGACGTGCGCGGTGCTGTGGCGGTAGACGCGCTGCCCCTCGGCGTCGGCCCAGGTGACAAAGCGCACGGCGGCATCGCGGTCGAGGCAGGCGCTCAGGTCGCGCAGCTCGCCGTCGACCTCGGCGGCGAGCGCGGCGCGGGCGAGTCGCGGCCCGATGGCCTCGGCCACCGTCGTCAACGAGACTCCCGGGGCGAAGGCAAGCTGGGAGCCGTCGGGCAGAGCGACGTTGAGTTCAGCCATGATTCTCCTCCTTTCCGGGTCTCGCAGTGACAGCAAAGCCTCTGCGCGGCAGCGCCAGAGGCTTCGGCGGGCTGGTTACCAGACGGCGTCAAGCCGTAACGGTCTTGGCCACGCACTCCTCCACAGGTCATGCCAAACGTTCGCCGGCCGGGCCGTCGAACCGCGTCACGATACCACAACCGGCTCGCTCTGTAAACGGCCGCGCGCGCGAATCGCCGGCCGCCGGGGCGGGGTGGGGCGGCGCGGTGCGATTCGCGCCGCTGCGAAGCTTGTCAGACCGCGCCTGGTGCGCTATCCTGGATAGGTTCTGTCCCTGCCCGAACGATGAGGGAGCGAGTTTTGGACCAGACCGTCCTGCAGGACCGGGCGCGTGAGTATCTCGACACGCTGATGGCCGACTACGTGATGGTCAGCGGCGCGGCGGTCAAGACCGCCGACATGGCGCGCGAGGTGGGCGACAAGGTCGGCGCCAGCGCCCGCCTGGTGCGCAACGAGCTGAGCCGTTCGCCGCGCCTGACCCTGGTCGACCGCCGGTGGGACCTGCGCGCCCGCCACGACGGGCTGCGCCGCAGCGTCGACGGCTCGCTGCAGGCGGTGCTCGGTCAGGCCGGCAAGCCGCTCTCGCTGATGCGCCTCGCCGGCGAGCTGTCGTTGCGCCGCCAGCGACCGCGCGAGGGTCTGGTGCGGTTGATCGACACCCTGGCGGCCAGCCGGGCAACCTACTTCCGTACCGCTGGTGGCCTGGTCGGCCTGCGTGCCTGGCTGCTCGAGGTGGCGCCCGAGGACGACGACGAGGCGATCCGCCGGCACAACTTCTTCGGCGTCGCGATCGACTTCGCGGCGGTGCTCGAATCGCTCGACATGGCCAGCGCCAAGGCGGCCGACACGGCGCTCGACGGTCTGGTCGCGCTGGTCGAGTCGGCCCACACGCCGCTGTCCAGCCGGCTGCTGCTCTATGCTCTGTGGGTCGCGCGGGGAGGCGGGTTCGACCCGCAGGAGGTCTTCTGCGCCGCGCTCGAAGACGAGCGCGCGGCACTGGTGCCCGGTCCGGCGTTCGCCACGCCGGCCTATCTGGCCGAGCTGAACGCGGCGATTCAGGGCCTCAGTGAGCAGCACGATGCCGACGGCGCCACCGCCGAGGCGGTGGTCGACATCCATGAGATCCTCGAGGCCGACGCGGGCAGCATCGAGGAGTTCAGCCTGTCGCACGACGACATCGGTGAGCTGCAGCGGATCATCCAGGAGGCCGGCACGGCGATGCCGCTCGGCGGCCTGGTTTCCGACGTGTTCGAGCTGTTCCCCGGCGACATGCAGTACATCGCCGCGGTGCGCAGCGTCTCGGATGCGCTGCGCGGCGACGACCGCTTTGTCGAACTGCCCGACAGCCGCTGGCACCTGCGCGTGCTGCTGCCGCCGACGCTCTTCCGCGTGCCGGTCACGCTGCAGCTCTCGCCGGTGGTGGTCACCTCGCTGACCGACGAGAAGGTCGACGCCGCGCTGCAGGACGGCGGGCTCGAGGGCGGGCTCGAATGGGAGGTCCGCGCGCCCGACCTGGAAGACATCGGCGAGGAGGACGAGGTGCCGGCCCTGCGCGCTGGCCTGCAGTTGGCCGCGCGCCAGCGCTTCGTGACCACCTACCGGCACTTCGTCTCGGGCACCACCAAGGTGCGCAAGATCGACCGCGGCGTGTTCCCGACCACGCCGCCGATCCGGCCGCTGACGCTGATCGACAAGCCCAGCGGCGAGCGCTTCGAGCTGTGGCTGAACAACGAGACCGGCCTGCTCTGCGGGCTGGACGAGTGGTTCAAGGGCCGCCTCCAGCCGACCGGGCAGGTGTTCTACATCGAACACGACGCCGAGCACGATGTCTGGTACGGCGAGGTCGACCCGGAGCCCGATCCGATGCTGCTCATCCCGCAGCCGCAACTCGACGAGCTGCTTCGCCTGCGGGTCAAGGTCGAGCACGCCCAGGAGACCTCGGTGCTCGACATCATGCGGCAACTGATGGAGCACCACACCGGCGGGGTCACCTTCCGCCGGCTCTACACCGAGTGCAACATCGTCCGCCGGGTGGCCAAGCGGGTGATCGCCGGCAACTTGTCCAGCTATCCGATGTTCCGCCTGAGCGAGGACGAGACGCGCTGGCTGTTCGACGAGCGGCGGGCTAGCCGCCCACGTGACCCCGAGAAGAAGCCGTTCGTGATCGACTGAGCCGACCGGCGGAGGAGGGCGGTCGCGGCCGGCGAACTGGCCTCGCGACGGCGCGCAGGCGGCGCGCGCCGGAGGAACCAAGACGGTGGTCAAAGGCTGGCGGATCCTCTTCTACACGCTGATCGGGCTGGCGGTGGGGTGCATCACCTTCATCACCGTCAAGTACATTCTGACCGAGCGGCTGGTCAAGAACACCGGCGATGCCGAGCCCGAGGTGCGTCGGGCCGCGGCGCTGCGCGTGATGCAGCCGTTTCTCTCGCGCGACGAAGACAAGCCGATCGAGTTCCTCGCCCGGCAGCCGCAGACCGTCCGCGACAACGTCGTCTGGTCGCTCGAGGCGCTGCTGACCGAAGGCCACGCCAAGGCCGACGAGGCGGTACTCTGGCTGGTCCGCATCGCCCGCGACCTGTCCGGCCCGATCCCCGGCGGCGACGCCGAATCCGATGCCGCGCGCCTAGCCGTCATGCGCCTTGGCCAACAGGCGGTCGAGCCGCTGATCGAAACGCTGGCCGAGACCACCGAGCGGACGCTCGAGCGCGACAAGTATGCCAACCGGCGCAAGGTGGCCGCGCGACTGCTCGGCATCATCGGCGACGAGCGCGCCGTCGAACCGCTGATCGCCGCGCTGCGCGATGACTACTCCGAGGTCCGGCAGCAGGCGGCCGCGGCGCTGGCGCGGATCGACACGCCGGCGGCGAACGAGGCGCTCGACGGTTATCTCGAGCCGCTGCTGGCGGTGCTCGAAGGCCGCTACATGTGCTGGATCCGCGCCGACTCCGAGGGCCGCGTGCGCCGCGACCTCGAGCGCGACGATCTGATCTACGGCCCGTTCTACATCCAGGTCAAGCCGCAGAACCTGGCTACCGAAGAGGATTTGCAGCGGCAGCGCGACTCGGCCGAGCGGATCCTCGAAGCCGAAGCCGCCCGCGCCGCGCTGACCAAGCAGCGGATGCAGGAGGGCCGGCACGGCAAGGTGATCAAGCCGAACAAGAAAGATCCGCCCAACCTGCAGGTGACCGCCGTCCGGCTGATGCGCTACACCGAGGGCGACGAGCAACTCGTGGTCGCCGACCCGGCGGCGCGGACGACCGCGCTGGACGTGGTCGAGGGCGAGCCGATCAGCATCGAGGTCGATGTCCAGAACGTCGGTCCGGGCGATGTGGTCAACGACTTCTTCGTCACCCTCTATGCCGCCAGCCCGCGGCCGCGCAGCAACATCGACCGGCCGACCGAGGGCGAGTTCGAGGGCGAGCCGGCGCGCGACCGCCGCGCACTCTCGGGCACCGCCGACGCGCGCCATGTGCGCACGCTGTACGCTCAGGACCGGGCGGAGACACCGGACGACGACACCCGCGCCACGCTGGTCTTGACCAAGCAGTTCAACACCGTCGAGGCCGACCGTATCGACGCCCTCGAGCGGCTCATGGCGGTCGGCCACGAGAGCTGCATCGCGGCCCTCGGCCAGGCGCTCGACGACCCGTCGTATACGGTCCGCCAACAAGCCACGCTCGCCCTCGCGGTTATTCTCGACGCACGTCGTACGAGCGGCGAAGCGAAGGAGCGGATTGTCCGGCTGCTGATCGAGAAGGGGGTCACCTCCGACGATCCGGTGGTGCGCTACCATGCGGTCGACGCGCTTGAGGCGAGTGATGATGCGGCCACCGTGGCGACGCTGGCGGCGCTGCTGCTGAACGACACCAACCAGACGGTCCGCCTGGCGGCGACCCGGGCGCTGGCCGGCCGGGCCGAGGCCGACCGCGAGCCGATGCTGCCGGCGCTGGTGGCCAGCGATCCCGAGGTGAGGCTGGTCGCACCGCGGTTGTTCCAGAACGAGGGCGACGAGGAGATTGCCGTCCGGCTGCTGTTCAGCCCCGATCCGGCGGTGCCGGGCGAGGTGCTGCGCAGCGCCAATCGGCTGCTTGGTTCCGAGCATCTCATCGCGGCGATGCAGTTGCCCGACCCGCGGGTCCGCGCCGCGGCGGCGCGCTTGCTGGCCGCCCGGCGTGACCCCGCGGCGCAGGAGGCGCTGTTGCGGGCGCTGAGCGACGTCGATGGCAAGGTCCGGGCCGCCGCCGCGCGGGGCTTGGGGTACCTGCTAGCCGACTCGTCCGAACCGTCGCGCGAGGTCATCGCGGCGCTGGCGCAGGTGATCGAGGACGAGGCGGGCGACTATGTCGGCGTGGCCGCCGACGACGAGCCTGAGGACTCGGCAACGGCGGTAACCACCGATAAGCAGAGCCGGGCCGCGGCCACCGAGGCGCTGGTCGGCCTGCGCAACTTGAAGGAGATCCCGGAGGCCCGGGCGGCGGTCCTCGACGCGCTGGAGGACAAGCATCCCGACGTGCTGGCGGCGGTCATCCCGGCGGTGGCGCGTGGCGATCTGGGCAACCGGAGTGAGCGGCTGATCGCGGTGATCAAGGACGTGCTGGTGCCGGCCCGGGTGCGCCAGGCGGCCGAGCTGGCGATGTGGGCGTCGGGCTGCAACGATGAGGATTCGCTCGACGCGCTGGTCGGCCTGCTGAACGATCCGAACGAGGCGGTGAAGACCGCCGCGGCGGTGTCGCTGATCGGCCTGGGCGACAAGCGCGGTCAGAAGGTGCTGCGCGACCAGATCACGTCCAAGGTGCCCGAGGTCCGGCGCGAGGCGGCGAAGCTGATGGCCACGCTGCCGCAGGCCGATGTGGACAAGATCCGCGGGCTGAAGGACGAAGACCGCGACGGCATGGGCATCCTGTTCGAGGATCTCTACCGCGAGGGCTCGCTGGCGGTCAACTTCCGCTTCCTCTGCGGGGCGATGATCTTCCTCGACGACCATCGTGCCGACACAGCGGCGCTGATGGGCGGCAAGGCGACCGATCCGCACCCGGTGCTCCGCGCGGCGGCGGTGACCGTACTGGCCGGCATCGGCGACGAGCGCGCCGGTGACCTGGTCCGTCACATGCTCGACGACGAGAGCGAGTTCGTCCGCGCGGCGGCGGCCGACGCGGCGGCGGTGCTCCGGCTCGACGACGTGCGGCCCAAGCTGCGCGCGCTGTCGTCGGGCGCCGATCCCGATCCGTCCGAGCGGGTGCGCAACCGCGCGGCCGTGGCGCTGGGGCGGATGGAGGTCGGGGCGATCTGACCTCGACCGCAGTCGCCGATTCTCCCATAATCGGAGTTATGATAACTCCGGTCGGGGTAGGCCGGGCCGGCGCGACCAAGCCCCCATTTCGCCACGCCACCCACCGTAGCGGCGCGCTGCGCGCGCCGAATGGCATGGGTAGCGCCCGTTCGCCGAACGGGCTCCGGAGCGCGGGCGTCCCCGCCCGCCAAGGTAGGGCCCGTTCGCCGAACGGGCTCGGAGCGCGGGCGTCCCCGCCCGCCTAGGTAGGGCCCGTTCGCCGAACGGGCCGGCCGCCTCGGCGAGGCGGCCCTACCTCG
>CAYONP010000033.1:0-29092 GCA_964405335.1 uncultured Fimbriimonadaceae bacterium
CTGCGCGCGCCGACGTGCGTGCGTCGGGCCCGGTCGCCGACCGGGCCGATGCTCGCCCGAACCCCGCGACACCTGTAGGGCGGGCTGTGCCCGCCACGAGACCTTCGGTCACCGAGGCGAGGCAGCCGGCGCGCGTTGTCCAACGCCATCGACTGCTCCGCCGATCGCAAGGCCGACCAAGGTAGGCTACTCTGCCGCCACCACCACCGCCTTCAACGCCTCACCAACGCGCGCCGCCTCAACCGCCTCCGCCGCCTGCTCCAGCGTGAACCGATGCGTGACCAACCGCGCCGCATCACTCATCAATACGCCGCTCAGCAACGCCAGCGCGCGGCGGTTCTGCACCGCCGTCGAGCCGTGCGCGCCGACCACCGTCAGCTCGGGATAGTGGATCCGGTTGGTGTCCAGAGTCACCATCGACCCGCCCGGCGGCAGGCCGCCGAAGAAACTCGCCCGGCCGCCCGGCGCCAGCCATTCGAGACACGCCGCCTGCGCCGCCGGCGAGGGCGCCGCGACGATGACCACGTCGGCCCCGCCGTCGGTTCGCGCGCGGATGTCCGACGGTTCGATCGCCTCGCCCAGGCCCATTGTCACGGCGTGGGCCAGGCGCTCGGGCCGCTGCTCGACCAACAGCACCCGCGCCCCGGCCGCGCGGGCCAGCATTGCGTGCATCAGGCCGATCGGCCCGCAGCCGACGATCGCGACCGTCTCGCCGGCCTCGAGCCGGGTCAGCTCCTGGCCGTTGAGGCAGCAGGCGAGCGGTTCGGTCAGCGCGGCCAGCTCGTCGGGCAGGTCGTCGGGCACCGCCAGCACGTGTCCCTGCGCGACCGCCTCGGCCGGGACGGCCATCCGCTCGGCAAAGGCGCCGGCGAACTGGTAACCGATGGTGCGCAGCGAAGGGCAGCGGTTGGTCTGCCCGGCGCGGCAGAAGCGGCAGGCGCCGCAGCCGATCGCCGGGGCGACGGTGACCCGCCGGCCGACCGGCCAATCCGCCGAGTCCGACTCGAGAATGGTGCCAACCAGCTCGTGTCCGAGCACCTGCGGCGGCGTGATCTGGTGATGCCCCGCGGCGACGATGCGCACATCGCTGCCGCAGACCGCGCAGGCGGAGATGCCGAGCAGCAATCCGCCGGGCGGGCAGGACGGCTCGGGCACCGTTTCGACGGCGAATCGGCCGGGCCCGCGAAAGACGGCGGCCCTCATGGCATCAGCGTGAGCGAGACGAAGTTGTGCGGCTCGAACGGCCCGCGCCAGCCGTATTGCCCGTCCCAGCGCGGCGAGTCGGGCCAGCGGACGGCAAAGCGGAGGCCGATCGCCTCGCCCGGCTGGCACTGCAGCCCGCACTCAGGCTTGCGCCGCAGGCGCACCGTGGCGGCGTAGCCGCGCTCGTCGGTGACCTGCTCGAACGTCCAGTCGTCGGGCCCGATGGCCGCCTCGTCCCAGAACGGCCAGCGGCCCGGCACGCCGCAGTTCTGGAAGGTCACCCGGCAGGGGCTGTCGGCGTTGGCGGGATCGATGGTCACCTGGTAGTTGTCGCCGCCGAGGTACCAGCCGTTGTCGTCGGCGTCGAGCATGAAGGTCAGCCGCTCGGGCACCTCGGGCGAGGTGATCCGCACGGTCAGCGCGTCGACGTCCCAGCCGAGGTGGAAGTCGGCCCGGCCGTGGACATCGTCGATCCAGGCGAATCGGCGCGGCAGCCCGCGGCGCAGCTCGGGGTCGATGGGGTAGAGTGGGTAGCGGTCGGCGCCGTCGAGGGTGCCGTCGCCGTCTGTGTCGGGGTTGGTCGGGTCGGCGCCGAGCCGCGCATACGGCCCGGCGAAGATCTCTCCCAGGCCGTCGATCAGCCACTGGCTGGCCATCAGCTCCATCAGGTCGTCCAGCCCGTCGTCGTCGGTGTCGGTCGCGGCGGGCGACGAGCCGAACCGCGCCTCATCGACCGGCACGCGCGGCTCGTCGTCGGGCAGGCCGTCGCCGTCGGCGTCGGCGGTCTGGAACACCTCGCCGAAGCGACAGATGAAGTAGCGCTGCCACTGGTCGGCCGGGCGGAACGGCCAGTCCATGTCGTCGCGGGTGACGTAACCGGCCCACCACCAGAGTAGCCAGGCGTTGCCGTCCCAGTGCTCGCCGTGCTTGTGGGCGGTCTGGTCCCACGGCTGGAAGTGGTTGAAGATCCAGTCGACCCCAAGGCTGTTGGCCCACAGTGCGTCGAGCCCGTGGCCGAACTCGTGGCAGAACAGCCAGGCGTGGTTGTACATCGCCCGCCAGGCGCATTTCGCGTTGCCCGGGCCCCATTCGGGCCCGATGGTCCCGCCGCCGGTGGCCGGCTGGAACCAGCGGTCGTTCGCTTCGTCATAGACCGGCTCATAGCTGATGAAGATGCGCCCGTCATAGTCGCCGATGTCGCGGTTGTTGGCCTGCAGCACCTCCATCAGCCGCGCCTCGTCGCCGGGCGAGTAGCCGACTCCGTAGACGTTGTTGTCGGGCACGACGAAGCGCTCGGGGTCGACCACATAGTCGACATCGATGAACACCCGGCCGCCGGTGTTGACCCAGTACCAGCGCACGCAGTCGGCCAGCTCGCGCTTGATCCGCTCGATCTCCGAGTCGGGGCAGACCGCGATGGGGCAGTCGCGCTCCTGGTCTTTCTCGCGAATGGTCTGCGCGAAGATGCAGACGATCACCCGCAGGCGGATGTACTGCGTCATGCCCGCTGGCGCGGCGGTGTAGAAGGCGAGCTTCTCGGAGCGCTGCCCGGCCAGCGCATCCTCGACCCAGGCGAGGTAGCGCTGACCCGCCTCGAGCCCGGCCACGGCCACTGTCTGCTGGGTGCTGGGCAGCGCCGTCTCGAACACGCCGACGTAGTCGCCGCCGCGGATCATCTCCTCTTTCGGCGTCGGGTTGCTGACCAAGGTGCGGCCGGCCGCCGCGCGGGTGACGTGCAGCCGCGCCGGCCGAGCCCGGTCGCTGCGCCAGGCGAAGGTGGCCGTGGTGCGGTCGGCGGCGGTGAGCCGCAGGCCCGCGTCGGTCAGCGGCACGGGACCGGTGGCGCCGAGCCAGGCGAGCTGCTGGTCAGGGTCGTCGAGGGTGAAGTAGAAGCCGTACCCGCCGTCGTCGTTGACCACCTTGAGCAGGAACTCGTTGCGCCCAGCGACCAGGTCGACCTCGAACGAGTCCTGGTCGGGCTCGGCGCCGCGGTGGAGGTTGTTGGCGAAGACCAGCTCGCCGTTGCACCAGACCTTGACCGAGTCGTCGCTGCCCAGGCTGACCCGCGCCCGCCGCGCGACGGGGCTGGTGCAGACGCCGTAGATGTAGGTGGCGCAGTTCTCGGTCGGGCCGATGGCGCGGTTGAGGTCATGGTAGCCCCGCTCATCGACGGCGGAGGCGTTGTATGGCTGCCAGCGCACGCGGCGGCCGCCCTTGCCGGGATACTCGCCGGCCAGGTCGATGCCCTGCTCGGGCGGGAAGGCCTGGTCGTGCGCCACTTCGCGGTTGCCCTCGAACGGCCCACAGACGAGCCACGGCCCGGCGCGGCTGAGCCGCACGTCGTAGCGCGCCAACTCGCGGCCGTTGAGCTGGGCATAGACCGGGAAGTCCCACAGCGCGCCGGCTCCGGCAGGCTGCACCAGGCCGTCGATGCGCAGCGTCGTCTCGCCGGCCGGCACCTCGCGGGTCAGTGGCCCGCCCAGCTCGAACGGCGCATCGACCACGATGCTCAGCGGGCCCGGCCGGTTGAGCGTGACCAGCAGCGGCGTTGGCGCGGGGGCGTCGGCCGGCTGCTCGCTCAGCGTCAGCGGCACGTCGACACGCAGCTCGAGCGGCCCGCCGGCGAGCCAGAGCGACACGGCCAACCAGAATGTCATGCCCATCTCCTCGAGCGGCGCGACCGGTTACGGCGCCACCTCGAACAACGCGCTGCGGACCAGCGAACCGACCGTGCCGTCGCCACGCAACACGGCATAGCGCAGCTCGCGCAGGCCGGCGCCGCGCATCGCCACCGGCTCGGCGTAGACCGGCGACTCGGCCGTCGGGTTGGTCCCGTCAAGGGTGTAGATCAGCCGCACCCCGGCCGGCGCGGTGAGCGTGACGCGCGCCCCTGGCGCCACCCGCCCGCCGGACGGATCGCAGGTCACCTGCCCCTCGTCGCCGCCCATCGACGAGGTGATTTCGAGGTTGTCCAGGTAGCTCTCGAACGGCTGCGCGCTATGGCTGTCATAGGCGAACAGGATGGCGGTGATGGTCCGCCCCGCCGCGGCGCCGAGCGAGACCTCGATGGTCGTCCAGGCGCCGGGCGTGCCGCGCTCATTGGCCGGGTGCGTGCCGCCGCCGCCGCGCTGTCCGATGCCCAGGTCGCGCAGCGTCGCGCCGTCGCTGAACAGCAGGTCGACGCCGCTCGCGCGCGAGGCGGCATCGCCGGGGCGGACCGCGTAGCGCAGCACGGTGTCTTCCATCACTTGCAGCGGTCCGTCGAACAGGCGGAAGTAGGCGAAGGCGTAGTCGTCGTCAGGCCGGCCGCTAATGCGCAGCGCGCGTGAACCCTCGAACCCCTCGCCGTCGGCCGGCCGGCAGCTCGCCTCGCTGACCGCGCGGATCCCGCCGCCGGTGGTGGCAATCGTGTCGACCAACGGCTGCGGCGCATCGTCCTCGAAGTTCGTGGCGAAAGACGTCGGACCGGTCGCCCGGCGGACCACCGAGGCGCTGTTGGCCACCGCGTCCAGCCGCTCGCCGGCGGCATTGGCGATGCGGAACGGCCCGCGCTCGAGGTTGCCGACCAGCCGTACCGACTCGGCCAGCGGGCCGACCTCGACCGCGGCCTCGCCCTTGGCCGGGAAGATGCCCGACTCGACCGTGACCCGGCCGCCGGTGATATAGAGCGGGCCGCTGATGTTGTTCCACTGCTGGATGAGCACCTCGCCGCCGGCGATCCGGCCGCCGACGTTGCCCGCCCACATCTGGTTGCAGAAGAACCGCGCCCGGCCGGTGAACTGCTCGGTGGTCACCATCCCGCCGACCTCGTACTCCGACAGCGGCACGAGCTGCGCCAGGACGAAGTCGACCTCGCGCCCGCCCTCGAGCACCGCCGACCGGCTGACCGTGTCGCTGCCGTGGATCAGCACCGTCGCGTTGGCCCCGCCCTCGTCGTCGCGGAAGGCGATGCCGTCGTGCGCGGCGTAGAGAAACGTGCGCCGGATCCGTTCGTCGTCACAGCGGCCGAAGACCAGCGCCTCGAGGTAATGGCGCTGCTGGTCGATCACCCCGCCGAACGCGTCGCCACCATACTCCGGCCGCGGCAGGCTGTCGTGCAGCCGGGCCGAGTAGTGCGGGTTCATCTGCACATCCTCGACCCAGCCCGGCCCGGCGCACTTGCTGACGTGCAGCCCGCGCCGGAAGAAGGTGCCGGCCAGGTACGAGATGACGTGACCATCGGACGGATGGGTCCAGAATTCGATCCCGTTGTAGCTGTTGCCGCAGGTCACATCGCGCAGCCAACAACCCGGGCCAAGCGACTGCACCGTCCAGGGGTAGGGCGCGAACTCGGTCAAGTTCTGCTCGGGATACCAGAAGGTGATGCCCCGCAGACCAGCGCCCTCGGCCAGGCTGACGAACGGCACACCCTCCTCGTTGCCGCGGTTCGCCGTCGGCATCAGCACCGAGCCGGCCGAGACGGTGTGGTGCGGCACATCGAAGATGCCGCGCAGCTCCACCCCGCTGGGAACGGTGATCTCGCCGGCGAAGCGGTAATTGCCGGCCGGCACGTAGACCGTGCCGCCGCCAGCCGCGCCGGCCGCATCGAGCGCCGCCTGGAACGCGGCCGTGTTGTCGTCCAGGTCGGGCGAGGCGCCGTGGTCGGTGACCAGCACCAGGTTCGGCGTCGGCAGCTTCGGCCAGCGCAGGCTGCTCGGCTCGGGCCGCGGGCAAAGCGCCGGGTTGGCCCCGCTCGCGGCGACCTGCACGTCGCCGGTCGATTGGTTCTCGACCCGCGCCGGCTCATCGGCCGCCGAGCCGAGGATGCGCGCCCGGCGCACCCCCTCACCCAGCCGCACCAGCGGGCTGGCGCCGTAGCGGCAGGCCTGCATGACCAGTTGCCCGGCGACGGTCTCGACCGCCGCGCCGCCGGCGCTCAGCTCGCAATGGTGCAGGGTCAACGTGCCGGTGCCCTGCTGCAGCAGGCCGACGCCCGCCTCGCTGCGCAGCGTGCAGGCGGTGAACTGGGCCACCGTGTCGAACGTCTCGGTGCAGCGCACCGCCGCGGTGTCGCCCTCGAAGGTGCACCAGGCGGCGGCCAGGCCGATGCCGTTGAGCTTGTCGAACTGCAGCCCGACATCGCCCGAGAGGTGGCAGTCGAGCATCACCCCGTTGGTCGTGCCCTGCTCGCCCGGCCGCAGCTTGACCCCGATGGCGTAACCGCGGACGGTCAGGCGGTCGAGATACTGCCAGTCGCTGCGGCCCATGTCGATCCCGATCGCCTCGCGCCGCAGCCAGGTGCGCAGCGCCTCGGCGGCGGCGCCGGCCGGCGCGCCGGGCAGGCCGCTGGTCTCCCACACCTCCGGGCTGAACTCCGTGTCGACCACCCGGCCGATGTCGGTCACGGTGTCGATCCGGATGCCCGTCTTCAGCGCCGTGGCGGTGACGTTGCGGATGGTGTGCAGCTCGTTCCACTCGGGTCCGATGCTGATCGCCTGCCAGGCGTTGACCAGCCGGACCTGCTCGACGGTGGTGTTATCACCGGTCGCCGCGGCGCTAGTGCGCAGCGTCCAGGGGTAGGGCACCGGCGCGGCGGCCACCTGCTCGGGGTGCCAGAAGGTGACATAACGCACCCCCGAGCCGCGTTCCATGGTCACCGTCGCCGGCGCGTCGGGCTCGCCCCGGCCGCCATAGACGGCGAGGATGGTCTCGTCCTGCCCGGCGCCGAGCAGAATCACGCCCTCGCGCAGCACGATCGGCCCGTCGAGCCGGTAGCGGCCGGGGGCGAGATAGAGCACCGCCCCGCCGGCCGCCGCGCAGCGGTCGATCGCCGCCTGAAGCATCGCCGTCGCATCGCCGGCGGGCGGCTCGAGCGTCAGGCTGGCGACGAAGACCTCGTCGCTCGCCACCGGCGAGTCGATTACCACCGGACGCAGCGCGGCGGGGTCAGCGTTCACCGCGCTGCTCGCGGCGATCACGAGGCAAAGTAGGCGAGGCATCCGGATCTCCATCGGTTTCGAGCAGGCTCCTCGGCTGGTCGCCGAAGGTCGCGCGGAAGGTGTACCGCCGGCCGTCGGCGCCGGGGATGGTCACCCAGGCGTGCGGCCCCTGGTGCCGCACCGGCGTGTCGGCCAGCGCCGCGGCCAGCGCGGCCGACTCGGTCGGCGTGGTGTCGGTGCGGATGACCAGCCCGTAGCGGGCGATGATCTCGCCCCGGGCATAGGCCGGCCGCAGCCGCGGGCGGAGGTGGAGCTGAGCGTAGCGCAGGCTGCCGTGCGGCGCGCGGCGGGCCGGGTCGTCGGTGGCGCCGAAGGTCGCCGCGTCGCCCAGGGCGACCAGCGTCAGATCGCTGTCGACGTTCAGCCAGTCGCCCGGCAGCTCGACCGTTCGGCGCACACCTCGCGGGCCGACCAGGGACTCGAGCTGCTGCTCGCCGCCGACCCGGCCGTACCACAGGCTCCGCGTCTCGCCGTTGAAGATGTCGTTGGCCAGCCGGAAATCGAGCAGGTCGAGCTCGGCCAGGCTGACGTTGTGGTTGGCCAGCCAGCGGCCGAGGATCAGACTGGTCCGGCCGTCGGGCAGGGCGCAGAAGGCGAGCTGCTGGTGCACCGCCGCGGGCGACTCGGGGCCGATCATGTCGGGCGCCCAGTCGGTATCCTGGATGATTCCGTGGACCACTGTCCCGCCCGCGGCGACCCAGCGCAGCAGCTTGGCATAGTGCGGCCGTGCCCGCGTCGCGGTGCGGTCGAGGAAGATCACGTCGAAGGCGTCGAGGTCGGCGGTGGCCAGGTTGGCGATCGGCTCACAATCGACTCCGGCGTCATCCAACGCGGCGCGCAGGTGCGCCTCGCCGGCGACGTAACCGCAGCGCGCGGTGCCCGCGCCGACGTAGGCCAGCAGGTTGGTGCGCAGCGCCGTGGCGATGGGATCGCCGGCGAGCGAGCGCTCCTCGAAGTTGGTCATCGAGAGGATGAACCGCCCCTCGCCGGGAGTTGCCTCGAGCAGCGACGGCCCGCCTTCGCGGTTGGTCGCCAGCACGGTCCAGCCGGGGCCAACGGCGCTGATGCTGTCGAGGTCGACCAGGCCGGCCAGCGACTCGATCCGCTCGGGCCCGGCAAATAGCGGGTGGTTCGGGGACAGGATCTCGGCGCAGGGGATGTTGTTGTCCTGCACGACCAGCCGATAGGGCGACGGGCCGAGGTCGACCAGCCCGTGCTGCACCGTGCCGACGGTGGCGAACCCGCCGGCGAACTCGTCGAAGGCGTGCGAAACGACGCTGGTCGCCGCGCGAACCTCGTTCAGCCGCACGGCGCCGGCGAGGCTGTGGTTCCACTCGAGCATATGCTCGCCGCGGTGCGAGCAGACCAGGCCGGTGACCGGCCCGCCGTTCGACTTCCAGCACCAACTGGCGAACCGCCGCGGGTCGCGCCGGACGGCCAGCTCGCTCTCGCGGCTGATGAAAGTGCCTTCACGCGCGCGGTGGAACTCGGCCGCCGGCGTCGCGGCAAGGTCGGGGCCGAGCCGGTGGATCAGCGCCGCGATGGTCAGGTTGGCCGCCGCGTCGGTCTCCCACTCGGCCGGCCAGCGCTCCATGCGCAGCGCCGTCCAGCGGCCGCTGAAGAACGAGCCGTCGGCCCACTGGCGCTGCTCCTGCTCGAACCGCGCCACGCGCTGCTGCTCGATCCGCCGCGCCTCGCCGTCGCCCCAGAGCTGCTGGTATTGGACCAAGGCCGGCAGCATGAAGTACATGCCATAGGCGTAGCGCGGCCAGTCCTTGCCGCCGGCATAGGCGAACCGATCCTCCCACAGCGCGAACTGCTTGGTCCGCTCCCAGACGTCGCGCACATGGTGGTAGACCACCTCGGGCACCGGGTTGCCGTGCAGCCGAAAGGCATAGTCGCACCAGGCCAGGCTGTGCAGCGGACAGACCATGTAGCAGATGTGGAAGAAGCCGTGGTTCTCGATGGTGAAGTCGCTGTGGATGCAGGGCGAAGAGCCGAGCCAGTCGCGCAGCGGCCGGCCCTGCACCCGCCTCGTCGAGGTCAGATCATCCGCCACGCTGAGCGTGTTGAGACAAAGCACCGCCAGGGCCGACTCCCAGTCGGCACGGTGGGGATGGCCGGGATAGAGGTTGATCGCCCAGGCGACGACCTCGGCGTCCCAGGCGTTCTCTTCCGACTTGGTGTCGCCATACTCGTTGACCCGCGGCGGCAGGCCGGTGTGCCGATCGGCCTCGTGGGTGACCACCCGTTCAACCGCGGCCAGCTCGTCGGGCGTCAGCCACTCCCGCACGAGTTGGATGCCGCCGACCGCTTTGCTGGTCCACCAGGCCGACTGCCAGTGATTGCCCCACGGCGCGTCGTTGGTGCAGGGCAGGTCGCCGGTGACGTGCGTCCGCAGCCAGTAGCGGATCGCCTGCAGGCAATGCTCACGCACCGTCTCGCGCGGCACGCCCGAGACCGACTCGTTGTAACCGTCGCTGGTCGCCAGATAGGCGTAGGCGAGGATGAAGTTGGCCAGGGTGCGCTGCCCGTTCTCGTCGTTCCGCCCGTCACCGAACCAGCCGAGCTGCGCCTCGCCACGATGGGGCGTGTGGAATCCGCGCTCGGCATAGAGCGGGAAGCGCTCGAGGATGCGGAGGTAGTCGGTGGCGGTGGGAAAGGCCGCCGCTGCGGTATCGATCGGCGTGATGCGCAACGTGCCGCCACCGGCGAGCAGGCACCACAACCCAGCCGCGGCCAGCGAGAAGGCCATCCCTCACTCCTCACCTGGGTTTGGCCGCGCCACCTGCCGCACCCTCCCAACGCCGGCGTTGTAACATCTGCGTAACACCTGCAACCGGAGCGCCGTCTTTCGGTGGCTTGCGGTGGGTAAGAGGCTGGCACCAAACGGTCACGGGGAGGTGCGGCATGGGAGCGAGGCAACGCGGGATGGTGTTGATCGATCGCGCGGGGGCCCGGCGGTTGAGTTGGCTGTTTCTGTTCCTGGGGGTGCTCTGGGCGGCGGTCTACGTCACTCTCATCCGGATGCCCGGCAGGAAGTACGCCGGTCCGTTCGCGCCGCTGACGGCCGCCGAGCAGCGGGCGTGCGCCGAACTCGAGCGCATGGTCTACCACCTGGCCGGCGAGATCGGCCCGCGCAACTACATCGAAGGCGGGCTCGACGAGGCCGCCGACTGGCTGCAAACCGAGTTCGAGGCGGCCGGCCTGAGCGTCGAGCGGCAGACCTTCATCGTCGTCGGCGAGGACTGCTCGAACCTGATCGTCGAGATCCCGGGCAAGACGGACGAGGTCGTGGTCGTCGGCGGGCACTACGACTCGGTCGCCACGGAGAGCTGCCCGGCGGCCAACGACAATGCCAGCGGCGCGGCGGCGACGTTGCTGCTGGCCAAGGCGTTTGCCGACCGCACGCCGGCGCGGACGCTGCGCTTTGTCGAGTTCGTCAACGAGGAGCCGCCGAGCTTCTGGACCGAGGCGATGGGCAGTCTGGTCTATGCCCGTTCGTGCGCCGAGCGGGGCGACCGCATCGCTGCCATGCTCAGTCTCGAGACGATTGGCTACTACTGCGACGAGCCGGGGAGCCAGGAGTACCCCGGGCCGTTCGCCATCCACTACGGCACAACGGGCGACTTCGTCGGCTTCGTCGGCGATATCGGCTCGCGGCGCCTGGTCCGCCGCTGCGTCGGCACGTTCCGCCGCACGACCAGCTTCCCCAGTCACGGCATCGCCGCGCCGGCGGTCATTCCCGGCGTTGGCTGGAGCGACCAGTGGTCGTTCTGGAAGTTCGGCTACCCGGCGGTGATGGTCAGCGACACGGCGGTCTTCCGCTACCCGTACTACCACACCAGTGAGGACACGCCGGAGAAGCTGGACTACCGGCGCATGGCACGGGTGGTCTGCGGGCTGGGCGAGGTGATTGCCGACCTGGCCGGCTGCGAGCCGCCGGTGTTCTAGCGCACCTCGGCCCAGCGGACCGATTCGGCGGCGCCGCGGAGGGCCTCGCTACTCAGCTCACGGGGTCCGATCAAGGCCAGTCGGACGGCGCCCTTGCGCCAGAAGAAGACCTTCGGTCGGACCTCGCGCGGCGTCTCGCCGACCGGCTCGCCACCGGGGAACCCGCCCATGGTGAGCAGGACAAGCTGCTCGCCGCGGAGATAGTGCATCGAGATGCGGCGGCGGAAGACGTTGTCGGGCTCGGGCGGGTGATGCAGGAAGCCGTCGAGCCGGAAGCCCTCGGGCAGGCGGCCGAGGACCATCGGTCGCACGCCGGTGCGGCGGTAGAACTCCGCTGCCGAGGTATAGCGCATCGGTGGCGGTTGCGCTTCGCGGCGGCGCTCGCCGTCACGGCGCCGCTCGTACGACGGCATATCGATCACCGTCACGCCGTCCGGCGGATCGTAACGCAGCTCGTCGTCGCGCACCGGCCGGAACGAGATGCGCTCGAAGCGGTAGTCGAACAACGTGGTGTCGCCGATGCTCAGCTTGGTTCCCAGCCGGACGAACTGCTCGGCGTCGATCCAGAGCAGGCCGTCGGGCCCGCGGCCGCCCTTTGGCTTGAGCCGGATCTTGTGCGCCCGCCGGCCGGCGACCGTCTCGCTCCCGGCATACTCGGCCTCGAACCAGTCGAACCGGCGGCGCAGCTCGTGCTCGCGCTCGGCCGCCGAGGGCGCTCCACGCCAGCGGTAAAGCCGCTTCTCGCACGGGATATAGACGATGCGGTAGCCGTCCTGCTCGCCGATCACCGTGCCGTCATAAGCGCGGTGGCGGTCGTACTTCTGCCGTTCGCGCCCGCCGCGGCAGTGGGTGTAGGCAATCACCGAGGCGAGCTCGCCGTCGGTCTGACGGTCGCGGATGCCCTGCACGCCGGCGTACTGCGAACGGCTCACCGTCTCGATGTAGCGATCGATGATCTCGTCGGCGTTCTGCGCCGGGGCAAGCGAAGCAGTGAGCAGCAGGACGGCGAGCGAAACCGTGCGCGTCGCGCGGATCATGAGCCGGTCACAGCCCTCGCAGCACATCGTCGATGGTGCCGCTGTCGACCTGGGCAGCGGCCGGTCGTTCGGCCAGCACCAGGTGATACTCGCGCTCGGCCAGTTGCACAAACGCGGCGTCGGTGTCGCTCAGCGCGTAGTGCGATGCCGCCGCGCGCGGGGCGGTGAACTCGTGACCCGGCGAGTCCGGCCGGATGGACGAGCCGGCCACGACCAGCACCGCCGCCGCCAAGGTTGCCCAGGCGACTTTGCGGGGCTGGCACTGATCGAGCAGCCAGATAATCAGGCTGGGCCGGCGCACCGGCACCGGCAGCTCACCGATGCCGGCCATGATCTTGCTGGTCAGCGGCGCCGGCGCCGCTTCGGCCGGCAGCGTGGCGAGCAGTTCGATCACGCGCCGCTGTTCGGCGACCTCACGCGCCAGCTCGGCGTCGGCGCCCAGCCTGGCCTCGAACGCGGCCAGCTTCGCCGGCGGCAGGCGGCCGTCGAGGTACTCGGTGATGACCCGCTTCGGCTTCATGACAGCAACCGTCCCCAGGACCTGAGACAATCCTAACTCGCTCGATTGTCCCCGTCCGCTCGGACATACTCGTTCAACAGCTCGCGCAACGCCGCGCGGGCGTTGAACAGCCGCGACTTGACCGTCCCGAGTGGGATGTCGAGCGCCGCCGCGATCTCTTCATAGCTGCAGCCCTGCAGGTCGTGCAGCACAACCACCGCGCGCAGCTTGTCCGACAACTGCATCACCGCCTCGCGCACCTTGCGCTTCAGCTCGACGGTCAGCAGATCCCCTTCGGGATTGTCGTTCCAGTCGGCCACATCGCGATCGACTTCACCGTCGTCGGTGTCCATCGGCGCGTCGAGCGAGGCCGTGATCTGCGGCGCCCGCTGCCCGCGACGGTGACGATCGACGCACAGATTCATCGTCACGCGATAGAGCCACGTCTGGAAGGACGCCTGTCCACGGAATCGGTTCAGTGAGCCGTAGACTTTCAGGAACACCTCTTGAGTCAGGTCCGCCGCGTCCTCGCGATCGCGCACCATCCGGCAGACCTGGTTGTAGACCCGCGACTGATAGCGACGCACCAGAGTCTCGAAGCTCTGCGTGTCGCCGCCCTGAACTCGCTCAACCAGTTCGAGGTCGGTCGGATCCACGTCGCCTACCCGGGCCCGCCGCCCGCTACCGTGACCGTCGCCAACCATGACGCCGGCAGGCCGACGATCCGCCACTCGCCCGCCGAGCCGCGCCGCAGGATCAGCGCCTCCTCAGGTGGGTCGCCCGCCGCGGTGATATGGTACTCGACGCCGATCCGTTTCGCCTCAAGCGCCTCCAGGCCCAGCCATGCCCCCACCTCGCCCGCCGCGACCCGCCGCGCAACCGCTGCGCTGACCGCCTGCCGCCAGCGCTCGCGCCGCTCGGCCGGCGCCATGGTCGACGGCGCGATCGACTCCCGCGCCGCCTCGGGCAGCCGCTCGCTGACCGCGTCCTGGTCACACCAGGCGAGCAGCGCGGCGGAGTCGCGTGCGGTCGCCAGCCGCCGCAGTTCGGCCAGCGCGCGACCTGGTTGGCCGCGCCAGACCTGGTAGCCGAGCCAGGCGACGCCCGCCGTGACCATCAACACCACCAGCCCACGCAACCTGCGCCGGCTCCGCACGCCGCGCCGCGCCTGCTCGCCGGCGGCGGCAACCGTGGGGTTGACCCGCCCGCAGTTCGGGCAGGCCGGCTCGCCGGCATAGTACTCGGTGGCACAGGCGGGGCAGGTGGTCTTCTCGGCGGTCATGGCGCCTCCGGCCTATAGAGCGCCGGCGCCGACGCTGAAGTTCAGAGACTCGCCTCGAGTGCGTTGTGCCGGGCCACGCACACGGAGCGCCGATAGGGTGCGGCTCGCCGCACCAGGCAGGCCGAGCGCGGACGGCCCGCGGGCGCACCCGGTGCGGCAAGCCGCACCCTATCTGGATCCCTACGCCTCACCCGCCTGACGCTGGACCACCCGCGCCGCCAGCGGCCGGGCGATGAACCAGACGAGAATGGCCAGCGCGACGGCCACCAGCCCGTCCGACGGCGTGTGGGCGCGCTGCCCGACCGAGACGGCCTGGACGTAGCCGCGGTACCAGACGCCGAGCAGCGCCTGCTGCGCGAGCAGGAAGCCGCCCATCGCCGCCCCGCCGAGCAGCAGAGCCATCAGCCGGCTGCCGCCGAAGGCCGAGCCGAGACAGCCGGCGACGGCCGCCAGGACGGTCCAGCAGACCAGGTCGGTCGGCTCGCCGCGCGAGGCGCCGTAGCGCGGGTTGAGCAGCCAGACGACGACCAGCAGGGCGAGCAGCGGTAGCGCCTGGAAGAGCACCACGCGCAGCTTGGTACCAAGGATGCGGGCGGTCGACAGCCGCGTGGTGAGCAGGCTGGCCAGCGTGCCCTGTTCGCGCTCCTGGACCAGGATCTGCGCTCCGCTGACCAGCGCTCGGACGACCACGATGACGGCGGTCATGTTCCAGGCGAAGTAGAACAGGATGTCGCCGAATGACTGCCGGGCGTCGAAGCTGCTCGCGCCATAGGCGGCGACGACCGCGATCACCAGCAGGGCGACCAACTGCCAGGCGAAGTAGCTGCGGCCGGTTTTGCGCGGGCCCCAGGGGTAGCGGGCCAGGTCGTGCGCGGCGAGCGGCTCGACCCCGCGGCGGCCCCACCACTCGCGCGAGGCGGCGTGCAACGTGCGGCTGACCACCGTGCCGCTGCGCTGCGACTCGGCGATGGCGAGGCGCACCGCGCCGAGGCTCTCGCGCCGCTTGTCCATCGCCAGCCGGAGGTAGGTCCAGAAGTCTTCGGCCTTGTACCAGCCGAGGCAGACGGCGCCGCCGCAGACCAGCAGGGCGAGGCCAAGGAAGAGCCAGCCGAGTGGATTGGCCGGCGAGAACAGGATCAGCGCCGTGGCGTAGGCAAAGCCGGTCACCGGCAGCGCGCACCAGAACAGATCGAGGCAGATCAGCACGAACAGCACGACCGGCACCGAGGCAATCAGGAAGTCGGCGGCGGCGATGACCACGGCGGCCAGCGCCAGCGGCTGGATCAAGGCCACCAGCTTGAGCAGCGTGTAGGGAATCACGCCCAGGAACCAGCTTGCCTCAGCGCCGGCATAGCAGAGGCCGAGCAGATCGGCGAGCGAGGTGATCAGGACCAGCAGCACGCCCACAGCCAGGCCGCTGACATAGCGCGAGACCAGCGTCTGACGGTAGCGCAGGACGAGCAGCCAGTCATCGGCCACGTCGCTGGCGACCTGCCGCTTGACCGCGAACACAGTCCACAGGCAGACCAGCAGCGAGAGCACGGTCAGCTCGGCGGCAATCACGGCCTCCGGCGCGCCCTCGTGGCTCAGCGTGGTCGCGAACGACTCGCTGCCGCTCCGCGCGATGGTGACCACCAGCAGCGGCGTGATGAAGGCAATCGCCGCCATGAACCAGAACGCCGCGCTGCGCAACGTGTGCCGCAGCTCCCAGGTCACCAGATGCCGCCACAGCTCGGTCGTCATCGTCGTCTCCGCCCAAACCGGTGATACCCCGACGGGACCTCAATCCGCGCATTCCTCACGCCGTCGCATCAGCTTCGTCGCCAGGCCGCCGAACGCCGGCCGCAAGGCCGCGGCGGCGGCCAGCCGCCATGCCTGCGCGCGGGCCAGTTGCGGCAGCCGTTGCACCAGCCGGCTCTCCAGACCCTCGGGCGACAGCCGCCCCAGGCCCGGCGTGAACCAGGCCACCTTCAGCCGCCGCTCGAGCCGGCCGAGGCTCACCGCCAGCCAGGCCGAGAGGGTCATCAACTCGGCGCTGACGACGCCGACGGAAATCCGTCGCGCCTCGGGCCCGAACCGCGACCAGGCGGCCAGCAGCAGCAGCGCGCCGAGCAGCCAGGCGACGAGCCATCGCCGCTCGACGGCGAGCCGCAGATGGAGCGCCCGCGCCGCCGGATGCGACTCAGCCACCACGGCCAGCCGCGCTCGCCAGGCCGACCAGGCCGGCGCCGCGGCGAGCTGCCAGGCTACCGTCGCGGCGATGCTCAGCACGACCAACCAGAGTGGCAGGCCGCCGGCAATCAGCCAGGCGAGCCAGCCACCGAAGAGCAGCGCCGTCATCGCCGCGAGGGCCGTCAACCGCTTGCTCACCCCAATGACGAACACGAACGCGAAAAGCGCGATCGCGAGCAGGCAGAGAATCGACCAGCCAAGCGAGGCCAGCCGCGGGGCAAGCCGGCGCCAAGCCGAGCGGGCCGTTGCGCCCAGCCGACGAACCCGCTCGCGGAGCGGGGCGAGGTCCATGTCAGGCCTCCGAGTCGTACTCGATGGCGCCGAGGCGGAACTGCTCCGGATCGACCTCGCGTCGCGCCCGGGCCACGTCGGCGAGCTCCTGCCGCAGGCGGGCGAAGCGATAGCCGGTCTTGCCCTCGTCGTCGAACTCGAGCTCCGCCTGCCAGCGCCGGGCGAGGTCTTCGAGCAGCTCCTGGTTCAGGGCATCGGTCACGCCTTCGTAGCGTGCGGCCGCGGCTGGGTCGAGCAGGTCGGCGGTGACCTCGTGCCCGCCCAGGCCGGCATAGTGCCGGAGCACCGAGCGGCCCAGCTCGCGCAGCCGGTTGCGCTGCTTGCGGGCGGCGTTCTCGCGGTTGAGGACCACCTTGCGCACCGCCGGGATGACGAAGAAGAGCAGCGAAAAAACCCACGCCACCGGACCGAGGAACCACCACGCCGCCGCCGGGACAGCAGGCACCAGCGCCTGGCCGCCGAAAAGGAAGATGCTCGACCAGACGAGGTTGAAGAAGTTGATTGCCCCGATGGTCCAGTTGGCCGTGCTGCTGTTGCGGTTGAGCGGCTCGGGCTGCTCGGTTCGCTCCCACCACCAGGTCCAGGTGCGGTTGGTCTCGCTCTCGCCCGGCCGCCGGCCAGCCGAGATCATCAGCCGATCGAAGGTGTAGATCAACGAGCCCTCGTCGGACACGTCGACGTCGCCGCCGTGGCGGACCATCAGATTGAGCAGCCGCCCGTCGGCCTCGTCGATCGTGCAGCCGGTCAGGGCAACCACGTCGGCGGCGGTGATCCGCCCGCTGTGGTCGCGGATGTAGGCCAGTACCCGACGCTCGTCCTCGAGGGGATCGACCGCCGCCGCCTCGCGGCCGAAGACGAACTCGTAGGCCAGCTCCCACGGTGGCACCTTGGCCGCCGCGCCGGGCGCCTTGGTCCGGTAGGGCGTCGGCCCGCGGCGCTGGAACGGCTGCGTGGTTGTGTGATAGCTGCGATTGTCGCTCAGGATCCAGGCCCACAGACAGCCGTCGCCGCAGCCGTCGCCGCAGCCGTCGAGGTCGAGGTCGAAATCGAAATCGCTGTCGCCGCCGCGTGACAGGATGGCCGCCATCAGCGCCAGCGTGATGACCACGAAGATCAGGAAGTAGGCCACCAGGATGACCAGGATGCCGGCCTTGTAGACGACCTTGAACGCGCGCCACAGCCAGCGCGCGATCTCGCGCATCAGCTCGCGCTTGGTCTTCGGCCGGCGCAGGCCGCGGGGGAACTCGTAGATCAGCTCGCCGCGCTCGTCGACCGCCAGCCGGCCCTGGTACTCGTCGAGCAGCTCGCGCAGCACCGGCTCGGTCCGTTCGGCGGGCAGGCCGGTGGCGGTGACCACGTCGCCAAGGGTGACCGGGCCCTCCATCTGCCGCAGCTCCGGTTCGAGCTTCTGCCGCAGTTGCGGTTCGTCGAACTCGGGCTGCTTCAGCTCGGTGGCCATCAGCTCGTCACCATCTGGTCGACCGCGGCGACCAGCGTGCGCAGGAAGTCGTCCAGCTCGGCCACCCGGTCCCACAGCTCGGGCGGCGTCGGTGCGGCGGCGCCCAGCTCAATCGCGCGGCAGCGCTCGAGTACGCCGTGGTCGAACGCACAGGTTTCGCAGACGGCCCGCAGCAGCGCCCCCACATCGGCCGGCGCGTCGGCCCTGCGGAGGTGCATCAAGCCGCGCCAGACTCGCACCAGCGCCGCGCTGGCCTGCGCGATGGCGGTGACCATCGCCCGCGGCTGGTGCCCGTGGCGGGCAATCTCCTGGCGGAACGCCGACTGGATGCTCCGCGCCTCTTCTTCGGTCTGCAACCGCAGCGGGCCCGGCTCGAACTCGAGCCCGGCCAGCACATCCTCGCCCGCCAGCACCGCGTAGTGCGAGCGCATGTGCAGCAGCTCGAGCGGAAACACATCGAGGCTGGCCGGCAGCAGCTCGGCCGACATGAACAGCGGCTCGACGCCCTGGCGGCCCAGTTGGCCGATCTCGCCGGCGCTGCGCATCAGCGTCCGGGCGCGGCACTGCTGGAGCACCACCAGCACCTCGAGCGCCTGCCGGCCGGCCAGGCCGTCGAGCCCCTGGCCGTAGGCGGTGACCGAAACCAGCAGGTCGGCATGACAGCGACGCACAATCTCGAGCAGGCCGGCCGCCCGCGCGGCGACGGCCGGGGGTGCTTCCACGGCACTCATGGCGTTGTCCCCTCCGGCTTGATTGGCTCCGCGGCCGGCGGCTCCTGCCCCGGCTGCAGTGGGTCGAGCGGCAGGCTGCCGCGATAGAGCTGGCCGCCGCGGCGGAACAGCACCGGCACCGACTCGTCCGGCCCGTGGCGGAGCAACACCCGCGCAATCAGCGCCGGCGGCAGCTCATCGATGGCCAGCACCTCGTCGCCGACGTTCAAGCTGCCGGCCGCGGCGCGTCGATCAGGCAGGATCCGGACCACCCCGAAGGGCACCGCGGGACCGTCGCCCAGCGGCTGCATGAGCAGGCCCAGGCCGGCGCGCTCGGCCCGCGAGCGGGCCGGCAACAGGCGGCCGATGAAGGTGGCCGCGGTTTCGCTCACCGGCGTGCGGTGGATCAGTCGGCAGGCCAGCGCCACCGAACGAGCGGTCGGCGGCAGGTCACAGCGCAGGCTCCAGACGAAGCTGCGGCGATAGGCGGTCGAGCGCTGCTCGACCAGGGTCAGGTCGTCGGGCCGTGAGGTCACCGCGCCGCCCCGGTCGTCGAGCCCGCCGACGAACACAAGCTGCGCGGCCGTGCCGGCCGGTGCATCGGCTTCGAAGGTGAAGCGCATCACGCCGGGCGCCAGCATCGCGCCCGAGAGGCAGACGATGCGGAACGGCACCGCCTCGCCGCTCGGCGCGCGGCCCCAACTGGCGGTCTGGCCCGGCTCCTCGGGCAGGTCGAGCGCGGCGAACTTCAGCCCCACCTCGCCGGCAATCTGCTTCCGTGCCTTGACCGCCAGCTCGATCGCCCGCGCCTCGTGCGGGGCGGCCAGCCAAGCCAGGCCGGCGCGTTGAGCAACGATGCTCAGCGCCTCGCCGCGATCGGTGGTCGCCCGCTCGACTTCGATCCGCCAGGCGCCCGGCGGCGCACCGCTCTGCTCGACCACGTCGAGATCGGCGACCAGCAGTGCATCGTGTGGCTCGGGCACCTCCTCGGCGGTGAGCAGATCGGCCAGGTGCAGCGGATCGACCCGCCGCACGTGCCACAGCCGCACCAGCGCCTCCTCGCCGCCCGAGTGGAGCGGGTAGGGCGTACTGGTCTCCCAGGCCGCCGGCACCGCGCCGGGACCGTCGACCGTGACGACGACGTTGCCGCCCGCGAGCGGCAGACTGAAGGTAAGCTGTCGGGCAGTCTGGTCGAAGCTGGTCAGCGCGCACCAGACCAGCGTCGCGCGACCCCACGGCGCCGTGCCATAGGCCAGCGGCGTGACGCCGGTGCGGTTGACATACTCGCGCCGGGCCTCGTCCGTCACCCTCGGCTCGCCGGCGTAGGCGAGGTCGGGTTGACGAACCCAGAGCCAGATTGTCACCGCATTGGTAGGTACCGCGGCGGCGGCCTGGACCGCGCCGTCGCCGGCGCGCCGAAAGAGCGCGCGGGCCAGCCCAACGGGTGGGTCGTAGCGGTATTGATGCGGCGCCTCGCGGGTGACCGCCACCAGCCGGGCCGGCGCGGCGATGCCTGAGCGCAGCCGGCCGACGGCCGCCGGCGGCGCGGCGGCGCGGCCATAGAGCAGGCCGACGGCGAGCACGGCGACGGCGAGCAGCAGCCAGGCGAAGGGTGGTACTCGTCGGCGCGGGCTGGTCTCGGTCGGCGGTTCGCCGCGGAGGCGTCCGAGTCGGCTGGCGAGCCGATCGCGGGGTTGGGTTGCGCGGGGCTCGTCGCTGGCCATGGCGCGGCGATTGTAGGTCTGTGCCACTGGTGGCGTCAAGCTATCGCCGGCCCGCCGATCGGGGTAGACTGAGATCGGCAGCGGCCGGAACCCTGCGCGCCCGGCTGCGTCGTTCGAGGAGGTGAGAGACCGCGATGCGTGCGCGACGAGTGGCACTGGTGACTCTCGGCCTGCTGGTGGCCACCGCCTGGGCCGACGGTCCGCGGCGGCTGCGGCCGGATGCCGAGCTGCCGGCGGTTGCGCTCGAGGCCGACCTCGGCGAGCGGCGCTGGGACCCGGAGCAGGAGCGTGAGGCCGGCGACGAGTATGTCCGCGCGCTGGCCCGAGAGTTCAAGCTGGTCACCGACCCGGCGGTGGTCGAACGGGTCGAGATCATCGGCCACCGCATCGTCACCGCCGCCGGGCTGCTCGGCCCGCGCCAGGTGCCGACCGGCGACCAGCCGGCCGAACCGATGCAGTTCACCTTCCGCGTGGTCGAGGCCGAGGAGATCAACGCCTTCAGCGTGTGGGACGGCAACATCTACCTGACCACCGGCCTGCTCGAGTTCTGCCAGAGCGACCACGAGCTGGCGGCGGTGATGGGCCACGAGGTGGCGCACTCGACCTGCCACCACCTGCGTGACCTGGTGCGCCGGGCGCAGCAGTTCACCGCCCAGCAGATGCTCGCCATCCTGGCCACCGCCTTCCTTGGTCGCAGCATCGAGGACGCGGTCAAGGTCGGCGTGGCGGTGCAGTTGGTCCAGGCCGCGATCATGAGCGGCCACTCGGTCGAAGCCGAGACCGAGGCCGACTACGTCGGCTGCTTTTACACCTACCGCGCCGGCTACAACCCGGTCGGCGCGGTGACCATCGAGGAGCGGCTGCACCGCTATGCGCAGCGCCAGGCGCAGCCGCTGGTGCTGGGTATCGCGCAGACCCACCCGTGGAGCGACGAGCGCGCGGCCAAGCTCGAGGCGCAGATCCGCGCCCTCGGCCTGCCGATCAACCGGCGCGAGGTGACCGACGCCATCACCGCCGGCTACCGCGTCAGCGAACCCGCCGGCGACAGCCCCGCGCGGGTCGAGCTGCTGCTCGGCGAGACGCCGGTGCTCGAGCTGGCCGACCGCGGCGACCACGCCACGCCGGCCGAACGCGCGGCCGGGCAGGTCTCGCGGTTCAACCGAGCGTTGTGGCAGGGCCTCCGCTCGGGCGGCCTCTCGCTCGACCGCGCCGACGGTCGCTGGACCATCGGCACAGTGCTGCCAGACGGGCCGGCGGTGTTGGTCGATGTGTTGCCCGGCGACGCGGCCGCCGCGGGCATGTCGCTCGAGGGCTATGCGACGCAGGTCTTCCGGCGCATCCTCGCCCGCCTGCGCAGCGACGAGTACGAAAGCGGCGCGGTCTAGGGGCGCGGATGGACGAGCCTGTGCGGGCGCCGGTGTTCCGGTTGGTCGAGCCGGCGGTCGAGCTGCGCGACGCCTACCTGGCCATGCTGCGCGACTTCGAGGCGCATGGCGAACCCTACGGCAACGCCTGGTCGATGGATATCGAGGGCGACTTCGCCGGCTTCGTCGCCGCCCTGCGCCGCTTCGCCGACGGGCACGACCTCAGCACTGGGTTCGTCCCCTGGACCAGCTACTGGCTCGTCCGCGACGAGGCCATCGTCGGCCGCGCCTCGTTCCGCCACCACCTGACGCCGGCGCTCGAGATCGAGGGCGGGCACATCGGCTACGCCATCCGACCGTCGGCGCGGCGGCAGGGCAACGGCACACAGATCCTGCGCCTTCTGCTGCACGAGGCCCGCCGGCGAGGCTATCCCCGGGTGATGCTGACCTGCGACGCGGACAACACGCCGTCGCGGCGGATCATCGTCGGCTGTGGCGGCGTGCTGGCCGGCCGGGCACGCTCGCCGCGGACGCGGAAGCTGGTCGAGCGGTATTGGATCGAGCTGACCTGACGGCTACTCGCTGGCGGTCATCTGCGCGCCGCGGGCCGCCTCTTCGGCTTCCTTGCGCTCATTGTCACGCTCTTCGCGGACCTGCACGATGCCCATGGCGATGAACATCAGCCCGACGAGGAGGAGCAGCAGCGTCAGCCCGCCGGTGAAGACGACCAGCACCTGTGACTTGAGCAGCGAGAACAGCACGAGGCCGAGCGCCAGCAAGCCGAGGCCGATCCACAGTGTGTTCTTGGCGTTCATCTGCCGCAGACTCCTTCGCCCCCGCTCAGCTCGTGACGGTCTCGGTCGGTGCGCCGTCGGCCCGCTTGCTGCGCCAGTCAGCGAACTTCACCGCCAGAAGCAGGCCGGCGGCAATCAGCATCACCAGCGGGAGGCTGCCGCCAATCAGGCTGATCATCGCGCCGAACGTGCCGCCGACGGTCATCATGTAGAGGGCGACCACGACCAGGATGACGCCCGCCGTGATGGTCTGCCCGCCAGTCCGCATGTCCCGCTCCTCCGGCTGCCGTCTCGCCCGCTCCGGCGGCATTATAGGCAGCCGTCCGGCGCCGTGTCAACCGCCGGCGAGCCGGGCAGGAGCCGCCCTGGCGGCGCCGAACCCGCCGCGCCATGAGCTTCCAAGTCGCCATCGCGTCGCTGGCCTACGTCTGGTGGGGCGACGAGGCTGTCGCCCGCCTGCGCGACGCCGGCTGCGACATCTGCGGCACCGCCGACATCGTCGAAGAACCGGTGCCGCGCGAGCAGCACCTGGCCATCCTCGAACAGGCCGACGCGGTGATCGCCGGCATCGAGCCGTACGACGCGGCGCTGCTGGCTGAGCGGCCGCGGCTCAAGCTGATTGTCCGCTGGGGCGCCGGCTACGACAGCATCGACCTCGCCGCCGCCACGGCCGCCGGGGTGCTGGTCGCGCGCACCGCCGGCGGCCTGACCGACGCCGTGGCCGACCAGACCTTCGCCCTGATCCTGGCCGTGGCCCGGCGCATCCCGGCGGCCGACGCCTGCCTGCGCGACCGCGCCTGGCGGCGGTTCCAGGGCGTGGCCGTGGCCGGGCAGACCCTTGGCCTGGTCGGCTGCGGGCCGATTGGCCAGGCCGTCGCGCGCCGCGCCGCCGGCTTCTCGATGCGGCTGCTGGTGGCCGATCCCTACGTCGCCGACGCGCTGCTGGCCGAGCTCGGCGCGCAGCGGGTGCCGCTCGAGCTACTGCTCCGCGAGAGCGATTTCGTTTCGCTCCACTGCGCCACCACACCCGAGACGCGGGGTATGATCAACGCCGATTCGCTCGCCGTGATGAAACCGAACGCCGTTCTGATCAACACCGCCCGGGGCGCGCTGGTCGACGAAACGGCGCTCTGTGACGCGCTCGAGCAGGGTCGCATCGCCGGCGCCGGGCTGGACACCTTCGCCGTCGAACCGCCGGCCGCCGACGCTCCGATCCTCAGCGCGCCGAACACCGTTCTGACTCCGCACAGCGCTTTCTGCACCGCGCAGAGCATTCTGCGCGTGACCGACGAGGTGGCCGAGCGGATCCTCGCCGTCGCCGCCGGCCGGCCGCCCGACGAGCTGCTCAACCCCGAGGTGCTGACCAGCCCGCGGCGGCGGGCGGCGCTGCACGGCGTATAATGTCCGCTATGGCAGAGCCGACCCGTACCATCGAGTTCCCCGGCCGCCGGGTGTTTGGCACGATCCACCTGCGCGACGCCGATCCCGAGGCGATCTACCCGCGCGCCGGGCACCTCACCGGCTGGCACCCGCACGGCCCCGCCAAGGGCAAGGTCAAGGTCCCCGCCGAGGCCGAGGCGCTGCTCGCCGTGCCCGACGACGCCGGCGACCTGTCGTTCCTCGACAAGCTGCCGCCCGACGCGCTGCAGGGGCTGTTTCTCGGCAACACGCAGGTCGACGATCAGGCGCTCGGGCATGTCGCCCGGCTGACCGGCCTGGTCTGGCTCGACGTGCAGAACCAGCCGATCACCGACGACGGCGCCGAGTGCTTCGAGGGCCTGACCAACCTGCTCTGGCTGGGCGTCCACATGACCGGCATCACCGACGCCGCGTTCGCGGCCTGGGGCAACCTGGCCCGGCTCCGCTTGCTGGATCTGTGGGGCTGCGCCGCGTTGACCGACCGCGCCTTTGCCGGCCTCGGCTGCTACCGCGAGCTGCGCTTCCTTGATGCCGGCTGGACGCAGCTCTCCGATCTCGGCCTGACCGCCATCGGCATGCTCGAGAAGCTCGAGCGGCTCGACTGTTTCGGCACCCAGGTCAGCGACTCGGGGATCGGCAACCTGCTGGCGCTGCATCAACTCACCGAGATCGGCCTGGTCGATTGCGACGTCTCGCCCGACGGCGTGGCCAAGCTGGCCATCCTGCCCGGCCTGGAGACCATCCGCCTGCCGCTACGCACGGTGGCCGAGAGCAACGGCGCGCTGAGCCGCCTGCCGAAGCTCCGGACGCTGGCTGTCGCCCGCGGCGAGTATGCCTGGGCCGAGCTCGACCAGCGCAGCCCGCTGCTCGGCCTGACCCGCCTCGACCTCTCCTGGACCGCCACCGGCGACGCCGACCTGACCTACCTACGAGACCACGCAACGCTCGCTGAACTGTACCTGAGCGGCACGAGGCTCAGCGACGCGGCGGTCGACACGCTGGCCAGCCTGCGTGCCCTGACCAGCCTCGACCTGCGCGATACGGCGCTGAGCGACGAGGCCGCCGCAGCGCTGGCCACGGCGCTGCCGGAGTGCAACATCCGGCGGTAGGGGCGCCGCCAACGGCGCGCCCGATGCGCCACGCGCCGGCATCCGCAACCGCGGCGCCGTGCAAGGGCATTCACGCCCGCCGCTGGCGGTGCGCCGGCGCGTTGTGCCGACGCGTCGAGAACCCGCGCGCGAGTCGCCGCCGACCGGCCGGCTTGCTCAATGCCCCAACCCCGGCCGCGTCAGGACGCTCGTGTCGATCAACCCGCCGCGGGGCTTGAAGGTCGCCGGGTAACGCGTCGCCCAGGCCTCGTTCGAGCCTGGGCAGTACTGCCGGGCGTTGCCCTCGACGGCGGTCACCGCGGGAATGCGCGCCGCCAGGCCGGCCGAGTGGAGGAACGCCGCACCGGGGCAGGTCAGGTCCTGGACACAGAGGAAGAGCCCGTCGCGCTGAGCCAGGGCGGCGGTCAGCAGAGCGTTGCTCTGCCCCTTGCAGGTCTTCAGCGCCACGCCGCTGTAGCCCTGGGCGCGGGCCAGGTCGTAGCTCTCGCGGTCGATCAGCGACTCGTCGATCACCACCGGCTTGATCGCCGCCGCGGCGTGCATCACGTTCTCGGGATGCGCCGCCAGATCGCGCGCCGTCGGCTGCTCGAGATAGGCCACGCGGCCGAACGCCGCCGGCGCCCGTTCCTCGACCAGGCGCAGGAAGGTCAGGATGTAGTCGACGTTCTGGCACCGCTCGTTGAAGTCGAGGGAGTAGCTCCAAGTGTCACGACCGAGCTTCGCCATCGCCTCGCCGGCGGCCGCTTCGACCGCGGCAACCCGCTCGGCGTCCCAGACCACGTCGTCGCCGTTGAGCTTGATCTTCAGGTGGGTCAGGTCGTCGAACGCGATCCACTCCTGCAGGTGCTCGGGCAGGCCGTCGCCGATCGGCTCGCCGACGTCGCCGGCGGTCAGCGGATCGAGCGCGCCGACGAGGTGATAGAGCGGCAACGTCGGCTTCGGCGCGCGGGCGGTAGAGGCGTCGAGGTAAGCGCCCTCGAAGCCGGCGCCGAGATAGGCCGCCAGGTCGCGGTCGAGGTGCTCGGCGCCGTAGGTGTCGTAGACGTTGAGCCCCAGCGCCTTGCCGTAAGCGTCGTGGATGGCCGCGTCGATGGGGCTGGTCTCGACCAGGGCGAAGAGCTTCGGGATCGGCTCGGCCAGGCCGTGCTCGCGGCTGACCTCGGCGGCCAGGTCGAGCCAGACCGGTTCGGACTCGAGCGCGAGGTCGAGCGGATGCGCGAAGCCGCCGTACTCCGCGGTCGCGGCGAGTGCGCGCCAGAACAGCTCGAGCCCGGCGGCGGCGGCCTGCTCGGCCGGCACCACCCGGCTGGGGAAGCCCCAGACGCTGCCGGCCGGCATCATCCCCTCGCCCTCGCCACGCCGGCCGTCGCGCGTCTCGACCACGGCGGTGACGTGCAGGTTGAGCGAGAACTCGACGACATTGCCGCCGAACTTGAGCGGCGTGCGGAACGGGCTCTCACTGGTGAAGCCGGTCAGCTCGACCAGGCGGATGTCGGTGGGCTTGGCCATCAGGCCTCCTCGGGCGCCGGCCGCTCGAAGTGCTCGGGTGGCGGGAGGTCGATCGCCGGCTCGAGTTCTGGCTCCGGCTCGTCGGCCGGCGGGTCGTCCGCAAGGGCGGCGGCGACGGCGTCGCGAAGGCGCAGCAGGGCCGCCTCTTCGGCCTCGGCGCGCTCGCGCAGGTCGGCCTCGAGTTTCGCCAGCGCCGCGTCCAGTCGCTCCATCGTCCCCTGCATCACCGCCGGGGCCGGGCCGCCGAAACTCGCCTGCCGGGCCAGGCCGGCCAGCGGGTCGAGCACGTCGGCCAGTGTCTCAGCCTCGGCCGCGATGCCCTCGGCCGTGAGCAGCGCAACGACGCGGCCATGCGCGGTCAGGTTGGCGCCCTCGGCGACCAGTGCGCCGACCAGCCGGCCGGTCAGCTCGTGCGCGCGGCGGAACGGCAGGCCGTGCTCGGCGACCAGCCAGTTGGCCAGTTGCGTGGCGACGGCGAAGTTGGCCTCGACCAGCTCGCGCATCCGGGCGCGGTCGAGGCGCATGGTCGCCACCGCGCCGGTCAACGTGACGATGGCGCCGAGGTACTGGTCGCAGGCGTCGAAGATCGGCGGCTTGTCCTCCTGCAGGTCGCGGCTGTAGCCCATCGGCAGCGACTTGAGGGTGGTCAGCAGCGCGGTCAATGAGCCAATCACCCGGGCCGCCTTGCCGCGCGTCAGCTCGGCGCAGTCGGGGTTCTTCTTCTGCGGCATGATCGACGAGCCGCTGGTGAAGGAGTCGTCGAGCTCGATCAGCCGGTACTCGTGCGTGCTCCAGAGCACCAGCTCCTCGGCCAGGCGGCTGAGGTGGACCATGCCCAGCGCGACGGCCGCCAGCGCCTCGGCGAGAAAGTCGCGGCTCGAGGTGACGTCGAGCGCGTGCTCCTGCACGCTGTCGAAGCCGAGCAGCTCGGCGGTCAGCGCGCGGTCGATGGGCAGGTCGGTGCCGGCCAGCGCACAGGCGCCGAGCGGGTTCTGGTTGACCACCTCGAAGGCGGCCGCCAGCCGGCGCAGGTCGCGGCACCAAACGCTGACGTGGGCACTGGCCCAGTAACCGAAGCTGATCGGCTGGGCGTGCTGGCTGTGGGTGTAGCCCGGCATGACCGTGGCCAGGTGCTCGCCGGCCAGCTCGAGCATGGTGCGGGCCAGGCCGTGCAGGGCGGCCTCGAGTTCGAGCAGTCGGCGGCGGAGGTAGAGCCGGCAGTCGCACAGCACCTGGTCGTTGCGGCTGCGGGCGGTGTGCAGCTTGCCGCCGTAGTCGGGCCCGGCGCCGTCGATCAGGTACCGCTCGACGTTCATGTGCACATCTTCGAGCTCGGTGCGCAGCTCGAAGGTGTCCTCTTCCCAGGCGATCCGCGCCTGCTCGAGCCAGCTCAGAACAACCCGCAGCTCGTCTCGTGTGAGCAGTCCGACGGCGCCGAGCATCAGCGCGTGGGCCTGGCTGCCGGCGATGTCCTCGGCGACCATGCGTGCGTCGACGGCGAGGCTCTGGGTGTAGGCCAACATCGCGCCGTCCATGGCGCTGGAGAAGCGGCCGCCCCAGGGGGCGTCGGAGGCGTTGGACATCGCTGGTTCCCGGCCGCCGGCGCTTTCGCGCCGGCGGCCGGGCGACCTTCAGACGGGGCCGGCGCCGGCCCCGAACACGAGTGCCTGTCGATCAGCCACGAGATGCACCAGTCGGGTCGGCTCGCCCATGCTTGCCCTTCGACGGCTTGAGCCTGGTGACCATACCGTCATTGCACCGGCAGTCGGGTTGCCACTCCCGTCCTTGTAGTGAAGGATGTACACCCCTCGTCAGAGAGCCGACAGGCACCGCCCTGAACCCCTCACTCGAGGAGCTCGGGGTCCAAGCCTTCGAGCTCGAGTTCGGTCGCGTTGCCGACGGCGATCGCTTCGCGATAGGCGTCGGCCTGGTGCGCGTACCGCTTGTACAAAGCCGCCGCGGCGTCGAGCTCGAGCCGCCGCTCGGCGTGCTCCTCTTCCAGGCTGCGCGAGCGCTGCACGCCGTAGTAGTAGCCACCGTCCTGCGACTTGGCCGCCTTTTGGGTCATCGACTCGAGCCGGTTCACCCCGCCGATGCGCTTGACCGCCTCAAGCATCGACATCGTCTCGGGTCCCGTCTCGAGCTTGACCGTCACCTGCACCGCCAGGTTGTACCGCGCCTGGGCCGCCTGCAGCCGGGCGATAGCCTCCTCGGCCGCCTCGATGGCGGCCAGCAGCTCGGTCGGCTCGGGCTTCTCCTCGCCGGGAAAGGCCCACAGGCTGTCGTCCCACTGGCTCGACACCAACGCCCGCCGCCGGTCGGCATCGCGCAGCGCGCGCTTGAGCTGATACCCGGTAACGACCATCGGCCTGCTCCACCTCGCGTCGAGTGTGCCGCGCCGCTAGCCACGCGTCAAGCCAGGGGTCAGGTCCCCATAGGCGTTTGCTTTTCGTATACATTGGTGGGTGGTGGGCCAGGCGGGGTGTGCGCCCCGTCTGTCCCCCACCTCGTGGGCGGCCCCGGCGGGG